>CAZPMN010000030.1:0-31792 GCA_964587835.1 uncultured bacterium
ACCCGAACCCAGTAACCAGTTGCTATTATTCGACTTATAACCGGACAGTAGTGATACCGATTAATTAAGCAATTTTCGTGCCGACCACATCGTTTAAATGTCCTTGGCGTATCTATCTCAATCTTAACGTTTTGCCGACCTAGGGTGTCATTGGATTTTTCGCACCTACTGCATTACTGCAACTCTGTAAGATTTATTTGTATCATTTATGCAACTAAAACAATCAGGGTCGACAGCCCTGCCTGAGAGAGACAATTTCATAATACTTTGTCTTCCAGGAGATAACAATGATATTCACGATCAGAATTCCATCCGGCACGCTAAATGCAAGTTAAACAGACGTTAGCGGTACCGGGCTGACCGGGAGATCAGGAATATCGTTCCTGGGAGATGATCCGGTTGAATTAAGTCAATCCCCGAATCGGGGAAGGAGGTGAGTTATGCCCTGGGGAAGAGGACCCTGGGGGTGGGGCTATCCCCCGCCTTACGCGCCCTATGGGGGTGGCCATGTCGGATACTGGGGATACGGCCCATCCCGGGAAGAGGAGAAACAGATTCTCCAAAACCAGCGGCAGTATCTGGAAGGCCAGAAGAAGTATCTTGATGAAGAACTGGCACGGATTGACCAGCGTGTTGCCGAGTTGGAAAAGGCGGAAGAGTCATCGTAATTGCCTAAATAAAAAAGGAGGTGAGAGAGATGCCCAGAGGAGATGGAATGGGTCCCGGTGGAATGGGACCGATGACCGGAAGGGCAGCCGGCTTTTGCGCCGGTTACCCGAACCCGGGTTTTGCTAATCCTTACGGGGGGAGATACGCCTACGGAGGGTACGGTCGCGGCTTTGGCGGAGGGTTCGGCCGAGGCTGGGGCCGGGGATATGGGCGAGGCGGAGGCTGGGGCTATGGTTACGCCCGGCCTTACGGTTATCCGTCCGCCAGCCCTTACGGCTACCCGGGCGCTTACCCGCCTTACGGTTGGTAAGTGGTTTATCCTTCCGTCGAAGGAAGGGGTTCCGGGGCCGGACCTTTCCAGGTCCGGCCCCGGTTCATAGCGAACCGGCTTGTATAGAGATGAAAAATTAATCGTACTGGATCGAGGAGATATTATGATCCGTTTGAATGTTGACAGATGCATCGGTTGCGGTCGATGCGTGGAGATTTGCCCCGCCGGATTCGAGATGCGCGGGGAGAAGGCGGCCCTGAAAGACCCCAAAGCGGCTTGCGTCGGCGAGGCGATGGCCGCCTGCCCGGTCGGGGCGATTATGGAGGAAGGCCAGCCGGGCTTCTCCGGGGCACCCCGGCCCGGTTTTCCCGCCGGGGAATCATTCACCCCCTTTGGTTCCATCCCGCCGGGTTCGGGACCAGGGATGGGGGGAGGTGGTATGGGTCGGGGAGTGGGAAGAGGAATGGGCAGAGGGCTGGGCCGCGGCCCCCGGGATGGCCGGGGAATGGGCCGCGGAGGAGGAGGCCGCCGCGGCTTTTAACCTGGAACCATCGGTAATTAATCAGCTCCACCCGGTTTGGATGGGGTGGGACTTAATGATCTTTAAAAGGGGGAAAAATGCCTTGGATAGCGGAAGAAAAATGCATCGGGTGCGGAATCTGTGTTGAGGAATGTCCGGTTGACGCCATCACGGTGACGGATAACGTCGCCCGGATAGATATGGAGGGATGCATCAAATGCGGGATCTGCCACGAGGTCTGTCCCCAGGACGCGGTGCGGCACGACAAGGAGAGGATCGCGCGGGAAGTTCAAGCCAACGTCGAGCAGGTGAAAAAGAATATCGGTTATTTTCGCGATGAAGAAAAAAGACAGGGCTGCCTGCAGAGGAATATGAACTACTTTAATTTTATGAGAACCATCGCGGAAAGGACCCTCCGGGAATTAGAGCAGTTTAAATCAGGAAGTTAAGCTCCCCTCTTCAGTTTGCGGTTGAGGCGTAAAGGGGACGGCCTTGATCTCGAATTCCGGGGGGTTGACGATATGGCGCTTGACCGCGCAGAGATTCATTGCCCGGATGATGGCCGGTCTGAACTTTTCCGGAAAACCACCCGGCAGAGTCAGTTCCAGGGTCATCTTGGTGTAGCGTTTCAGCTTGAGGTCCCGGGTGCAGACCATTCGCAACGCCATTCCCTCGGTGGAGATTCTGCGATTTGCACAGAATTCCAGGGCGTAGACGCCGGTGCAGGCGGCGATCGAGGCCAGGAAATGCTGGAAGGGCTCGGGGGCCGATCCCTCACCCCCGTTTTCCCGGGACTGGTCGGTCCGGACGACCGTATCCCCAAACTCCACGTCGACCTTCTTCCCCCCGGCGAATTTAACCGATATAATCTTGTTCATTGTTTTCTCCCGGAAAAATATTTAGCGATCGCCTCCGCGGTGCGGTCATCCGCTAAACTCGTGGACGTTGTTCGAAAAGGACGACCTGGCGTCTTCCCCTCCAAGGATGCCTTATTCAGCTAATCAAACCTAACAAATAATCCGAAAGGAACGTAAGGAATAGTAAAATGAAATCGGACGCGGAGTACTGGCTGGACGGGGAAGGCGCCCGGTTCCTGGAGAGGATCGGTCTGAAATCAGGTGACCGGGTCCTCGATTTCGGCTGCGGCGTCGGCCACTATACCATCCCGGCGGCCCGGGTGGCGGGGAGGGAAGGCCGGGTCTGGGCCCTGGATAAAGATGAACAGGTCCTGCGGGAATTGCGGGAGAAAGCCCGGGAGAGTGGAACTTTAAATATCGAGGTAGGGCATAGTTCCGGGGGGACCGAGATCGACTTTCCCGGCGGCTTCTTTGACGCGGTTCTGGCCTTCGATATGCTCCATTACCTGGAAACGAGAGAGGAGTTGTACGAGGAATTCCACCGGGTCCTGAAAGGAGAGGGATGGCTGGCGGTTTATCCCAAGCACCGGGAGGACGATCACCCGCTCTCCAACCTGGCCGGAACCTCCCTGGAGGAGATAATCGAGGAGATCCAACAAGCCAGATTCTCGCTGAGGAGCAGGCGGAGCGAACGGTTAATCCACGACGAGAGTTATAACCGCGGTGTTGTCCTGGTATTCGAGCCTCGGGAAAGAGGCAGCTTCGCGGTCTAACGAGATTTTCCGACGATTAGAGTTTTTGCCGATTTGTGGGTCATTGCGAGGAGCGGAGCGACGAAGCAATCTCACCTTGTTGGAGTGGAATACGTTCTATCTTCAATCTGAGATCGCTTCGCCCCTTCGGGGCTCGCGATGGCATTCTCTGATTTGTCGGACAGTCCCTAACGGGCTCGGCCGCCCAAGTGGAGTCGCGGGTAGATGTCCGGGGATAAAAACCACGCATCATTTCAAGGGATCAGCATAGTCTCCTGCGGCGTTCTGCGGCCGGAACTGACCGGGCTGCAGCGGGAGGGATTCCTGAACGTGGACGAGATCTTTTTCACCGCCCCCGGGCTGCACGAGACCCCAAAAATTCTTCGGGAGCAGCTGTTCCGGCAGATCGGGAAAGCCCGCCGGCGTTCCGGCCGGGTCATCGCGGTTTATGGCAGACGCTGTTACCTGGATTTCCGCAATCCCCTGGAGACAATCGGTACCATCCTTGAGGAAGCCGGAGATAACATCGCCGGGGTGGAGGCGGATAACTGCGTGGATCTTCTGGCCGGCGCCGAAGAGAGGGCGGCGCTTGCCGCCGGGAGCAAAGTGTATTGGCTTACGATGGGCTGGCTTCTCTTTTGGAAGGCGATCTTCCGGGATTGGGATCCGGGGAAGGCCAACGAAACCTTTCCCCAGCACGATAAGGCCGTCCTCCTCGACCCTTTCAATGCTTTTCCGGAATTCGCCGAAAAATATCCAGAAAGGGTCCTGGAGTTCTCCGATTGGATGAGAATCCCGATCGAGCCCGGCCCGGTGCCGCCGGAGAGGTTAAAGGGGCTCCTCCTGTCGGCCCGGAAAAAAGTTTTGCCGGAGGAATGAATCCGGGTTAAGCTCTGGCAATTTTTCAGATCTCTAGACAAAGGCAACCGGCTAGTCCGATTTATTCATAAATCGGGCTGGAGACAATGAAGGCAATTCTCAGTGAGTTAAAGTCGCACGCCCCTTTTACCGCGATGGGTGCTGTCTCCGGAATTGTCTTGATCCTGGCCTTTCACCGCCTTCCGGAAGAGGCCGCCTTCAACATCTTCTACATCCTCCACCCGATCCACGTGGTCTTGAGCGCCCTGGTCACTGCCTCGATGTACGAATTGCACAAGTGCGGCCGTTCCCGGAGCCGCTGCAACCTCCTCGTCCTGCTGGCCATCGGTTATGTCGGCTCGATCGGGATCGCCACCTTAAGCGACTCGGTCATCCCCTACCTGGGCGAAACCTTGCTCGGCCTCCCCCACCGGGAGATGCATCTCGGCTTCATCGAGAAGTGGTGGTTGATTAATCCGCTGGCCCTGGCCGGGATCGCCTTCGCCTACTTCCGGCCGGCGACCAAGTTCCCCCACTCCGGCCACGTCCTGCTCAGCACCTGGGCCTCCCTCTTTCACATCCTGATGGCCGGGGTTGCGCTCTTAAGCTTCGCCTCCTACCTGGTGATCTTTGCCTTCCTCTTCCTCTCCGTCTGGCTCCCCTGCTGCGTGAGCGACATCATCTTCCCCCTGCTCTTCGTCTCGGACCGATCCATTTCTGCCGGACAGGTCATCCCCAAGTCGAAATGAATTTCTTAGATAATATAGGAAATTTGTTGCAAAATTATGAAATATGATCAATATTGTCCCGGAATCTGATTGAATACATTATGGAACTACCGGAAATAATGACCATCGAGGAGGTCGCGCGCTATCTGCGGGTCTCCGAGCGGACGGTTTACGACTGGGCCCAGAAAGGGGATCTCCCGGCCGGAAAGCTCGGTTCCTCGTGGCGCTTTCGTCGGGACGATCTCCAGCGCTGGGCGGCGGAGAAGCTCCGGGGCGGGCCGCAGGATACCCCGCCGCCCGGGGTTCTCTTCCTCGACATCCTCCGGCGGGAACGGATCATCCTCCTCAAGAGCCAGGAGAAGACGGGAGCGCTCGGGGAGTTGATCGACTGTCTGGCCGGGGCGGCGGAGATCACCGACCCCGAGGAACTCGCCCGGGCGATCTTCCGGCGTGAGAAACTGATGAGTACCGGCATCGGATTGGGGATCGCCGTCCCCCACGTCCGCCTGGAATCGGTCAAGGGACTGGTAATGGCCCTCGGGATCAGTCACGGCGGATTGGCGGATTACGAATCCCTGGACGGAGGGCCGGTGCATATTCTCTGTATGTTCGCCACCGGGCGCTATCAGCACGCCCAGTATCTCAAGGCCCTGGCCGCGATCAGCGGCCGGTTGAAGGACCCGGAACTTCGCCGCAAGCTTCTCGACACCGCCAAACCGGGAGAGATCTTCCATCTTCTGGTCGGCCCGGGGGAGTAAACGATGGGCACGATTGATTTCGGGGTCCTCTTTATTCTCGGGGTCGGAGCCTTTGGAGGAATCCTGGGTGCCAGCCTCTTCCAGCACTTTCGCATCCCCCAGGTGGTGGGTTACATCGCCATCGGCTTGATCATCGGCCGCAGCGGCCTGGGAATTGTCGGTCCGGAGGACATCGTCGCCCTGGGACTTTTCAACCTATTTGCCCTGGGGCTGATCGGTTTTATGGTCGGGGGCGAACTGAGACTCGGCACCCTGCAGAGATACCGAAAGCAGTTCATCTCCATTCTCCTGGGGGAAGGACTGGGAGCCTTTTTCCTGACCGGGCTATTGACCGGGGCGGCGGTCTGGTTCCTGACGCGGGATGGCGCCATCTCCCTCGCGGCCGGGATTGTCTTCGGTGCGATCGCCTCCGCCACCGATCCGGCTTCCACCATTGACGTGCTCTGGGAATATCGTGCCCGGGGCGCCCTGACCACCACCCTGATCGCCATTGTCGCCCTCGACGACGCCCTGGCGATGACGCTTTACGGTCTGGGCACCAGTACGGCCGGACTTCTCACCGGCGGGACGCTCTCCCTGGGAGAGGTGGCGCTCAAGATCGGGGTCAATCTGCTCGGGGCCGTCCTGCTCGGTTTCCTTCTTGGCTGGCTTTTGAATTTCATCTTCCGCTGGATGCGCCAGAAGGAAAAGACCCTCGGCACGGCCCTGGGAGCGATCCTGCTGGCGATCGGCATCGCGGTGGCGGCGGAGATGGATATCATCCTGGCCACGATGGCCCTGGGCGTCACCCTGACCAACCTCGCTCCCCGGCGGAGCAAGGAACTCTTTTCCCTGGCCCAGAGTTTCTCCAGCCCGATCTATGTTGTCTTCTTTGTCCTGGTCGGCGCCCGCCTGGACATCGGCGGGATGCCCTTGTGGCTCTGGGGGGTGGTCGGTCTCTACGTGATCGGCCGAAGCCTGGGCAAGATCTTCGGGGCCGGCTGGGGAGCTCGGATTATGCGCGCGCCGTCGGCGGTCCAGCGCTACTCCGGGATGGGGCTCTTTGCCCAGGGCGGGATTGCCGTCGGTCTATCGATTATGGCCAGCCAGCATCTGGGGGGCGTCCAGTTCCGTCCCGGGATGACCCTGGGGGATATGATCATCTTCACCGTCACCGCTTCCACCCTGATCGTCCAGGTCCTGGGTCCGCCCCTGGTCAAGCTGGCGGTCAAGCGGGCGGGGGAAGCCGGGCGCAATGTAACCGAGGAGGATATCCTTTCCCAGTGGACGGTCCGCGACCTGATGGACCGGGAAACCCGCCTGATCCGGGAAGAAGATCCCATCGCCGAAATCATCCGGGTCTTCTCCGAACAAGATGACTCCTCCTACCCGGTGGTCGGTCCGGAAAATCGGATGGTCGGAATCATTACCCTGGAACGGATTCAAAACGTCCTCGCCAACCGCGATACCTGGAGGTGGCTGGTCGCCTCCGACGTAATGATCCCGGTCCGGGAGAGGATCACCGCATCCGCCACCCTGAAAGATGCCCTGGAATTGATGGAGCAACTGGGATTTGAACAGATCCCCGTGGTCTCCGATGACGGCCGGGACCGGGCGGTCGGGGTGATCGACCGGCAGAAACTGAAAAAACGGGTGAGCGAAGAGGTCTGGCAGAGACAGAATCAAGCTCCGCCGGCCTGAAACAATCCTTTTCTTCGCCCCCCACTGAGGGGGACCTAATCGACGGCCTGGGCCCGCATCGCCGCCGCGATCAGGGGATACTTGGTCGGGGGCGGGGTCACCCAGGGGTGGGTGGCCATCTGGAGGGTCTCCAGCTCGCTCCGGGAATCGCGCTTCTGGATCGCCATCCCGATGATGTTGATCACCTCGCCGGCGCTGATCCCCCCGGCCGCCTGTCCCCCGAGGATGATCTCCGACCCCCGGGAGAAGATCAGTTTCACCCGGATTTTGCTGGCCTTGGGCATCGAGGCGGGGTGCTGGTCCATTGACTCGGCGGTGCCGACCGAGATCTCGAACCCCTCATTCCGGGCGCTGTCCTCGGACATCCCGGCCGAGCCGAGGACCAGCCCGTCGATATAGGTGGAGTAGATGGCGATCGTCCCTTTGTTTTCCCGGATGACCTTGAGCTTGAAGAGGTTGGCCCCGGCGACCCGGGCCTCGGCGGTGGCGGTCGAGGCGAGCATCACCGCGATCCCCTTGCGGGTATAAAAATCCCTTTTCGTGGCGCAGTCGCCGATGGCGAAGATGTCCGGGTCCACGGTCCTTAAGTACTCATCAACCCAGATCCCCTGCTGGCCTTTCAGGACCAGTCCGGCCGCGGCCGCCAGGTTGACGTTCGGCCGGGCCCCCAGTCCCAGGACCACCGCGTCCACCTCCCTTTCCTCACCATTGGCCAGGAGGGCCTTCTCCACCCGACCGTCTCCGGTGAAACCGGTGACCTTGGTCCCGGTGAGCACCTCCACCCCGTTGCCCTTTAGTTTCTCCTCGGCCAGTTCGGCGAATTCGGGGTCGAAGGAGTTGGCCAGCAGCCGCGGCAGGATTTCCACCAGGCTGACCTGACAGCCGGAGAGGCGGGAGAGCTCATCGGCGAACTCGATCCCGATGAATCCGCCCCCGACCACCAGTATTCTCTTGCGCTCCTTGAGGTCCTCCACCATCCGCAGGAGGTAATCCAGCTCCTTCTTCACCGGGTAGATTCCGGGCAGGTTTACCCCCGGCAGCTGGGGGATGATCGGCGCCGAACCGACGGCCAGGACCAGTTTCTCGTAACCGAAGACCTCGCCACTCTCCATCCGGACGGACTTTCCCGCCCGGTCGATGACCACCGCCCGGTCGATCACGGTTTCAACCCCGCTGTCGGTGAGCGGCTTGTCGGAAGAGGCGTTGTCGGCCGGGTTTTTCAGGGAGGAGATCATATAGGGGATTCCGCAGGGGACGACTCCGTTGGCGATATCGCGAACCACCGTGATCTGCCGGTCCGGGTAGTATTTCCGAGCGGTCAGGGCGCAGACGGTTCCCGCCGGCCCGCCGCCGATGATCAATACCTGGGTTTTCCTCATCAGGCACTCTCCTTTTTGAATATCGTTACCAGTTTCAATCCGCGGATCTGGCGGAAGGAGGAGCCCTCCCGGATACAGGCCAGGGCGGCGTCCGGTTCCTCGACCAGGGCCCCGCTGACGGCATCGACGCCGTAGTCGAAGAGCACCTCCGAGAACGGTGCGGTCGGCCCCAGGATCAGGGTGTAGGCCCGGGGACAGAGTTCAAGAAGGTCTTCGATGGTGTGGTTGATGAAGGCGCTGGCGGTGATCGCCGCCACCTCGGCGGCGGGCAGTACTTGCGCGGCTTCCTCCACCCCGGCTTCTCCCTCCCAGGGCTCCCGGTGCACCAGGCGCAACTCGCCCACCTCTCCTTCCAGTTTTTTCAGGAAGGGGAAGTCGCCGACCACCACCACCTTCTTCCCCCGCCCCCGCTCGGCGAGCAGACTCGCGGCGTTGACTTCCTCCAGGCGGAAGGGTGCCGGGTCGAGTAGGGAATTGAGCGCGGCCATCCCCAGTGAGGCTTCCAGGAGGCGGTCGGAGAGAGCGTACCGGGCCAGTTCAGCCGCCGGCTTTCCGACCAGGTCTCCGGCCCCCCGGACCCAGGCTGGGGTTTTCCCGGAACAGGGGTCGCGGAAGGTGGACGAGAGCCCCCAGCGGAGGCTCTTGACCGCGGTATCGAAGGGGCCGATATTGACTTTCTCCGCCGGTCTTCGAGCGTCCAGCCGGTCGATGATCTTCTCAAGCAGTTTCATAACCGGGTTCGGCGATAGTTAATAGCATATGCCGATATTAGCCCCTCCGCCCGGTTCCGGCAAGGAGAAATGAACCCGGATTTGGCGGCGGTCCCTTCCGCTTGCCGGTTTATTCCATGGAATAATCACCGGCCGCCGGGGGATTCAGTTCAGGCCGGCGGCCGCTGAATGGCTTCCAGTATTTCGGGCAGGGTGCCGGTTATCTGGAGCCTCCCGCCGGCCATCAAGAAGCCGAAACCGGCGGTCTTTTCGGCAAAGGGAACGTCGTGGGTAACAATCACGAAGGTGGTGGTCTCCTTCAGTTCAACCAGCCACCGACCGAACTCCCGGGTGGTATTGAGATCGAGGGCGGAGGTCGGCTCGTCCAGGAGAAGATAGTCGGGTTGGAGAACCAGGGCCCGGGCGATTGCCGCCCGCTGGGCCTGTCCCCCGCTGATTTGGGAGGGGTATTTATCGCCCATCTCCGCCATTCCCAGCCGGCGGAGGGTTTCGCGTGCCTCGTTTTCGGCCTCCTTCTTCGGGCGGTTGAGGACCTTCTCCGGAGCCAGCATCATATTCTCTAAGACCGTCAGGTGGGGGAAGAGGTAAAGCTGCTGGAAGACGATTCCGATCTGGCGGCGGAATTCCCGGTGCTCGATCCGCGCGATTTCTTTCCCATTGAGGGTTATCGATCCCCTTTGAGGTTGGAGAAATCTCCCGATGCACATCAGCAGGGTCGTCTTCCCCGATCCGCTCTCCCCGAGGATCGCCAGGATGTGTTCTCGGGGCAGGGTCATATCGATCTCTTCCAGTGCCCGGCTTCCGTCCGGATAGGTGTAAGAAATATTCCTGATTTCAAGCATTGGAGTAACCCCTTTCCCGGATGTTCTTTTCGATCTTTCCGGCCAGTTTCATCAGGGGGAAAGTGACCAGGAAGAACATCACCGCCACGATAAAGTAATATTTCATCGGGTCGTAGGTGACGCTGATCAATGATTGGGCCTCCCGGATGACCTCCCCCACAGAGATCATCGCGATCAGGGCGGTATCCTTGATCAGGGCTACCACCGTGTTCATCAGGGGAGGGAGGGCGATTCGGAAGGCCTGAGGCCAGACCACGAAACGGAAGACCTGGAGCCCGCTTAAACCGAGGGCGATCCCCGCTTTTCTCTGGCCGGGCCCCACCGCCATCAGGCCGGACCGGACAACTTCGGCCATATAGGCCGAGGTGTTGACGGTCAGGGTGAAAATTGCCGCCTGGATTGGGGAGAGGACCAGCCCGAGCTGGGGGGCGCCGAAATAAACAAAGAAGAGCTGGATCAAAAGCGGGGTTCCCCGGATGAAATCGTTGAAGGAGCGGACCAGATGGTAGATGAGCGGCGGCCGGTTGTTCAGGATCCAGCCGCCGGGGATGGCAAGGATGAATCCCAAAAGAATGGAGCTTCCGGCAACCAGGAGGGTGACCCCGAAGCCTTTCAAAAGCATTTCGGCCGCCGTTGCGGTCAGAATCGCCTCGCCTCCGCCCTCCCTCCCGGCTTCGGGGCCGAACCATTTCCGGCGGATTTGCTGCAAGCTTCCGTCCGTCTCCATCCCCGCCAGGGCGCGGTTGATCTCCCCGGCCAGTTTCGCCCTCTCCCGTATCACGGGGATCGCCATTTTTTCCTGGTAAAGCAGCGGACCGGCGGGGATGAAGGGCAAATCTCCCCGGTCTACCTGGTAAAGCCCGACCAGGCGGTCGGTGACGAATCCGGCCAGGCGCCGGTTGAGCATATCCTGGAAGATATCCACCGTCCCCTTGTAGGAGACGGCGTTGATGGCGGGGTAATTCTCCCGGAGGAAACGTTCATAGGTCTCGCCGAGGCCGACCCCCACGTTCAGTCCCCGGCAGTCGGCGATGGTTTTAATCTTCTCCCGGTCCTCCCGGCGGATGAATAGCTGGGCGCCGGAGATATAATAGGGTCGGGAGAAAATGACCTGTTTCGCCCGTTCCGGGGTTACCGCCATCGAGCCGATAACGGCGTCGTATTTTTCGGCCAGCAGCCCGGCCAGGATCCCGTCCCACTCGGTGGTGACGAATTCAACCTTCCGGCCGAGGCGCCGGCCGATCGCCCGGGAGATATCGACGTCGAAACCGACCAGTTCGCCCTGGGCGGAGTAGAAGCTGAAAGGAGGGTATTTCCCGGTGAGGGCGACGGTGAGGGTTTCTTCAGTCTCGGCACCGGATCCGACGGCGGGCCCGGCGGCGATCGCCAGCAGGATCAAAAGAAGGATTTGCCGTCCGGCGGTTTTGACGAGGGGTTTTTTCTTGATGACCGAAATCAGGGGGGTTCTCCTCCGGTTGCTTCGGGAACCGAAAATCCCGGCCCGGGAACTTGCGGCCGGGATCGGAATTCCCAAGAAATCAACCCGACCGGCCGGGTGGGAGTTCAACTGTTCAAATCGGATGACAGGTTAGGGGAAATGTCCGGTCCTGTCGAGAGCCAAAGGTTTTCGCCGGCGATCTCTCCAGTGCTTCGGGTCAAATTTCTGCTACTATAATATCCCCGCAGGTATAGTATAATGCGCAGAGTTGGTCTCGAAAGTATCGCTGAGAACGGTCCATGGGAAATTATCTGGTTCTGACTAGGGAATACTTTCAGCATTTCCGGGAGATCGGATCTTTGGTTCCGGACTCCCGATTCTGCGTCCGGACCTTGCTGAAGGGCGTTCCCTTCGACACGGCCCGGGTGATCTACGAGTACGGGGCCGGGAGCGGCCGGGTCACCCGGGAGATCCTCCGCCGTCGACGGTCGGATTCGATCCTGGTCGCCTTTGAGAAGAACCGCAACCTCTACCGAAAACTGGAGAAAAACCTGCGGGAAGACAATTTCTTTCTGCTCAACTCCGATCTTCTCACTTCTCCTCCCCCCGATCTCCCGGAAGGGGTGGCGGGGCCGGCGGACTGCATAATTTCCACCCTGCCCTGTTCCTCGCTCGACTTCGATCGCCTGATCCGGAGAGCAGTTATCCCGCACCTGGTCCCCGGCACGGGGGTCTTCGTTCAGTACACCCATACCATATCCGTTTTCAAAGGTTTCCGGGCCCGGACCGTGCTCAGCCGCTACTTCCGGCAAGTCCGTTCCTCCCTCTCCCTGGCCAACATCCCCCCGGCCGTGGTCTACACCTGCCGCTGATCCCGAACCGGTGCAAATCCGGGTATTGTCATCGCCAGAACCCCGAAGTAGAGGGGATGACGCGATTCCAATGTTCTTCCAGAAAATTATCAGCCGGCAGGTTGAGATTGCTTCGAACCCTTCGCTTCGCTACGGGTTCTCGCAATAACCGGCCCCCGGCGGGATCTGCCAGGGTCGCTAACCTAAGGAGACCTCCTCCGGACGGTTCTCGCAATGACCAGCCGCCGGTTGAATCAGCCATTGTCGGACAACATTGGCCGGACGGCGGAGATGGCTACGAAGGAACCGCGGCCGTAACCCTCTTCCACTGTGGGAGGATCCTCTCCCGCCGCCTCCCCGGGGAAGATACTCTGAAAGATTTCAATCCGCCCTTGGGCCGCTTCCGGGATCAGGTCCAGAACTTCCGGGACGGTGAGGAAACGGGCGGCGGCATAGAAGCTCTCCGGGTCTCTCCGGGCCCGGCTGGCCCGGCCCAGTTCGCTCTCCGGGTCGATGATCCCCAGGATTAGCTTGCCGCCGGGTTTGAGGACCCGGAAGGCTTCCCTTACCGTCGCCGCGGGCTCGCGGACGAAGCAAAGGGCGGTCACCATCACCACCCGGTTGAAGGAAGCGGCAGCGAAGGGGATGGCCTCCCCGCCGGCCCGGATCACCCGGCAGTTCCGCTTCCGGGCGATCCCGAGCATTTCCAGGACCGGGTCGATCCCCCAAACCAGGCCGAGGGCGGAGGCGAACCTTCCCGTTCCCACCCCGATTTCGAGCCCTCCGGAGAGATCACCCCCGACCCGCTGCAGGGCCGCCAGTTCCGCCCGGTAGAGGTCGGGATGCCGGTCATACCACTGGTCATAGCGGCGGGCGGAAGACTCAAAGAGGTTGGGGGAGGGGCGGTTGGAACCCCGTCCCGCCGGGGCCTCGTCTTGCCGGGTCAGTTTTTCCATCCGCGAACTGGGTATATTTCCTGGCATCTTGATCAGGCCGGTCCGGCCGCCGATGGTCAGACCACGTTGTGTCCGTAAAAACGGTCGAGATGGTCGCCGATCCCCCCGGGGTCGGGCTGGCGGCGGATCTCTTCCGGACGGAAGGAGTAACGGTAGTTATCGCAGTAGCAATCGAGAAGTTCTCGGGCTCGGAGGAGCTCTTCAAACTTCGCCCGTCCGTCCGATTGATCCCCCTCCGGGAGCCGGTCGGGATGGTACTGTCGGGAGAGTTCCCGGAAGGCGTCGCGGATCTCGTTCCGGGTGGCGGTCTCGCCTAAGCCCAGAATTCTCCGCGCCTCTTCGATCCGCTCGTATTTGTTCGCTTTTTTCATAAGGTCTGCCGGTGGATCAGGCTAAATCCGCCCCCCGCCGCCCTCTCCCTCTTCCCCGGCCTCGGAAACTCCCGGATCGTCCGGAAGGAGGGGTTTCGGGGACAGGGGGAGGAACCGCGGTCCCGCAACTCGGGCAGTTCGCCGGCGCGCCGGCTGGCACCCCGGCCGGCCACCGATAGCCGCATTCGGGACAGGAGAGGAATCCCCGGCGGGGGGTCCGGTAAACTCCTCCCTCGATCCGAATCGCCCGGGAGTTGACCAGGGCGCCGGCGATCTTCTTCCGCCCCGATTCGACAATCTTCCCGAAGGTCTGGCGGGAGATCCCCATCCTTTGGGCCGCCTCCTCCTGGTAGAGTCCCTCGTGGTCGGCCAGGCGGAGCGCTTCGAACTCGTCCATGGTCAGGACCGCCACTTCCAGCCCGGCCAGGGGGACTCCCCGCGGCTTAAAGTAGTCCGAGGGGGGAGGGCCCTCGACAAAACGATGTTTCACCGGACGAGGCATCGGCCTGATCCTCGCGCGGCGGTTTTCTCCTTAATCAGCATATGCCAATAATAGCACCATCCGCCCGGATGGTCAAGCGTGTCGGTTTGGGCAGGAGATGGGGTTCAGCCCGCTCTTTACCGGCCGGTCCGGTCGGAAATGAACATCCCGGTCTCGGTATCGGCGATCACCTCCGCCGGGGGCGGCGGGGTGAGAAGGCTGACCACGACCAGGACGACGACGGAGATGATAAAGGAGTAGAGACTGAAGTGAACCGGGAGCGGGCGGTTGAAGAGGTAGTGCCAGAAGCCGGCTGTTTCCCCGGCGGGGAAGGCGGGGCCGAAACGGTGGATTGCCCCGAAGAAGATCGAGGCGGCCAGTCCGGAGAGCATCCCGGCCAAGGCCCCGGCCCGGGTGGCCCGCTTCCAGTAGAGTCCGGCCAGGAGCGGGGCGACAAAGGTGGCCAGCATTACCCCGATCCCCATCCAGATCAGCCAGGCGAGCAGCTGGGGCGGGGAGATGGCCAGGGCAGCGGTGCCCAGGGCGATGACCACGATGGCGATCCGGCTGACCCGGGTGGTCTGCCGGTCGGAAGCCCCGCGGTTGATCAGGTTGGCATAGATATCCCAGCCGAAAGCTGCCCCCACCGTGAGCATCAACCGGTCGGTGGTGGACATCACCGCCGCTAAAACGATCACCGCGAAAAAGGGCCAGATCACCGCGGGCAGGGAATGCTGGATCGCGGCGACGAAAACGTTGTCCGGCTTGTCCACTGCCAGAAGTCCGTCCGCCACCATCGAGCGACCGGCGAAGCCGATGATCTTGACCATATACATTATCACCACATAGACGACGAAGGCGGCCAGCGGGGTCCACTTGAAATAGTGGACTTTGCGAGCGGTCATAATGTTATTGACGATGTGGGGTGCCGCTCCCAGCCCTAGCCCGAGCAGCAGCGCGAAGCTGACCAGGAAGGCCGGGGTGCAGAAGGCGTAGGGGGCGTAAGGGGGGTGCTGCTGGGGGAAGGCGAGCTTGAGGAAATTGGGGTCGATTCCCCCCAGGACCTCATTGACGTGGGTCAGGCCTCCGGCGGAGCTGATGATGAAGGGGAAGACCGCTAGTACCCCGAAGACGATCAGCAGCCCCTGGAAGAGGGTGGTCCAGGCCACGGCATACATCCCGCCCAGGACCACGTAGAGCATCACCACCACCGCGGCGATGGCCAGGGCGTAGATATGGGGAATGCCGAGGATCCAGCCGAGAATGATGCTGATTGCGGTGTACTGACCGATCAGGTAGATTGAAGAGACCACCAGGACGGCACAGGCTGAGGCTCCCCGCATAAAGCGGGGACTGTAGTAGCGGTGGGCGAAGTAGTCCTGGAGGGTCAGGTAGCCCTGGCGGATGCTGACCCGGTGAAGCTTGGTCCCATAGAAGAGAATGCAGACGGCGCAGGTCAGGGGTACGAAGATCTGTTCCCAGATGCTCGGCCAGCCGGCCACGAAGCCCAGCCCGCTCACTCCAAGCAGGGTCATCCCGCTGGTGGTTGAGGCCACTACCAGAATGGCGAAGACCCAGAAGCCGAGGTCGCGGCCGGCGATGATGTAATGCTCGACCGTCTTGATCTTCCTCGAAGCCCAGGCCCCGACCAGGAGCATCCCCAGCAGATAAACGGACACGATGATTATGGTCGCGATCATCAGCGGCTTACCGGTTGATATCCGAGGGGCGGTAAAGAATCCCCCAGAGGGTTAAGAGGATGATGATCAAGAGCGGGACCAGAACGAGCACCCGCAGAGTCCCGGGTTCCAGGCCGAAGTTCATATTAATTACTCCTCGTGGTTTTAGCGGTGGCTGGATTATCTCTCCAGAGAATACTAACACCAAATCATTTTTTGAAAAATGAAATCCGGACCGACGGGAAAATCACTTGGTGGGGATCGCCGGGGTCACTACAATGCCTTGCCAGATTCCCCTGCTCCCGTTACTTGGGATATGAACGCTTGACCGGAGAGAGACGATGATCCACATACGGCAGGTCCACGGGACGGCGCTGTCCGCCGACCGGCACCGGGTTGAACAGGTCCAGGCGATCTTCCGTCCCAGCTTCCCTTACGCCGCCGGTGAGGCCGACCGGATCCCGGGGCTGCTCGATCAGCCCTTCCGCCACGGCTACCGCTCGATCCTGCTGGTCTCGGAGAACGGGAGGGGAAAGGTGACCGGGTTCTCGCTCTTTCTCCACTTCCCCGAGATCGACAGCTCCTTCCTCGACTACCTGGCCGTCCGGCCGGGGACCAAGGGCGGCGGACTCGGCTCCGCCCTTTACGAGGCGACCCGGGAGTATCTGTCGGGCCTTGGTTCCCGGGGCCTTTACATAGAGACCCTTCCCGACGACCCGGACCTGATTGAGGATCCCGCCTACCTGAAGATCAACCGCCGCCGTCTCCGTTTCTACGAGCGGTATGGTCTGCGGCCGATCGCCGGTACCGCCTATGACGCCCCGACTCCCGGGCTCCGGGCCGGTTACCTGCTTTTCGACGGACTGGGACGGAAGGAGCCGCTGGGCCGGGATGAGGCGCAGGCCGCGGTCCGCCTGATCATCCGGCGGAAACACGGCCGGTCTGTGACCGATGAATATATCGAACGGGTCGTCGATTCTTTTGCCGATGACCCGGTCCGATTCCGTCCGCCCCGTTATGTCAAGACGGAAGTCCCGCCCCGTCCGGTCGAAAGCGGTCGGCTGGAGAAGCCCTTCGCCCGGGTGAGCAGCGAGTCTCACTCCGTCCACCTGGTTCACCAGCGCGGCTACGTGGAGCGCCCGGCCCGGGTGGGAGCGATCCTCGAGGGAATCGAAACCACCGGTCTCTTCGCCGCGGTCTCGCCCCGCCACTACGGGGAAGGGGCGATCCGGGAGGTTCACGACCGCGACTTCGTCAACTACCTCAAGGCTGTCTGCCGGAACATTACCGGGCCCCAGCCGGTCTATCCCTATGTTTTTCCGGTCCGCCGCCCGGAGAAGCGGCCGAAGGAACTGGCGGTTCGGGCGGGTTACTACTGTGTGGATACCTTCACCCCGCTCGACCGCAACGCCTACCGCGCGGCCCGGGCGGCGGTGGACGTGGCCCTCACCGCGATGGACGAGATCCTGGCCGGCCGCAGGGTGGCCTACGCCATCTGCCGCCCTCCCGGCCACCACGCCGGGGTCAGGACTTTCGGGGGGTTTTGCTACTTCAACAACGCCGCCATCGCCGCCCAGCAGCTAAGCAAGTGGGGGAAGGTGGCCGTCCTCGACCTCGACTACCACCACGGCAATGGGACCCAGGATATCTTCTACCACCGCCCCGATGTCCTCACCCTCTCGATCCACGGCCACCCCGCCCTCGCCTACCCCCATTTCAGCGGCTTCGCCGACGAACGGGGGGAGGGCGAGGGGAAGGGATATAACCGGAACTACCCCCTGCCGGCGGGGGCGGACGACAGGACCTACCTGGAAGCCTTCGGGCGGGCGGTGAGGAGGATCAAGCGTTTCCGGCCCTCCTTTTTGGTCATCTCGCTGGGGCTTGACACCCTCCGGGGCGATCCGACCGCTTCCTTCCTGCTTACGGCCGGGACGCTGGAGACAATCGGTCGGAGGCTGGGCGATTCCGGAGTCCCGATTCTGGTTGTCCAGGAGGGCGGGTACAGCCTGCGTAATCTCCGCCGGGGCTCCGGGGCCTTTTTCTCCGGGATCGCCCGGACACTCTCCGGCGGCGCTTGACCGGACATCGGGTCTCGAATCCCCTGGTCGCGGTCCGGTAAATTTCCGGTAAGCCGGTCCGACATGTCGGTAAGGTTGATCGATGAATCAGCATTCACACAATTATTCCAGGTATAGACGAGCATTTCTGGTCGGCGTCATTCTGAATGTAACGTTCGTTCTCGTGGAGGCGTTCTATGGTTTTATGGCCGACTCCCTGGCTTTGCTGGCCGACGCCGGGCACAATCTCACCGATGTGATCGGCCTCCTGCTGGCCTGGGGCGGGTCCTACCTGGCCCGTCGGCCGCGGACTCCTCGAAAAACATACGGCTGGCGGCGCTCCACCATTTACGCCGCTTTGCTGAATGCCGTTTTCCTGACTATCGCGGTGGGGGGGATCGGACTGGAAGCCGTCAAACGGATCATTCAACCGTCACCGACCGCCGGCTCGACCATCATTCTGGTTGCCGCTATCGGGATCGGCGTGAACACGGTAACCGCGTTGATGTTCTTATCCGGCCGACGCGGTGATCTGAATATCCGTGGCGCCTTTCTGCATATGGCCGCCGATGCCGCGGTCTCTCTTGGCGTCGTCGCTGCCGGAGTCGGCATCGTCTATACCGGGTGGCTGTGGCTCGATCCGGTGGTTTCCCTGGCCATTGCCGCGATAATCCTGATCGGGACGTGGGGTCTGATGCGCGACTCGGTGAATCTGGCTATGGATGCTGTTCCCAAGGGGATCGATCCTGATGAGGTCCGCAATTATCTGCAAGACTTGCCTGGTGTCACCAGCGTTCACGATCTGCACATCTGGGCTATGAGCACCACCGAAACCTCCCTAACCGCCCATCTGGTCCACGACGGTTCCGCAGATACCAATGAAATTAGAATCCAAGCCGCCGACCAGCTCCTCGACCGCTTCGGTATCGGACACAGCACCTTGCAGTGGGAACGGGATTCCACCGCAGGCGGCCTGCCCGTCTGTAGCGTTGACTGCGAACGGGAATTCCGGCCGGGGGGGAACAAGAGGCCGGCAGGTACCTGAGGGAGGGGCAATCTTAATTCCTGGGAGAATCAGGGAGATTGCTTCCCACCTTCGTTAAAACTTCGGCGGACAGGCGTCCCCCTCGCAATGACCTATTTCGGCAAATTAATTCCGAGACGCGCCACCACGATCCACTTGTTGGTTGGCTTTCCCGAAGCGGTTGGAGACGAACTTCTCCGCTTCCACCAGGAGGAAGACCGCCGTCCCGACGGCGAGGACCGGGAGCCAATTTAAGATGGGGAGGGGTGCGGTCTTGAAGAGCCGGTGGAAGAGCGGGAGATAAGTGAAGGCCGCCTGGCAAGCGGCCATCGCCCCGATGGCGATCCAGGCCGCCGGGTTGGAGAAGACCAGCCGGAGGCTGAAGGAGTGGCTCTCGATCCGGCGGCTATTGAAGAGGTAGAAGATCTCGCCGGCGATCAGGGCGTTGACAGCCAGGGTGCGGGCCGTCTCCAGAGAGGCGCCCGCATCCCGAGCCCAGAGGAAGAGCGGGAACGCCCCCCCGGCCAAAAGCAGGCTCCCCCAGGCGGCGCGGGCGATCAGTCGGAAGGGCAGTAGGGGTTCCCCGGCCGCGCGGGGCGGCCGAGCCATCAGGTCCGCCTCCGGAGGCTCGAAGCCCATCGCCATCGCCAGGGTCACCGCGGTGACCATATTCACCCAGAGGATCTGGATCGGGGTGATCGGCAGGGTCCTCCCCAGAAGCAGGGCGGCGATGATCACCAGGGCCTCCCCGCCGTTGGTGGGTAGCAGGAAGACCAGGGACTTGCGGATGTTGTCGTAAACGGTCCGGCCCTCCTCGACCGCGTGGACGATCGAGGCGAAGTTGTCGTCGGCCAGGACCATCTCGGCGGCCTCCTGGGCCGCCTCCGTCCCTTTGATCCCCATCGCGATCCCGATGTCGGCCTGTTTCAGGGCCGGGGCGTCGTTGACCCCGTCGCCGGTCATCGCCGTCACCTGGCCGCGTTCCTTGAGCGCCCGAACCAGTCTCAGCTTGTCCTCGGGGCTGACCCGGGCAAAGACATTGACCTCGCCGACCCGCTCCGCCAGCTCCCCGTCGCTCATCTTCTCCAGGTGCCGTCCGCTGATTACCTCCTCGCCGGCAATCCCGATCTCTTTCGCGATCGCCAGAGCGGTGGCGGCGTGGTCGCCGGTGATCATTTTCACGGTGATCCCGGCGGAGAGGCACTCGGCGACCGCCGCCGCCGACTCCGGGCGGGGTGGATCGACGATCCCGGCCAGTCCGAGAAGGGTCAGGCCCTCTAAGTCCCCCTCCTTCAGTTTTTTCTTATCCCCCTCGGCTTTCTTCATTGCCAGGGCCAGGACCCTCCGTCCCCGGCCGGCGGCCCGCTCGATCTTCTCTTTCCAGAAGGCGGTGTCGAGTTTTTCTTCCTGGTCCCCGGCCCGCTGGGAACGGCAGCGGTCGAGGATCCGCTCCGGGGCTCCCTTCATCCAGATCACGGTTTCCTCCCCGTTCCGGTTGAGGGTGGCCATATACTTGTTTTCGGACTCGAAGGGGACCAGGTCGAGCCGGGGTTTATCTTTGGCGCAACGAGTAAGATCGACGCCTCCCTTGGCCGCCAGGACCAGAAGCGCCCCCTCGGTCGGTCCCCCCTCCACCCGCCAGGACCCCCCGAATTCCCGCAACTGGCTGTCGTTACAGAGCGCGGCGCACTCCAGAATCTCGGCCACCGCCCGGTTATCCCCGCCCGCGATCTTATTGCCGTCGAGGACCAGCTCTCCCTCCGGGCGGTAGCCCTGTCCGGATACCTCGACTTCCCCTTCCCGGATAAACAGCTCCCGGACCGACATCTCGTTCAGGGTCAGGGTACCGGTCTTGTCGGAACAGATCACGGTCACCGAGCCGAGGGTCTCGACCGCGGGGAGCCGCCGGATGATGGCCTTCCGCTTTGCCATCCGCTGGACGCCGAGGGCGAGGGTGACCGAGATGATCGCCGGGAGACCCTCGGGGATGGCGGCCACCGCTACCGCCACCATTATCAGGAAGGCTTCCTCCCCTCCCTGTCCCCGGACCAGGATTCCGAAGAGGAAAATCGCCGCCCCGGCGGAGAGAATGACCCCGGTTAAGAGGCGTCCGAACCGGCCGATCTGTTTCAGCAGCGGGGTGGTGGTTTTCTCCACCTCCGAGACCAGGCGGTTGACCCGGCCCAGCTCCGTCTCCGCACCCGTCGCCACCACCACCCCCTTCCCCCGGCCCGAGGCGACCAGGGTCCCGGAAAAGGCCATCCCCGTCCGGTCACCGAGCGGCGTGTCAGGTTCGGTCTTCGCGGTGCCCTTGGAGGCCGGGTGGGATTCCCCGGTCAGGGAGGACTCGTCGAGCAGCAGGTTGCGGCTTTCCAGCAGCCTTAAATCCGCCGGGACCCGGTCGCCGGAAGCCAGCAGCACGATATCCCCCGGGGCCAGTTCTTCGGCCGGGATCTGGAGCTTCTCGCCTTCGCGGATGACCACCGCGGAGACCGAGAGCATCTTCCGTATTGCGGCCAGGGCGGCTTGGGCCTTGCCCTCCTGGATGAAGCCGATCAGGGCGTTGAGGACCGCCACCCCGGCGATGACCGAGGTATCGAGCCAGTGACCCATCAGGGCGGTGATGACCGCCGCCGCCAGTAGGACATAGATCAGGATGTTGTGGAACTGCCGGAAAAAGCGGGCCAGGGGGTGGACCGGTTTGTCCTCCGGGAGGCGGTTGGGGCCGTGCCTCTCCAGGCGGGTTGAAACTTCTTCCCTGCTCAGGCCCTCAGGCCGGGAGTCCAGGCGGGACAGGGTTTCCTCCCCGGAAAGAGTATGCCAGCTGGTTTTCATAGTTTCGGAAAAAGGCCCGGTCCCCGATGATCTGGAGTAGGTTTTTTGCCGGAAATTTATTATAATTCACTCCGTTAAGCTGTCGAGCGCTAATCCGGGGGACTCCCCGGCGGAGAGAAACGAATTTGAACAATATCTTGCTTAACCTGGCCTACCTGGCGATGCTGGGCGGCTTTCTGATTCGGGAGATTTTCTGGATGCGGTTGTTCCTGGTTATCTCTCAAGCCTTCTTCATTGCCTACGCCCTCCGGGCGGAGAACTTTTCGATGAGCGTCTGGAACACGGGTTTTATCCTGGTCAATCTCTACCAAGTGGTCAGGATTCTCAGTCAGCGCCGCGCGATCGAGCTTCCGGAGGAATTGGAAGAGATCTATCGGCACTCCTTCCGGCTCCTGACCCGGCGGGAATTTCTCTACTTTTGGCGGACCGGCCGGAGGGAGGAGCAGGTAGACACCTGCATCGTCCGGGAGGGCGAGCGGCAGCAGTCGCTCTATCTGGTTAGGGAGGGCACGGCGTCGATCCGCCGGGGGGGGAAAGAGGTTGCCTGGGTGAAGCGGGGGGATTTCCTGGCCGATTCCTGTGATTATATCTCCCCCGGCGCGTCCCCGATCGATGCTTGTGCCCGGGGGAGGATCCTGCTGCGGCGCTGGGATTATCCAGTTCTAGAGGACATCCGGAAAATTAATCCGTCGCTTATGCTCAAAATCCAGAAGATCGTCTCCGGCTATCTGACCGCCAAGCTTCGCTCCGCTCTTGACGATTCCTGACCGCGCTCCGCGCCGCGGTCCTTGTTCTCCCCTGATTGGGCGGCTGTCCCGGTGATCCCGGCTCGGATAAAGGCCAGGTTGTCGGTCAGGAGCCGGAGGGTTTTCTCCACGTCGTCGGAGGGAAAGTAGTCGGGCATAATCTCCAGGCAGTAGTCGCCCCGGTATCCGGCCCGGGAGACGTGGCGGAGAAATCCCTCCAGGTCGAGTAGACCGGTTCTCAGTTCCAGGTGTTCCCGCCCGTCGAAGTTGGAGATGTGGATATGTTCGACCTTCCCGCGCCACCGGTCAAAGGCGGACACCGGGTCGATTCCCCCGGTTCCGAGGTGGGTGGTATCGAGGATGATATGGGGGAATTGATCCATCAGGTCCAGGCGGCTTAGGGGGAAGCAACGGGGGAGGAAGAATTCCGGGACCAGTTTCCAAAGTCCCCTGACGTGCCGATCCGCCAGGTCAGGGATGGAGAACAGTTTACCCACCCGTCCGCCGACCTTCCGATAGCAGGGCATATTTTCGATCAGGATGGTGACGGTGTTCTTCTTCTGGAATCCCGCCAGGTCCTCCTCCAGCCAGCGCCGGAAGATCCGGTCGGTGTAAAAGGGCGTGTGGAGGACCACCGAACGGGCCCCGATTTCCTCGGCCAGTCGGACCGAACGGATCAGGCGGAAGAGTTCGTCCT
Organism: uncultured bacterium; assembly: GCA_964587835.1. Classification (GTDB taxonomy): domain Bacteria; phylum Auribacterota; class Erginobacteria; order Erginobacterales; family Erginobacteraceae; genus Erginobacter. The sequence continues at coordinate 23,181 of CAZPMN010000030.1, forward strand.
TTTCCCAGCCGGGGGGATTGAGGAAGGCGAAGGGAGCGTGGACCACGGGGATGGGAAGGGAATATCGGTCACAGAGTTCGCGCAGGTAATGCCCCTGGACGGAGTCCGTCCGTTCGTCAACGATCAGTTCCACCCCGTCGAAACCACACCCGGCTGCGATCGCAAAGACCCGGTTCAGTCCATAGTTGTTCAGCGATCCGCTCGAGAGCAGTACCTGGTTTTGGATATCACCTTGATTGATCATAATATACCGTTGGGTGGTGTGAGCACCCGGCTCCGGTGGCAGCCGGCCGGACATCTTATCCCGAAACGCCGGGAAGGGAAGAAAAAAAGATAAACCATCTTGGTGCTTGACCTCCCGGACCGCTCCGGGCATCGTAGGCGTCTTCCCGGCACCAGCGGCATCACTCCCGGCCGGGCCAAACCCGGAGGAACCATAATTAATGAAGATAGCCTTTACCGGCCTTGATCTGCCCCCGGGCAAGATCAAGCATCGCGACGAGATCTTTACTGCCCTGGTCGAGAAGTTCCATCCGGCCAAGGTCTCGCCCTACTATTTTGAACTTCTCCCCGAAGATTACAAGGCCGCCGCGGCCGTCGCAATCTCCGCCGATTCGCTCCTGGACCTGCTCATCCCCGATCTGGAGAAGATCGAACGTCGCCTCGAACGCGCACCCGGCCGGGAAGAGAGAGAGGTCCTGGAGAAATGCCGGTCGCAGCTGGAAGAAGAGAAGCCGGTCTGCGACCTGGTCCTCGACGAGAGCGAGCAGGCGGTGGTCCGGGCGCTGGGTCTGGACAGTTTCACCCCCGTCTTGATCTGCGCCGAACCGGCCCCGGAGCCGGCCTGGATCTGCCAGGAAGCGCTGGCCCGGGCCGGGATGATGTTCTTCTACACGGCGGGAAAAGAGGAAGTCCACGCTTGGCTGGCCAGGAAGAACGCTCCCGCCGTCGACTGCGCCGGCCGGATTCATTCTGACCTGGCTCGGGGTTTCATCCGGGCGGAGGTTGTCGGCTGGAAGGAGATGCTGACCGTCCACAGTATGGCCGACGCCCGCGCGAAAGGTCTGGTCCGGCTGGTGGAACGGGACTATCCCGTTCCGGAAGGCAGCGTGATCGAGATCCGCTTCAGCGTCTGAAGTCTGAAGGTCGACTGTCCGCCTCGGGATGGGAGGCTGGAGAAGATGCTTGAAGTCCGGGCGGAATTATGGCTTAATTTAGATCAAGCGGAGCCGTTTGGCACCGGTCCCGTTCCGCTTCCGGGGAATCTGCTGATGAGCTTAAAGCCGGCTGTTTTCTTTGCCCTCTGTCTCCTAGTGGGCTTCTTTTTTCCGGACGCCCTTACGGCCGACGACACCAACTACCAGAACTTCCTGCTGGGCGACCGGGCGGCCGGGATGGGCGGGGCGGTGGCGGCCACCACCGACGACCTCGACGCCTGCTACTACAACCCGGCTGGTCTGGCTCGAGTTACCGGGTCAAGGATCGCCCTCTCGGTCAGCCTCTACGGTCTCCAGGGGATCCGGATCGAGGATGGGCTGGGGAAGGGGGAGAACTTCAAGGCCCGGGAGTTCGAGACCATCCCCTCCACCTTCGGCTCGATCCTCAAAGTATCCAACGACCTGGCCCTGGCCTTCTCCGTCCTCACCCCGGATGAGATCGACCTCAACGTCCGGCATTCCTTTGAACGTCGCCCCGACGTGCCGGGGACGGTCCGTTCCGATTATTACTCCGCCACCTTCGACGACAGCACCCTCTGGATCGGCCCGTCATTTGGCTGGCGGGCCGGGGAGCGGCTCAGCCTCGGGGCGGGGGTTTACCTGCTCTACCGTTCGGCGGTCAACAAGCAGGAATGGGCCTATCTCTATACCTCCACCGCCACCGCGGAGGTGGAGAAAGTCCTCACCCGGATCTACAGCATTGACTTCAACAATTACGGTCTTCTGGGGCTGATCGGGGCACAGTACGCCCTGACCGACGAGATTGCCCTGGGTGCGGCGATTCAGACCCCCTCGCTGAACATCACCGGCAGCGGGGAGCTGCTCTACGCCGTCAGTCTGGACGACCCGGAGAGCGATCAACTGGTCCAGGCGAAAGATATGAAGAGCCGCAACCGTCACCCCGCCCGGTTCACCCTGGGGGTGGCCTGGCGCCGGGAGGGTATCTTTACCCTGGAGGGAAACTGTACCTATCACCTGCCGACCAGCTACCTCCAGTTGAGCGGTGAGGATTCCTGGACCGGCCAGCCCATCTCCACCACCCTGCGCCGGGAAGGGGTGGTGAACTTCAACCTGGGCGGCGAATATTACGTAATGGAGCACTATCCCGTCCGGGCGGGGATCTTTACCAACCTCTCCTCCTCCCCCGGGCTTGACCGGAACAATCTCGGCGGAAGCCTGGACGATGTCGATATGTACGGGGTGAGTTTCAGCGTCGGTAACGAGTCCGAGCACACCACGTTCTCTTTGGGGGTGAATTACGTCTGGGGCAGCGGGAAGACGGTGGGGATCGGGGACGATTTCGAATCGGTGGCGGTGGACCAGGATCAGTACCAACTCTTCGTCTTCCTCTCCTCGGCGTATATCTTTTAAAGGCTCCAAAGACTGATAACCTGGAGAGCCGGGCGATAAGTCGAGATTGCTTCGTCGGCCCGAAAGCCTTCGGGCCTCCTCGCAATGACGATATGCGACATAAAACCGGGAGGTGAGATATGAGAAGACTGGCCTGTCTTTCGTTTTTTGCCGTGTTAATCAACCTTTCCTCCGGCCTGTTCGCCGGGGAGGGGAACTACCGGGATTTCATTGTTGGCGACCGGGCGGCCGGGATGGGTGGGGCGGCCCTGGCTCTGGCCACCTCGACCGAGTCCTGCTTCTACAACCCCGGGGGGCTGGCCCGGACGGAGAGCAGCACGGTCTCCCTCTCGGCCAGCATCTACGGTTTATCGACCTACCGCTCGGACTCCGGCTGGGCCCCCGGCCAGGACATCGATATGGACTCCTTCCTGGTCATCCCCACCGCCTTCGGCTCGGTCTGGAAGCTGGACGAGACCTGGACCCTGGCCGTCTCGGCCTTTGTTCCCTACTTGGCTCGTTCCAACGATCTCGATGCCTATCTCGATACCTATGACTTCTACAAGTATAACAAGGACGACCAATCGGTCTGGCTCGGCCCCAGCCTCGGTTACCGGGTGGACGACAGCTTCTCCCTCGGGGTCTCGGTCTTCGGGGTTTACCGGACCTTCAGCTGGTTCCGGGACTGGACGCGTCACGCCACCTTTACCGATTCGGAGGATATCAAGTACAACGACTTGAGCCTGCTCACGGTCGTGGGCGCTCACTACCAGATCGATCCCTACTGGTCGTTCGGCCTCTCCCTCCAGCCGCCCTCGGTCCACCTGAGCGGGAGCGGGGAGATGATGCGCAAGTACAATTACGGCGAGGGGATGGTGGTTCATTATGTGGACGACGCCGAGACCGAAAACATCATCCCCGCCCAGGCGGCGGCCGGGGTAGCCTGGTCCGACCCCGGGAGATGGGCCCTCGCCCTCGACCTGATCTATCACTTCTCGGAGAAATACAACCGGCTGGAGGGGAAGGATCAGTTCGGAATATCCTGGGATTATACCATTAAGTATGAGCAGGTTCTCGACGTCAGCCTGGGCGGGGAGTACTACGTTGCTGAGCACTATCCCCTCCGGGCCGGGTTCTTTACCAGCCTCTCCGCCGCCCCCGCCGCTGATCCCGAGACCTCCTGGTACCCTGCCCACATCAACAAGTACGGTCTGACCGCCAGCATCGGGCGGGAGACCGAGAATACCTCGTTTAACATCGGGGTAAATTACAGCTGGGGAAGCGGGGACTTCGTCGGCTGGAACGAGGAGGGAGAGGGGGTCACGGTGGACGCCGAGGAGTCGTTCCTCTACGTCTTCGCCGGGACGTCGTATTTCTTTTAACTGGGGAGTGGGGAATGGGGAATGGGGAATAGGGAATGGGGAATAGGGAATGGAAAAAAGGTAAGCAGTAAGCGGTCCCGAAGAAGCATTCGGGATCTTCGTTTCGCTACGATAAGCAGTAAGCATCTCGATTATTTGCTGGCCGGACTTTTCGAATTATGTAAAATGACGATGATGTCAGCTGATGTCCCCACCTGTCGCGGGGACGAAACGGGATAGAAAGGAGGTTGCGATGTCCGGAAGATATCTGTGGATATTGCTGGCGGTCCTCCTGGTGGTTCCGGTGACCGGGGCGGCCCAGGTCTCCCCCAACACCCGCCTGCTCCAGAGGGTGGAGCGGGACGGGGCGGTCTTCACCGGCGCCTACCTGGACGGCCAGTTCCGTTATCAGAAATGGGATAATGCCAAAGGCTGGCTGCTGGGGCCGACCTTTGCCATGGCCATTCCTGATCTTCCCCAGCTGGAGTTTGGCTCCCGGGTCTTTCTGGTGAGTATGGATCCGGACCATGGGTCCAGCGAGACCGGGATCGGGGATATTGATATCTGGGGCAAGTACCAGTTCATCGACGATCCCGTCCTTCTCTCCGCCGGGATGCTCTTTACTCTCCCCACCGGTGACGACGACGTGATCCACTACAACGCCACCGGGGAGTTCAATGTCGAACTTTTCGGCGCCGCCCGCTACTACATCGAGGACTCGGTTGCTCTGATTGGTAACACCGGCCTGCGATTTAATGCTGACGCGGATGCCGGTAAAGGCGGAGGAGAATTTGACGGGGAGGTCCAGTTCATGCTCGGAGCCGGGGTTATCTTCGAGGCCACCCCGGAACTGGATATCCTCGGCGAGCTTGACTTCGCCACTGAGGCCTACAAGGATATGGACAGCCAGATCGAGCTAACCGGGGGCGTGGAATACGCCTTCACCGAGGCTTTTGCCGGCCGGGGAGGAATCGGAGTCGGTCTTGACGACGGGGCCCCCGACGTCGAGTTGATCCTCGCCGCCAGTTTTATCTTTTAAGTATTTTCGGGGCATTGAAGCGGGCTGCCGGAAGCGGCAGCCCGCTTTTTTCCTTCATTGGTTTTATAACCTGCTTGCCCCGGTTCGGGTATCTGCTATAATCTGATCTTGATCGAGGTGGTGTAGGCCTTGATCCGAACCGTGAAATGAAACCTCTTCGCGCTTTAACCATACTTTTCTTCGCCCTGCTGGTGGCCGCCTGCCGGTCCCTGCCCCCCGTGGTGGAGACCCTCCCGTCTCCGACCCCCTTCGTTCCGGCTCCGGCGACCCCGACGCCTTTCTCCCCCTCTACCCCGGTTCCGGCGCCGACCGCCACCCCGCTGATTTTGGAGATGGAGATTCTGGTTCACTCCGATCAGACCGGGAACAACCAGATCTATCTGCTTGACTGCCGCTCCGGGGAGCTGGAAAGGTTGACCGAGAGCGAAGCCGATGACTGTTACGCCAGTTGGTCTCCCGACCGGGAGCGGATCGCCTTCACCTCGGACCGGGACGGCAACCGGGAGATCTACCTGATGAACGCCGACGGTGATGACCTGGAGAGGGTGACCGATAATCCGGGTCCCGATGTTTTCCCGGTCTGGTCGCCGGACGGCCAATCCCTGGCCTTTTTCTCCGGCCGCGGCGGGGTCGACAACCTGATGCTCTACACCATCGAGACCGAGACCTTCCGTCCCCTGACCAGTTACCCCGAGGGGACGGGGGGAGCGATCGTCTTCTCACCTGACGGGAGCAGGGTCTTCTTCGGCTTCGACCGGATGGGGAGATACAAGATCTACCAGCTGGAGCTTACCGGGGGCGAGCCCAAGGAGATCATCACCCACGCCCTGCGCAACAACCGGATGACCTGTCTGGAAGATTCCGGAGATCTGGCCCTGCTCTATGTCTCCGGGAAGGCCGGCCAGGACGATATCTGGTTGAGCTACGTCGAGGACGGAAGGTTTCTCAATATCACTCGGGACTCCGCTCCCGATCATTCGCCCGCTCTCGCCCCGGACGGGGACGGCGTGGTCTTCTCCTCCCAGCGCGGCGGCGAGAACTGGCAGCTTTACTTGGTCAGCCGCTCCGGTAATCCCCTCGAGAACGAGGTGATTCGGATCACCAACGACGGGTTCAATTACTGGTACCCCCACGTCCGGTAGGTAGCACAGGCAGCCTGCTTGTGCTACGGTAGCCGGACGGGGATCCCGCGTTGACGGAGGAAGCGCTTGACCTCCCCGACCGAGTAGTCCCGGAAGTGGAAGATCGAGGCGGCCAGGACCGCCTGGGCCCCGCCCTCCGCTATCCCCCGGTAGAGGTCTTCCAGGGTCCCCACCCCGCCGGAGGCGATTACCGGGATGCCGACCACTTCGGTCACCTCCCGGATCAAATTAAGATCGTAGCCCGCCAGGGTTCCATCGCTGTCCATGCTGGTCAGCAGGATCTCCCCCGCCCCCCGTTCTGCCGCTTCCCGCGCCCAACTCACGGCGTCCTTTCCGGTTGGGGTCCTGCCTCCGTGAATGATTACCTCCCATCCCTCCGGTTTGCTCCGGGCGTCGATGGCGGCCACCACGCACTGGGAGCCGAAGCGGGCGGCGGCCCGGTCGATCAGCCCAGGGTCGAGAACCGCGGCGGTGTTCAACGATATTTTGTCCGCACCGGCCTTGAGGATCTCCCGGATATCCTCCAGATCGGCGATCCCCCCGCCGATGGTGAAGGGGATGAAGACCTCATCGGCGGTCCGCCGGGCCAGTTCGGCGATCGTCTTCCGGTTGTCCGAGGAGGCGGTGATGTCGAGAAAGACCAGTTCGTCGGCCCCCTCCCGCTCGTAAAACCGGGCCTGCTCGACCGGGTCCCCGGCGTCCCGGAGATCGACGAAGTTCACCCCCTTGACCACCCGTCCGTCCTTGACGTCCAGGCAGGGTATGATTCTTTTTGCTAACATATAAAATTTTCCTGCGAAAAATTTTAGTGGAAAAAATTTTTATCCCGGGAGATGGTAATTGCTTTCCCCGTCTTCCGGTGTATCGCATTCCGTCTCCGTTAAAGCTACGGCGGACAAGGTTGGGATCGCAATTTTAATCAAATCCCCCCGTCGGTCAGCCTGTCCTGTCCGCGACAATCCGGATAAAGTTTTCCAGGATCTTCAAGCCTACCGCCTGGCTCTTCTCGGGATGGAACTGGAGGCCGAAGATCTTCCCCTTGGCGACGGCGGAGACGAACTCGCCCCCGTAGTCGGTGACCGAGAGAATCAACCCGGGATCTTCCGGGACCGCGACGTAGGAGTGGACGAAGTAGACGTAACTTCCCTCAGGGACGCCCGCGAAGAGAGATCCGGGTTTTCGGAAGCGGAGCTGGTTCCAGCCCATATGGGGGATGATCCCCGCTTCTTCCGGCAGGCGGACCACCCGGCCCGGCAGAAGGTCCAGGCCGGTGTCACCCGCTCCCTCCTCGCTCCGGCTGAAGAGCAGCTGAAGCCCGAGGCAGATCCCGAGCAGGGGATAGCCTTCGTCGGAGATCCGGCGGATTTCTTCCACCCACCCGCCGGCGCGGAGGTTCTCCATTGCCTGGGTGAATGCCCCCACCCCAGGGAGGATGAACCCTCGGCAGCAGCCGGCCTCGTCCGGGCGGGCGAGGATCGTGCACTTTCCGCCCAGATGCTCGAGGGCCTTCTCCACCGACCGGAGATTCCCCATTCCGTAATCGATGATTCCGATCAAGATAAAATCTTCGCTCCGCAAATATTTTAGGTTTGGGATACCGGTTCGCAATCGGTTAGGATATAGAGATCGATGACAGATACCAGGCGGAAATATGATACACCCAGGATCAAGAGAAAAGATATGAGAGAGGATTATTTCAATGAGTTTGATGCGGTGACGCTGTACTGCCCCCGCTGTCGCCGCCCGGTCGAGGTGAGGAAGCGGCTCCTCCTCGTCTTGCCCGGCGGAGACAAGTACGACTACACTTGCCCGGTCTGCGGAACCTCCCTCGGCTCCAAAATGGACCGTACCCGCCCTTCCCCGTTGAATTAGTCCACTGATTACACAGATTACTCAGATTATACCCCCTGCCCCGGCCCCTTTTAGACCACCAATTCCACTAATTACCACTAATTTTGATTGAGTAGCCCATCCCAGATTACTGCTAACTGATTACTGTCTTTCCCCCTGCCTCGCCCCCATTTTCTGACAGGATAACAGGATCGACAGGATGGATTGGGGAATAGTAATCAGTAATCGGTAATCGGTAATCGGTATGGACTGCTAACTGCAAATCTAGTCCCGTCCATATCAAGCGAAACGATACAACAGTTACCACAAGGAATGCCACCGGCGATCCGGTACTTCAAGCCCGAAGGGCGATACAACAATTACTACAAGGAATGCCGCAGGCATTCCGATCCATCAAGCCCGAAGAGCGATACCGCAACTTCCCCACTGCTTACTGCTTACTGCCTACTGCCTATCCCGAAGCAAGCCTTCCCCCACATCCTGCAGCAGTACCGGCCCATGTTCATCGCGTCCTTACAGACCCAAAGCTGCCCGAAGCACCGGACATGGTCGAACTCCCCCCGATTTTCCGCTCTCCCCCCGGCAGGGCAGGCTTCAAGGCACTCACGGCCGCCTCCCTGCCAGCGCTCCCGCGCCGCACCGCGCACCCGAC
>CAZPMN010000031.1:0-28031 GCA_964587835.1 uncultured bacterium
CTTCGTGGATTGGGCCGGCGGTGATCCGACGGCACTCAAGGGCATCGACGGCGTCTCCGACATCGCGGTCTTCCGTCCCGCCACCGGTCTCTGGGCGCTCCGGGACCTGACCCGCTTTTACTTCGGCCGTCCGGGCGACCACCCGCTCCCCGGGGACTACGACGGCGACGGGCGGTGGGAAGCCGCCGTCGGCCGGCCCGGTCCGCCCGCCCTTCTCTACCTCCGGGACGGCGAGGCTGTCAACCTGGGCGAGGGAACCGGCCGCCCCCTGGTGGCGGATTTCGACGGCGACCGGATCGACGACCCCGCCTTCTTTAACGGCGAGTGGTTTGTCCCCGGGATCACCCGGGTACGGTTCGGCGACGGCCGAGATTTTCCGGCGACCCGGTAAGCCGGAAAGGTTACTCCTCTCCCGCTGATCCGGCCGCCTGCCGGGTCCCCCTCAATCCGACCGCGACGAAATCTCCTCCTCCAGAAGGCCGAAGAGCAGGCCGCGATCGCTGATGGTCACCCGAGAGAGGGAGAACCGTTCCAGGATCGACAAAACGATCAACGTCCCCGGAACGATGATGTCCGCCCGGGAGGGTTCCAGGCCGGGCAGTCTCTCCCGCCGGGCCGGGGAGAGACCGCGGAGTCTTTGCTCGATCTCCTCCACCTCGCCCCGGGTCAGGACCAGTCCGTGGATCCGGTCGCCGTCGTAGACCTCCAGGCCGAGGCGGAGGGCGGCCAGGGTGGTAAAGGTTCCGCCGAGGCCGACCAGGTGCGCCGGGGGAGGGAGATCGGGGAGAGCCGCCCCCAGCACGGACCGGCAGCGCTCGCGCATCCGCTCCCGGCAGCCGGAATCCGGCTCCCGGCCGGGGGAGAACTCCTCCTTCAGCCGGACTGCGCCGAGCGGGAGACTGACCGGCCGATCCGTTCCGGGTGGGATCAGTTCGGTCGAACCCCCGCCGACGTCGGCCAGGAGGGAACCGCCGGCTGTGGAGGGAAGGCCGGAGAGGGCCCCGCCAAGGACCAGCCGGGCCTCCTCCGCCCCGGAGATGATCTCGACTTCGAACCCGATCTCCCCGGCCCGCCGGATAAAGTCGCCGCCGTTGGCGGCCAGCCGCAGGGCCTCGGTCCCCACCGTCCGGAAACGTTCCACACCCAGCCGGCTAAGATCATCCCGGATCCGGCCCAGGGTGGTCAGGGTCCGCCCGACGGCTTCCTCCTTCAGAAGCCCCGGCCCGATCAGGCCCTCCCCCAGGCGGGGAGTGGTCAGCCCCCGGGCGATGATGGAGTATCCCCCCTCCCGGCGAACCTGGGCGGCCAGGTAACGGACCGAGTTGGTCCCGATGTCGATCAGCGCAGTCTTGATGGTCATTCAACACCCAAACTGGTAAGAGGCCGCGAAGAGAGCGGGACCCGGGGCAGCGCCCGCCAGTGCTGGGTCACGGTCAATCCGTCCGGAAGGAGCGGGGTGTAACCAACCGCCCGGAGGTCAAGCAGGAGGGTCTGGTCGTTACGAAACTCCAAGTCCAGGTTGACGGTGTCGAGAATCCTTCCCCCGGCGTCGATAATGTCGATCCTTACCTTTCTCTGTCCGGCCGGGGGATAGGCCCGGAGAACCTGAATATTCTTCGGCAAAAGCAGCCAGCTCCGCAGGTCGGCCTGCTCGGAGAAGACGTTGTAGAGGCTGGCGGCCAATCCCCCCCAGGCCCCGCCTTCTTGCTTGGCGACGTGAAGCATCGATGCCTTGACCGCCGCCCGGATGGCCTGCCGGACGATCAGAACCGGGATCCGGTCGATCAACTCACGGATCTGCTTGGCCTCTATGTCGCTGAGGATCTCGCTCGACCCGGCGTCCCGGCCGTCGATCGTGACCGCCACCCGGTCCAGCCGGGTCGGAACCGGCCGATAGAAAGGAAAGGCCAGCGAGATTAACCCGTCTCCGATCGCGAAGGGGATGTAGATCTGATCCTTGGTCGGGGCGAGTCCACACTGAAAGACCAGGAAGAGATCCCCGCTCTCGGTCAGGTCGACCCCGCTGGCGGGGCCGGAGATATCTTCGGCCCCGGAGAGGGCGGCGTCGATCCGGGCGTAGCGCGAGGAGGGGACCTGCTCCAGAACCCTCCGGTAGTCGACCACCGCCTCGGACCAGCTTCCCTCCAGGTCATAGTTGAGAGCGGAAAGGTAGGAACCAAAGGCGGAAAGGTAGAGATTGTTGACGGCGTCGGCCCGGGCCCGGGCCGGGCCGTAGGCCTGGAGGAGCTGTTCGGCGACCAGATCGCGGCTCCCGTCACTGATGTTCTGTTGGCGGGCGGCGTCCTCGGCCGCTTTCCGGGCCTGGCGGTTGGTCTCCAGTTCGATCTCCCGCCGACGGTCAAGACGCCGGATCTCCACCCCGGCCCCCTCGTAATCGCCCAGCATCAGGTAGTTGAGGGCTTTGTAGATGTGGACCAGGAACTTCTCGTAACCGGTTCCCTTGTAGGGGAGGGTGGTGTCGTTGACCAGGGCGGAGGAGGTCTCGGAGCCGAGGTCTCTCAGGCTGACCGAGGGGCGATTCTCGTAGTTCACCATCACGTTGTAGGCGGCCTCGAAGTCCTGGTTCGAGCCCTCGAAGTCGCCCATCGACTGCTTGATGGTCGCCCGCTCCAGGAGAGCGAGGACCTGCTCGTTCCCCCCCTCGCAGTCGTCGTCGGTGATGTCGGAAAGTGCCGACTCGAAATTCCCGAGGACGAAATCCTGCTTCACCGCCGCCATCCGCGCCGGGTAACTGGCGCATCCGGCCAGAGAGAAGACAAGAGGCAACGCGGTGAGGTAGAGCTGTATTGTCCGGATGGCTCTGGCCAACGCCTGCTCCTGGTAATCGGTGATCAGTAATCGGTGATCAGTAGTCCGAAATGTACCGGGGTGCCGCTCATCATATATTTTCTGCCCAACCTCAGACTACCGGCCGAAAACGAAGCTACCGGGGCGCGGAGCGCCCCGGTAGCTTCTCACTTGAATATTTTCCCCGTCGTCCCGGCGAGGAAAATATTCAAAACCAGTAACCCAGGCGAACCACCCCACCGATACTCTCGTAATAGTTGACTTCCAGGGTGGCGATCAGGTTCTCGACCAGCTGCAGTTCGACCCCGGCGTTGACCGCCGCCGTGGTCTTGTCCAGGTCGTCCTCGTCGGGCAGGTCCTCGGATGGATCGAGCTTGCTGTACTGAGCCCCGCCCCGAACGTAGGCCTTGAAGTCCTGGTTGACGTACCAGCGGACGGCCAGCTGCCCCAGGCCCCGGTAATGCTTGATGTCGGTCTCAAAGGCTAATTCCTTGAATTCAACCTTCGAGTAGTCGGAGAAATACCCGGCGCCGAAGAGGCCGATGTCGAGCGGCCCCCAGCCGGGGTCGCCCCGGGTCAGCCAGAAGGTCAGCCCGAGACCGAAGCAGGCGGCGGTATCATCCTTGACCGGGTCAAAGGAGATCTCCTCCCCTCCCCCGTCAATGAAGAACTCGACCCAGCGCTCGTCCCGAAAGGCAAGCCGGGCCCCGTAATAGTTGAACGCCAGGTCGTCACCGCCGATCTCGTTCTCGACCCGGTACTCGTAAAAACCACCGAGAGAGAAGCCAGGGACGTCCTGCGCCCGGACGGCCGGGGCCGCAAGGTTTACCGCTCCGGCCGCGAGGACCAGGGCGACAATCGTTTTCATCTTCATACGGTTACCTCCGTTTATCCGGGTTCCTGGTTAATGAGATTACCCGGCCAGCGAAACATCTGCTGATCACCGGTCATTGCGATCCCCTCATCCTCTCCCCAGTCATTGCGATCCCCGATTTATCGGGGAGAAGCAATCTCATCCGGCTTGAAGGCCCAATACCCGGTTCGCAAGTTGAGATCGCTTCGCCCCTTCGGGGCTCGCGATGACAATTAGAGCGATGCCGTTCAGTCTCTAAGCAGCGGCAAACCCGGTCCGCGGAACTCAATATCCGAAACGGGGATCCTTCTTCAGCTTCGATATCTCCTTCTCGTCCGACCACTCCAGGATCCCGGTTCTCAGGTACTTCAGGTTCATCGTGAACTTGTAGTAGACGGCCTTCTTCTTGTTCCAGAACTCCTCCTTGCGCTGCTCGATCTCGGAGAGGTTGGCGGTCAGGATGTACTCGGCCGCCTCCTGGGTCCCGAACTGGGCCGCGGTGTCCTGCCGGGTCAGACCCTGCTCCTGCTGGCGGCGGATCTCGTCGATCGTCTGCCCGTCGGTGGACTTGTCGAGGAAGCGGAACTTCCCGGAGCGGATCAGTTTGGTCCGGATCGAATCGGTGATCGACTCGGTGTCGATGTGCTGGGTGGTCTTGTTCTTGACCTTCTCCACCACCAGGACCGGTCGGCGCTGGTTGGTCACCTCGACGATCGGCGGGAAGGTGAGGAGCGAGTCCGTCATCGTGGCGGCGATCTGCTGGAGGTCAGTCGCCCCGAAACCGGTGCTGTAGACCGGCACGTCGCCGGCGTCCCCATAGTCGTAGGTGGTGGAGCAGCCGGCGACGACCGCCAGGGCGGCCAGGCTGACCAGGGCAATAGAAGTACGCTTCAATATCTGCATGTATCTTCTCCTTTAACGTTCATCAACAACCCGCGACCGGAGCAGGAAACTATCAGTCGGTTCTCAAAGTGAATTTTCCGCTTTTCACGGAAGCCCGGGGGACCAGCCCCTGGACTGTTTTCGTCTGGGACCCATAAATGACCAGCGGGAGCCAGGAGGTCGAACCGGCATCCACCTCGAAACCATCACCGTCATACCAGGAAAACTTGTACTTGTAACTCTGGGTATCGTCGTAGAGGGAGGTCAGGGGAATCTGCACTTTCATCATATCGCCGGCGAAACTCAGGGCCGGCGGGCCGGCCCGCAATCCCCGGGCCAGCTTCGGATTGTTAATCAGAGAAGATTCCTCGATGACAGTGTTCCCCTCCTCATCCTCGACCATACCAAAATTAAGTTCATTGACCGAGGTCGAGGCGCAGCCGGCGAAGATCAAAAGTGCCGGCAGCACCAGAAGCGCCACGCCTCTGATCGCCATCATTTCCGTCATCTTCATTGCCATCCCTCCCTGTGTTTGGATACTCGTACCGTTGCCGCAACCATAATCCCCGCTCTTACCAGGATACCGGCTGCTCGCTCGAGCCGGGTGTCTCGGGACTGGACTGCCGGGGGGCGATCTCCATCCCGCTCGCCTCCTTTCCCCCCGACCAGGTCACCGGGGCCAGGGGCGCACCCCCGGCAGCCGAAGGCAGGAGCTTGACGATGCACCCCTTGGCAATTCCCATATCCTCCCCGCCAATCGCGGCAAAACTCTTCTTCTGATCCCCCCGGGTGACCGTGGCCCGACCGACCGGAATCTCGTTCCGGAAGGACTCGCCGGTGTCCTCGTCCACGATATTCTGGGAGGCAAAGATCTCCATTTCCGCCCCCGGGACGAAACCGGCTTCCGAACCCCGGTTGATCAGAATCTGGTTGCCGGTTATGTTCAGAATCTTGGCCGGCCGGAGCAGGGAGACCGCCTGCTGGCTCAGCTGCGCGGCCATCTTTTTCGCCAGACCGACCACCACCGCGTCAGAGGGCTGGGCCTGGCCCACGCCAGCCATCCCGGTAGTCTCGACCTCGTTGAGCTGGACACTGGGAACGTCGGGGAGGAGTTCCCCGGTGGTGGTGTCGACGATCTGGACCAGGGCGGAGAGGAAGTACTTCCGGGTCATCGACTCCCTACCTACCTGATACTGAACCTTGTCTTCCCGAACCTGGAAACCGTCGATCTCGGGGAGGAAGGCCCAGCGGGCCCCGGCCATCTTCAAAAGCTGCGCCGCCCGGGGATCGGCCGGGTCAACGGCGACGGCGGCGAAGGACTGCTCGGCCTGGATATCCGCCAGACGTTTCCGGTCCACCAGCTGAAAGACCCGGGTGGCGCTGACCGCCTGGATAAACTGCGACTCCAGGGATTGCGCGGCCCGGTTCAGCCCCAGCTCATTGCCCGTGCTCCGAGCCAGGTCCCTGACCGTAGGCTGGATCTTGACTTCCCCGATGAACAGGGTGTCTTTCCCGCCTTCCGTCAGCTGTCCCTGAACCAGGGATGGAACCAGGAACAGGCCAAGACAGAAGAGGCAGGATATTGCCCGTATATTCACCTTTGTCATTTCACTTCCTCCTCGATCTTCACATCAACCGTGCTGATTTCGCTGTCCCCGCCGACTGAAAGAGTATCCACCTCCGAAGTATCGATGTGGACATAACTGGCTTTCCTCTTTTCCGCTTCTCCCTCGGAGATCAGGTAATCTCCCAGTTCGCTGGCGTCCCCCTTCTCCCGGGCGATCGCCAGCGCGGCCTTGAACCCTTCCAGGTCCCGGAAGCGTTCGATCCCGGCGTCGGAGAGTTCGAGGGCTACGTTCAGGACCTGGTTGGCCTGGATGTTGACCGGCCTCTCCCAGGGGAAGAACCATTCCCGGAAGATCCGCAGGGAATGAATACCCGGCGGGGCGTAAAATTCCACCGGCCCCTCACCCGAGGTCCCGATCGCCGCCCCGTCCAATTCGATGGTCGCCCCCTCGATCCCATTCAGGTTGACGAGAAAGGGAACCGCGTCGGACTGCTCGACCTTCGCCTGACGGATATCCTCCACTCGTCGTCCGACTCGAGAGGCGATCCGGACGGCGGCGGAGTCGAGCAGGTTATTGACCACATCCGAGGAGGCCACCTGCAGATTGTCGGTCTGGGGAATCCGCTCGACCGCCCGCACCACATCGCCGAAGACGGAGCCGCCACCGGCCGCCTCGAGCACCCGGAGTGAAACCCGGGCCGTGTAATCGGTGACCGCGTTGTTGACCCCGTGAATGGTGCCTTTCCCGGAGAAAACCTTGTTGGTCTGGCCGATCGAGGTGAGTGAGGCAATGATGACGTAGTCTGCGCCGATCATCTGGGCCAGGCGAAGGGCGGAAGCATCCTTAAGAGTGTCGTCGGGGGTAAAGTCCACCTCGAAGCTGGTCAGAGCCTGGATGTCCTTCTTCAGCTCGGCATTGTAATCCCGGGTTTCCCGGAACCGCTCCGCCACATACTGCTTGTCCAGGACCGAGAATCCCTTCTCGGTCAGGCGGGCGGAGATGAGATCGTTGAGGACATCAGCCTGGCCCTCGTAGTCATCGCCGGCCCGATTCTGGACGAAGATCGCCGCGCGCAACATCGATTCCCCGGTTTCCTCCATACCGTTCTCCCCCACCGACGGCAGGGCCGCCAACCCGAGAGAGAGGCTCAGGACCGTTACCAGCTGGAACATTTTCACTCTTCCTACCTCCTGTTTTATTGCCAGGGTTATTGGTGAAAGGTCCGGATCGTAAGTATTTTCAGACCTTAGCAAAAATCCGCCGACGGATCAATCCAATATCAGCTTCTCCCGCTTTGACGGGCCGGAGGGATAAATATTCAATGAGATCGATCGCCCCGCTCAGGATATGACCTTCAGCCAGCTGTCGGAGCGGAACTTGCGGATCATCACGGCGGCGTAAAGGATCATCATGAAGCCGATGCAGCCCCAGGCGGCGGTCATTCCCCAGCCGAGGTGGATGGCGAAGAGGTAGGTCATGGGAAGGAAGACCAGCCAGTAGATGAACAACTCCGCCCCCATCACCCAGTGGGTGGCCCCGGCGCCCTCCAGGCAGTAGGAGAGCACCGCCCCCACGGCGTTAAAGGATTGGACCACGCCGAGAATGATCAGGGGCCAGTAACCCTGGTCGATGACCAGCGGATCGCGGGTAAAGAAGGAGATAATCTCCCGGGGAAAGAGCATAAAGAGCAGACCGGACAGTCCCATAAAGAGAATCCCGAAGCGGACCGAAGCCCAGCCGTAATGACGGGCGGCGGTGAACTTACCCGCCCCCAGGCTCTGGCCGATCAGGGTCGCGCCGGCCATCCCGATGCCCACCCCGGGCATAAAGGAAAACGAGAGGATGGTGATGAGAATAGTGGTCGCCGCCAGGACCGCCGCCACCTTCGCGGGGAGGATCTCGGTCATCCCCACGAACTTGTAGAAGACCAGGAAGGCGCCGAAGAAGGAGAACATCCGAACCGCCCGGGGCCAGGAGAGGTAAGCGATATCCCAGACCAGCTTCCAGTGAAAATTCCTCCTTCGGAAGAAAGGATATTCCCGGAAGATCCTGTCGTACCAAACGCAGGACAGGATGTAGACCGTCCCCGACAGGTAGGAGATCGTGGAGGCCAGGGCGGCACCCGACACCCCCATCCGGGGGAAGATCCATATGCCGAAGATCAGCAGGTAGTTGAAGAGGATATTCAGGGTAACGACGATGATCATATACTTCATCATGATCTTCGTCTTCCCCACCCCGTTGAAGTAGCCGATAAAGGCGAAACAGGCCAGGTAGAAGAGGAGCCCGACGAATCGGTAACGGACGTAATCAATGGTCAGGTCCCGGACGAGGGGAGCTTCCACCAGGTAATGGATAAAGGGAAGAACCCGGAAGACGGCCATCGAGGAGAGCGCGGCGCCCAGGGGAACGGTCAGGAACAGGGAGTTGGAGAGGACCCGGCTGGCCGCGGCGGGGTCCCGCCCGCCCCACGCCCGGGCGGTCAGGATCTGGGTCCCGGTACCGAGCGCCGAGAATCCCATCGCCACCACCATAAAGGCCATCGAGCCCAGACCGGCCGCGGCCAGCTGGGCCGCGCCCAGCTGGCCGACCATCGCCGCGTCGACTACGTTGAGCACCACCTGGGACATCATCCCCAGCATTACCGGGACGGCCATAGAAAAGACCCGGGCGGGGATGAAGTTATGGAGAAAGCTCCTGACGGATCGGCTCATTGCTGGATATCTCAGCGGCCGGTGCTCGAACCTGATTCAACCTGACTCTATCCGCTACCTTTTAAGAAACAGCGAATCGGGGATATTGCCATGAAAAAAGAATGGAAGAAAGGAATTTTTCGGCTATAGTTCTCCCCCGGATGACCCGATGGTTTGTCATCTTGATTTACACCAGTGTTAGGTATGTCATTGCGAGGAACGAAGTGACGAAGCAATCTATTCCGTAATGATACCTGTTTTCCACCAGATGCTGGCCGCCGTCACCGGAACCGCCGGGGCCCAGGATGTCAGCGGGTATATCCTGATCGCCTTCAGCGACATTACCATCATCCTGGCCGCCGCCCTGGTCGCCGAGCGGCTCTCCAACCTCCTTAAAGTTCCCGACGTCATCCTCTTCCTCCTGGCCGGGGTGATCCTCAGCCCGACCATCCCCTTCTGGCAACCGATCCGGGAATCCTCGATCGCCAACCAGCTGGTGGTCACCTTCGGGGCTTCCTACATTCTCTTCCAGGGGGGGATGGGGCTGAAACTGAAGACGATCATCCGGTTTGGGAGGGTGATCGCCCTCCTGGCCATCCCCGGGGTGATCATCTCGGCCCTGGTGATCGGGGTCTCCGCCCGGATCATCTTCCCGGCCCTCCCCCTGGCGGCCGCCCTCCTGCTGGGAGTGATCCTCTCCCCGACCGACCCGGCCACCCTGATCCCGATCCTCCAGAAGGTCCGGCTCAAGGAGCGGCTGGAGGTTGTGATCGAAAGCGAATCGGCCTTCAACGACACCACCGGAGCCATCCTCTTCATCACCGTGGTGGCTTTCATCCAGCAGGGCCAGGTCAGCCTGCTGACCGCCCTCGGCGGTTTTCTCTCCCAGTTGCTGATCGGTTGCGCTGCTGGGGCCGTCCTGGGCCTGCTGGCCGGGATTTTGATCTCGAACCGGGCGGTCGGTTTTTTCCGCGGATCGGCCGATATCCTGACCGTGCCCATCGCCATCGGCGCCTACACCCTCTCCGAGTACCTGGGCGGCAGCGGCTTCCTAGCCGCCTTCCTGGCCGGGGTCTTTCTCCGCAACACCCACGAGATCCTCCCCCGGACGATCGGGCAGGAGCAAGGGGCCAAACTGGAGATTTTCAGCGGCAACCTGGCCCTGATTTCGCGGATGATGATCTTCGTCATCCTCGGCAGCCAGATCGACTTTCTCGCCGTCCGGCAGTACCTCCTCTCCGGCCTCATCCTTCTGGGCATCTTCATTCTGGTCAGCCGGCCGGCGGTGGTCTTCAGCTGCTTCGGACTCGACCGGAAGAACCGCTGGTCGGGCAAGGAGAAGCTATTCCTGAGCTGGGTCCGGGAAACCGGAGTGATGCCGGCGGCCCTGGCCGGTTCCCTGGCCACCATCAACCTGGGATTTCCCGGCGAGATGCAGCAGGTCTACGACGAGTTCGTCCAGGCGATGGTCTTTATGGCTATCCTGGTCACACTCCTGGTCCAGGCCCTCTCCACGCCCCTGGTGGCCCGAAGGCTGGGGTTGGTGCGGGGGGAGGGGGAAGGGCAGTAAGCGGTGAGCAGTAAGCGGTGAGCAGTAAGCAGTAAGCAGTGAGCAGTAAGCAGTAAGCGGTAAGCAGTAAGCAGTGAGCGGTAAGCAGTAAGCAGTGAGCAGTAAGCAGTAATCGGTGATCAGTAATCAGTAAACGGTAACCGGCACTGGGTCATTGCGGGGAAACCGAAACGCAGTGAGGTGGACGAAGCAATCTCACCAGGCTCAGGGCTTAGGGAGATTGCTTCTCCCCGATAAATCGGGGATCGCAATGACCGCGCCGTACCAGGTCATTGCGAGGACGCCGAACGAAGTGAGGCGGACGAAGCAATCTCAAAACCAATAATTACTTGGGGGAAACAGATGGCTGAACTTATCAATCTCGAGACGCTGCCGGAGGCGGTGGCAGAGAAAGTCGAACCCTACCTGGAGAAGGTGCTCAAGATCCAGGGGGAGAACCTGGTCTCGGCGGCGGTCTACGGGTCGGCGGTCGGGGCCGACTACTCCGAGAAGAGCTCCGACATCAACCTTCTCCTGATCTGCCGGGAGATCGGCCTGGGGACCTTAAAGGAGAGCCTCCGCCTGGTGGCCCGGGGGACCCGGAAGAGGATCCCCGCCCCGCTCTTCCTCACCCGCCGCTACCTGGAGACCTCGGCCGACGTTTTCCCGGTGGAGTTTTTGGAGATGAAGGACCACTGCCGGGTCCTCTACGGTCCCGACCTGATCTCCGGACTGGAGATCGACCTGAAGAACCTCCGCCACCAGTGCGAGGAACAGGTCAAGGGCAAGCTGGTCCTGATCCGCCAGGGATACCTGGAGACCGCCCGGCTCAAGCGCGGGGTCGACCGGCTGCTGAAGAACTCCCTGGCTTCCCTGATGCCGGTCTTCCGCAACCTGGTCCGCCTGAAGGGGAAGACCCCGGCCGAGGGAAAGGAGGAGGTGATCAACCTGCTGGCCCGGGAGTTCGGCCTCGACCCGGAAGTCTTTCTCGCCATCTGGCGCGACCGTCAAGACGACGAGAAGATCGCCGGCGAGGACGCCGAGATCTACCTCGAGCGCTACCTGGCCCAGATGGAGAAGTTGGCCGAAGGGGTGGATCAGCTATGACGAACCGGATCGCCGCCGCGCTGATACTGGCCCTGCTGGGAGCGGGACTGCTCCCTGGGGAAGGATCCGCCCGGGAGGCCGTCTACCCGGACCGGAGTAACCGGGCGGTCAACGACTTCGCCGGCCTGCTCCGCTCCGAAACCGTCGCCCGCCTGGAAGGTTTCTCCCGGGCCTTGCGGGAGAAGACCGGCGACGCGGTGGTGGTGGCGACGGTGGATTCGATCGAACCCGAGACGGTGGAGGGTTACGCCGTCCGGCTCTTCCAAAAGTGGGGGATCGGGGAGAAGGGAAAGGACAACGGGGTCCTGATCCTGGTCGCTAGGCAGGAGCGCCGGACCCGGATCGAAGTCGGCTACGGCCTGGAGGGGACCATCCCCGACGCCGTCGCCTCGGGGATCATCCGCAACCTGATGCTCCCCGCCTTTCGGGATGGGAATTACGACCGGGGGGTCGACCTCGCCGTCCAGGCGGTGATCGGCAAGATCGCCGCCGAACGGGGACAGGAGATCGAGGGATTGGACCAACAAGCCGCTGCAGCCGCCGAGACCTCCGGCAAGTCCGGCAACCCGCTGGGCTGGATTATTTTCTTGATATTCTTCTTGTTCCCGCTGTTCCGGGTTATCGCCTACCGGGCCACCGGAAGAGCTGCCCGAACCGGGGCCGGCGGTTTCTGGATCGGCGCCGGCGGCTCCGGGGGAGGCCGGGGCGGTTTCAGCGGCGGGTTCGGAGGTTTCGGAGGCGGAATGTCCGGAGGGGGCGGGGCCTCGGGGGGGTGGTGAGGACGGGTGACAGTTGACAGTTGACGGGTGACGGGAAAACGCATAGAGCATAGAGCCCGGATTGCCAATTACCGATCACTGATTACCGATCACTATTCCCTATTCCCCATTCCCCATTCCCCAACCAAAAACCAGTAATCAGTAATCGGTACCCGGCACGGGGTCATTGCGAGGAAGACCGAAGGCATTCGGGCCGACGAAGCAATCTCACCCCGGTCCCGAAGTCATTGCGAGGAAGCCGAACGAAGTGAGGCTGACGAAGCAATCTCACCAGGCCAAGAACCAAGAGAGATTGCTTCTCCGTCTAAAGCCGGATCGCAATGACAATCCTGTAGAATTAATCAATAATGACAGTCCTGGCAGGCCTAAACAATACGGAAGAGAATTCCAATTTTAATATCGCAAGATTAGTGAAGATTCGCAAGATTCGCGGTTTAATTGGGCAGTGGGGAGTGGGCAGTAGGCAGTGGGAACTAATCTGAGTAATCTGTGTGATCCGTGGACTGAATGGGGCCGAGGTAGAGGACTCTAAATAAATTCGTGGTAATTCGTGTAATTAGTGGACTAAAAGGAGGGAGGATAATGAAGATAGTGCTTACCACTGTGGCGATTCTGGTCCTGCTGGTCCTGATCGTGGCGGCGGTGGTGGTCTCGGGCCTCAACCGCGTGGTCACCCTCGACGAGCGGGTGACAGCGGCCTGGGCCCAGGTCGAGAACCAATACCAGCGGAGAATGGATTTGATCCCCAACCTGGTGGAGACGGTCAAGGGGGTGGCCGGTTTCGAAAAGGAGACCTACACTGCGGTCACCGAGGCCCGGGCGAAGGCGGGGCAGATCCGGGTCACCCCGGATACCCTCTCCGATCCCGCGGCACTGGCCCGCTTCCAGGAGGCCCAGGGGCAGCTCGGCTCGGCCCTCTCGAGACTCCTGGTCACGGTCGAGAACTATCCCCAGCTCAAGGCCAACGAGAACTTCCAGACCCTCCAGGCCCAGCTGGAGGGAACCGAGAACCGGATCGCGGTGGAACGGATGCGCTACAACGAGGCCGCGAGAGCTTTCAACACCTACATCCGGAAGATCCCGGGGACCCTCTGGGCGGCCATCCGCGGGCTCTCGGAGCCCAAGGCCTACTTCGAAGCCGAGGCAACCGCCGCCGAGCCGCCCCGGGTTAATTTCTGATTTTTTTCTTGACCAATAAGTGGGGAAACAGCAATAATTTATTCAGAATCGGGGTTGAAGCGGGGGAAACCTCAACAAGGAGGGATGGTGATGAAGAGATTGGGAGCTTTGGTCTTTAGCGTGTTACTGGCGCTGGCCTGCAGCACCGTGGCGATGGCCTAGGTCTCGGCTGGAATCGACCTGCACGGCCTCTATGCATTTGAGTTCAGTGACGATGATATGGCCGAACTCGACGGCACTTTTGGTGGAGGCGGATCGCTGGTCTTATGCTTTGGCGATTTCGTCAAGCTTGACCTCGGAGCTGACTACTACAAGCCCGAACTTAAGAATTTTTCCTCGTCCAAGATTGAGTTCATCCCGGTAACGGGCACACTCCGGATTGGTATTCCCGTCGATGATGTCGCCTTTATCTACGGCGGCGGCGGCGCGGGTTACACTTTCATAGATGTGGATGAACCAGGCACTCCCCATGACTTGTTCGATGACAGCATGACTTATCACGTCTGCGGCGGGGCTGAACTTCTCTTCAACGAGAACATCGGTATCCGGGCAGAGTACCGTTATATCTGGCTTGAATCGGAGATCAAGAACACCAGCACTGATATCAAAATGGATCACATGCAGGTCCGGGGCGGGCTGGTTTTCTACTTCTAACTTCCCCGGTTGAAAGAAGCCCCGGTTCCGCAATGGAACCGGGGCTTTTTTTTGTCCCTTTTTCGTGGTATCAATAAGCGTATGAGTATCGTGACCATTGAGAGATGCCCCCACTATTACGGGGGAGAGCCCCTCAAGGCGGTGGAGCGGGCACTGGCGCCCTTGGGCGGGATGGAGAAGTTTGTCCGGCCCGGCCAGATCGTCCTGCTCAAGCCCAACCTTCTGCGGAAGGCCCGGCCGGAGGAGGTGGTCACCACCCACCCGGCCCTGGTCCGGGCGGTGGTGGAGCTGGTTCAGCGGGCCGGGGGTCAACCGGTGATCGGGGACAGCCCGGGCGCGGCCCTCACCCACACCCGGAACACCCTGCTCAAGCTCTACCGGGCCTGCGGACTGGAACGGGTCGCCCGGGAGACCGGGGCCGGGCTGGCCCTGGAGACCGGGCGGAAGACAGTCCCCCTCCCCCGGGGCAAGACCGTCCGGCGGATCGAGATCATCGAGGCCGCGCTCAACGCCGACGTGATCATCAACCTGCCCAAGCTGAAAACCCACTCCTTCACCATCCTCACCGGGGCGGTAAAGAACCTCTTCGGCCTGGTCCCGGGTCTGATCAAGCCCGCCTACCACGCCAAGTTCCCCGACGTCGAGGACTTTGCCTCGATGCTGGTCGACATCGCCGAGTTCGCCTCCCCCGCCCTGACCATCGTGGACGGGGTCTGGGGGATGGAGGGAGACGGCGGGCCCGGGGCGGGCGATCTTCGGGAAATGGGGCTGGTGGTGGCGGGGACCAGCCCGGCCGCGGTGGACGCGGTCCTGAGCCGGATCATCGGGGTCAATCCCCTCTCGGTCCCCACCGTCCGGGAGTGCGTGAGGCGGGGGCTGCTGGCGGAAGACCTCTCCGGGATCGAGATCCGCGGAGAGACGATCGAAGCCGTGAGACAGGAGGGCTTCCAGGTCCCCCCCGGACGCATCAACGCCTTCCCCCGCTGGTTGATGCCCTTTATGCCGGTGGCCAAGCGCCTGCTCAGCACCCGGCCCCGGATCATCGGTTCCCGGTGCGTCGGTTGCGGGGCCTGCGCCCGGGTCTGCCCGGTGAACGCCATCACGATAAAGAACGGCCGGGCCGTGATCAAGCTCTCGGACTGCATCCGCTGCTTCTGCTGCCACGAGACCTGCCCCCACCGGGCGATCGGCCTGGTCCGCCCCCTCCTGCAGCGCTTCCTGGCCTGACCATCTCTTATTGCACAAATCAAGTCATACATGTTTTGTGCATTAAGCCGGGATCTAAAATCGCCCCGGCGGGCGAGGCGTAATTTTCCACGGCGGAATTTTCCCCTGGCCGGGGGAAAGATGTTGTAAGATAATAGCCTACCCCGCTTATTGTTCAGGCGGATCATCAGTCAGTCATTCCAACTTCGAGGCCCGCGGGAGAAAGCCACGGGATAAGGGAATTCATATGCCCAAGAGCGTGTTTGTCAGCCGGCCGATCCCCGAAGCCGGGATTGAGATCATGAAGAAGGCCCGCCTCCGGGTCGAGGTCAACCCCGAGGACCGGGTCCTGACCTCGGAGGAGCTGGTCCGGTTCTGCCGGGGGAAGGCGGGACTACTCTGCCTGCTGACCGACACCATCGACAGGGAGTTCCTGGAGCAGGTCCCCAGCCTGAAGGCCATCTCGACGATGTCCGTCGGCTACAACCACATCGACCTGGCGGCGGCGGCGAAACGTGGGATTCCGGTCGGCCATACCCCCGGGGTCCTCACCAACGCCACCGCCGAGCTGACCTGGTCCCTGACGCTGGCGGTCGCCCGGCGGATCCCCGAGGCAACCCGCTTTCTTCGGGGGGGCGAGTTCAACGGCTGGGGTCCGATGCTTCTCCTCGGCGTTGAGATGGCGGGGAAGACCCTGGGGATTATCGGGGCGGGACGGATCGGAACCGCGGTCGGGCTCAAGGCTCCCGCCTTCGGGATGAAAGTCCTCTACTGTGACCCGCAACGCAACCGGGAACTGGAAAAGGCGGCCCGGGCGGAGCAGGTCTCCTTCGATCGCCTCCTGGAGGAAGCCGACTTCATCACCATCCACCTCCCCCTGAACGAAGAGACCCGCTGCCTGATCGGCCGGAGCGAGCTGCGGAAGATGAAAAAGTCCGCCTTCCTGATCAATACCTCCCGGGGACCGGTGATGGACGAGGAGGCTCTGACCGAGGCCTTGCGGGAGAATGAAATCGCCGGGGCCGGCCTCGACGTTTACGAGAAGGAACCCCACGTCCACCCCGGCCTGCTCACCCTCCAGAACGTGGTCCTGCTGCCCCACATCGGCTCTGCCACCAACGAGACCCGCAACCGGATGGCGGCGATGGCCGCCAAGAACCTGGTCGCGATGCTCTCCAGCAAGACTCCCCCCCACCTCGTCCCCCTCCACTGATTTTGAACCACAGAGAGCACAGAGGGGGGTAAACTGGAAGAAACTCTGTGTCCTCTGCACCTCTGTGGTAAACAATCCCTCGGGTCTTCCCCCAACCTGGCGGGGCTGGGCAAAACCGTCATTGCGATCCGGCTTTAGACGGAGAAGCAATCTCGCCCCACGGTCATTGCGATCCGGCTTTAGACGGAGAAGCAATCTCGCCCTCTGCGTTTCCCGACTAGCGTGATCAAACAATTACCGGGTTGCATATGAGATCGCGCAGCCTGTCCCGAGCTTTAGCGAGGGATCTCGTTCCTCGCGATGACCTAGGGGGAGAGTGGGAGAGCAAATTCTTCGGGGCAAACGTTCCTCGCGATGACCTTGAGTGGGAGTGAGAGGAAAAATCCGGAAATCCCAACCGGAAATTATCCTGTAGATCCTGTTATCCTGTCAAAAAAATATCCCGTCCGCCTCAGCCGAACTTCAGCTTGGCGACCAGGATGACCGCGGCCAGCAGCAGGGTGACTGCGTTGGCGATCGTGACCGGAGGGGCCGAGATCAGGATTCCGTAAACCATCCAGAGGGCAACCCCGGCCATAAAGACCAGGTACATCACCAGGGAGATATCCCCGGTCCGGCGGGATCTCCAGGCCTTGAGCGCCTGGGGGAGGAAGGCGGCGGTGGTGCAGACGGCCGCGACAAAGCCCAGCAGGGTTACCGGGTTCATCAGGCGGCTCCGGCGTCGGAAGGCGGAGAAGAATCCTCACGGAGCTTTTCGATCCGCCAGGTGATCCGGTCGTTGATAGCCTGGATCCTTTCCCGCTGGTTTTCGATCCTCATCAGGTCCTCAAAGGTGATTGGAGGCCCGAAAGAGACCGTGGTCCGGTGGAATAGACTGCGCGGCAGCCAGCGCCAGGTCCCCCTCGTCCTCGGCCCGCCCCGGCTGAATATCCGGGTAATCCCCTCGTGATAGACCGGGATCACCGTCAGTTCCTCCTGGGAATTGGCGATCACGTAGCCGGGGCCGGCCTTGATCTGCTTCAGGTCGTAAGAGCGGGTCCCCTGGTAAAAGATCAAAATGTTGCGCCGCTCCAGGAACTCGGAGTATTTCCGCAACAGGAAGGGATCGTGCCGGCCCTTTTTGACCGGGACAGTTCTGAGGATTCTCAACAACATCCGCACGTACCAACGGGTGAAGAAATTCTCCTCGGCGGCGAAGTTGATCGGAGGGCGGGAGGGCCGGGTCAGGACCGAGGGGAAGAATGCCGCCACCGCGATCAGGAAGGAGTCGTACATCGAGAGGTGATTGGAGACAAAAAGCACCTTCTTCCCCTGCTTGGGGATGTTGTCCCTCCCTTGGACCCGCATAAAGTTGAGGGGAAAGCGGAAGAAGGCGAAAGAAACAAATCCGGTCGCGACCAGGGCGACGTAGGAGATCCAGGTCGCAAAACGCTTCCATATCTGCTTCAAAATCATAGTCTTCCACTGGGACCCGTTGCGGGCCCAAGACTCCTCTGCTTTGATTATAGCATAGCCGCCGGGCGCGCCAGCCAGGAAGCAAGATAAATATCCGAGTTCGCGGGATAAATCAAATTTATTCTTTGTTTCCCGTATAGCTTGGGGTATACAGGTTGGCCGTTTTGAAGACAGCAATCAGTAATCAGTAATCGGTAATCGGTAATCAGTAGACAGTCAGATGGGAAAACTGGTCATAGTCGAATCCCCGACCAAGGCCCGGACGATCCGGTCCTTCCTTCCCGAGGGCTACCGGGTGGAGTCCTCCCTGGGCCACGTCCGCGACCTCCCCTCCTCCGCCGCCGAGATTCCGGCAAACTGCAAGGGACAACCCTGGGCGCGGATGGGAGTGGATATCGAGCACGACTTCGCTCCCCTTTACATAATTCCCTCCGGCAAGAAAAAAGTGGTCGGAACCCTGAAGAAACTGGCCCGGGAGTCCGACGAACTCCTGCTGGCCACCGACGAGGACCGGGAGGGGGAATCAATCGGCTGGCACCTGGTGGAAGTCCTGAAACCCGGCTGCCCGGTCCGGCGGATGGTCTTCCACGAGATCACCGCCGAGGCGATCGCCTCCGCCCTCGAGGCCACCCGGAGTATCGACCAGAACCTGGTCCGGGCCCAGGAGACCCGGCGGATCCTCGACCGGCTGGTCGGTTATACCCTCTCCCCCCTGCTCTGGAAGAAGATCGCCCCCCGGCTCTCGGCGGGGAGGGTCCAGTCCGTGGCTGTCCGGCTACTGGTCGAGAGAGAGCGGAAGCGCCGGGATTTTCACCCCGCCGTCTATCTCAACGTCAAGGCCCTCCTCAACAAACGGCCCGACTCCCCGGCCCACCGCTTCGAGGCCCAGCTCCATTCGCTGGACGGTAGACTGCTGGCGACGGGGCGGGATTTCGACCCGGCCACCGGCAAACTCGCCGCCGGAAAGGACCGGCTCATCCTGACCGGAGAAGAGGACGGCGAACTGATCGAGACCCTGAAACGGGAAACCTGGCGGGTCTCCGACCTCCAGGAGAAATCGACCGTCCGCACCCCCTACCCACCCTTTACCACCGCCACCCTCCAGATCGAGGCCAGCCGGAAGCTCAACCTGACGACCGGCCGGACGATGAAGATCGCTCAGAAACTTTACGAGAACGGTTACATCACCTATATGCGGACCGACTCCGTGCACCTGAGCGAGGAGGCGATCAACGCCGCCCGCCAGAGGATCGTCGATCTCTACGGCGAGGATTTCCTCAACCCGGCCCCCCGGCGCTATCGGACCAAAGAGCGGGGCGCCCAGGAGGCGCACGAGGCGATCCGGCCGGCCGGGCGGGAGATGCTTCCCCCGCACCGCCTCCCCCTGGCAGGCCAGGAGGCCGCCCTCTACGACCTGATCTGGAAGCGGACCATCGCCACCCAGATGAAGCCGGCCCGGCTCCGTTTCCAGACCCTCTCCCTGACCGCCGGCCCGGCCTTCTTCAAGGCCAGCGGCCGGATCGTCGACTTCCCCGGGTTCTTCAAGGCCTATGTCCGGGGAAGCGACCGGCCGGAAGAGAAGCCGGCCGATCTGGGCGATGCCCTCCCTGATCTGGCAGTCGGCGAGGAGGTCGACTGCCGGAAGCTGGAATCCCGGACCGGGGAGACCAAGCCGCCGGCGCGGTACACCGAAGCGGAACTGGTCAAGGTGCTCAAGGATGAGGGGATCGGGAGGCCAAGCACCTACGCCTCGATCATCAACACCATCATCCTGCGGGGCTACGTCCGGCGCCAGGGCCGGGAACTGGTCCCCACCTTCACCGCCTTTGCCGTCACCCGGATGCTGGAAGATCACTTTTCCGACCTGGTCGACATCAAGTTCACCGCCGGGATGGAGGACCAGCTGGACAACATCGCCCGGGGCGACCAGGGCTGGCTGGAGTACCTCCGCCGGTTCTACCTGGGGAGCTCCGGCCTGCAGGAACGGATCCGAACCAAGGAAGGGGAGATCGACCCCCGCGATTTGACGGCTTTCCGGATCGATGACCCTTCGGCCGAAGTCCGAATCGGGCGCTACGGCCCCTTCCTGGCCTGGGAGAAGGACGGGGAGGCGGTTCGGACCGCGCTCCCCCCCGACATCCCCCCCGCCGACCTTTCCGCCAAGCTGGTCCGGAGGCTGATGGTTCAGAAGGAGGAAGGGCCGCGGAAACTGACCGAGGACCCGGAGACCGGCCTGCCGGTCTACCTGAAGATAGGACCCTTCGGCGCCTATGTCCAGAGGGGTGAGAACGGGTCGGGTCAGGAGAAACCCAAGCGGGTCAAGCTGCCGGACTCGATACCCTTCGACGACGTTACCCCCGAGACGGCGCAGCGCCTTTTGGAACTACCCCGTAACCTGGGCGCCCATCCCGAAACCGGCAAGACCGTCCGGGCGGGTCTGGGCCGCTTCGGCCCCTACCTCCACCACGACGGCAACTACACCTCCCTGAAAAAACCCCACAACGTTCTCGAGATCACCCTGGAGGAGGCCGTCGAGGTGATCGCCCAGGCTCCCGCCCGTCGGGCGGGAAGAGGGAAAAAGACTCTCCGGGAGCTGGGAAACCATCCCGGCGACGATCAGCCGGTCCGGATTATGGATGGCCGCTATGGCCCCTACCTCAACCACCGCCGGACCAACGTCTCTCTCAAACCGGGTACCGACCTGGACGGCATCACCCTGGCTGATGCGATCATCCGCCTGGAGACCAAGGCCGCCCGGAAGAAGAAACCGGCCGCGAAGAAGAAGTCCAGCTCCGGGAAGAAGAAAGCCGCGGCCGGGAAGAAGAAAACTTCAGCCAGGAAAAGCGGGACCGGGTCCGAGAACACTTAAGAAGTCTCCCCGCCCCCGGCGCTCTGCGCTCTGCTCTATGCGCTTTGCGCCCTTCCGCCCCCTACCAGACCCCCTCCACCGGCGCGGAGCAGTAGGCACAGCGGCCGTCTCTGATATTGACCGCTCCCAGCCGGTATCCGTTCCGCTCGACGATCTTTTTGCCGCACTTGGGGCAGTAAGTGTTCTCACCGTCGTCGCCGGGGAGGTTCCCGGTGTAAACGTGGTGCAGGCCGGCCGCGCGCCCGATCTCGCGGGCCTTTTTCAGGGTGGCGGCCGGGGTGGGCGGAGCGTCGAGGAGCCGGTAGGTGGGGAAGAAGCCACTGACGTGCCAGGGGATGGCGGGGTCAAGCCCGGCCAGGAAACCGGCGATCTCTCCCAGTTCTTCCTCGGAGTCGTTGTGGCCGGGGATGACCAGGGTGGTGACCTCGAGCCATATCCCCGATTCCGGCATCTTTCTGATCGTCTCCAGGACGGGCTGGAGGCGCGCGCCGCAGATTTCGCGGTAGAACTCGTCCCGGAAGGACTTCAGGTCGACGTTGGCCGCGTCGAGGACGGGAGAGAGCATCTCCAGGGCCTCGCCGGTCATATAGCCGTTGGTGACGAAAACGTTCTTGATCCCTTCCTCGGCGGCCCGACGCGCGGTATCAATGGCGTACTCGAAGAAGATCGTCGGTTCAGTGTAGGTATAGGCAATCGAACGGCAGCCGGAACGGCGGGCCGCCGACACCAGTTCTTCCGGAGAGACCTCCCGGCCAGGGATCCGCCCGGTCTCCCGGGGGGACTGGGAGATGTCGGCGTTCTGGCAATGGAGACAGGTCATATTGCAGCCGGCGGTGGCGACCGAGAGGGCCTGGGTGCCGGGGAGGAAGTGGAAGAGGGGCTTCTTTTCGATCGGGTCGGCGTTGAGGGCGATCGCCTTCCCGTAAACCAGGGAGTAGAGGGTGCCGGAACGGTTCTCCCGGACCCCGCAGAGCCCCCGCTTCCCCCCCGGAATCCGGCACCGATGGGCGCAGAGCCGGCAGAGAACCGCGTCATCCTCCAATCTTTCGTAAAGTAGCGCTTCTCGCATAACTACCACCTACGAATTTAACCGCAAAGACGCAAAGAACGCAAAGGAACGCAAAGAAATATTTAGAGTTTCAACGCGGCACTATCAGGCCGCTCCGACATCCTGATTAACGCCGAATCTTGATTCCTTTCGAGCAAAAACCCTCCCACCCCCGGCGGCGAATGCTGTTTATTTGAGGGCGAAACCCGGGCCAAAAGCACAAACCCTGGTCGAGGTTCGCAACAACTCCGGAACACATTTCGCCGCCAAACAATTAGCCAAAAAATTCCCCTCTGCGTTCTTTGCGTCCTTTGCGTCTTTGCGGTGAATTGTTTTTCCGGGGGCGAGGTCGGGCCCGGAGATCCGCGCCGTCTCGATCTTCCCACCAGCTCTTTAATGCCATCCGCCTCAGACCTGCAACTATAAATTTCCTCTGCGTCCCTTTGCGTCCTTTGCGTCTTTGCGGTGAATTGTTTTTCCGGGGGCGAGGTCGGGGCCGGAAATCCCCGCCGTCTCGATCTTCCCATCAACTCTGTAACCCGATCCGATTCAGACCTGCACCCAAAAGTCCCCTCTGCGTCCTCTGCGGTTCATTCTTTCAGATTAGTTCAGGCGCCGAATTTTTCCAGCTTGAGCGCGTGCCCGAGCATCAGCGGCATCACCTCGAGCGCCGCCAGGCGGCCCAGACCGCCGCGCTGGCAGGCAGCCTCGGAGAACACTTCCGAGGCGTCCCGGCGGACCGTATCCGCCCGAAGGAGCAGCGGGTTGGGGTGCCAGCTGTGGCCTTTGAGGACGGCGGGGGTGGAGTGGTCGCCGGTGACGGCGATCACCGCGGGCTTGAGCCCGAGCAGCCGCGGGATCTGCCCGTCCACCTCCTCGATGATCTCCACCTTCTTGGCGAAGTTGCCGTCCTCGCCGTAGCTGTCGGTCTTTTTGATGTGGACGAAGAAGAAATCAAAATCCGCCCAGTTCTTCTCCAATGCGGAGAACTCGTCGGCGATCGAATCCCCGGTCGTAAGAACCTCCATCCCGACCAGGCCGGCCAGGCCGCGGTACATCGGGTAGGCGGCGATGGCGGCGGGGTTCAGACGGTAGAGTTCCTCCAGGGAGGGGATCTCGGGCAGTTTGGAGAAACCGCGCAGGAGGAAACTGTTGGCCGGGCTCTCTTGCCGCAACGCCCGGTTCCCCCGCTCGATGAACTTCCTCACCACCGAGGCGGTGAACTCGGCCGCCGGGTCGAGGGGAGCGGGGTCGAGACTCTTCACCCCCAGGGCCTGGGGGTCGGTCTCGGCCAGACGGCCGTCGAGCCCCTCGCCCCGGAAGACGGCGACGAACCGGTGTTCCTTAACCGACTCCAGGATCACCTCCACTCCGTCGATCTCCCGAATCTCCTTCTTCAGGATCTCGATCAGCCGCCGGTTCTCCTCGGTCGGAATCCGCCCGGCCCGCCGATCGGTGATCCGGCCGGCCTCGTCCATCGAGGCGAAGTTTCCCCGGGTACAGACATCGGCGGGGGTCAGCTCCATATCGATCCCGGTCGCCTCCAGCACGCCACGACCGATCTGGTAACGGATCGGATCGTAGCCGAAAAGGGAGATGTGAGCCGGACCGGAACCGGGGGTGATCCCGGGAGAGATCGGGTCGGTCTGACCGAGGATCCCTTCCGCGGCCAACCGATCGAGGTGGGGGGTGGCGGCGACCTCCAGGGGCGTCCCCTCCCCTCCCGAAAGATCGCCCAGGCCGTCAAGGACCAGCAGGACGATCTTGCTCGGAGTGGAGACGGCCAGCGACTTGATGACTTCCTGCGGTATCATATTAGTATCTGCCTCCTGAAAGGGAATAAGTACCCATAGTACGAATAGGCCCGATGCATCCTCCGGCTTCGCTCCGGAGTGAAATCGCATCCACTATTTTACCCGGGGCAATACTTAATTGCCCCGGGTAAAATACTTCAGAAGCGCTTTAAGAACTCGGCGGCCAGTTCCCGGGAGCGGGCGGCGATCCTCTTCTCGTCGATCCCGACCAGTTCGCCGTCCCGCATCAGGACCTTCCCGTCGATCACAGTGGACCGGACCGGGGATTCGCAGACGCCGAAGAGGAAATGCCCGAGAAAGTTGCCCTCGTTCAGCGGAGTGGGCGGGTCGTAGTCGACCACGATCACGTCCCCGGCGGCGCCGGGCTTGAGGACCCCGATATCCACCCCGAAAAACCGGGAGGCGATCCGTGGGTTATTCTCAAGCAGGAGCTGGCAGGATTCGACGAAGGCAACCCGAGGATCCCGTTCGGCCAGGTGCTGGAGGATGTTGGCCAGCTGGACCTCCTTGCACATATTTGAGGTCATCGCGTCTGTCCCCAGGCCGACCTCGATCCCCTTCCCCATCATCTTCAGGACCGGGGCCACCCCGACGGCGTTGTTCATATTCGATTCCGGGTTGTGGACGGCCGCGGTCCCCGTCTCTTTGAGCAGGTCCATCTCCTGCTCGTCGATATGAACACAGTGGATAGCCAGGCTCTTCGGCCCGAGGGCTCCCTTCCGATGGAGGCGCTCGATCACCCGCATCCCGTACTTCTCCAGGCCGGCTTCCTCGTCGGAGGCGGCTTCCGCCGCGTGGAAATGGAAACCGACCCCAAGCTCGGCGGCCGCCGAGGTCGCTTTCTCCAGGGTATCGTCGTTGACGGTGAAGGCGGCGTGAAGGCCGAACATCCCGGTCACCAGTTCCCGCTCGCGGCGGGAGGAGGCCTGGACCGTCTTGATGAAGCGGACGTTCTCCTCGATCCCTTCCCCGCCCTTGCCGTAGCGGTCGGAGATCCCCAGGCAGAAGGAGGACCGGATCCCGATCTCCCGCGCCGCCCGGGCCAGCTGGTCGAGGCTGCCCATCTGGCAATCCTGGCTTTCGTGGTGGTCGATGATAGTGGTGGCGCCCTTCTTCACGCAGTCGATCAGGGGGACCAGTGCGCTGTAATAGATATCCTCCTCGCCCAGGGCCCTGTCCAGCGGCCACCACATCCGCTCCAGGATCTCGACGAAGGTGTAAGGGGGCGGGTCGTGAGGGGAAAGGCCCTTGGCAAAGGTGCTGTAGAGGTGGTGGTGGGCGTTGACGAACCCGGGCATAATCAGCCGGCCGCCGGCATCCAGGTAATCGGCCTCGGGGGCGAGGGACTTGATTTCTTCCTCCCCCCCCACCGCCTCGATCCGGCCGTCGCGGACCAAAACCGCGCCGGAGGGAATCAGGTGATTGCTCTCGCCCAGGGTAGCCACCAGGCCGTTGCCGATAATCAAATCGGAACTCATATCTTTCCTCCTTCTCTCAGGAATCCAACCTTTACGAGGTGATTT
Organism: uncultured bacterium; assembly: GCA_964587835.1. Classification (GTDB taxonomy): domain Bacteria; phylum Auribacterota; class Erginobacteria; order Erginobacterales; family Erginobacteraceae; genus Erginobacter. The sequence continues at coordinate 25,201 of CAZPMN010000031.1, forward strand.
AAGACACTCGCGGGCACCAATAGAAGCGCTCCGAGGAGACCCGATCCCGCCGGGTTTTACCGGACCCACTGTAATTGACCGGGAGCGATTCTCAAAGAAAAAAGCGAGCCGGGTCCCGGCTCACTCCGGGAGGTTCTCGAGGAGCTTGCGGACTTCCGGGGAAAGGGCCGACTCCGGGGCCAGGAGCATCACCGCCGCCAGGTGACGGCGGGCCGGGGCGGTCCGGCCGGTCCGGGCGTAGAGCTCGCCCAGGCTGAGATGGGCGGCGGAGAAGTCGGGATCGATCTCCAGGGCCCGCTGGTAGTACTTCTCCGAACTCTCGAGATCGCCCGCCTCCTCGAAGGCCAGACCCAGAAGGTGGGCGTAGCCGGGCTGCCGGGGGTGGGCCCGGATTTGCCGGCGAAGCACCGGGATCATCTCGGTGAAGATCTTCCGGTTCCGGGGTGCGCTCCGGATCAGGGCGAAGAGGCTCAGATAATCGATACCCGCCCCCAGGTATTCCTCGAGGTCCGAGACCGTCCGGAAGAAAAAATCCCTCTCCTCGCCGACGAAGTCCCAGCTGGTTTCCCCGGGCTTGATGACCAGGGCCTGCCGGTAGATCCCCGAGGCTTCCTCCCCCCGATCCCGACGGGCCTGGAGCAACCCGAGCTGAAAGAGGGCGGGGAGATAATCGGGAGCGGCTTGCAGGGCTTCCTTCAGCGCCGCCTCCGCCGCCTCGAACTCGCCCGCCGCCTGGTAAACCCGGGCGAGGTCGGTCAGGAGGGCGGGCCGGGCGCCGCCCCTTTGGCGGGCGGAGAGGAAATATTCCCGGGCCCCCGCCCGGTCACCCTCCTCGAGCAGGCACTTGCCGATGAAGTAACGGGCCTCCCACCCGGCGGGGTCGAGGGCGAGGGCGTTGCGGAGGAAAGCCAGGGCCCGGTCAAACCGACCGGAATAGAAATATATCCTCCCCAGGCCGAGCTGGACGGCGGCCAATTCGGGATGCTCCTTCACCAGCTTCTCCAGTACCTTAAGGGCCTCTTCCCGGCGGCCCAGAGCGTCAAGAGCCAGCCCCCGGTTGAGTTCGGCCTCGGGGAAGTCCCCCGTCAGGCCCAGGGCCCGGCGGAACCGGGACTCCGCCTCCCCGTACTGCCCCTTCTGGAAATGAACCAACCCCAGGCCGTAGATGGCCATGGCCCCCTCCGGTTCGGCCCGGAGCGCCGCCAAAAAATCCCTCTCGGCTCCGGGCAGGTCTCCCTCCTGAAACCGGAGCCGGCCCCGGACGGTCAGGGCCAGGTAGTTGTCCGGATCGGACTCCAGGGCTCGGTTGGCGGCCGCGGCCGCCGGCGGGCCGTCTCCCCGGCGGAAGTGGATCCCGGCCAGGGCGGCCCAGGCCTGAACCTGGTCCGACTGGTTCCGGAGAACCTCAGCCAGTTCCCGCTCCGCTTCCTGGTCCCGGCCGAGACGGGAGGCAAGGATCAGTCCCCGGTCCAGCCGGGCCTCCCAGTCATCCGGAACCGCCTCGAGATAGACCCGGTAGTACTCCGCCGCCCCGGCGTAGTCCCCTCGCCGCTTCGCGGTCCCGGCCAGAATCCGGGCGGCCGGGGCGCTGCCCGGGGCGGTCTCCATCGCCCGCCGGGCGGACCTCTCGGCGTCATCGAGTTTCCCCCAGAGGAGGAAGAGCTGGGCCATCCCGAGATGGATCGAGGGGGAATCCGGGGCGGTGCGCAGCGCCTGGAGGTAGTGGAGGTAGGACTCCAGGTACTGCCTCTGGTGCCGGTAGGCCAGGGCCAGCAGCTCGCGGGCCGACTGGATCACCTGCTCGTCCGCTTCCGAGTGCTCCAGGCGGGGGAGGGCCGATCGAAGGTAGAGGACGGCCTTCTTCCAGTCCTCGCCGTCAACGTAATAACGTCCCAGGTGGTAGAAGGCAATCCCGTCGGTAAAGCCCAAATCGACCGCCCGCTCCCATTCCCGGATCGCCCCCTCCTCGTCGCCCTCCTCCCAGAGCCGGTTGCCGGCTTCGGCGGCGGCCAGCCAGGGCATCCGCTCGTGGCGCAGCGGATCAACGAAGACGGGACGTTCCTCTCCAGCAGCCGGGCGGGGGGATACAAGGAGCAGCGACAGGCAGCAGAGGGCCGGGATGGACCTGAAAATCTTCATTGAAGCGAAAGGCGCCGGGCCAGGGTTGGAGGCGCCGGCCAGGTCATCCCGCCCCGTGGCTGGTTCGCAGTTCTTCCAGCCGGTCGACGATCCGCTCCAGCCGGTTCTCCAGTTCCTTGATCTCGTCCTTTTCGGCAATCTCCCGCAACTGGTCGGAACTGAGGTAGGCGGGACGCATATTGCGATCCCCTCCCCGCCGCCGGCGGGCGTCCCGGACCAGAAGCACGATGGCCGCGGTGTTGAGGATCACCCCGAGGATGATCGCCGGGAGGGCCTTGTCGGACTGGAAGATCCGGGAGGGATAGTCGTAAACCGGGATCTGGTCGGTGAGGTAGAGGTTGTAGATGTAGAGCCAGAGCAGCAGCAGGAGGGTGAGGTTCATAATGACGATTAGCCAGTAGAATATCTTCATCTCGCGCGACCGGTCGGCTACCGGCCGCCGGGCAACTATTTCCCGGCGGCCGCCTGGTGCCGTGATGGGCCCGGTAGGACTTACTTCGCTTCGCTCAGCACAAGCTCACCCGGTTCTCGTCCTACCTCATCTCTCTCAGTTTCAAACCGATTGGTGAACAATGTTGAATCATTCAACAACCCTGTTTTAGATGGGCCCGGTAGGACTCGAACCTACGACCATCGGATTATGAGTCCGGTGCTCTAACCAGCTGAGCTACGGGCCCTAACTCATTATTCCC
>CAZPMN010000032.1:0-8041 GCA_964587835.1 uncultured bacterium
CCTCGTTGTCACGTTCATTCACAAAAAGTGACCAAAAGGCTCTGTCACCTGGCTGATTACCGGTTACTGATCACTGATCACCGCCTCATCTTCCTCCAGGAAGATGAGGCGCAGATTGGTCAGGACCGGTGCGGCAATTGCCCCGGACGGGCCGGGCCGATAGACCATCGTCTCGGGAAAGAGATCGTCCGGCCAAAGCGCCCGTTCGTAATAAACTCTGGTCTTCGATCCCCGGGGCCAGCTCATCCCCACGTAGATGCTCTCTTCCTCGGTGGCAAATGTATAGCTGCTCCACCCACCCTCGGACTGGACGGTGAAGTAGGGAGACTCCGCCACCAGTCGGTCCGGCTTTTTATCCCGATCCGTGTCGGCGTAAACCACCAATCGGAACCCACCCTCTTCCCCGGGAGCGGCGTGGGCGGCGGCGAGCTGGAAGTGGTTGCTCTTCCTCTTCCAGGGATTGACCTCCCAGATCTGGAGATTGTAGTAATCGGCGAGAATCGACTTCCGGGTCAGGTAATCCTCCCGTCGAACAGCCACCGGGAAACCGCTGGGAGGCGCCTTCCGTTCCCAGAGCGAGAGGAAGACCCGGAATGCCCCAGTCTGAAGACCGGGAGCAGGCGAGAGATCTTCTTCCCGTGACTTTCCGGGCCCGAGGTACTCCGCCCTGGTGACCGGGGCGACCGGCACGCGTTCCCAGATTCTCCAGTCGTCATCGACCAGGTACTTGTAGATGGAGAGCTTGCTCGGCGACTTGGAAAGGGTCGGTCCCTCAAAAATTTGGGGGTCCTGAAACATCTGGTAATCACCGAAGAGATCCACGTAACCGGAATTACCTCCGGCGCGGGGGATGAACCTGATCTCCACCTGAAGGGATTTCCTGCCCGCCAGTTTCCTGAGGTCGAGGGGGATTGTGTACCACTGAGGGAGATCTCCGAGCTGCCGCCGGGTTTCCCGAAGATAGGTGGGGAAGGCCCGGCGGATGACCGGGGGCACCCAGGAATCCTGGTCGGGACTGAGACCACCCTCGAAACGGCGGACGACCTCGCCATCAACGGAGACAGTTAAATCGTACCAGCGCTCCGGGCTCGAAAGCAGGTCCAGTTTCAGCTCCGCGCTCCGGTAATTCTCCAGGCTGGCCGGAAGTTCGATCGTCTGCCGGACGACCTGTTCCCCGCCCTGCAGCCGGACGGACCACTGATGCCAGGTGGGGTGGACCTGGAGTGCCGAGAGATAGACCAGGAGCAGGAAAACGGGGGGCAGGGCCGCGGCCGCCTTCCTCCTCCAACCGGAGAGGGAGACCCGATAAATGACCGCCAGCAGGGGAATCAGGGAAAGGAAAAATACCGAGACGAGCGCCGATCGAAGGTAAAAAGCCGTCGGGAAAGCGAGTCGAGAAAATAGCAGCAGGAGAAAGCGCGGTTGGGCGAGGAGCGCGAACAGACCGAGCAAGCCGGAGACCAGGCCGGGAAGCAGTAACCGGACGCGGCCGGAGCGCCGGGAGAATCCGGCAGAGAGCCCGACAACCGCCCGCTCGGCGAAGAGCACCCCGACCAGGATCGTCAGGGGTAGCTGGGTGATGGTATAGCGGGCCTCGGCATCGGCGGCGAAACACATCGCCCAGCCGTAAACCAGGGAGACCAGCACCGGCCAGGTTCGGGGACCGCGGCCCAGCAGCAGCAGGATTCCAAAGAGCCCGGCCAGAAGAATGACCCGGTTCACCAAATCCATCCCGGAGGGAGGGATAAGGTAGTACTGGAGAAAGTCGTTGTACGCCCTCAGGCAAAAGAGCCGGGCCTTGGCCAGGATAACCTGAATGGCCTCCAAAGGTCTCCTGAGCAAGATCTGGAAATAGGCTTTCAGGTACCTTTCGTCGGCCGATCCGGATCGGATCGAGCGGAGAATATCCCCCCCCGGATCGGAGGTGGTCTGGAGGCCCTGGTTGGGGGGATAAATGCCGCAGTACATCGCCAGGCCGTTACGCCAGCTGCCGCTGATGAAACGGCGCTGCTGGCGATCGACCTGGGGGGTCCAGAAGAGGCGCGGGACAATAATTATCGCCAGCCCGAGAATAAAGAGAAAGTTCTTCCCGGGAAAGGAGCGGACCAGCCGGGAGAGACGGCCGGAAGATTTCCCCCCCGTTGGGGGGGCGGCGCGCAGATCCCGGCTTTTCTTCAGCCAGAGGCCGGCCAGGAGCAGTGGATAGTAAAATATGTAGACGTACTGGAAGAAGGTCCGGGTGATCAACATCAGGGCGGTCGAGATCCCGGAGAGGAGAATCAGCCACCAGGAGCCGCGGTCAAGGGCCAGGACCAGAAGCCAGACGGTGAGGAGAAAGACAAAGATGGCCAGGGTCTCGGTGAGGAGGCGTCCCTCCGAGATCACGAAGGGAGGGTAGAAAGCCGCAATCAGCAGGGTAATCAGCCCCACCCTCCGGCCGCCCACCCGGACAGCGATCAGGTAGAGGATCAGAAATCCCAGGGTGGAGAGAAGAGCCTGGGCGATCCTGACCGCCTGGTGATCGAGGCCTTGGACCAGGTAAACCAGGGAGACAAAGAGCGGGTAGAGCTCGCACTTGGGCAGCGCCATCTCGTAAGCCTTCTTGAAATGCTCCATAAACTTCGCCCGGTCAGGCCAGGCCGAGAAGGCGGAGGCAAAGGTATGGGCCTGGATGTTATAGCCGGCGGCATCCCAGACCACCGGGGCCTGGTGGTAATTGAGGAGAAAATTGAGGCGGTAGAAGAGTCCACCGGCCAGGATCAGGACCACGAGGACGGCGATCAGCCAGGTCGATTTCGCTTTCATCTAATCGGAATAACAGTCCTTAACTGGATCTGATTTCTGGGTCTCTTCAATTCTGCGTGGGGTTGTTAAGACTGTCATTGCGAGGCCGGAGGCCGAAGCAATCTCGCCAGACGTGTTTGTGCCAACTCGCGTTCGCAGGCCACCAAGAGGATAGATGCCTCACCCGGCAAGATCATAACCTGCTTCTCGATACCAATCGACGGGTGCGGCACCGCGGTCCAGCGCCCGGGCCGCAGCGCGGCCGGAGGCCATACTGTCGTGGATGTCGGAGTTGAGGAAGAGTCCCTGTCTTCCGGCTGAGAAGAGGTTGGAAATCCCGGAAAGTCCTCTCAGGGCCAGCTTAAGATTTGTCTCGAAGGCCAGATCGTAGATCGGGTAAGCATCCTTCGATCTGGTCACCATCGACTTCTCGACTCGCAGATCATCAAGGAGGTGGATCTTATTGATGTCCCCCAGGGCCAGTTCCCGGAGATCTTCTTCCGAGGCGTTCCAGATCCCGTCCCCGTACCCGCAGCAGATTTCAAAGGTCAGCATCGTCTTCCCCGGCGGTCGGTTCTCGAGGAGGAGGTTCTTCTGCTCACAGAAGCGGTTGAAGCGGAAGCCGGGATCGAGGAGATAGACCCAGTGAGCCTGGCTGATCCGGTCGGCGTTGACTATAATGTTGACCAGGACCAAGGCCCGGCTTCTCAGTCCCTGGGAAGCAGCCAGTTCGGATTCCGAGAGACGGGGGCGGCAGAGGCGGCCCAGTTCCGTCAGGGGAATGGTGGAGATCACCGCCCCGGACGGGATGGTCTCCTCCTCCCCGTTCTCCCGGCGGACGGTAACCGCCGCGATCGTTCCGTCCCGAAATTGAAACCCGACGGGGATCGTGCCCAGACGGACTTCGCCCCCGGCAGCGGCAATCCGCTCGGCCATCCGGTTGAAGATCACCCCGATCCCCTCTTCCGGGTATAAAAAATCATTCCAGTAGGTGGCCTGCTCTTCCCCCCTCCCCCCCAGGAGCTTGATCAGAATATCCTTGAGGTTGAGCTTGTGAAGTTTGGAGGAGGCCAACCGGACGGAGATTTGGGAGGGGGGGATTCCCCAGACCCGTTCGGTGTACTGCCCGAAACAGAGGTCGTAGAGGGTCCGGCCGAAACGCTTCACCCCCCAGGCCTCAAAGGAATCATCGGGCCGGGGATGAAGTGATGACCAGATGCTGGTGAGGGCGAAATCCGCCAGCATCCGGGCGGAGAAAAAGGGGTTGAGGCCCCGGACCAGCTGCCAGAACTTGAGGGGATAATCGTAGGTCTTGCCCCGGATCAGCATATTGGTGACCCGGCGTTTTTCCGGCAGATCACCGGGATAATTCTTCCGGATCAGGGTGTCGATATCGTCCCGCTTCACGTGGTAGGTGTGGGGACCGTACTCGACTATGAAATCCTCCCAGTAGCGCGAGGAAGAGATCCCACCGACCAGGGACGCTTTCTCGACCACGATCACCCGGCGACCCGAACGGGAGAGGTCAAGGGCGGCGGTCAACCCGGCCGGACCGCCGCCGATAATGATAACCGGGAGTTGACTGTTCTCTGCCACGTTACCTACCAGATTCCCCAGCGAATCAGGAGGGCCTTGAGAGCGATCAGGAGGCCGGTCCGGGCTATGGAAAAGAACTCGGCGAGACCGGTCCCGTGGCCGGACGCGCCACCCTGCCGGGAGAGGTAGGTGACGGGGATCTGAATGATCCGGTATCCCCTGAGTGCCGAACGGACCACGATTTCCATCTCGTAGATGAAGCGATTGTCCTTGAAATCGATATCCCAGATCAACTCCCGGGTCCAGGCCTTCATCCCGGTGGTGACGTCGCTGATCTCCCGCCGGGAGACCAGGGAGATAAACTTGTTGAGGAAGACGTTGCCCCGGTCCCGGAAGAAACTCGAATGGTAACCCGACCAGTCGGCCTCCGGCATAAACCGGGAACCTATCACCAGGTCGGCCGACCCGGAGAGAACCGGTCCCACCACGCGGGGGATATCTTCGGGGGCAAACTGAAGATCGGCGTCAAACTGGAGCATAACCGGGTGGGAGGCGAGGGTAACCCCGACCTTGATCGCGTGACCCTTGCCGGAGTCGCCGTAGTTCTCGAAGACCCGAACCGGGTCTACTTTTTCCTTCGCCCATTCGCGGGCGACCCGGGCGGTCCCGTCCCGGCCGCCGTGGAGGAGAATGATCTCGGCGGAGGGGGCAGCGGCCCGGACCCGGTCCAGGCACCCCCGGATTGTCTCCTCCTCGTTAAAGGTCGAGATGATGATCGTAAACGACTGCATACTGCTCACAGCTCACTGCTTACCGCTTACTGCTTACTGCTTACTGCTCACCGTCTTTGCCCGGGTTACCCAGTTTCTCCGGATCATAGAAAATTATCTGCGAGCCGTGATTCTCAAAACTGAAGCCGACTTCCAGGAGGTCCTTCAGGGCTTCGCGGACCCGATCCCGGCTCGGGGCGGGAACGTAAAAGAGCAGGAATCCCCCTCCCCCGGCGCCGAGCAGCTTGCCCCCCAGGGCCCCGTTCTTGAGCGCCGCGGCGTAAAGTTCGTCGATCTGGGGGTTGCTGACCCCCGTCCCCATACTCCGCTTCAGCCGCCAGCCCTCGTCGAGGAGTCTCCCGAACTCGTCAAGGTCCGCATCGGGTCCCGAGATCAGGTCCCGCCCGCGCACGGCCATCTCGGCCAGACGGGAGAGGGCTTCCCGGTTGCCGCCGATCCGGGCGACATGTTTCTCCTGGATGGCGTCGGAATACCGCTGGATCCCGGTGTAAAAAAGCAGCAGGCTCTCCTGGAGCCGGGACAGCACCCCGGGGTGGGTGATCACCATCTCCCGGCGGACCAGACCTTCGTCCTGGAAGGAGATGAAGTTGAGGCCGCCGCAGGCGGCGGCGTACTGATCCTGAAAACCGACATTCTCGCCGATCACCTCGCGTTCCAGGTGGACGGCCTCCTCGGCCAGTCTTTCCAGGGGCACCCGGCGGCCGAGATGACCGTAAAGAGCGTGGAGCAGTCCGACCACGAAAGATGAAGAGGTGCCCAACCCGGTCCGGGCGGGGAGATGGGAAAAGTAATTGATCTCGATATTGGAGTCGATTCCGACGTGGGCCAGGCAGGCCCGGACCGCCGGGTGCTCGAGCTCCTCGACTCGGTGGGCCAGTTCCGTTTTCGAATAGGAGACCTTGATCCGATAATCGAAGAAATCGCTCAGATAGTTGACGGTGAGATAGAGATAGCGGTCAATCGAAGTTGAGAGCACCGCCCCGGGGGAGTGACGGAAAAACTCGGGAAAATCGGTCCCGCCCCCGAAGAAACTGATCCTGACCGGTGTCTGGCTTATGATCATTTTAAAATTTTCCTTCGGAAAATTTTAGGACAAATTCCCGGGCGGTGGTGCGGGATTCGGGAATGGGCATTATCCGGCTGAGCTTCTCGTTGCTGATCTCGTAGCGCTCCCGGGGGGGGGCCTCGACGGCATAGCTCAGTTCCCGTCCCAGCCAGCCCCTGATCTCGGCTAGGGAGACCGTGCCCGTACCACAGATATTGAAGATTTCGTTCCAGTTGCCGCCGGCGACCAAATCGAAGACCGCGGCGGCGAGAAAGTCAGTGGTCAGGTACTGGTACTCCGAGGACTCGTCAACCCGCAGGGATTGACCGTGGATTAAATCATAGACCGGGTTCTTCCGCAACCCCGGTCCGAGAACGCCCCCGAGGCGGACGATCAGGAAACGGGGGCAGTGATGGATGACCAACCGCTCCCCCAGATATTTGTGAAAGCCGTAATGGGATAACCGGCGCAGATCGATCCCGGCGCCTTCCCGGCTCCCGTCCGGTTTTTCGTGGTCCGGGTAGACGTCGACGCTGGAGATGTAAACGTAAGCGGCAAAGGTGAAATCCTGGAACGATTTCACGAGCGGTTCCAGCGAATGGCGAAAATCCCCGAGCGGATCCCGGTTCACCTGGTATTTCCGCGACTGGCCGGCGGCGTTGATCAGGAGATCGTATTCTCCGCCGGCGAGATCCCGGTAATTATCGACCTCGACGCAGTCGCAACTGACGCCGTTTCTTTCGCAGTGGCGGACAAAGGCCGAGCCGACGAACCCCCCGCCCCCCAGGACCGCCGCCTTCATAGACGCACCGTTCCCCGGTCGTAATTCTCCGCGAACCACCTCACGGTCCGCTCCAGCCCCTTCCGGAGAGGAGTGGGACAGTCCAGCCCCAATTCCTTGAGCCTCCGATTGTCGAAGATCTTGAATATCTTGCCGTCCGGCTTCGAGGTGTTCCAGGCGATCCGGCCCCGATAACCGGTCAGCTCCTTCACCGTCTCGGCCAGCTCGCGGATGGAGGTGGAGCGGGAGGTGGAGAGGTTGATCGTCTCCGAGGTATCGTACTTCTCCAGGAAATAGGGAAAAAGTTCGGCGATGTCGCCGGCGTAGACAAAGTCCCGGGTCGGCTTCCCCGAACCCCACATCTCCACCTCGGGAGATCCGTCCCGGGCCGCCTCGAAAAACTTCCGGATGGTGGCCGGAACTACGTGGGAGTTCTCGACCTCGAAGTTGTCCCACTCCCCGTAGACGTTACCGGGGATAAGGACGATCGAGTTGAAGCCGTACTGGCGCCGGTAAGCCTCGGATTGGATGAGCGCCATCTTCTTGGCCACCGAGTAAGGGGTACTCTCGAAGGCCGGCAGCCCCTCCCACATCTGGTCCTCGGAGATCGGGGAAGAGGCGGTGGCCGGATAACTGCACCCGCCCATCACGGTCAAAAGTTTCTTCGCCCCCGCCTTCCAGGCCTCGTGAATGGTCAGGGTCTGGATGACCAGGTTGCGGTAGAAGAAGTCGGCCGGATAGGCAAGGTTGGCCCCAATCCCCCCGACATAGCCGGCCAGGGCGACCACCCAGTCCGGACGGTGTTCGGCGAACATCCGTCGGACCTGCTCCTGCTCGGTCAGGTCGTAGTCCTTGGAGGAGAGAGGTACCAGCTCGGCCTGCGGGTACCGGCGCGAGAGGACCGGGACGATATGCCGACCGAGAAAGCCGGTCGCCCCGGTTACCAGTATGGTCTGCTTGCTTTCCATTGTTGTTCCGGTCTATCCAATCCCGGTCATTGCGATCCCCGATTCATCGGGAAGAAGCAATCTCATCAGCCCGGGAGATTGCTTCGTCGCTCCGCTCCTCGCAATGACTGGGTGGCGGAGGTCGTCGCTCCGCTCC
>CAZPMN010000032.1:8141-27707 GCA_964587835.1 uncultured bacterium
TCGCAATGACCGCGGGGCGGAAGCCCTTGCTCCGCTCCTCGCAATGACCGCGGGGCGGAAGCCCTTGCTCCGCTCCTCGCAATGACCGCGGGGGCGGCAGCCCTTGCTCCGTTCCTCGCTATGACCGCGGGGCGGAAGCCCTTGCTCCGTTCCTCGCTATGACTGGATCATTTTTTTGGGCCAATGAGATTATAGATTGTCGTAGCGGGAGTCTTTGAGGAAGGTATAGGCCTTGAGGAGTTCGCGGATCCCAGCGGGGAGGGTCCAGCGGGGGCGGAAGCCGACCCACTCAATCTTCTCGTTGCTGACAATGTAGTTCCGCTGGTCGGGGTCCTTCCCGATCTCGGAACTGATCACCGTCAGCCCGGGGACCTCCCGCTCGATCAGCCGGCAGAGCTCCCGCTTGGATAGGTTGGCCGAGCTCAAGCCCACGTTGTAAATCTGATCCCTCATCTTCCGGAAATTGACCGCCCCGAAATGAAAAACCCGGGAGATGTCCCGGACGTGGATGTAGTTCCGCTTGAAGTGCTCCTCAAAGAGTACGATACAGCGGTCGCGGACCGCCCGATAGGTAAAATCGTTGACCAGGAGATCTATCCGCATCCGGGGGGAGACCCCGAAGGCGGTGGCCAGACGGAAAGCAATCGCGTTTCCCTTGTCGAGGAGGATCCTCTCCGCCTCGACCTTCTGCTTCCCGTAACGGGAAACCGGACGAAGCGGGGAATCCTCGGTGCAGAGGACCCCCTCCTCCCCCACCCCGTAACCGCTGTTGGTGACCGGGAAGAGGACCCTCTGGCCGGAGCCCCGCAGGTCGTTGATCAGCCTGACCGCCCCGACGTTTATGGATCGGGACTCCCGGGGGTGGAGGTCGCAGGCCGGGGCGCCGACCACCGCCGCCAGGGGGATGATTAAATCGGACTCCTTGAGCAGCGGCTTGACCAGCGACCGTTCCCGGACGTCGCCCCGGACGACCTGGAGAAACCGGTTCGCGCAGAGGTGGAGGAGGGAGGTCCGGCAGTAGCGGAAGTCGTCGAGGACGGTCACCGCATACCCCTTCTCCAGGAAATGTCCGGTCATCACCGAGCCTAAGTATCCAGCCCCGCCGGTGATCAACACGCGTTCTTTCTTAACCATCTCTTTCCCTCGGATTTGACAGGATTAAATTATTCTTATACCCCTACCTCGACCCCTTTTGTAGACAGGATAACAGGATTTACGGGATGGGGAGAAGGGAATTAGGAATAGGGGACGGTAATCAGTAAGCAGTAAACGGTGAGCAACAAGGATAACGGGCTTATTCAATCCCATAAATTCCTCCCGATAATTATCCTGTAGATCCTGTTATCCTGTCAAAAAAATATCCTGTTATCCCGTCAGGATCCGGAGAGGTGGCGGGCCAGGAGGGGCAGCCCTTCGGAGAGGGGGACCCGGGGGGTGAAGTTGAAGAGTTCCTCCACTTCCCGAGGAGAGGGGCGGAAGTCAATGTACTCTGGCACCTCCCCCTCTTTTTTAATCCGGGGTTCGATCCCGAAGATTCGGGCCGCTTCCCGGACCAGTTCCTCGATGGTGTAAGGTTTCCCCAGGCAGAAGTCCACCACCCGGTCCTCTACATTGCTCTCCAACACCGCCCGAACCGCCCGGACAGCATCACCGACATACATCGCGTCGATCAGGTTCCGCCCGTCGCCGCGGATGGTAAACTCCGGTTTCTTCTCGAGGGCGAAGTGATTGACCAATCGGCTATAGATCTTGCGGGGCGGCTCGAAGGGACCGTAAGCCCCGAAGAACCGGAGGATGACGTAACTACCGATTTGGCCGCTCTCCCGGAAGAACTTGACGTACTGCTCGTTGGCCAGCTTGCCGATCGCGTAGGGAAGCCGGGGGTCGAGAAAGGAGCGGGGGGAGACCGGACCCGAGAGGCCGTCATAGACCGCGCCGGAAGAAAAATAGATAAGTTTCCCCGCCCGGAAATGTTGGCAGAAGTTGAGCAGGCCGAGGACGGTGTCGGTCAGATCCACCTCCGGGTGGGAGACCGAATAGGCGGGGTCGCCGTTTCCGGCCAGGTAGATCACCGCGTCCCATTCCTCGCCTTTCTCGTCGGCCAGGAGATCCAGCGCCGAGAGATCATTGAGATCTACAGTCGCGGCGGCGGCATTATCCAGCCCCCGGTCGCGGATGAATTCCCCGAGACCGGGAGCCCGGTCCAGGGCCAGAAGGTGATGGTCGCGGGACAGATCCAAGAGGAGATTCTTCCCGATGAATCCCCCCGCGCCGGTAATTGCGATCCTCATTTTTTCCCGCCAATATTAATAGCAATCCCATCAATCCGGGAGATTGCTTCGTCGGCCTGAAAGCCTGCCAGCAGGCAGGCTTTCGGGCCTCCTCGCAATGACCGGTTATGTGGCAGACTGCTTACCGCTCACTGATTACCGATTACCGATTACCGGTTCTCCCTGCCCCGATACCACTCAATGCTCCGCTTCAGGCCTTCTTCGAGGGAGATTTCGGGCTCAAAACCGAGTAGCCGCCGGGCCTTGGCGGTGCTGGGGATCCTCAAGGCCACGTCGGCCCCCAGGGCCTCCCGGAATTCGATCTGCGAGGAGGAACCGCTCAGGGCGATGATCTTCTCCGCCAGGTCACGGATGGTAACGGCGGTCCGGTGGTTGCCGAGGTTGAAGACCTCCCCCACCGCCTCCTCTTTCTCCAGGCAGAGGAGAACCCCGCGGACAAAGTCCTCGATGTAGCACCAGGCCCGGATCTGGGAGCCATCGCCGTTGATGTGGAGCGGCTCTCCCTCCAGGGCGGCGAGGATGAACCGCTGGATCGCCCCCTCCCCCACCTGGTAGGGGCCGTAGATGTTGAAGGGTCTCACGGTGACCGCGGGGAGACCGTACTCCACGTGGTAGCAGTGGGTCATATGCTCGGCGGCCAGCTTGCTGACAGCGTAGATCCATCTCAGTATCCCGACCCGTCCGTGGACCGTCGAGTCGTTCTCATCGGCGTGGTAGACGAACGAGCCGTAGACCTCGCTGGTGGAGAAGTCAATGAACCTCTCCACCTTCTCCTGCACCGCCGCCTCAATCACGTTCTCGGTCCCCATCATATTGACCTTCATCGTCACGGTCGGGCGCTTGTTGACGGTGTCGATCCCGGCGATCGCCGCCAGGTGGATCACCGCCCGGCAGCCGGAGATGGCCTTTTTCACCCCCGCGGGGTCGAGGACGTCCCCCTTGATCACGGTCACGTTGGGGTGGTCGGGGAGGTCGGTCAGGTGGATGGCATCCCGGTGGCCGTTGTCGTAGACCACCACCCGGTTGCGGTCGGCCAGAGCTCGACAGAGATTGGTCCCGATGAATCCGGCCCCGCCGGTCAAGAGGATTTTCGTGTTCTCGATCATAATTTTCCTTCGGGAAATTAGTTATACTTACGTTTTTCCAGTGCTTGCCAGTTAAAATGCCTGCGTCATTGCGAGACCGTTAGGCCGAAGGCATCTCATTGCCCCGGTCTATCCAATCCCGGTCATTGCGAGGCCGTCAGGCCGAAGCAATCTCACTGCCCTGGAGATTGCTTCGTCGCTCCGCTCCTCGCAATGACTGGGTGGCGTAGGTCTTCGCTCCGCTCCTCGCAATGACTGGGTGGCGTAGGTCTTCGCTCCGCTCCTAGCAATGACTGGTTAGGCGCAAGTCAAATCGGAATATGATGTGGGACCCCGTCGGGGTCCATAAGAATATTTCCTCCGGTGCATAATTCCCGGGGTTCCACCCCGGGCTTCGATGTGGGACCCCTTTGGGGTCCTGACGGCGGCTCCACACCAGAATCATCTATCCCGGACAATTCACCCCGAAGGGGTGATACGTCATAGCCCGGGGCGCAACCCCGGGTTTTAATCGCCACGAGAACCCCACCAGCAGCACCCTGAAGGGGTGCCACATCAAAACCCGAAGCAGTGTAAGGTGACACCTTTGGATATTAACAGAACCGCTCTCTGACTGACAACCGAAAGCGGGACGGTCCAACAGCCAACAAGGAATATTCAATATCCAAGTACCGGCATCTCGCACTTATTCTGGGGGGCGCCGGCGCGCCTTCGTCATTGGATATTCCTTGTTGGATATTGGATATTCGAACCCATCCCCCGTTCTCATTCGTCATTGGATATTCCTTGTTGGATATTGGATATTCCTTGTTGAATATTGGATATTCCTTGTTGAATATTGGATATTCGGACCCTTCCCCCGTTTTCATTCTTCCGTTGAATCGTCGCCGACACTCGGAAAGGAGAGCCGGAGGTTGGAGATCCTCCGGGCCCGGGACCGGGGGACACCGCCCCGGGAGTAGAACATCGTCTCCCCCAGCCCCTCTTCCGGCCAGGGGGGAAATCCGTGAAAGACCCAGGCCCCCAGCTGCCAGCGGCTGCCGACGAAAATTCTCCCCCCGGGAGCGGTAAACTCCCAGCGGGACCACTGATCGGGACGCTCCGCCTGAAGCGGCGTCGACTCGGCGACCAGCCGGTCGGGGATCCCATCCTCCTCAGTGTCGGCGTAGACCACGAACCGGAAGGCCCCCTCCTCCCCCGCCCGGGCATGCGCCATCTCCACCACGACCACGGTCCCCTCTTCCGGCGGGGGGATCACCTCCCAAACCCCGGAGTCGAAATAGGTGGCGTGTTCCTCACCCTCCGCCCAGGGCCCGAGGGCGGAGGGGGTGAGGATCTTCCCCTCCTCCAGCCCCCGGCCGCTCTCCGGGTCGAGGACCTCGACAATCACCGACTCCAGAGACTGGAGGCGGAAACGCTCCCGCCAGCAAACCGGATCGTTGGCCCGGCGCGGGAGACGCCTCCCAGCCCAGTCTACAATGTCATCGGCCAACAGCGGCCGGATCTCCACCCGTTCCCGATTGACTTCGCGGAGCGGATACCGGGAGGCGAGATAGCGCAGCTCGGTGTTGAGGTTGGTATGCCAGCCGACCAGGAGGACGTAATCGCCCGGCCGGACCGACCGGCGCGAGGCCGAGGTGTATCCGCGCAGGGGGGTCTGGGCCCACCACCCCACCTTGCGCAGCTCGCTGGCGTAGACCGGCCGGCCGGCAAGGTGTTCCCGGACATAATCGGCGGATCGTTTGATGTCGGCGAAGCTCTCCCGAGACCAGTAAAGGACGAAGCCGGTGAAGACCGCCGAGGCAAGCAGGGAAAGGGCGACAACAACCCAGCCCGCCAACCGGATATACCGCTTCCGGGCGGCAACCAGGGAGTCGGCCCCGTAGCCGGCCAGGGGGAGGGAGGCCATGGTCAGCATATAGAGATAGCGGGGGGTCCACCACTTGTTGACCACCAGGGTGTAGAAAACGGCGATAAAAAAGTAGATGAAGAAAATCGCCCACCCCCTCCGGAGGGGCGAACGGCCGGAGCGGATGACGGTCAGAATCAGGCCGATCCCGGCCAAAACCGCCACCGGATAGACCAGAACGTAGGGATAGGCGGAAAGATAATAATCGAGCCAGATCTGCCAGCGGCCGGCCAGGGAACGCATCGAGGTCCGCATCCCTTCCTGGTACCAGGTGCTCATCGCCAAGTAGCGCTGCCAGATATAGAGAAAAGCATAGGGGGAGGAGGAAAAAACCAGGGCCGCCAGAGCGAGCGGGCGGCGGTACCACCACCCCGGCTTCCGGCCGGATAGCGGGAGAAGATAGCAACCGGCAAGGAGAAGAAAACCCCACCCGGCCCCGAGGAAGACCAACTGCCAGGCCGGGATCGGACCGGGGAGATTGGCCGGAAAAAAGTTAAGCAGGAAATCGAGGGCCGAGGCGACAGCGGCGCGCAGAGGAGGCAGGCCGAAGAACCCGAGGCCGAGGACAATCCAGCCGGCCGGGAAGAGAACAAGCACCCGGCGGGAAGACCCTTCCCGGACGGCGGAGGCGAGAAGGTAGAGAAAGGCGGCGGCAGCCGCCGCCGGGACCAAAACCAGTCCGGTCGGGTAGGTCAGGACCGCCACCCCGCCGGAGAAGAGGCCGATGGCCAGCCACCAGGGGGAGCGGATCTCGAAGGCGCGGAAAATCCCGTAGAGGAATAAAAGAACGAAAAAGGAGTACATCCCGTGGGGGAAGGCCCGCAGAGACCAGCGAAAGATCAGGGGAGAAACGGTGTAAAAAAGGACGGTAAGAAGAGCCGTCCGCCGGTTATAGACCGTTTGGGCCAGGCCGAAAAGGGGAAAGACGGCCAGAGAGGCGAAGATGACCGAGACCAGCCGACCGGCCAGCTGGCGGTTGCCGGTCAGGTGATCGAGCACCTTCAGGGCGAAGGGATAGGCGGGAAGGATGATCGTCCCCCGGACCCGGTCCAGGGCGGTCATATAGTCGATGCTGTCGGTGTAAACCGCCGGATACCAGTTGATGAAGATTAGGCGGGCGAGGAGGCTGACGCCGAAGAGGATTAAGAGCCATTTCTTCATCGCTGGATCATTGCTCCCGGGCGGAAGTCCGGAGGAACCGACCCTCCCGGAGAGATAATCATTATTCCCCACCTCTGCCCGCCCCCCCCTCTTCCGTGGATTCCACCTTCCTGCCCACCTCCACGGTCATATTGATCGCACGGGGAGAGGTGAAGAGAAGCGGCGGCCCTTTCGGGGAATTGGAGTAGTACATCGTCTCGGAGAGGTCCTTGTGCTTCCAGGCGGATCTTTCATAAAAGACCCGGGTTTCATCTTCCCAGGCGTAACCCACGAACAACCTCCCCTCCGGGGCCGGGATGGTCCAGTGGCTCCAGTCTCCGGCTGACCGGGCCTTCAGGTAGGGGGAACGGAATAGTTCGATATCCGGTTTGCCATCCTCATTGTCATCACCATAAGCTACTATATGAAATCCCCCTTCGCGCCCGGCGGCGGCGTGCTGAATCTTGACGTCTATCCCATCGCCCGGCTGGAAGTTTTTCATCAGCTCCCAGACCCCGAGAAACGGACCGGTGGTCAGCTGGCCCTGCACGAAAGTCGGCGGGATCTGGTCCGGCGGCACTCGGTAGGTCTTGGTCTCGGACAGGTTTTCCAGGCTGTTTCTAATCTCGGACTGTTGCACGAGGCTGATTACCCCCAACGCCAGGTTGGCGAGCAGGATCAGCACGATGACCTGTCCCCAGAGTGGATGCAACCCTGCGGAGTTGACCCCCGGACGACCCGATTGTTGCTTGCGGCTTAACCTGATCATAAGCAGTCCTCCCGCTATCCAGACAAGGTAAAGGGGAAGGAGGCTGGCCTGACCATGAAGGCCGACCACCTGCCCCAGGTTGAAAGAGTTAAACGATCCGGCCTGGATGAAGGTCGGTTCGCCTCTGATGCCAAGCGCCCCCCGGAAAAATGAGGGGAAATACAGGTCCCGGAAGGGGTGGGTCACATATTCCTCGGGGCGGACGGCGGTCGCCGTCAGCATAAAAAAGATCGAAACCCCCGCCAGGACCGCCGAAAGACGGGGGAACCGGATGACGAAGAAAAAGCCCAGGAGGACCAGGTAGGGGAGCATCTCCATCGAGTGCCGGGGGCCTAGAGCCTTCCCCCCGTACCAGTATGGATAGAGCAGGGTGAAGAAATAATAAACCAGGACCACTCCCCATAAGACTGCCATCAGGCTGCGCAGGCCCTTTTGCCGGACGAAGTAAACGATCCCCGGAAAGGCCAGGATCAGGAACGGGGCCAGATGGAAAAAACCGCGGAAGGGTCCGAAGGTGATTTGGTAAAGTGTATTAACCGTCTTCGGGCCGATCTGGAAGAAAGCCTGGGGACGTCCGTCGTAACCGGCTCGGAGGCCTCCCTGGTTGAAGTAGGCCATATGCAGAGGATGACCGAAGACCAGGTAATTATACCCCCCCAGGACAATGGCGGGGATAAGCAATCCCCCCAGGAAGAACGGGAGGTAGATCAGCCGGCGAAACGAGATCAGCCCGGCCCGAACTATGCAGTAGAGACCGAGCACCGCGACGATGAAGGCGGTGGGAGACTCGAAGACCACCGCCCCTCCGCCACTCAGTCCGGCCAGGAAGACGTAAAACCGAGCTCGCGACACGGTGGGAAGGAGGACCAGGTATTTGTAGAGCAGGTAGAAACAGTTCAGGGCCAGGACCAGGCCGGGGACATGGCCGTAGAGAGAGGTCGAGTAGGAGAAGACCGGGGTCCCCAAAAAGAGCCCGAAGGTGCAGATCAGGCGGGGGACGGGCTCCTGGTGAAAAAGGCCCAGGAGGCGGAAGAAGATCACCCCGCCCCAGGCGCTGATCAGACCGACCAGGAGCAGGGTGACCAGATAGCAGGAAAAGAGGTGATAGAAGGTCGGGGAAGAGATCTCCACAATCAGGGACTTCAGACGGGAGACCAGGTAGTAGGGAATGACCCCGACCAGGCTCACCCCCGGCGCCTTGTTGGAATAAATCTTCCCGTCAATCCTGACGATGTCGTGGCTCCCGGCGAACGACTTGAGGTTAAGCTGGCCGAGTTCCACGATCGAACGGATCATATCCAGCCGGGCGTTCTGGTTGGCCCCGCCGCCCTGGTAAAAGTAGCTGAAAGTCAGGAGCAGGACCAGAAACAGCGTTAACTCGAGCTTCTTATCCGCTGGCATATTCGGGGGGCGGGTTTATACCCGGGCGATAATGAAATTTGTCATCCCCAGGGGCTGTTTAAAGTTGCAGCGGTTCACCACCGGCAGAAGAAACCGGGGGATCTTGTTCGGGGTACTCATCCCGAAGGCGAAGGAATCCACCACGCGCAGGCCGTTCTCTTCCGCCAGCCGGACCAGGTAGGAGCGGGAAAACCTGAGGGCGCGGTGCTCCTCCCTGACCGCCAGGGAGAAGAGGAACATCAGGGGGTTGTTCCGGTTCGGCTCCAGGATGATCACGTGACGGCGGGAGACCCGCCTCATCTCCCGGATGACCCGGCCGGGATCTTCAACGTGGTGGAGAAGTGCGTGGCAGAAGACGAGATCAAACGTTTGGGGCCGGAACCCCATTCGGTTGACATCCATTGCGATTTTCCTGCGGATCGGGTTCATTCGCAACATCTTGTGGGAATAGTCGGTGCCATGTAGATCGCAGAGTTTTTCCAGGTAAAACCCGAAAAAACCGTTCCCGCACCCGACATCCAGAACCCGCAGATCCGGTGACAGTTTTACGTACTGATCGATCACCGCAATCTTCGGCAGGACATAGGCCGCGACCACGGGATGCCGGGGATCCCGGCGCTGATCCAGGTCCGATCTTTCCCAGTATGATTTCTGGTAGATATTCTCGCTCATCGCCTCGCCACCCTAGCTTTCGAACCGGCGTTAAAAATCAAAGGCTATATTAGCAAGACCGGGAGAACGGCGGAATTAATATTATTGAATCAAAGTTATCCCCTCGCCTATAATTCATCCGTCACCGGAGATGATGGCGCCGCGGGGCAGGCCGGGAACCGGGCGATCCAACCGGATGAGCCGGCAATTTTCTTCCCGACATTTTGAAGCAACGGAGGCCGAGATGAAGATAACCAGCAGCCAGTTCTGGGGGACGGTTCTGATCTGGATCGGCGTAATTATTTTTCTCGTCGTAATTTACGATTCAGTCCGCCCCTATTTCCCGGCCGATTCTCCATATCCCTGGGTGAGATCGTGGTTTTCTTCCCGGAGAACTGACCGGTCCGGCGGTCCTCCCTCTTCCCAAGGACAGGAGGGTCGTAGCCAACCCCGCCCCCCCGCCCGGGTCAGACCGGATGGCTTTCTGACCACTAACATCCACGAGACGCAGGGGAACTATCATCTCTGGGTCTGGGGGGTCCAGCCGGAGAAGAAGACCGGGGAGACGGTGGAGGTCAGGATCGCCCACGCCGCGGCCGGGGAGGAAGGCGGATTCACGATCGTGGCCTTCGCCGATACCGACGGGGATGCCGAGCCGGACCGGGAGATCGCCCGGTCTGCTTACCTCACCTCGGAGAAACCCGGCCAGTGGAGCAGTTTTACCTTCAAGACCGGGGAAGAGCTGATCTTCGTCGGCTGCACCTGGCCGCCGGGGAGCAATACCCGGGTTTACCGAGATAACGGCCCCTGGCCTTCCACCGCCGAATATCCCTTTGAATCCCGGGGAGGAAATCACGCTCCGCTCTTCTTCCATACCATATCGCCCCGGGAAGTTCGATCGGCGGGACCGGCGATCACCAATATGCAAGTCAGGTTTGCCGATTGATTTGACTGATACCCGGGAATGAATCCTCTCTTATCCCCAATCACCCGCCTGCCGCTCTTCGCCCTGGCTCTTGTCTGCCTCGGTGCCGGACTCGGTCTAAAAGGGTTTTTCACCGACCGGCGCTATCGCCGGCAGAGACGATCCACCCTGCTCGTCGTTCTGACCGCGGGCTTGATCGGTCTCTGGACGGCGGGCGCGTACCGGCAGGACGGACTTTTTCTGGCCGTTGACCTAGGCCTGATTGACGGGGTACTGCTGCTGGGCAGGATGACGGACTCCTGGATCGCGAGCTATCAGGAATGGATAATCCTGGTTTCCGTCGGGATGGTCCTCATCCTGTCCGGCTGGTTGGCTTTGAAGAATAGAGGCCGGAGCGTGCCCCTCCTGCTCCTCCTTTTCTCCGCCGGAGCCTCGCTCCTGGGCGGGGTCGCCCTGGGGAGGGGCGAGACCACCCTCGGAACCTACTTCCTGGCCGGAGCCGTGATCTACGCCTGGGTGGGCGGGTTGACCAGCCGCCGGCTGGCCAAAGATTCCGCCCCGGATACCCGGCGAGAAGGATCGGGCTACTACCTGTTGGCCGCGATAGTCATCCTGGGATTCTTCTTCAGGATTCACAATCTCGGCGAGGTCTCTTTCCGTTTCGACCACTACGAGACCGATTACGCCCGGCAAGCCTTCCGAATCCTGGACGGCTGGCACAACACCGGCCTCTGGCGGTCCACCGGTTGGCGGGGGCTCGGCCATCTGAACCTGTCTCCCATCTACAGTTACTGCGTCGCCCTCTCCTTCTCTCTCTTCGATGCTTCCGTTTTCAGCCTGAAACTGGTCCCGGTCTTTTACGGTACCGCCGCCCTCCTCTTCGCCTACGGGATCTGCAAGATCCTCTTTGACCGGCGTCTGGCCCTGATGGCGACCTTCCTGCTGGCGGTTTCGCCGATGCACATCAACTACAGCCGGGTCGGACTGCTGCTGGTTTCGACCCAGACGGTGAGCCTGGTCATCGTCTACCTGCTCCTGCGCTGCCTGCGGGGGGGCCGGCCCTACGTCTGGGTCTTGCTGGGGATAGTCCTCTCCTTCGCCGGTTACTTTTACTCTCCGGCCAAGTATCCCTTCCTCCTCTCCGCCGTTCTCCTGGCCGCCTACATAATCTTCCGCCCCCGTTTCTTGAAGCGCAACTTCTTCAAGATCCTCCTCCTCGCCCTGACGATTCTTGCGATTACCGTCGCCCTGAATATCCCGACCTGGGGTCTGCTCTATCCCCGCTTCGAACCCTACGAGTCGGTCTGGCACCGAACCCGCGAGCACGTACACACCCCGGAAGCCGACTACATCCGGGGCATCCCCCTGGTCGCGGAAAACGCCGACCGGCTGGTCCAGAGTTTCTTCATCGGCCGCAACTTCAACTATAACCCCTGGCCCTGCGGCAACCTCTATTTCAATCCCTTCGTCTCGGTGATGGCCTTAAGCGGCATCGCCCTCTGTCTGGCTAACTTCAAGAAGGGCGGCGCCCGCCTGCTGCTCTTCTTCACCGCGGCCTTCCTGATTCCAAACCTGCTCTCCCGTCCCCCGGTCGTCGTCCGGAGGATGATGGTCTCCTGGCCCTTCATCTACTGCCTGGCGGTCCTTCCCGTCGCCGAACTGCTCACCCAATCCCGGCGGGTCTTCCCCCGCCCGGCCAACCAGCTGGTGACCGGGGCCGTGGTTCTCGCCCTGGTCGGCCTGGGGGCCTACAACGCCCACGTCTTCTTCGACAGCAATCAGCCAGCCGGGCGATGGGATGAGGAGCGCTATTTCGACGAGTACGCCAAGAACCTGCTCGACGATTACCTGGTCTATATAGTCCCGACCAACCAGCTTGCGCGAAAGACCATCGACTTTATCCTCGGCCAGAAGACCCGGAAAGGTGAGGGTGAATACCGGTATATCAGCCCCGGGGGGATTAACACCATCTCCCGCGAGGCGCTGCCGGAAGGCAGAAACGTGGCTTTCGTCTGCGGATATCCCCACGTAAGCCGGAAAGATCTGGAAAACCTCAAGACCCGTCTCGGCGGAGGAAAGATCGAAGAAGTCAAGACCCGGTTCGGCCGGACCGTGGGCTACGCGCTGCTGTTTGAACCCGGCCGGCCGAACGGGGAGGACAACCGGAAAGCAACTGAACAATGAGTCGGCAGATCCACCTCGGACTGCTGATCATTTCGGCTATCCTGATCGGCGGGGGCTACTGTCTTCTGAAGCCTGGTTCCCCGAAAAGGAGCCGGCTGAAGCGAATTTTGCTCTCCGCCGCCCTCCTCTCCTCCCTGGTTTACCTCGCCCTCCTGGCCGTCAATCTCAGCAGCACCCGCGGAGGCTGCGCCCTCGGCTTCCTCTCCGGAATTTTGGACAGCGTTTCCTGCGGGGGTGAGGCGATCTTCCGGGCGGCCGTCTCCCCGAGCGATCCAGAGCGGATTGCGCTGGTCTTCGCGCTGACCGGGGTACTGGCCCTGATTCTCATCTGCCGCCGGGATGGACGCCTCCGGGCCGTCCTGGCCTGGCTTTCCTGCAGCTTTTCTCTTTTCGCCGCCAACTACTGGGGGGAGCAGGGTTTCTTTCTGTACTGGATCTTCTGCGGCTTCGGTGCCGTCTGCCTCCTCCTGCCCGCCCTCGCGGACCGCCGGGCAGGAGCGGGGGAAGGATATTTTCCTCCGGCCTTAGTTACCTCCCTGATTTTAGCTACCGCTTTCCTCCTGCGTTTTTACCGTCTCGATCTCCTCCCCGAAGCCTTCCTCGACTACGAAGGGACCACCGGGCTCTCCGGGATCGAAGTCCTGGAGGGGAGGCGAGAATACTATAGCCTCCTCTGGAGCTTCATCGGTCGCCCAATTATGAACACCTACAGCTCCCCTTTCTTTGCCTTCCCTCTGGGGTGGGCTTTCCGGGTCTTCGGGGTAAGCCTGATCACCCTCCGCTCCCTGGCGGCCCTGATCGGCACGGCCACCGTCCCCGCCCTCTACCTCCTGGTCCGCCAGCGGGCCGGGCGCCGGGAAGCCCTGATGGCCGCCTTCTTCCTCGCCGTCTCGATCTGGCACATTACCGTCAGCCGAGCGGGCCTCTCCCTGGTTTTGGCCCCGCTATACGCGATTCTACTCGGATGGACGCTGCTGCGGGCCTTCCAGACCCGCCGGTCTGCCTGGTATCTGCTGGCCGGGGCCGGTCTGGGTGGTTACTGGCTGATATATATGATCAGCAAGGTGATGCTGATCGTGGTCGGCCTGCTCCTGATCCACCGCCTGCTGCTGGAGCGGGGATTTCTCCGCCGGAACTGGAAGGGACTGGCTGTCTTCTTCCTTTCGATCTTTCTCATCGCCACGGTGATGGGCACCGGGATCTCGGACTGGCTGCTGGGGGTCGAGCGGCAGGCGGCCAACTACATCTGGCACCGGACCGGCCCCGATTCGTCCTATTCCCCGGAGGTACATCTCGACTGGGCTCTCCACTACCTGATCCTGAATATTCAGAAAAGCTTTCGCTATCTCTTCCTCGCCTCCCACCACGAGTTCCTGCTGCCCAGCACGCTTCCGCTGATCAACCCCCTGGTCTTTCCCTTCGTCGTTTCCGGTCTGCTGGTCAGCCTCTACCGCTGGAAACGAGAGCTCGAATTCTTCTTCCTGGCCCTCTTCTTCTCCGCCTTCATCCCCCAGGTCCTCTTTGCCACCTTCTCGGACAAGGCCGCCCCGAGGCACCTGATGCTCCTCATCCCCTCCTGCTGTTTCTTCGCCGCCCAGCCCTTTGCCCTGTTTCTGCAAGCGTTAGGCGGAGGAAAGAGACGGTGGCGGCGAACGGTAGTGGCGACGGTCGGCGCCCTGGCCGCCGCGGTGGCATTAACTTCCTTCTATATCACCTTCCTCTCACCAAGGAAGATCTACCCGGTCTGCCGGATGAGGAGAGACTACGCCGAATTTATCCGGGACAACCTCGACCGTTACTATTTCTATGTCGTCCGGGGAAAATTCCCTCTCTATCTCCAGAACCGTACCGTGGACTTCATCACCTACCCCAAGATCGGCACCCTCCACTACCACCTCCCCGATGACTATCCCCAGCAGGGAGAACCCGGAGCCGGGCTGGAGCAGGGCTACCGTTATATATCCCGCGGGGAACTGCCGGATGTTTTCGCGGAACTTGGCAGGAGCGTCCCCCGGGCCGGGTTTGTCTTTGAGGATGAAGACCTGGTCCCGGTCTTCGAGGAACAATTTGGGGAGGGAAATGTAGAGGAAAAGTGCCGGGAATGCGCCCCCTGGGTTTACTACACCCTCCTCTATCCCCCTAAACCGCGGCGGGATTAGCCGGCCGGTTTGCCGCCCGGCTCTAACCTCGCCCGACTACTCTTCGGAGCTGAACCGTCAACCTCATTCGCCGGGGATGAGGGTCACCTTCATATTGGTAAAGGCCGGCCCCGCCCGGCGCAACTTGGAGCCGGATTGCCGGTAATAAAAGTAGTCATCCAGGGTGTTATGGCCGGCCGGCCAAAAATCGTTCCTACGGTATACCAGCATAAAACCCTCCCCCGGCCAGGTATAGCCAACATAGATCTTCGCAGTCGCGGTGACGAACTCGAAGCTGCTCCACCCCCCGGGAGAGGGGGAAGCGAGAAAGCCGGAACGGGCGACCTCCCGGTCCGGAAAGCCGTCGCCGTCGGCATCCGTCCAGGCCACGATCCGGAAACCCCCTGCCCGGCCGGGCAGGGGGTGGGCGGCCTCGATTCTGACCCGGGTCCCCGGGACCAATTCCGACTTCACCTCCCAGATCCAGAGATCGTATCTTCCCTGGGTGGGATAGGTATCCCTGGTCAGGAGATCCCGGCGGTTGTCATCGTAATAATTACGGAACAGACGGATAACCGAGAGGTTGTTCCAGCCCACCAGGATCGCGCAGAAAAACAGAAAGGGAACCGTCCAGCGCGGACGCAACCGGCTCCCGGCCAGCCCGACCGCCGCCCAGAGCAGGGGCTGGACTTCGGCGGCGTAGACCGGCCCGGCGGTAGGGTTGAAGTAGACGAAGAAGGAGACATAGCAGAGGATCCAGACGCCGATCAGGAGCAGGAGGGGTTCCCGACAGAAAAGATTCTTCGCGATTACCACCACCGGGAGGGCCAGGAGGATAACCGCGTAGGCGAAGACAAACAGGGCGGAGTTAAAATGCCAGAGATATAAACGGAGAAAATCCGGCGAACTCCAGATACCTTCGTAGGTTTCCATAAAATTGGAGGGGATGAGCCTGATCCCCCCGACCGAGTAAATCAGGGCCTGGGTGAAAACCTTGAGGTAATTCTCCCCGTTAAGCCTGTTCAGGGATGCAGATATCTGCTCCTGTTCGTGGGCGGCAATCTCCAGCAGGCGGCTTAAACTCAGGTTAGGGTTGAGCCAGAGGCTGCCCGCACCGTAGACGAGACTCACCAGAAGGATCACCGCAGACAGGGCAAGAACCGACCAGCGCAGGGCCCGGGCTAAGCCCAGGCGCCGGGAGGAGAGGAGCAGGGCGGCCGGCAGGAGGGGCAGGAGATAGGCGTTGCCGACGGTGATCAAAAGGGAAAAAGTTAGGGCCAGAACGGCAAAAGTCAGGGCAAGAGGCGAGGGGCTCCGGATCAGGCGGTCCAGGGTAATGAGTAAAATTACCGCCCCCAGGGCAATGAACGACCGCGACTCCCAGACCGAGCCCACGTACCAGGTGGTGAACGATAAACCCAACAGGAGGAGGACCGGAAAAGTCACCGGACGGTAACCGGTCCTCCGGTAGAGCCAGAGACCGAAGAGGAGGAGCATCAGGCCGGTCAGGAACGAACAGACGAAAGGAGAATCCCGCAAAGAGGGGAAGGTCCGGGCCAGGCGGTAGATGAGCGGGTAGCCGACCGCGCAGAGAAGATGCTTGGCCAGCTTGTTGTTGTCGGTGACGGCGGGGTCGATCTTGCCCCGCGCGAAGTCGTGGTAGACCCCGCACTCGAAGTTGAAAGGGCCGTGCGTCTGCCGGGAGACCAGACTTCCCCGAAAGGTGGTTCCGTAGAGAAAGGTCAGGATCAGCGCAACCGCCGCAACCAGGACAAACCCCGCCCAGCGGTATCGATAACCATCAGACCTGGCACCGCTTGCGCTTTCCATCCGGCCAGGAGTCATCTCATTTCTCCGCCCGCTCCCCGCTTTTCAGGTAAAGGACGGCGGGGCCGGCGGCGGCCGAGAACTCTCTTCTTGCTTCATTGGGAGAAAGTTGATGGAGACGGTTCCCCCCTCCCACGCAGCGGGCCAGGTACTCTCCCGTGCGCTGAATTTCTCCGAACCAACAATCGGTATAAAGATCTTTCTCCTCCAACACTTTCAGTCGGTCCTCGCAGATCGGCAACTAGGAGATATGGGATAGAGACCGATCTCGTCCCGCTTGTAGACAAGTTTGCTCGGAGTTTTCCTAAACAATGGTTTTTACTAGGCCGCTTCAATTGGAAAGGCAGCACCTGCATGGAGCTGCCTTTCATTGGTTATTGGTAGATTTAACTTACCTTGTCACCGGTACATCCCCAGACCTACCCCAGAACACCTTGGTCACGTTCTTGATGAACCAGTAGCCCGTCGAGGGGCGGAACGCCCCGATACAGGCGGTACCATCTCCGAGATAGTGGCCGGGGATCGGTTCGTCGCTACTCTTCCCCCAGTAAGCCCGAGTCACTCCGCGAATCGCCCACAGTCCGGAGGATGGGCGGTAGACCCCGATATGGGCCTGGAGAGCCGAAGAGGGATTGGGGTAGAGGAAAGGAATCGGGATATCTCCAGGCTTACCCCAGAATACCCTGGTCAGGTCCTTGATGAACCAGTAACCGGCCGCGGGGCGGTAGGCCCCAATGTTGGTGGTCCCATCCCCGTCGTAGTCCCCGGGGACCGGCTCGTCCCCGGACTTTCCCCAGTAAGCCCGGGTCACCCCCCGAATCGCCCAGAGCCCCGAGGAGGGTCGGAAGATTCCGATGTCGCTGGTCCCGTCGCCGTCATAATCATAAATCCACGGGAGCGGGGTTTTGTAACCAACCGCGGTCGCGGTTGGGATAGGCGTGGGGGGCGGGGTCTTTGGGACCGGCGTCCTGGTCGCGGGAGGTATTATGGTCCAGGTTGGGCTCGGAGTAGCGGTTGGGCCGGCAGGCGGCGACGGGGGTGGTGTTGCCGTCGAAACCCCGACTGGCGTCGGACTGCCAAGATCATTCTCAACTCCCAGCGCGTAATCTCCCGGTAGCATTGCCTTTGTCTGAACCAGATTCTCCTCGGTGTAAATTACCTCATCAGGCAGCATCTGCCATTCCCCGGCAGCTTGGTTGTACCAGAATGCCACAAGGGCGCTTTCGGAGATGCCCCAACCGTCTACCACCCCATCGGAATTCGCATCCTCATAAGGGATAACCAGGGTTGCCGGTTTCAGAAGACTGGAGATACCCTCAAGCTCAAAACTGGCAAAATAGAACAATTCAATATCCGACAAAAGAGGATGGGGATTGCTGGCAAAAGCTGTGAGTATCGCGCGGGCATCCTGACTTGCAGTTCCGTAAGGTATACTCAAGGTCATACCTCCGGCTAATTCCTCCATGTTATTCTCGCTACTGAATACCGTCTGCCGCTTAACATGGTTCCCCTGTTCGTCAATATATTCCTCGATCTCGATTCCCCCAAGTCCCGCTAATTTGGGGCTGGCGACAGTTACGGTTATTATTGGAGAGTAAACTATATTCTCCTCAGTGTCGGCGGCGCGGGCTCGTAGATTGTAACTTCCCGGGTCAAGACCGGACGTATCCCGGAGGCAATCAAAACTGTTGGCCGGAGGAAATATCGGGGACCCAATATCCGTCCATCCGCTATCCATGGCAGCCTTGAATTGCGGCTGAACCCATCCGGTCAGGCTGCCTGGAGCGGTGTTTGTACGTACGGTAACAACATCGCCGCTAACCGTGGAATTTTCTCTGGGAACCGAGATCCAAGCCCTCAGCCGGGAAGCGGTGGTTATGCTTACCTGAGTCGTATCGGTTGCGGTCAATCCGGCAGCGGTAGTAACCCTGAAGACCGGGGCGTATTCTCCGGGGAGGGTATAGACATAGGAATTGGTGCCATCGGTCTGCGAAGCCCAGTCAAAAGTGCCATCCCCATTGAAATCCCATTCATAAAGAACAATCTCTTCCGTCGGTGTCCCCGTTCCGCTGAAATTTACCGTGAGGGGAACTTCGCCCATTACCGGAGCTGAAGATGCTTCCGCCTGAGGCGGAACAGCCGGCGCCGCCACCTGGATGTAAACAGTATCGCAAGCGGTGAGCCCGTTGACACCGATCACGGTCAGGGTAGCGCTATACTCCCCGGACTGGCCGTAATTATGCGTCGCGACGCTCGTTGTTTGAGAGCCCCAATCGATAATTCCATTCCCCGTAAAATCCCACAGGTAATACTGTAGCGAATCGGGCCCTTCGGTCTGACTGCCCAAGGTGACGGCCAGAGGGGCGGTTCCGGACAGAGGCGCGGCGGATGCCTGAACAAAAGGCGGCTGAATTCCATCGTACACTGTAATCGATACGGTGTCCTGGGCGGATCTTCCCAACGCGTCGGTGACCGAACAGATTGCATCGTATATACCCGGGGCGGAGTAGACGTGAGTAGCATTCGCCGATCTTGAGGATACGTAATCCCAGGTGCCGTTGCCGTTGTAATCCCACCTGTAGTTTTCAATTTGGCTCTCTGCAATTACAGACGCGTTGAAGCTCACCGAAAACGGGGCTGTACCTATATAAGAACCGGCTTGGGCCTGAACCCGTGGGGGAAGCGGGGTCGGGGGCGGTTCTGGGGTCGGACTATTTAACGGGGTCGGCGTGGGGGGCGTAATTAAAGGTGTCGGAGAAGTTGCAGGAGTGGCAGTGGGGGAGGATAAACCAGAGGGAGTGGGTGTGTGAACTGGTGTCTTATATCCTACGGGTGTTGGAACCATTTTGGCGATGTTGCATAACTCCATGTCAGTATAGGTATTGCCATATATGTCTACATAAAATCTCTTACTCTCCGCTGATACAGCCGGCGGATAAATACTTAAAATCTGTCCACCATCGTATTGAATGGTAATATAATCCCCTTCTTGAATGTTAACTGGCTCAATATTTTTGTACAATTCAAGGGCGACTTGGTTATTCGAATAATCACTAACCTTATGCAATTCATTGGCCCAGTCACAAACCCATGCAAATACTCGAACCCCCCAAAGATCCTCTGCGTCAGAAAACCTCCACGCGAAGCCAGCTTTATTGACACATCTTGTCTGAGCAAGCCAGGCGTTTTCAAAGAGGTATTGTCAAATGTTGTGGATGAGAGCCTGTAAGGCGCTTCCTTCCTAAT
>CAZPMN010000033.1:0-24828 GCA_964587835.1 uncultured bacterium
AACCCCCGGGGCTCCGAAAGAAGGCCGGCCAAGGTCTGAGGGGTCGCCTCGTCGGCGACCCGGCCCCGGCCCGGTTCGGGAGGAGTGAGGGAGCCCAGGTCTTTGACCTGCTTGGCCGCCCGGGCGGCCATCACCAGGGCGATCCCGGCCAGGAGCAGAGTCAGAATCCAGGCCCGGATCGTCCGTTGGGGCACCGGTCCGGGGGTGGTCTTACTTTTCCTCCGCCTGCTCGACCCGGGGGCGAGATAATTCAGGGCCAGGAAGGCGGCCCCCCCCAGGGTATAATCCATCGCCTGGCTGGCGATATGAACCACCAGCATCGCCAGGGCGGCGTCCGCCGCGGCAAACCCGAGCAAGGCCAGGGCCGCCGTCCCCCCGGCCTCGTAGAGGCCGAAACTCATAAACGCCGGAATCGGCAGCGCCGCCACTCCTTCCGACACGATCAACGTCCCCAGGACAGCCCAGAGCGGCAGGGCTGCCAGCTCCGGCCATAAAGCGCGCGTGGCGCCGATGAAGAGGAAATAAAACCCCGCGTACTTGGATAACCGCACCCCCACCGATTGACCCAGGACCATCCACAGAACACCCGAGGTCCGGGTCCTCTCGGCGGTCTTGGCCAGCTTCTCGATGAAGCCGGCCAATCGTGCCGTCAACCGGGTTCGTTTCCCGAGCCGGTGGAAACGCCCGCTCCGCGCGATCGCGGGAATAAGATAAAACCAAGCCCACCAGGCCGCGACGATGGCGACCAGCACCAGCGCCGCCGCGCCGATCATCACCCCGCCTCCCGCCCACCGTGACAACACCGGCGCCATCAGCAGGAACATCAGCAGGAGCAGGGCGATAAAGTCGAAGATAATGCTCACCGTCAGGGAGGAGAGTCCACCTTCCAGGCTGACCCGATATCCCCGGTTCAGGAGGGCCACGTAACCCAGTTCACCCGAACGGGAAGGGAACATATCCACCAGCATATTCCGGGCGATCGTTACCAGATAGAGGTGCGCCAGGTTGGGCACCTCCCGCTCGCCGCCGCTGATCAGGAGCAGACGGTAGCGCGCCGCCCGGAAGAAGGCCTGGACCAACAGGCTGACCAGGTAGATCCCCGCCATCGCCAGGGAGATATTGCGGATCGCGTTGATCAGGACACTGGGGCCGATCTGTCCGTCCTTTGCCACCAGTCCAAAAAGCAGCGAGAGCGTGATCAGCGAGATGGCCAGGGAAAGTATCGTCCGTCGGAGCATAATAATTAGTCTCGTGGTTATTAATTACTGTGAGTCCGGGCCGCCGGGGCCGGGATTGTTTCCTCCCCCAGCCAGGGGGCCAGCAGTTTGAGGAGGATTTCCGAGGTCGAGGTTGCCAGGAACTTCTCGATTCGTTTCTTCTGCCCTTCGATGATGTTCCGGCGGAAGGTCTTGTCCTCGACCAAGAGCGCCGCCATCTCGGCGACGGCCGGGTGATCTTTTTCGGTGAAGAGGACCCCGGCTCCGCCCATCGTCTCCGGGACCGCCGCCGCCGCGTAAGCCAGGACCGGCACTCCAAGATACATCGCCTCAAGAAGGGGGAGGCCGAAACCCTCGTGTTCGCTCATGCTGAGAAAGACCCCCGCCCGCCGGTAATAAGCGATCATCTCATCCTGTTTGGTCTGGCCGGTAAAACAGATATTTTTCAGGGCCGGCCCGGTCATCAGGGAGCGGAGGTAGCAGAAATAACTGTCCATTGGATCGTACTTGCCCACCAGGATCAGTTTTGCTCCCGGCCGGCAGTAGGTCGCATAGTACTGGAAGCTTCTCCACAGATCCTCAAACTTCTTGTTCGGAGCGATCCGGCCCACGAAGATAATATGGTCCCTTCTCACCCCAAACCGGCGCAGCGCCTTTCTCCGGGGTTTGATCTCCAGGCTCGACGTATCCAGTGAGAGGGGGAGAACCGAACTCTCCCGGAAACCCGCTTCCTCCAGTTCCCGCCGGTTGTATTCGCTGTCGGCCAGGGCCAGATCGGTGGCGGGAGCCAAATCCTGGATCTGTTTTCTTCCTTGTTCGAGGCGCATCGCTACCTCGGGCCGAAAGGGCCAGAAAAAATCGGGGGGAGTGATGTTGTGATAGATGACAATCTTCTTCCCCGGGGCCGAGAGGTAGTAATCCGTTGAAGGGGAGCCGATAGAGAAATGATAGATCAGGATCTGTTCGGCCCCGGACTCTTCCCCGAAAACGGTGGCTTCGTTTCTCAACAGGGGATCGAGGTCGGCGGCATCGACGAAGATTCTCGACCGGTATCCCCAGCTCTCAAAGATCCGGCGCAGTCGGCGGGCGTAGTTGCTGATGGCGTCGTCGCGGACGAAACCCGCCACCAGCTGATTGATCTCGATTTCCGGTCGTCTGGACATCCCCAGGCATTCTCCCTCCCCGAACCGCCGCCGGGAATTTAGCGCCGCGCGGCCTTCTCAACCCCGCAGTTCGATCAGGTTCGACTCCAACTTGTTGATGATCGTCTCCCAGCTGTAATTCTGCCGGACGTAATCCCGGCCGGCCGCGCCCATAGCGGCGGCGCAGTCGGGTCGCTTTAGCAGATAAAACAGGCATTCTTCAAATTCGTAGTAATCCCGGAACCACAAGCCGCCCCCGCTGGCCCGGCAATGAGCGAGGGTGACCGGACAGAAGGCGTTGACCAGGGCCGGCTTGCCCGCCAGCCACGATTCCAGCAGGACGATGGAAAAACTCTCGTTGGTGGAGGGCTGGCAGAAGGCCCAGGCCGCTCCGTAGGCGTTCCATTTCTGCTGCTCTTCCAGGAAACCAACGTCAAGAACGACCCGCCGGGCCCGCCCCGAGACCGTGACCGGCCCGCTTCCGACCAGAACCAGGTCCAGTTGTCGGGAGTGGAGATCGCGAAAGAGACGAAAATAATCAACCAGCAGCGGGGTGTTCTTCCCTTCTTCCCGCCGCCCGGCGTAAAGGAGAAAAGGTCGCCGGATCCGAAATTTTTTGCTGAATTGCCGGGGATTGATCTCCGGCGGCGGCTCCACCCCCATCCCGACCACGCGGGATTTCTCCCCGATTCCGGAGAAGAGCGATTCGGCCAGCTGGCGTTCGCCGTCCGTATTGAAGAAGACGGCCCGGGCGGCAAAGAAGATCCGTCGGGTGGTTTGGAGGTAGGCAAAGGGCTCGTTGTGAAGGCAGGGAACCAGAACGGCTTTCTCGGGTACGGCGGTGATCCCCCGGTAGGTCAGACCGAAGAGATAGGGGGCGAAAATCACCGAGTCGAAACGGGAGATATTCTCCCGGAGGTGACGGACCAGGCCGTCACTGGTGACCCCGTTGTCGAGCCAGGATTCTTCTTCAGCCAGGGTGGTCTCGATCCCGTGAACTATCTTCTCCGAGATCTTCTGGTGGATGATGAGATCGCGAGGATTGACTGGGAATCGGATCACGGAAACCCCGTTCACCCGTCCCGGGCCCGGCGGGAAGTGGTTCTCCCAGGTGAAATGATTCCGGGCGCAGGTGGTCAGAACTTCCACGTCATGGCCCCGGGCGGCCAGATATTCGGCCCAGCGCTGAATCAGGACTTCGGCGCCGCCCGCCGCCCCGGCGGCGTAGCGGGGACAGACCAGGGCGAGTTTAAGTCTTTCAGTCGTTGCCTGCATCCAGATCCTTGATTCGCGCTTCCAGTTCGGCCAGCTGATGGGAGTAACGGTGTTCCATCCCTTGGAGGATCAGGGCGGTCCGGGTGTTGAAATCCCTTTGCTGGGAAAAGAGGCGGAAGGTGTAGAACTTCAAGAGCTTCCAGATCAGCTTCTTCAGGCAGACCGTCGCCCAGCCGACTAGCCTGGTCTTGCTCTCGATCTCAAAGTCGCTGATATCTATCTCCGCCGCCAGGAAGATGGTTTCCAGGTAGTAGTCGAAGTGATCGTTGCTCCGCTTGAGGGCGGCGGTATCCGGTTCGTAACCCGCTTCCGCGTAACAGCGATAAACCCCCCGGGCGCGTTTCTCCTCTACCCGCCGGCGGATCTCGGCCATCACGTCTTCAATCTGCACCCGGTCGCTGCCGATCTGAAACTGACCGTTCATAATGAATTCCTCTCCCCGCCGGGCTGGTGTTCCCAGCTGCCGGAAAATCCGATCATCCCGACGCGTTCGGTCGGAGAAACTACGTCGAAGGGGTAGGTGAAATCCTGACGATGGTAGTTGACGGTGTGGTCATGCGAGTGGATGGAGAGGGAGAGCAGATAATGACCCCGGAGCAGCGGGAGCGCGGGAAGACGCAGGCTGATTAGACCCGGACCTTCAATCTCACCGACCGGGCAATCGTCGATCTGGGTATTGCTCCCGGCGCAGAGTTGGGCATCCTGGGAGTGGATGGCATAACCGAAGACCGGTTTCTTGATCCGTCGGGAAGAGAAATATTCAATCTCCACCAGGAGGTCTTCTCCCGTCCGGTAGGCGGTTGTCTCTTCCCCCCCCGGACCGCGGAATATCACTTTTCGGATCACGGCCTCCATGGTCCCCCAGCCGGGCAGTTTCTCCCCGCCGACCGGCGCTTCCTGGACGCTCTGGATGTAGTTGTCCACCACCCCCGCCGGAACTCCCATCTCCAGAATCTCTCCCTTCTGCAGGTGGATGACCCGATCGCAGAACCGCCGGATTGTCCCCATATCGTGCGAGGCTACCAGTAGCGTCTTCCCGACTTCCTTCATCCGCTGGATCCGCCGCGAACTCTTTTTCTGGAAATCCTGATCTCCCACCGCCAGAACCTCGTCCACCAGGAGGATGTCCGGATCCACCTCGATGGCGATCGAAAACCCGAGCCGGACCACCATCCCCGAGGAGTAGAACTTGATCGGGGTCTCGATGAAGTGGTCCAGGCCGGAGAAGGCGACGATGGAGTCGAACTTATCCTCGAGCATCTTCCGGGAGAGGCCCATGATCGCCCCGTTGAGAAAGATGTTCTCGCGGCCGGTCAGGTCGGGATGGAATCCGGCGCCGAGTTCCAGCAGGCTGGCCAATCGACCGCGGGTAATCACCTCCCCGGTGGTCGGGGCCATGGTGGAAGCAATGACGGAGAGCAAGGTGGTCTTCCCGGAGCCGTTGGGACCGATTATCCCCACGGTCTCGCCTTCCTCCACGCTGAAGTTGATGTTGCGCAGAGCCCAGAAGTCCTCCCGGCGCGACCGGCGCTTGATGGTATCGATAAACCGGTCCTTCAAGGTCGGCAATCCGGTGTTCCGGAGGCGGAAGAGCTTGCTGACATCGATGGCTTCAATGGCCTTCATCGGTTACATCACGTCGGCGAACTGCATCTCTTTTTTCAGGAAGACCGCCACCCCGGCGATCAGGACCAGGAAGGAGGAGAGGCAGGAGAGGAAGAAGACCGGGGAGACCGGGACGGGCATTCCCAGGAAGACATACCGGTAGAGAGTCACCACCGGGACCATCGGATTGAGAAGGTAAATATTGAAATAATTGCCGGCCCGTTCCTGGACATACTCCAGCGGGTACATAATCGGGGTGAGAAAGAACCAGGCCAGGAGCAGGATGCTCATGATGTGTTCGATGTCCTTGAAGTAGACGTTGCAGCAGGCGAAGAAACTGGAGAAGCCCATCACCAGGGCGGTCTGCATTACGATTACCGCTGGCAGCCAGAGGAGGGCCGCCCCCAATTGTATGGAATAGTCGGAGAAGAGCGAATAGCTGACCAGGAAGAGGCCTAGAACGATCAGGGAGAGAAGGAAGTTGATCAGGTTAGCCAGGACCATCGAGAGAGGGAAGACGATCCGGGGGAAAGAGGTGCGCTTGATCAGGGAGGGATAGGCGGTAATCGCGTTGACCGAGTCGTTGAGGCACATGACAAAATATTGCCAGGATAAGATGCCCACCAAAAGCGAGGGCAGATCGATGGCGATCCGCAACAGGCGGATGAAGATGAAATAAACGAACATCATGAACATCGGGTTGAGCATGGTCCAGAGAAACCCCAGCGCTGAACCCTTGTAGCGGATCCGCAGGTTCTTCAGGACGAGGTTGCGGATCAGGTCCTTCCACTTGATTATTTCCAGTATCTTTTTCATCGCCGATTTCCAGTGAGGGGGGATATTAGCATGAATAATCGGGGGAAACCGAATGATTTTTGCCTGCCGTGCCGGGGCCGGGATCCGGTGGAGAGAGCCGTTGGGGAGGAAGCTTCAGTTGCCCGGGCCGCCCAGGGAACGGTAAACCTCCCAGGTCCGGCGGGCGGTCCGGTGCCAGCTGAAGGAGTTGGCCCGTTCCCGTCCGGTGGTCTGCGCCCGGTGCCGGGCGGAGGAGTCGGCGAGGAGCCCTTCGATCTTATCCGCCCAGTGCGCGGGATCGAAATCTCCGAGCAGTTCCGCCGCTTTGTCGAGAACTTCCGGAAGTGACCCGGTCGCGGCGGAAATGACGGGGGTCCCGCAGGCCAGGGCCTCCAGCGGAGGAAATCCGAAACCTTCATAGAGGGAGGGAAAGACGAAAAGCTCCGCGCCGGCGTAAAGCGCCGCCAGGTCGCCGTCGGCGACGTAGTCCAGGCGCCGGATTCGCCGGGCTCGACGGGAGGTCTCAATTCTCTGCAGAATCGGTTCGAAGTTCCAGCCCTTCCGCCCGACCAGGACCAGGTCCCCATCGAAGGAGGACAGCCGCTCAAAAACCTCGATCAGGAAGGGGATATTCTTCCGCGGTTCCAGGGTCCCCACGTGAAGAAGGTAGGGGCGGTCCAGGGCCAGGCGGGTCTTCATCCGGGTCACCGCTTCCGGTTTGGGAAGCTGGATCTGTTCGGCCAGGCCGTCCGGGATCGCGTGGATTCTCACCCGGTCCACCTCAAGCAGTTCCTCGATCTCGCCGGCGGAGAATTCGGAACCGGTCAGGATGGCGTCAGCCGAGTTGACGGTGGCGGCGATGCGCTTTCGCAGATAGGAGAGGTTCCGTCTTTCCGTGGTCTCGGGAAAACGGAGAAAAGAAAGGTCGTGGATGGTGACCACCGATCGGCCCCGCCTCAGCGGCGGCCGGATGAAATTGGGGAAATGGTAGAGATCCGCCTTCCCCGCCAGGAGATCGAAGGGCGGCCAGGACAAGGTCTTCCAGGCCGCCTGAACGATCCTTCCCGGGATCCGGCGTTCAACCCGCCATTCGGCTCCGGAGACCGGAAAGGGCTCGCCGCCGCGCCGGAAATCAAAGTAAAACAGGCGTAGCCGGTCCTCTCCGGCCAGCGGTCCCAGATGGCGGACCAGCATCCGGGTGTATCTCCCCACCCCGGCTCGCTGGGCCACCGCGGATTGGATATCGACGATTACCTTCAAGGGTATGTTTGAAGAGTAAGGAGTTCAGACCGTAGCGTCTGTCGTTGCTGGTCCGGGCGCCGGGTTCGGGGGATCAGGGTGCCAGAAGCGGCCGGAGATTGTCAAGTCCGTCCCGGGAACCGCCCCCGGCGGGTCTGTCTTCATTTTCCCCTCCGGCCAGATGCCCGTCCACCTGTTCGAGATTGAACTTCAGTACGGTGATCAGGTCGGCTACGGAGTCCGGGTGATTGATTTCGGGGGGGTAGTTCCACCGCCGGTAATCCCACCGGGCGTAGCCGTGGATCCGGCCGGCGTGGTGGTTGATCGCTGCCACCAGGTTATCCTCGTCGAGGAGGTCGCGGCGCAGCTCGCTCCAGCGTTTGCGGAGCCGCTGGCGGTATCCGGGCAGATCTTCCTCCAGCCGTTTCTGCAGCCCGTTGGCCATCCAGCGCCATTGCCAGTGGGAGCGAAAGGAGACCGCGAAGTCCCAGGGGACGTTAAAGAACCGGGCACCCGCCCGCCCGTCCCGGGCCAGGATGTCGTGGCAGGTAAAGTCGAAGGGGTAACCGTTGATGTTCTGGGTCAGGTTGAGCAGGAGATGGAAATCCACCGCGTTATCCAGATCGAAGCGTTCGCCGATTGATTCGGCGAATTCCCCGGCCGGCGCCGCGGTTAGGAATTTATCCAGATCGCAGAAGGGTTCCAGGAAGAGGCCGCGGCGCCGGTTCGGCCGCTCCTGCCGCATATACGGCTCCCGGGGCTCCACCGTCTCGTGCTTGTAGATCACCGGGAGCGGACCGGTTCCCGGCTCGCCCTCGGCGAAATCCAGAGTCACCTCGTCCACCCGCGCGCCGACCTCGTGCAGGCCCTGGTAAACTCCGTTGCAGAAGATCTCGGCCCAGGTCACCCGGGGGGCGTAATGCTTTTCCGCCCGCCCGAACCCGAATGTCCGGAAAAGGTCATAAGAGAGGCGGTTGCGGATGAAGGTTTCATCCTCCAGGGAGTTAATGCACTGCAGGTGCCGCGACCGGCTCTCCCCGAAGATCCCGTGTGGGGTATCGGTGCGGAGGGATAGAAGCTTTTTCACTTTCCAGTAGCTGGTGTTTCCCCGGTGCGATATCCCCCCCCGTTTCCGTTGGGTGGCCCAGAGGGTGATCGGTTCCCGTTCTCCGCCGGGGGGGTAGTAATCTATCCGGGCGTCGACCCGGCGGACCTTCTGGACCGGCTGCCGGGCATAGACCATCAGCGCGGCCACCTCCGTTTGCTCCGGCATGACCCGGAAGGTCAGATTCCGCACCGCCTCTTCCGTACCCCCGCTGAAGGTGGCGGTCATTTCCACCGCCACCGGGAGGCGACCGGCGGGCCGGATGACCCGTCCGGATTGATCGATGATCTCCGGCCGGGAGCTTGACCATTCAACCCCGACGCCGGCGGTTTGCAGTCCGGCGAGGTCGAGATCTTTGGTGACCCGGTCCGGGGAGGGGTTTCCGCCCAGGACCAGGTATTCGGAGAGAAATCCCGCCCACCGCTGCGCCGCCGGTGTTTCCGACCGGGCGGTCGGCCAGATCTCCGCCCGCCGCTTCCGGTCCCGGTCCAGACGCCGCGCCCGTTCCTCCCGGGTAAGGGAACTGGCGGGATCGTTCAGCAGGATCGGCCGATACCGGCGGCTGACCCGGTCGAACACCTTTTCCACTTCCTCTCCGGTCAGGGGCAGTCTCCATTTCGCCAGCCGCCCGTAAAAGAGCGGCTGTTCGGAGAAGCGGAAAGGAGTTTTCCAGTCTTTGGGGTGCTTCGGGCCCCGGAACAGTTCCGGGTAATCGCCCGGCACTACCCCCAGCCGGTCCCAGTCCAGGTAATAGTAGACCCCCTGGGGCAGGTTGTTCAGCCGGAGGTCGAGCAGGCCCGCGGCCACCCCGGGTATCCCCATCTCCGCGGCCAGTTCGTTCTCCACCAGGGGGAGGAGGAAGGAGACGTTCTCCGGCGGGCAGAGCAGCAGTCGGGAGATCCCCGGACGGATTTCCCCATCCCGCGCCTCCAGGATGTAGGCCGGTCGGAGATTGTCCGGGTAGGAAGTATCCGAACCGTAGAGCTGGAGAAGGCCCCGGCGGGTTTTTTCCCCGATTCGGAAGTGGATATCCCGGGAGTTGGCCGCCCGGTCGGTCCGTCGTCCGGACTCCAGGCTGCACCGGTGGGCGGAAGCAAAATGCCTCCGGTCCGCTCCGCTCAAAATAAGTTCGAGCCGGGGCAGGTCGCCGGAGTGGGAAGGGGAGAAGAGCCGGGCGGTCCGGTCCAGGATCCCCTCGCCCAGCCGGCCCGCCGCCCGTCCGAGGGCGGCCAGGAAAGAGGATGATCGCCAGCGCAGATACGCCCCGGGGGAGGCGAGTCGGCTCAGGGCTCCCCGCCGGGACCGGAAGATCCGGCCGATTTCTTCCGGTTCCAGAGCCCGGTTCCAGATCACCGTCTCATCAATGATTCCCTGGATCGGATGCCGGGCGGCAAACCACCGTCTCTTCCCGAACTCGATCAGCTCCTCCGGCATCGCCACCGCCCGGACGGCGATCTCGTCTTGCAGTTCCCCATTCAGGTAGAGGGCGGCCCGCCCATCCGCCCGGCTGACCGTCGCGGCCAGGTGGGAGAATTTCCCGAACCCCCCGTAGGGGCATTGCAGGGTCTGGTCGTTGCCGTCCGGCGCCGGGACGTCGAATTTCAGGATCCCCTCCTCAATCCGGAACCCGGTTTGCTGGGCATTTCCCGAGCGAAAGAGAATATCCTGGGTGGTTGACTGGCCGTCCGGTTTGACCCAGAGCGAGATAGTGTAATCGCCCTTGATCCGCGACCAGCGGATCGGGGTCTCCACGAAGGCCTGAAGCCTTCCGTTTAACTCCCGGCCCCGGCCGTAGCGGGCGGCCACCACCCGGGTCCCGGGAGCCAGGCAGCGGGCTCCGCTGATCCACTCCCTGACGCCCGGCTCGTCGAAAGTGATCAGGAAGACCACTCCGCTGCGTTCGGCGATCTCGCGCCCCAGTTGTCGGGTGGTTGCCTCCAGATAATCCAGGGTCAGGAGGGGCAACGAAGGGAACACAACGGGGAGGAGGAGGCCGGCCGCCAGCCCGATCGCCAGGGCGGCCGTCAGTATCTGCCCGACCCGCCGACTCTTCATCTCAGCGCATACCGCCCGGACGATCGAGGAAGACATTCATCCGGTTCCTTGATCGGGGTGCGGAAGCGGATAATGGAGAGCGAACCGATCAGGCCGATCGAGAGGGGGATCGAGACTTGGATACAGATAAAGAGGGTGGTGATGGCGACGCCGAGCAGGGGGAAGGCCCGGTAGGCCTGGCTGCCGGTGCCGCGGTTTTCGTAGAAAATCCGGTACATCAGGGCCGCCGCGTAAGAGGCGGCCAGGGAGACCAGCAGCGCGGTGATCACCAAAGAGAGGTTCATCCCGTCGGCTGTCCGGCCGGTCGAATTAAGGGCGTCAAGCAGGGATATCCGGTTCATTAACTGAGACCTCCGTTGATTAGGGCGTACATCAGCTGGCGGCAATTGTAACACAAAGCCTGACCGAAGACGCGTATCCGGCACAGAACTTGAGGTCAGGCCGGAATCCTAAATCTCGTCGCTTTTCTCGCCCAGCAGCTTATCCATCCAGTCCAGGCGGTTCAACGCCTCCCGCCGCAGGTCGCTGACGGC
The DNA here is from genome assembly GCA_964587835.1 of uncultured bacterium. Classification (GTDB taxonomy): domain Bacteria; phylum Auribacterota; class Erginobacteria; order Erginobacterales; family Erginobacteraceae; genus Erginobacter. The sequence goes on from CAZPMN010000033.1 coordinate 10,967, forward strand.
TTGGGCCAGACCGTCGTCGCCCGGGTAGCGGTAGCCCCAGGCCCGGTAATCCCATCGGGTGTATCCCTGGAGGCGCAGTTCCATCCTGTCGATCCTGGACAGTATCGAATCCCGGCTCCACGGACCCCGGCGCAGTTCCCGCCACCTTTCCGCCAGCATCCGCCGGTAGCCGGGATAGTCCCGCCGCAGGCGGCGGGAGAGTGCGTTGGAAAGCCAAAGGGGCGGTTGCGCGACGAAAGTATGGTCGTAATCCCAGGGGAGGATAAAGAAGGGTGATCCAGCTCCGGCGTTCCGGGCATGGTAAAAATTCCGGTCCGCCCCGTCGAGATTACCGGTGTAGTTGACCAGCAGCTGCCAGTCGACCATCGAGGCGATATCCACCAGTTGTCCGATCCGCCCGGCAAATTCCTCCGGAGGGGCCTCCTCCAGGAGGTCGATGATCTGCTCGTAGGGGCGGCATAGAAATCCATAAACCGGCGGCGGTTCCTCGACCTCGACCGCGTCGTAACAGGTCTGGCCGAACCGGGAATGTTTATAGAGCACGGCCGGATCGGCCTTTTCCGGGGCAAAGCGATCCCAGCCCAGCAGGTGCCGGTCAACCCGTCCGGTCAGTTCATACAATCCCTGGTAGCGCCCGTTGACGAAGATTTCCGCCCAGGTGACGTCCGGGGCCAGTCGGGGGAATTTTTCTCCCGGCCCCATCAACTTGTATAGATCGTAGGCCAGCCGATTGCGCATGAAGGTAATGTCCAAAAAACCGTTGCCCAGGTAGAAATGTTCCGACTCCGTTTCGTTCAGTATCCGATGGGGTTCCTCGCAACGGACCGAGAAGGGCATCTTGCGCCGTCGGCCGGCCCCCCGGCCGTACCCCAGCTGCCAGAAGCTGAAGTTCCCCCGGAATTTGATTCCGGCTCGCTCGCCCTGAAACGCCCGGTGCTTCACCGGAGAAAAGACATCCTCCGGATAGCGCTCGATCCGGAGATCCACCCTCCTGTTCTTCCCGAGAGGTTCGTTGAGGTAAAACATCAGGGCCGGGATTCGGGGGACAAACGGCATCACCCGGAAATTCAGCGACTTCTCGGCGGAGTCGCGGTCGTCAGCCACCCGGGCCGTCAGCACCACCTCGACGGGGAGATCGCCCTCCGGCAGCCGGACTCGGCCTTCCGGGGAGATCAGGTCCGGCCGGGAACTCGACCAGCGGATGTCCAGCCGGTCGCGAGGCAGGATCTCCAGATTCAGATCTTGACGGATATAATCCGGGGAAGGGTTGCCGTTTAACAGCATCTCCGACCGGAGGTAGGCCGCCGCCTGTTCTGCCGGCGCGGCCAGGTCGGAGGCTGACCAGCGAGCGTCGCGCCCGGCGCGGAGTTCGTCCCGCACCCGCTTTAATTCCCGCCGGCCGAAGGGCGCCGCCCGGTCGCCGGCCAGAAGGGGGAAGATCCGCTCCTCCAATTCCCGATAGAGTTCGGCGATTTTCTCCGGCGGGAGGGGGAGGCCCTGTCGGCTCGGTCCCCGCGGGGGATTCCGGGTCGCGGCCTGCTGGTGGAAAGGGAACTTCCAGTGCTTGGGGTCGTCCGGTCCCCGGAGGAAATCTTCGGCGGTTTGGGGGGATACCCCCCGCCGGGAATCGTCCTCGTAGTAGTAGATGCCGGCGAAGCGACCGTTGAGGTAGAGCCGGCAGAGCCCGTTGCGCACGGCGGGCAGGTTCAGGGTCTCGGCCAGGGCGGTATCCATCAGCGGGATCAGCCATCCGGCATCCTCCGGGGGGGCCAGCCGCAGGTATTGGAGGCCGGCGAAGAAGGGCTGGGGCAGTTCCAGGATGAACGATTTCCTCGGCGAGGAGCCGTAACGCGTGTTGCTGCCGTCCAGGGAGATTTTGCCCCAGAGGGGCCGGCCCCCGGTCATCGCCAGGACGTTCCGGAAGCGGGCTCCATCCGCCGTCCGCCGGCCGCTTTGCCGGCTGAGAAAATGCGCCCGGTTCATCTCCCTCAGGGGACGCTTCCGCAACTGCAGCCGGAGTTCCGGAAGTTCAGGATGCCGGGCGTAGGTCCGTGGATCCAGGTAGTCCCGGAACCGGATGATCTGCCTGACCGTTCCGGCCAGGATTTTCCAGAACCGCAGCTCCCTGAGGTGGGCGGGCGCCAGCTCAGCCCGCAGGGATCCCCGCCGCCGGCCCAGGCCGGCGATCTCGTCGCCCGTCAGGGGCCGATTCCAGATGGCCGCTTCGACCAGGACGGCGTGGAGAGGATGGCGGGCGGAATACCAGCGGGTCAGCCCGAAGTTGATGCCCTGATCGGGAAAACGGACCTTCGAGATCCGGCCGGCGGATTTCAGTTCCCCGTTCTCGTAGAGGGCCGCCCGGCCGGTGGCCGGATCGACCGTACCCGCGATGTCCACGTATTCGCCCCAGCGGGCAAACGGATATGACAGGACCTGGTCGTCCGCTCCCGGAAGGTGCCACTGGATCTCCCCGCCCTCCAGTTTCAGGCCGGTGTTCCCCGGCCGCCCGGCGTGAAACATGATCTGCTGGATGTCGGTAGGCGGGAGGAGCTTGATTCTGATTAGCAAAGTGTGGGCGGCCGGGGCCACCCGCCAGGAGATCGGGGTCTGGATGGCGCTCCAGCGGGTTCCGGAAAGTTGGGCCCCCGGGATTCCCCCGTCATCACTCACTTCCACGCCGGGGAGAAGCGGGGCGCGGTCCGAGATCCATTCCCGTCCGCCGGGCCGGGTGAAGTCCAGGAGAAAAGCCACCCCCTGGCGCTCGAGCCGCCGGCGCAGCCGGTGGTCGAGGCGTTCGATTTTCTCCTCGATCCGGTCCAGGGAGGAAGGCATGAATACGGGCAGGAGCAGAAGCGCGGTTCCGATCGCCAGGGCGGCCGTCAGTATTTGCCGGACCCGCCGACTCTTCATCTCAGCGCATACCGCCCGGACGATCGAGGAAGACATTCATCGATTTGATCGCGTCCGAGAAGCCTCGGACGTCGTTGTGCAGCCGGGTCGCGTCGGTGAGCAGGCCGGAGAAGGTAATCTGGACGCTGGTGACCCCTTCCCGGCTGGAGGTGCTCTGCACGGAGAGGCGGCGCAGGTTTTTTTTCAGGAGCTCAAGCAGTTCCTCGAGGCGCCCGGCCCCCTCGTCGGTCATGGTGATGACCAGCAGGCCGTCGCGCTTGAGGAAACCCAGTCTCCTGGCTTTCCGGGTGATGAAGAGGCTGGCCAGCGCCAGCAGGTAGAGGCCGGCCAGGATGTCGAAGTTAAAGGTGGCCGCGGTCACGGAGGCGGCGATCACCAGCATTATGAATCCGACTTCCTCCGGTTCCTTGATCGGGGTGCGGAAGCGGATAATGGAGAGCGAACCGATCAGGCCGATCGAGAGGGGGATCGAGACTTGGATACAGATAAAGAGGGTGGTGATGGCGACGCCGAGCAGGGGGAAGGCCCGGTAGGCCTGGCTGCCGGTGCCGCGGTTTTCGTAGAAAATCCGGTACATCAGGGCCGCCGCGTAAGAGGCGGCCAGGGAGACCAGCAGCGCGGTGATCACCAAAGAGAGGTTCATCCCGTCGGCTGTCCGGCCGGTCGAATTAAGGGCGTCAAGCAGGGATATCCGGTTCATTAACTGAGACCTCCGTTGATTATGGCGTGTACCAGCTCGCCGTATTTGGAGAAACTGCACAGCTTCAGTCCCGCTCGGGAGAGGCTGCCGGCCCATTCCCAATCGCTGTGCACCCTGTTCTTCACCTCGCAGATGACCAGTCGGGGAGAGACCGGACCGAGGTTTGGCATCACCTCGCCGTTGATGCGGCCGGTGGTGAGGTTGACGTCAAAACAGACCCGGCTGCCGGACTGGGGGCAGATGTACCGCCGCCGGTGGTAACGAACGCTCACCGTCGGGACCAGGTCGGGGGGAATCCGGAAACCGGCCTCCGCGGCGCGGTCGCGGAGAAGAGAGAGGAGTCCGGGATCGGCCAGGTCTGCTTCTTCCAGTAGTCTCCGCTCTGCGGTGAAGGGAAACCGTTGCTTGTCCCGGGCGTTGACGATCCGGCTCTTTACCTCGAGAAAGGCCTCTCTCCGGTCCCCCGGGAGGAGCCCGGTTCCGGGGTACCAGCGGATCCGATATTTGCGTTTGTAACAATTTCCGTCCATCTTCTCCCAATAGGCGGTCAGCCGGTGGTCGTCGTAATAGATGCTCTCGATTGTCCCCTCGGGATGGAGTGGGTCGGGGTGGCAGTAATGGTCGAGGATCTCCCGGCAGAGCCCGGCGCTGCCGTCTGGGCCGACGAATTTCCGTTCCTGGACGTAACCGCTCATCCGGAGGTCTCCTGGCCCCCTGTTCCGGGACCATTCTCCGCCGGCCGGGGCGGCGGCGGGATGAAGCGGCGTCCGCCGTCAGCCTCTTCCCGAGACGGTTTCCGGAGCCGGGCGGCCAGGTACTTGCGGAATTCCCGGGTCTTGGCCCGCAGGCGGCGGAAGGCGTTCCAGAGGGTCTTGGTCCGGCTGACCGGAATCCGACCCAGCAGGCGGATGATCCGGTCCGCCCAGGGCCACTTCACCAGGTCGGGAAAGATGTTGTGGTAGTAGATGACCTGGTGGCCGCTGATCGTGGGCTGTTCGAGGGCGTACTCGTTCTCAAAGTAACTCCGGACCTGACGGTTGGTATACCAGCCCTTCTCCAGGCAAAGCCGGCGGAGCTCGGTTCCGGGAAAGGGGTAGAAGACCGAGCAGAAGACCTCGTCGGGCCGGGCGTCCCGGTTGAGGCGGATCGTCTCCTCGATCTCCGCCGGCCCCTCCCCGGGGAGACCGACCATATTGAAGGAGTAAGTCAGGATCCCGGCCCGGCGGAGGAGCCGGAAAGCGCGGACGATCTGGTCGCGGCTGACGTTCTTGCGCAGGGTCTTTATCCGGATCCGGTCATTGCCGCTCTCGATCCCGATCCGGACCTCGTAGCAGCCGGCGGCTTTGAGCAGGTTCACGGTCTCTGCGTCGATCCGGTCGGCGGTGGAGTTGCACCAGAAGGGGATGGAGAAGCGCGCGGAATATTTTTCGGAGAATTCCTTAAGCCAGTCCCGATTCAGGGTAAAGGAGTCGTCGTGGAATCCAATTACCCATTCCCGCCCGTATCTCTCGGTCACCTCTCCGATCTCCGCCAGCAGGTTGTCGACGGAGCGGTAGCGGACATAGGGCCCTTTGCCGCGGTACAGTTCCATCAGGGCGTGATTCACGCAGTAGGCGCAGGGGAAGGGACACCCTCGGCTGGCCATGAACTCCATCTCCGGGAGGGTGTTAAGCAATTCGGGGTAGGGGACGATCTCCCGGTCGGGGAAGGGCAGGGAATCGAGATCCCTGATCAGATCGCGCGGTTCGTTGCGGTAGACCGTGCCGTTGAGGCGGATCCAGAGATTGGGAATCCCGGTCGGATCGTCCCCGCTTTCCAGGGCGGCACAGAGTTCTCGGGTCGGGTATTCGCCTTCCCCCCGGCAGATGGCGAAGACCCCGTCGGCGGCGATCGCTTCCTCGGGGCAGAGGGTGGGATGGATCCCCCCCAACAGAACGGGAAGTCCGTGTCGATCCTTTATCTCCCGGGCCACGGCGCATCCCAGTTCAAAGAATCCGCTGGTCAACGAGAGGGCGACTAGGTCGGGTTGGAACCGTCGGATCCGCTGATCGAGCGCGGCGTCTCCAAGCTCCCAGATATAGAGAAAGCTGGTGGAGTGGCCGTCCCGTTTCAGGAGGGCCGAGATCGAACCGATACCCTGCTGGTAGCGGAGGATCTGGAACCTCGGCGGTGGAACCGGGTAGACGAAGAGGACTTTCATGATTGGCAGCTCTTTCCGGTCAGGGGTTGGTCTCCGATCCGCCCGCCGGGCCGGAATGATTCAGGCGGAGGGCGTAGCCCGTCCAGTAAAGGGGAAGGGAGCCGTCCGGGGCGCGGTCGATGACCAGGAGGACCCAGGGCTCGACCGCGAATTCGCGGAAAGCCAGCCCGGCTTCCCGCAGGGCCCGCCCGGTATCCCCGGCGTCGGGTCCGCGGACCAGGAACGCCGTTCGCTGGTCGGCGTGGACCTTCCCGTCCGCCTCCAGTCCGCCCTCCCATCCCAACTTGGGACTGAGCTCGACCGCAATTCGCCCCCCGGTGGCCAGGTGGATCCGGTTGGACTCCCAGCGGTCGGCATAGACCCGTTGGAGGCCGCGCTCCTCGATCAGGTCGAGCAATTCGGGCAGAACCTCGTTCCCGCCGCCCGTCCGACCGGACTCGGACTGGAAGATGTCCGTTTCGGTTAGCTTCCAGGTAGGAGGCCGCCGCTCCGCGTCCGGGTCGATCAGGAGAACCCGGGCGGCGCTGGTCTCCCGTCCGTCCAGTTGGAATTCCATCCGCTGCCGCCGCCCGCCGTCAAAGGGTCGGGGACCCGACCAGAAGAAGCGGGTGGCCCGTTGCCGGGGCAGGACTTCCTGCCAGTCGCCCGTTTCGGGATCGCGAATTTCTACGGAGAAGCCGGTGGGTAGGTTTTCCGGGGGAGCGAACTCGAGCCGGAGGCGGCGGGGGGCAACGGCCCGGGCGAACCGGAACTCGACTGTCTGGGTCTGGAGGTTGAAGTCGGGACCCCGGCCGGTGTTCGCGTGCCGGTCGGCCAGTTCCGGTGCCGGCTGGCCGTTGAAGAGGATCGATTTCGCCGAGGTTAACGGGATCGTCTGGAGTCGGTCGCCGGGAGGAGAAAAATCAAAGTGGAAGCGGCTGCCCGGCGGTCCGGCCTCCCGGGCCCGTCCCCCGCCCGCGGCCAGGAACTCGGCGATCCCGGCATGATTCTTCAAGAATCCCGGGGTGTCGGAGAATTCCGCCTTCTCGTAGTAAGGCCCATAGAAGACCTTCCGGCTGTCGGAGAAGGTGATGGTTTCACCCATCATGAAGTTCAGGGGGTAGGCCTGGAGGGGAGCGTAGAGGGTCCGGATCCCCTCAGCGTCGAGCGCCGCCCGTAACTCCTCCTGCCCCTTCCGAAGCCGGGAAACCCGCCGTCCCCGTTCGATCAGCTCAGGGAGAGCCGCGGTCTGGCTGAGCAGGATCAGCAGCCCGATCCCCGCGGCCACCCGCCGAACCCAGGAGTGTCTTGCCCGAACGATCGCCAACCCGGCAAAGAGGGCCAGAGCCGGGACAATCGGCAGCAGGTAACGGGCGGTGTTCAGGGTGACGAAACGGGAACGGATCAGGAAGAGGGTCGATATCCCGATGAAGAGAAGTCCGTTCAGTCTCGCGGCCGCGGAGCGATCCCAGTCCCGCCGGACCGCCAGGTCACGGACGGCGACCGCCATCCCCATTCCGGCCAGGACAAGATAACCGGCCGCCACCCCTAGGTGGAGGCCGTTCGGCCAGTCGTAGAGGCCCACCATCCTGATCCATTGCGCCCAGGCCAGGCGGATGCCCAGGCGGATGGGCACCCCGCCGGCATTGTCCAGTATCTCCAACGAGGGCCAGCCCCGGGTCAGGTTGTAGATCCACCAGGGGGCCAGTCCGATGACGGTTCCCACCAGGCCGGCCAGGATCGATCCGGGCCGTCGCCAGAAAGCTCCCTTCCAGCCGATCAGGAGAGAGAGCACTGCGGTGATCGCCGCGGAGACAATGATGGGATGCGACCAGAGGCCGAGCCCGGCGGCCAGCCCGAGGAGGAAGAAATCCCCCCCCGGCCCGTTTCCGCCCGCCCGGCTCCGGACTGCCAGCCGGCCGGATTTCCAGAGGAGAAAGGCGGAAGCCAGCAGGGCGACCATATAGCCGCCCCGGGGTGCGAACTGGAACCAGAAGTAGCCGGCGGGACCGATCACGCAGAGCGCCGTGGCCGCCCTGGCGGCCGTCGGTCCGCCGGCGTCTTTCGCCCAGGCGTAAAGCGTCGCCAGGGCCGCGACCGCCACCAGGGCCGGCCCCAGGCAGACCGCGAAACCGGTCGGTCCGAGGAGCCGGACCAGCCCGGCACTGACCGCCGGTTCCAGGCTGCCCATATAGTGCTGCCCGTAAAAAAAGACCGGCCATCCCCGGCCCTCGGCCATATGCCGGGCCATCAAGGCGACGACGCTGGAGTCAAAGTCGGTGATATAGCGTGAGACCCAGGCCCCCCAGACGCGGACGCCGACGGCGGTCAGGAAGATGACAGCCAGGCTCAGCCGCCCGCCGCTTCCGGATCTTGACCCGGCGGCCGGGGGGGATCTATCCGCTACTCCGCTCAATGATGGAACCTCCCGTCAAAATTCGGCTCGACCGGGCCCCAGGGCATCCGGTAGCCGATCTCCACTTTCCGCAAATCGGCCGGATGGACGGCGATCAGCCGGATATTCTCGTCATAGGGGTGAGGTTCGATCTCCGCTCCCTCGGTGAGGCAGACCAGGCCGTTGCGCCAGTTGTAGGGAAGAATCACGTCTTCGGGCGGGCCGTCGAATTCGACGGTGAGATGGTTGACATCGGCCCGGACCCGGCCGGCGGCGGGGAGGAGGGGGCGGTCGCGGCGCAGCCGGTAGGCGCTCAGCTCCGAACCCCGGAAATAGTAAGTCTGCACACTCTCGAGGACGTCGGGATGCCGGGCGAAGAACTCCCGGAAATTATCGTGCCGGGTGATCACGTGGGTGACGTTATAGGCTCCGGCGAACTCCCGGAACCGGTCGATGGATCGGCGGTAGGGCTGGGGGGGGTAGTTGTACTCGATGGTTCCTGGGGGAAAGCCGTAGTAATCGTCGGCCATCATCTCCCGTCCGGTCAGCACGGGGAGGTAGGCGATATTTCCCCAGCCGTAGGAGTGGACCGCCCGTCCGGCGAAGAGCAGGCGGCCGTTTTCCGGGACCGCTTGGCGGATCCACTCCACCATTTCCTCCACCACCGGCTGGATGGTCCGGGCGGGGGCGAACCCGCGGTTGGCGTAGAGCCGGGAGACGTTGTGGCCGGAGAGAACCAAGAGGGTGAAGAGGGCCGCCTTAGCCGGAGCCGCCCGCCAGCCGCCGGAGCTCAAGATCCGTCCCGCGCCGAGAGCGGCGGGCACGACCGCGGCGAAGAGAAGCGGGATGGCCACCCGGTCGAGCTGGGAGAGGGGTTTCCATTCCAGGGCCCAGCCGCAGACCGCAGTCAGGATCAGGACGGCGGGCAGGTACCAGCGCCGGATGGTCCGCGGCGCCGCGACGATTACCCCGCCCAGGCCGAGGAAGAGAAGAATCGGATTGCCCTCGTTCAGGTGGGCTCGCAAACGAGCGAAGCCGCCGGAGAGGAAATCGCCCGGGGCCGGGGAATGGTACAGCTCCCGGCCGACATACTCCACCACCCCCCGGGCGGGAAAGAGGATCACCCGCAGCCAGGGCAGGTAAGCAATCAGGGCCAGCCCGCCGGCGGCGAGGAGGAAGCAGAAACTCCGCCGGGTCCAGCATCGGTGGGAGAGGAGGTAGGCGGCGATCAGGCCGAGGCCGACCGTAGCCCCGAGCGGGGCCCACATCGCCAGCAGGAAGGCGGAGAGCGCCAGGCCGAGGAAGGTGGCTCCGTCCCGCCGGTGCCGGACCGCGGCCCGGTAGGAGAGGGCCAGCACCGGAACGACCATGCTGGCGGAGAAGGTCGCCCCCACCGTGCCGAAGTGCCACATCCAGAGGAACTGGTGCTGGCTGACCCCGAGGGCGAGGATAGCCCCGGCCGCGGCGGCCTCCCCCCGCCCCCCAACCGCCCGGACCGAGAGGGCGGCGATAACCGGAATGGCGAGGATGAAAATGGCCAGAACGGCGCCATTGTAAAAGGTATGGACCGGGGCCAACCGCAGGAGGGGGTAGATCAGCAGTCCGATCCCTTGGGCGCCGGAGGTGACGCCGGCGAAGTGCTCGATCCCCCCGTTCCACCAGGGGTTGTAGCCGCCCAGGGCCGGGAAGGCCCGGCCGAACTCCCAGAGCCGGAACATGAATGAGGGATGATCGGTCCGGTAGAGGACCTTCCCCCCCAAGGTTTGGAGGGCGCTCTGCATCGCCGCGGCCGCCAGGATCACCGCCGCCGCCGCCAGCAGACAGCGGGTGGCCCACCGCGGCCAGCGCCGCCAGGCAAAGAGGGGGGTAAGCAGGGCGGTGCCGAGGATGAACCGGACCAGGCCGGAGCGAAAGGGGGCTCCGCTCGGCAGCCAGTTGAGGAAGAAGAACCACTTGGCGCGAACGAGACTGGAGACCAGCCCGACCACCAGGATCAGGGTCAGGGCGGCGATTGGTCCGGGGATCCGTCGCCGCCCGGGTTCCGGGTCAATTTGGCGACCGTAGAGGATGAGGAGTAATCCCGCCGGGATCCACCAGACCATCCAGTTCAGGGCCGTCCGCAAAAAGAGGTGACCGCTGGTGTGCAGTACCAGGATGAGCAGGAGCCCGAACCCGGCCGCAACCAAGGTCCGCCCCGCCGACGCGCGGCGGGGTGAAGCTGGTTTCTCCCTCCCCCGAGCTGCTTTTCTCGGTACACCCATCGCTTATTCCAGGATGGTGCGGATGACGTAGATCGGCTTGTCCTGAGACTCGTGATAGGTGCGGATCTGCAGTTCGGCCAGCAGGCCGATGCTGATAAACTGGAGGGCGAAGAAGACCAGCATGAAGGCCGACATGATCCAGAAGGGTCTCTTGATCAAGTCGGCTCCGAACTCGGTTCCAAAGAGGAGGAAAAAGAGGTGGGTGATCACCATGAAGGCCATCATCGCCAATCCCGCCATCCCGGCCCATAGCCCCCATTTGCCGAAGACGTGAATCGGGCGGGTGCTGAAGCGCATCAGGAACTTGACGGTCAGCAGGTCGAGGACCACCCGGGAGATCCGGGAGAGGCCGTACTTGGAGGATCCGAAGCGGCGGGGATGATGGTTGACCGGGATCTCCTTGACCCGCCCCCCCACCCAGGCGGCCAGGGCGGGGATGAAGCGGTGGGTCTCGCCGTAGAGGCGGATATCGCGGACGATCTCGCGGCGGTAAGCTTTCAGCGTGCATCCGTAGTCGTGGAGCTTGACCCCGGTGATGGCGCTGATCAGGGCGTTGGCCAGGATCGAGGGCAGCCGGCGGCTGAAGAAGGGATCCTGCCGGTCCCGCCGCCACCCGCTGACCACGTCGGTGCCGTCGTCCATCTCCTCGAGCAGGTACGGGATGTCATCGGGGTCATTTTGTAGGTCGGCGTCCATGGTGAGCACCACGTCGCCCTTGGCATGGGTGAAGCCGGCGCTCATCGCCGCGGTCTGGCCGAAATTCCGGCGGAACTGGATGACCCGGAAATGGGGGAGGTCGCGCTGGAGCTCGGCCAGGAGTTCAAAGGTCCCATCGGTGGAACCGTCGTCGATCAGGAGGATCTCGTAGGTCCGCCCCATCCCGGAGAGGATTTCATGGAGACGGCGGCAGAGGGACTCGACACTTTCCACTTCGTTGAATACCGGCACCACGACTGATATATCCATAATGTCCGTCTCTCCTGGCAGTGATGGCCCATTCCCGGCGGAAATATTCCTTCGAATCGCCCCCTGGCGCCGGGCCGGAACTTGAGATTTTATTCTGGCCGATCGGGCGGGATAAAGCAAGGAGGAAGTACTGCGGGATAATTCCCGTTGCTCCGGGTAATCCTTTGACTTAGTATGGACTTATGGCCATCACCTCTCTCCTGATTCCGGTTCAGGCGGTGGTAATCCTCTTCCTTCCCGGCGCCATCCTGCTGGGCGCGGTCCCCCGCCGCCGGTTTTCCACCCCGCCGGATTGGCTGGAGTTCGGCTTCTTCGCCCTCGTCTTCTCCATCGCCTTCTCCTCAATCGTCGGGCTGCTTCTGGCCTACCTGGGGCTCTTCACCGTCCCCCGGCTGACCGCCCTGGCCCTCCTCCTCTCTCTGGTTCTCCTGGCCCTTCACCGTCGCCGGTCAGGTCTGATCCTCCAGAGGAGTGGCAAGAGAGAGTTCCCGGCCCTTCTGCTCCTCCTCTTTTTGGGGGTTTTCCTCTTCTCGCGTCCCGTTCCCTATATCTTTGGAGGCTGGGATCCCGGGGTTTACGTCAATACCGCCGTTCACCTGGCCCGGGAGGGGACCATCTTCCCCGCCGACCGGCTGGCCGGAGCACTGGAGGAAGAGGAGATCCGAGAACTGGCCTGGCGCCACTCCACCGGCTACCCGGAGAAGTATCCCGGTTTCCGCTACTTCCGGTCAAACCCGTCCCGGCTGATTCCGGAGTTCTACCATCTCTTCCCCCTCTGGCTGGCCGTCCTTTACAGCTGGGCCGGGCTGGGGGGACTCTTCTACCTCACCCCGCTGGCCGCCCTGGCCGCCCTGGCCGCCGTCTATTTGGCGGTCCGGGAGCTCTGGGGCGGTCGGGCCGCCCTGGCGGCCGGGTTGCTCCTGGTCTTTAACGTGGTCCAGATCTGGCAGGCCCGTTTCCCCACTTCCGAGATGCTCAGCCAGTTCCTCTTCTTCGCCGGGGTGGCGGCGGCGTTCCGGTACCTAAAACGGGAAGAGGCGTTCTGGGCGGCCGCCGCCGGGACGGCCTGGGGGCTCTTCCTCCTGGGCCGGGTCAGCTCGCTTCTGATCTGGTTTCCCCTGGCGGTCTTCTTCTACTGTCGCTGGTGGAAGAAGTTTTGCCGGGATGATCTCTACCTGCTCCTCCCGCTCCTTTTCTTCACCGGGTTTTCCCTTGCTCCCCAGTTCTTCGGCGACTGGCGCTACTTCGCCAATTCCGTGGCCAATCTCCGCCCGGGGGGGATGATTCTCCAGGCCGGCCCGGTTCTGGCCGCGGTCGTTGTTCTCCTGGCCGCCGGCTTGCGGCTCCTCCCCGCCGATCTTCGGGATCGGCTGGGCCGGGCTTCTTCCGGTTCCACCGCCCGCTGGCTTCTGCTGGCGGCGGTGGCCGCGGTCGGGGTCTGGGCTTATTTTATCCGACCTTACCTGGACCCCCCCAACGCCGACCGGACCAACCTAATCGAGCTCGGCTGGCTGCTGGGTCCGCTCCTCCTGGCCGTCGCCTTCGTTGGGATCCTCCTCTTCATCCGCCAGGAGCGTTCACCGGCGGGTTGGCTCTTCTTCCTGGTCGTCGCCGCCCCGGCCGTGGTCTTTACCTGGCGGCAGATGGTCCATTTCAACTATATGTGGGCCGCCCGCCGGTTCGCCGACGCGGTTATCCCCGGCCTGATCGTCTTCGCAGTCTACGCCCTGCGCTGTCTTTCCCGGGCGCGTCCGGGAGGGCGCTTGCTGGCCCCGGCCGCCTTGGTCCTCCTCCTGGCCACCTCCATCCGCAACAGCGCCCCCCTCTTTCTCCACCGGGAATACCGGGGAACACGGTTATTTATGGATGAACTGGCCGGCCGGGTCTCCGACTCCGAGTTGGTGGTGGTGGAGGGCGAGTTCGTCGACAAGCTGCCGACACCCCTTGACCTGGTCTACGGCCGCCGGGTTCTGCCGGTTTATCCCGGCCGCCCGGTTCCGGAGGGGGTCTGGGAGAAACTGGCGGTCCGGGATGAACGGTCCGCGGGGATCGTATACTGGCTGCGGGACAACCCCACCCCGCCGGCCGTCGGGAGCGGCTGGAGTTTGGAGGAGAAGATGCGCTTTCACTCTCCGCTTTGGGAGCGGCGGCACGACCGCCTCCCCCGGCGGGCCGATCTCCGGGCCCGCGACGGCAACTTCACCGTCTATATCTTCCGGGGGGAAGAACCTCCGACCGCGGGGGTGGAAGATCGTTGAAATGGAATAAAAAGATGCCGGGAGAGATGCTGCGCCATCGAAGAAAAATTCAAGAATTCAAGAATATTCTTGACCTTACCTCCGGAAAATTCATATAGTGGCTCCCACCAGGAAAGGAGCTAATAATGTCAAGTAATTTAATCCTTCCTTCCTTCCTTCCTTCCTTCTTTATATGCAATAAGCGGTTACGACA
>CAZPMN010000034.1:0-23345 GCA_964587835.1 uncultured bacterium
ATATGTAGTTAGGAAAAACCACTGGTCCAACAACCGGACAGTAGTGATTACTGATCACTGATCACCATTCCCCATTCTCCATTCCCTAAAATAATCATAGTCCATTCCCTGCGGGATTCAACCTCTTTCCTGGATCGGTCTTGCTTCCGTCCGGCCATGGGTGTTACAATTTTGAAAATCGTGCTAACTAAGGAGCGGGATATGGATGAACTGGTTCGTTTCGGGGTCTCCCTGGAGAAGAGTTTGCTCGGACGTTTCGACGCCGCCATTCAACGGACCGGCTATAAGAGCCGCTCGGAGGCAATCCGTGACCTGATCCGCTCCGAGTTGGTGGAGCGGCAGTGGAAGGAGTCGAAGGAAGTGGCCGGGGTGATTATGCTGGTCTACGACCACCACGGTCGCCGTCTTCAGGAGGCGATCACCGATATCCAGCACCGTCACCTGAAAGAAATCGTCTCCACCCAGCACGTTCACCTCGACCACGACAACTGCCTGGAAGTGGTGATCGTCCGGGGCCGCCCCGGAGTTCTGGAAAGGCTGGCCGGGCGCCTGAAATCTCTGCGAGGGGTAAAGCATTGTTCGCTCAACATGTCAACCACGGGCAGCGGAATTCCCTGAGCGGGGCGGTCAAGGGGACGGGTTCTCCGATCTCTTCCCGGCATCCGCTCTTCAAACTTCTCCTGGGGGGGGCGACATTCCTGGCCTTTCTTCTCCTCCCGGATCAAACGTTTTTCTCCGTGTCCGGCAAGCTGGCAATCCTGCTGGTGATATTCCTCCTCTCTGGAGGGATGGGCCGCTGGAGAATCCTGCTTCGGGGGGGAGAGGGCCTGGTCGGTTTCCTCGCGATATTTTTCCTCTGCTCGCTGCTGGGTGATTTTTTCTCCGGTGGCGATTCCCTCGACCTGTTTTTCCGGCTGGCCCTGAAGAGCTTCTGGGCCCTGGCGGTTTCCCTGCTCCTCTTCGGTACGCTGACCTTTGCCGAGTGCGTCTATCTGGCCGGCCTGCTCCGGATCCCGGCCCGGGTCTCGGTCCAGGCCCTCCTGATCATCCTGATCGGGCAAAAGATTATTCGAGAGTTCGCCCGAATGCCCACGGCCTGGAAGAGCCGGGGTCTGACCCCCCGCTGCCTGCGGAAGCATCCGGTCCGGGTTACCGGGTTGCTGACCGTGATCCTTCTCCGGGTTATCCGCCAGGGAGGCCGGCTGGAGCAGGCCCTGCTCAGCCGGGGATTTAACGGAAGGCTCTACACCTGTTTCTCGGCCCGATGGCGGGCGGCGGACAGCGCGGCTCTTTTTCTCTTTCTGACAGCGGGCCTTGGGCTGGTCGTGATTCCGGCGGTGCTCTAGAACGAATAATCGAAGCATAGAGACGGGTCGAATATCTAATATCCAACAAGGAATATTCAAGGATGAATGAAAAATATCAAATAGAAGCGATCGGGCTCGGGTACTGTTATCCGAACGACCACCGGGCCCTGGCCGACATCAGTCTGCGGGTGGAGCGAGGGGAGAAGGTGGCCCTGATCGGCCCCAACGGTTCGGGGAAGTCTACACTCCTGCTTCTCCTGGCTGGGCTCCTGCCCGGAGGCCGGCAGACGGGCGAGATCAGCCGTCACCCCGCGCGGTCCGCTTCGGCCTTTCTCTTCCAGAACCCGGACGACCAGATGATCGCCTCCACGGTCGAGGATGATGTCGGCTACGCCCTTTTGAACAACGACCGGGATCCGGCGGCAGTCCGCCGGCAGGTCGGAGAAACTCTGAAAAGAGTTCATCTCCAGGGGTACGGGCCGCGCTCGCCGCTGGAACTGAGTTTCGGGGAGAAGAAGCGGGTCTGCCTGGCCGGCTGCCTGATCGGCGCTCCGCAGGTAATCTTCCTTGACGAGCCGGCCCTGGGGCTCGACCCCCGGGAGACCGGGCAATTGCTGAAAATTCTCCGGGGCCTACCGACCACGATTATCTTTTCCAGCATGGATTTCGGGCTGGTCGCCGGCCTGGCCGGCCGGGTGATCCTGCTTGACCGGGGTCGGATTGCGGCCCGGGGATGGCCGGAAGAGATCCTCTCCGACCGTGAACTGCTCGGGGAGCACGGGCTGTTAATGGCCGGATGAGGAAGCCGCTTGGCCATATCCTGCCTGCCGCCGTCGTCTTTTCGGCCGCGCTTCACCTGCTGGCCTACGGGGTCCTGGTCTCCAGCTGGCGCTGGAAGGGTCGATCTCCCCGCCCCGGGGAGGGTCAACCCGGCGCGGTCCTGATCGAGATCGGCCTCCACGCCCCCGAGTCCCTTCCCCCGTCTCGCAATTCCCGGCCCCGCCGGGAGCCGGAAAACGAGCCGATTTCGATCCGGGAATTGAAGAAGGGGCCGGAACTGCTCTGCCCCCCGGAGGTTTCCCGACCGGAGGAAGGGGAGTCGGAAACGGATTCTCCCTTTCCGGCATCATTACCGGCAACCGCCGGCCGGGCCGGGCGGGCGGAGTTCACCGCCGGTCCGGAGGCCGACGACTATCTGCGCCGGGTCCGCCGCCGGATCGAGGAGGCAACCTATTACCCCCGCCGGGCCCGGCTCAACCGGTTGGAGGGGTCGGTTCGGGTCGGGTTTCGGATCGACTCCGCCGGAAAGATCAGGGAGCCGCGGCTACTCGAGCCCTCCCCTCACCGCCTCTTCAACCGGGCGGCCCTGGAGATCCTGGCCCGGGCCGCCCCTTTCCCGGCGCCGGTGGCCGGGGTCGCAGGGAACCCGATCTCGGTTTCGATCAGCTTCGAGTCGGCGTATTAACCTGATTTATGAATAAATCAGGTTAAGGATAAGGAAAAAATGATTGAGAATCGGGATCAATTGGGATATGGTGGCACGAATCTGAAAAAAGTAACATTGCCCCCCGGGGGGCAGGGGAGAAAGGATGAAAATTTTCGGTTGCTTCCTGACGGCGGCCTGCTATCTACTGGCCGGGTCCACCGGACTGGCTTTGGAGAGCGGGGTGGCGCTGGACGAGGTGGTGGTCTACGATTTCCCCGATTCGTCGGTGGCGGGCCGGGAAGCCTCCTCCAGTATCACGATTATCGACCGATCCCAGATCGAGGATTCGGGTGAAGTCAACGTGCTGGATCTGATCTCGGCCCGGGTTCCGGGGGTCTGGATCGACGAACGGGGGATTTTCAGCTATGGGGTGGGTACCGGGGCGGCCGGGAACTTGAACATCCGCGGTCTGGGCGGGACCCCTAATTCCCAGGTCCTGGTTCTCCTCGACGGTCAGCCGACCACGATGGGTCTCTTCGGCCATCCCATCCCCGACGCCTACCCCCTGGAGGGGGTGGAGCGGGTGGAGATCCTACGCGGCTCCCACTCCCTCCACTACGGGGACGGGGCCTTGGGAGGGGTGGTTAACATCATCACCCGCTCTCCGGAACCGGGAGCGGGTCCGGCCACCCGGGTGACGGCGGGGGGCGGGGAGTACCACTCCTACCAGGCCGGGCTCAGCCATTCGGGGACGGCCGAGGATTTCTCCTACAGTGCCAGCCTGTTGCGTCGGGAGACCGAGGGGCATCGCCCAAACAGCGGTTTCCGGGGCTGGAACGGCTATCTCAAGGCCGGCTGCCGGTTCTCGGAGCATTGGCAGGCGGTGATCAACGGCTGGGGGGTGGACTTCGCGGTCGAGGATCCCGGCCCGGTGACCGCGCCCCGTCCGGATGACCGGCGCAAGGTGGGACGGGGAGGTGGGGGGCTGACCCTATACAACACCTATCGGGGGACCCGGGGGGCCGTGACTTTTTACGGCCAGGGGGGCAAGCACGACTTTACCGGTTACGAGGACTGGAAGTCGACCGACGCTACCGTCGGCCTGACCGGATACCAGTTGATTGATCTCTTTCCCGCCAACCAACTGGAGATGGGGGGGGATATCCAGAGGATGAGCGGAGAGGGCGAGCAGCCGGCCGCCGGGGTGGATGTCGGAAGATATCATCAGACCCGGGGAGGGATCTACCTGGACGATCAACATACCCTGTGGGAGGTTCTCACCCTCCAGGCGGGTTTGAGGCTGGCCGCGGCCGAGCACGACCGGATCCGGGCCCTGCCCCGCTTCGGGGGCCGTTGTCTGCTTACCGAATCCACCGTCCTCCACGGACAGGTCGCCCGGGGCTACCGATCGCCCAGCATCCGAGAGCTCTACATGTTCCCTCCCTCCTCCCTGGACCTGGAGCCGGAGGAGGCCTGGTCGAGCGATTTGGGTATCCGGCAGAACTTCGGGGCGGTTTTTGCCCTCGACCTGACCGGATATTACATCGACGCCGAGAATCTGATCATCTACCGTCCTCCTCAAGCGGAGAACACCGGCGGATTGGTCAACCGGGGGATCGAGCTCTCGGCCGTACTCACCCCGGCCGACTGGTTTGAGATGTTGCTTACCTATACCTATCTCGATCAGAACCACCGCGTAATCGGACTAGCTCCCGGGGTCTGCCAGTGGATCAACCGGTTTTCCTGGAGAGATCTTTCGCTCCAGTCCACCACCACCGCAGTAAATGATCTGCGGCTGAACGATGATGACAAGGAGGATTTCGCGGTGACCGATCTCCGGTTGAGTTATGGGTGGGGGGGGGCGGTCTTTACCTTTCGGGTCAGCAATGTCTTCAACGAGAGCTACCGGATGGTGGAAGGTTACCCCCTGCCGGGTCGCTGGCTCTGGGGCGAAATCTCGGTGGATTTCTGATGGTTTCCGGGCCGGATCAACTATTCCCGCGCGACCTGATCTGGGGCGGACTCTGGGGAGCGCTGGCGCTTGTTCTCCCCCTTCTCCTCCACCCCTTCGGTCTCGGCGTTCACTTGATGCCGATGTTCCTTCCCCTCCTGATCGCCGCCGCCACCCTTCGGCCGGGAACCTCCCTGTTGCTGGCCATCCTGGTTCCGCTGATTTCGGGGGTCGCCACCGGGATGCCCCCCCTCTACCCGCCGGTGGCTTTCCTAATGATCCTGGAGGGGATGGCAATGGTGCTCTGGTTGGTGTTTTCTTATCGGCAGAGATTCTGGAATCTCTACCTCTGCTTGGCGGCCGCCTTTGTTCTCCAACGGCTGGTCCGGGTGGCCTTTATCTTCTTGGCGGGTCGGGTGGTTGAGCTCCCCGCCGGCTGGTTGCTGGTTCCGGCCATTTTCTGGGGGTTGCCGGGGGCGGTGTTTCAAACGGCGGTAATCCCGGCGGTGATCGCCGTGCTGAAGGAACGGTTTCCGGGAACGGGGCCGGCGGCGGAGGAGGCGGAATGAGCATGTCCACCTCCGCCCCCCGGAGATTGCGGGAGAAGCGGGTCTTCTTCGACCGCCTTGCCCCCGCCTGGCATCGGGATAACCTGCTCACCGCCCAAAACCGCGACCTGCTCCGATCCGTCCTCCCGCCGGAAGTTTTGGATATCCCTGGACTGGTGGTCGATCTGGGAGGGGGTACCGGCCGGCTGGCCGGGTTTCTCCGCGAAGTCAACGCCAACCCCTTGCTGGTCTTCGACCTCTCCCGGCGGATGCTCCGTGAGCTTCGTGACGGCTCCGTTCATCGAGTCCAGGGCGACGCCCATCACCTTCCCCTCCGGGACCGGTCCGTCCGGCTGGTCTTCTGTTTCTCGGCTTTCCCCCACTTTGAACGGCAGCTGGAGGTTTTAAAGGAATGCCGGAGAATTCTTCGCCCCGGTGGGTACTTCGTGGTTCTCCACGACTGCTCACGGGAAGAGATCAACCGTTTTCACTCCGCCCAGGCGCCGGTCATCGCCGGGGACCATCTCCCCTCCCTGGCCTGGTTCCGCCGCTGGGGAGAGAAAAGCGGTATGATACCCGAGCGACTGGAAAACCGACGGGAGAGGTTTTTAGTCAGGTATCAAAAGCCCTTATCCTGAGTATTATTTTTACCTTCTGTTTTACCCCGCCCGTCCCGCCACCCGCTGATTTCTCCGCCGTGGCGGGACCTTCCGCTCTAATTCTTGCTTGACAGGTGTATTTCGCCTGTCAATCATAGTACCATCGAAGGGAGATCAGGCGGATAGCCTCCCATTGTTCGGAATATGTTAACCCGATTGAAACGGGGTCAGACCCGAAGGAGATTCTTATGCCCGACTTTGCGAAAGCCATCAAGGAAGAGATCACCCGACTGGCGAAGAAAGAGGTGAAGAAGGCGGCCGGACCGTTGAATGCCAGAATCCGGTCCCTGCAAAAAACGGTATCCGGGCAGGAAAAAGAGATCGCCCGGTTGGCCAGGACCGTGGCCAGGCAGGATAGGGAACTGCGGCAGGCCGCCCCGGTTCCCGAGGCGGCTCCGCCGGAAGAGGTGAAGAAAGCCCGGATCAGCCCCCGGCTGGTCAAGACCCAGCGCAAGCGCCTGAAACTGAACCAGGCCGATTTCGCCCGCCTCCTCAATGTCTCGGTGGCCGCCGTCCGCTCCTGGGAACAGGGCCGGGCTATGCCCAAAGAGGAGACGATGGCTACTTTCGTCGCGGTGAGAAAGCTCAAGCCGGGGGAAGCCTGGGAGCGGTTGGGAATCACCCCTCCCGCCCGGAAGAAGCCGGGGAGGAAGCGTCGTCCCCGGCGGGAGAAGAACGCCTGAGTCCCTCGGGCCTGATGCTACTCGGGGACAAAGAGGATCTGGCCGACCCGAATCGAGTTGGGGTTAGCAAGTTCGTTGGCCTGGACAATGGCTTCAACCGTGGTCCCGTACTGGCGGGCTATGGTGGAGACGGTCTCGCCTGAACGGACGACATGCTCGTAACCCTGGGCGTAGCCGGAGGTTCCCCGACCCGCCCGGATGCTTTTCAGGATCCGCTCATTCTCCCGGGCGACCTCCTCCAAAATGATGGCCATCTTCTGCTGGTTGGCCTCCCGGGTCTTTTTCAGTTCATCCCGCAGGGACTCGATCTCCGCCCGCTGGGCGGCCCCCACCGAGCTTGAATCGTTCAGGAACCGGGCCAACTGGCTGTCTATGGTGTTCTGCTCCCGGCGGAGGAACGCCAGGTTGTTCTCCAGCTCGCGGATCCGGTTTTCGACATTGAGCAGACGGCGGCTGGTTGAATCTTCCCAATTCTGGCGTTGAGCCGCGGCCTGCTTTTGGCGGGTCGTCTGGCACCCCGCCAACAGGATTAATGCCGCCGCCGCGATCAGTAAAGTTCTTGTCATCGCAAGAAAATCCCGGTTGTCGGATCGGAAAATCGGAGTGATTGCAAGCTTGGCCGACCTCAGGGGTTTCTTTCACCCCGCCGGATGGATTCAGAACTATTCACATCTTGATCTCCCCGGGGAGATCAAGATCAGCGGTAGTAACGGTCGATTGAACGTTCCCGGGGTCCGGAACTTGCGGTATTTTCCTGAGGCGCCTCCACTACTTCCTCGATCACTTCGGTCTCTTCAAACATTACTACCGCTTCCCCGGGCGCCAGAGGTTCTTCCCCGCCGACGGTCTCTTCTCCACCGTAATTGACCAGGAACTCGGCCCGGCGGTTCTGAGCCCAGCACTCCTCGCTGGCTTCCAGGCAGACCGGATCCTCTTCCCCGTAGCTGATGGTGAAGATCCGTTCGGGGTTCACCGCCAGCCCGGTCAGGTGGCTCCGGACGCTCAGCGCCCGCCGTTCGCCAAGGGCCAGGTTGTACTCCTTGGTCCCCCGTTCGTCGCAGTGTCCCTCGATCTTAAGCCGGGCCTCGGGCTTCTCCATCATCCAGGCGGCGATCCCTTCCAGGATCGGCAGGTTGTCTTCCCGGATCTCGGACTTGTCGAAGTCGAAGTAGATAGGCTTGAGGACCAGGGCGTCTTCCGGCATCGGTTCCCCGAAGACGATCCCCTCGCCCAGGGGGCCGAGCGGGATATCCAGTCCCCCCAGGGCGGCCATCTGGTCCTCCGGGGTGGCACCCGGTTTCGGAGTGGATGAGCATCCGCCGGACAGGATTACCGCGAAAAGGGAAACACCAGCAACCCAGATCAAGTTCTTTCTCATACTCGTTTCTCCTTTGGGGATATTATTCCCTTTGCTGTTTGTTATTTTTTCCGTTTCCCGACTGGAGGCCGAATATAATCCGATTGTCTTCGGCCAGGCAAGACAATTCTGGATTTTTCCGTCTAACGAGCGAGAAATGGTCCCCAGGCGGGGGTGAAACAGTCCTGGCCGCCGGTGACCGGAACCGGTTGAGGGTTGACACTGTCGATGATAAAAAGTCCGGTGCGCCCGCCCCGGCGGGAGGAGTAGACCAGGTGCCGCCCGTCCGGTGCCCAGGAGGGATCCTCATTCTGATAGCGGTCGCCGGTCAGCCGAATGACCTCGCCGGTTCCGACGTTGACGGTGAAGATGTCGAAACTCCCTCCCACCCGCGAGGTATAGGCGATCAGGTCCCCCCGGGGCGACCAGTCGGGAGAGGTGCTATAACCGCTCTGCCGGGTCAGGCGGCGGAGATTCCCACCCGCGGCGTCCATCAGATAGATCTGGGGGTTTCCGGACCGGTCGGAGGTGAAGGCGATCCAGCGGCCGTCGGGAGACCAGGCGGGGGAACAGTCATTGGCCCGGCTGTTGGTCAGCCGGGTGAGGCGGCTGCCGTCCAGGATCATTTTGTAGATCTCGGTGTTGCCGTCCTTGCTCAAGGAAAAGGCGCACCAGCGGCCGTCGGGGGAGATCGCCGGGAAGGCGTTGAGACCCGGATGGGACGAGATGACCCGACGTTTTCCGGTGTCGAGGTTGTCGAGGAAGATCCAGGGGAAGGAGTAGGCGTAACCCGTGTAAGCGAGAGATCGGCCGTCCGGGGTCCAGGCGGGATAGAGGGCCAAACCCGGTCCAGAGTTGACCTTGCGCCAGTTGTGTCCGGAAGCCTCCATCGTATAGACTTTCTTCTCCCCGTTGGCGGCGGAGGTGAAGGCGATCCTGGTTCGGGCCAGCCCCTTTTCCCCGGTCAGGGCGAAGACAATCTCGTCGGCCATCCGGAGAATGATGTCTCGCCAGCGGGATTTGGCGTCCCGGTATCCCCGGGAATAAACCGTCCGGCCCCGGGAGACGCTGATCGCCTGGCACTGGACGGTCACGGTATCCCCGGTGGAGGTGAAGTAACCCTTGACCACCACGTCGGCGCCGAGCGCCCGCCATTCGGGGAGGTTGATTTTCTTGGTCCGCCGGTCGGTCGCCTCGGCTTCGGCGACGAATTGCCGGTTTTCCACCGGGGAGAAGAAGCCGGTGATGGTCAGGTTGTCGGTGAGCAGATCCGCCATTTCTTTCGGCCAGCCCGCTTCGCCTCCCCCCTGTGATGCAAAGTCAACCACCGCCACCTTCAGGTGGGGGGTATAGCGACCGCTGACCTTGATTTTGGTCTGCCCTCGCCCGGAGACCGGCAGGAGCAGCAGAATCAGTCCGGCCGCCGTTAGGTTGGTCAGTTTCACCGTCAATTTCATTTTCTTCTCCTTAACCTGAAATATTCACGAAAAATGAAATTTTTCGTGAATATTTCAGGTTGTGATTTGCCCAGCAATAACTTAACCCAATTTGTGAATAAATCGGGTCGCCTACTGCAGCTCAAAGAGGATCAGAAAGTCGTGGTACGGCCCCTTTAAATTTGCCGGCAGAGCGTCAAGCGGGTCGGCCATTCGTACCGCCTGGAGGGCGGAATCATCCAGAGCCCGGCTCCCGGAAGATTCCTGAAGTCGGATGTTTTCGATGTGCCCGTCCCGGAAGACCCGGAAGGCGACCAGTGCGGTGGCGAGTTCCCTACCCACTGCCGCCCGGGGAGGTTTCTTCCAGAGATTGTACATCTTGGACTGGACGTAACTGTTGTACCAATTGGGGACTGATTCCCCCCGGGCGGAACTGACCGCCGGGGCCGATCGGGCCGGGGCGGCGGTCCGGACCCGGTCCAGACGTTCCCGGAGGCGTTGCTTGAGGTCGGAGGGGGGGATTCGGGGAGCCACGACCGGCCGGATGATTTTTTTCGCGGGGGGCTTGGCCGGTTCGGCCGGCTCCGGTTCCGGCGCCGGCTCAACCGGCGGTGCCGGGGGCGGCTCGGGTTCCTCTAAAACCGCTTCCTCCGGTTCGGGAGCGGACTCCACCGCCGCCACCAGTTCAACCGCGGTGACCGGATGAGAATAAAATTTGTCCCGTGAGGGCTGGGTGACCAGGATCAGGAGAAGAAATAGGACGAAGTGAGCGAGGGCGACCAGGATGAGCAGCCTGTTTTTTCGCTGGAGCATATCTATCGTTCGGCCGGCCGGGTCGCGACCCCGATCCGGGTCAGGCCGCTGCCGCGGATTTCATCGAGCACCTTGACCACCTCTTCATACTGGACGCTGCCGTCCGCCCGCAGTGTGACGGAGGTCTCCGGGTTGATCCGGGCGGTTGAATTCATCCGCTGGCGGAGTTCATCCAGCGTGACCCGCTGGTCGTTGAGATAGATCATCCCCGGGGGAGCGATGCTCACCGTCAGCCTTTCGGACGGACTGTCGATTTGGGAAGCGGAGGCGGGGGGAAGGCGGACGGAGATTCCGTGTTCGAGGATGGGGGCGACCAGGATGAAGATGATCAGGACGCAGAGCATCACGTCCACCAGGTTGAGGACATTGACCTCGCTGAGCAAGTCGGAGGTTCTTTTCGGCCGGCGGTACATCGGGTTTGCGAATTACGCTAATTTACAGGAGGAATTTCGCAAATCAGGAAACGGACCTTCTTGCTCGTTCCGGGATTAGCGGGACGAGGATTTGCTCTCTCCCTGGGAGAAATATTCCCGGCGGGCCCGGTCGATGAACTCGGCGATGAAATTATCGAGCTGGAAGATAAAATCCTTCAGAGAGTGCTGAAAATGGTTGTAGGCGACCAGGGCCGGAATGGCGACGATCAGTCCGAAGACGGTGGTAATCAAAGCCTCGGAAATGCCGGGAGCGACGGCGTCGATCGAAGCCGAGCCGTAACGACCCATTTCCTGGAAGGCAATCAAAACACCGTAAACGGTTCCCAGGATGCCCAGCAACGGTCCGGTGCTGGCCGCGGTGGCCAGGAAGATCAGGCCCTTCTCCAGAAACCGGGTTTGCTGGTCCGCCGTGCGCTGCATTAACTCCGTCAGGCCGTCGAAATCATTAGGACTGCTCCCCCCGGCCTTTTTACTCCCGGAAGTCATCAAGACCAGTTCGTCGCAGCCCCGGCGGTAGACCTCATAGGCCGGGTTTTCCTGCGGAGAGAGGGAGAGGGGAGTCAAATTGAAGGCTCCCTGCCGGGCCCCGGAGAACCTGCGGAAGAACTCCTCCGCCAGAGACTTGGTCTGTCGGAAGAGAGAGAACTTGTAAATGATCATAAACCAGGAGTAGATGGATCCGAGAAAGAGCACGATCATAATGGTCAGGCCCACCGGGCCGGAATCCTTGATCGATTGGAGAAACGGGTTGTGCATCTGATAAATTCCTGCCGGGTTGCCTTGATATTATTTCGGACGGATCGCGCCCACCCATCCTGACTCCGCCGCTCCGGAGAGCCTGCGGTCGGCATACTATATTTCCTTTCCGGACCCGGTCAAGAACTATCGGAAGACCGGCCTTGAGTTTCCCGGGCCGGTCGTGCTAACTTCAAGGGGAAACCCGGTCCGCCGGAAGGCGAGTCGGCCCGGCTTCTTGACTCCAAAATATTATTCCCAGCGCAAGGAGGTATGCAGGTGAAGACAGAACAGGTCAACGTATTCGTCTCCTGGATCCGCGAGGTCGGACCGGGAGTGGTGGCGGGGGTGGTTTACGCCCTGGTCATCTTCGCGATCGGGTTGCTGGTCTCTCGGATCGCGGTAAAAATCTTGCGCGGGTTCTTCTCCCGGGGGAAGCTGAGAGAGGAGAAGATGTTGATCGGACTGATGACCCGGACGATACGGCTGACGATCATCGTCCTGGCCGGGATCATGGCCCTGGACCAGCTGGGAGTCTCGATCGCGCCTTTTATCGCCAGTCTCGGGGTGGGGGGATTGGTTCTGGGTTTCGCCTTTAAAGATTCGCTTTCCAACCTGGCTTCCGGGATTCTGATCCTGATCTATCGCCCCTTCAAGATCGGGGACACGATCGAGATTGGCGGGACCATGGGGAACGTGCTGGACCTCTCGATCGTCAACACCACGGTCAAGGACTTCGCCGGTCCGATCATCTACTTTCCCAACTCCCAGGTCTGGGGGGAGAAGATTACCAACTTCTCCCGGGCGGAATTCCGGCGGTCCATCTTCACGGTGGGGATAGACTACGCGGACGATCAGAACCGGGCCTGGGACGTGCTCCAGAAGCTGATCAACGAGGAGGAGAGGATCCTCAAGGATCCGGCGCCCTTTATCCGGCTGAGCGAGCTCGGCGACTCCAGCGTCAACTTCCAGATGTTTGTCTACACCAAGCCCGAGGATTTCGGTTCGCTCCTCAATGATTTCTACGCCAAGGCCAAGACCGCCCTCGAGGCGGCCGGTTACAGCATCCCCTTCCCCCAGCAGGACATCCACATCATTGATGGGAAAGCTGACCGGGAGGGTAAGGCCGAGCCTGGAGACTAGGAAAGCTCCCTGGAGGCGAGGAATTCACCTCGGCGACTACTTGGCGCCGGAGTCAGCGGGATCGTTGGTGGCGTCCCGGGTAAATTAACGTGCGTAATCACTGATATCGGGAGGATCGTAGTCGATCTCGGGAGCCTCGTAGTCACTGATGTCGGGAATCTCGTAATCATCGGGGTCGGGAACCTCGTAATCACCGGGGTCGGGGGGCTCGTAGTCGGTAATGGAAAAGTTGTAGTCACTGATGCCGGATAGCCCGTAGTCTCTGAGGTCGGGAGCCTTGTAGTCACTTATGTAGGTAACCTTGTAATCACCGGGGTGGGAAGTCTCGTAGTCGTGGCCGCTGCCGCGAGACCCGGACTCGTAAGAATTGTTCCCACCAGAATAGAGACCCTGGAAAGGGGATTCCCCGACGCGGTGAGGGGCGAGGACATCCGCAACCAAGATCCAATCGGAGAAATTGGATGGGGAGTCCGCAGTTTTGCCGGTGTATTCACCGCTGAGCCATCTGCCCCAGCGAGAGGGGGGAGAGGTGGTGGCACTCAGGTGCCCGTTTTCGTAAGTTTGGGTTTGCAGGAGTTCTCCATTCCGTTGCCAGCACTCCCAGACTCCGTCGCGTTTCCCGGACATCCAGTGTCCTTCCACCGCCTTCTGGCCGTTGCTGTACCAGCGGGTCTCCTTACCCGAGGGGATGCCTTCCTTATAGTTCTGTGCGCTCCGAGCCTTTCCGTTCGGCCAGTAGATAATCAGCCGTCCGTGTAGTTTTCCCGCTCGGAAATAGCTCTGCGTAACCAGTTTGCCGGCCTCGTTCCAGTACCTGGCGGGGCCCTCCCGGAGTCCGTCCTTCCAGTTCTCTTCCGACTGTTTAGCTCCGTTTTCAAACCAGACGGTTACCCGCCCGTCCATGACCAGCTTTCCGCTGGGAACTTTCTTGGCCAGCCCGAGCATTTTCATATTTCCGTTGGGCCAGAAAGATTTGACTTGATTTCTCTCCTCTGTCTGACCCCCGGCCGCCGAGACCGCCAGAAAACCGGCCAGGATTATGCTGATCGTTTTCATGAGCTTATCCTCCCCAGGTAATTGCTGTTCTTTGAGCTGGGATTATATCACTATTCAGGGAACCGGCAAAGCCAGAGTCGGCATGAAGGGTGGCAGCAGGACCGGTCACCCGGTTCCTTTCGAGTAGGCTCAAATTGAAGAAGCAACTAACGGAAGATTTCAGACCGCCTGGGCGCCAAACAATTTTATTAGGTGACGACGAGTGGTCCCGGCGTATTTCCCGCTCAAAGCGTAACCCCAGCCCCGCTTCCGGAATAATTGTTCCACCCGGGAGACATAGTTAAGCGGGTCGATCATCACGTAGTCGACCGCGGGGGCCAGGAGCCGGTGGAGGCGGCGGGGGTCCATCGGGAGCATTGGGGCGATGAAGGCCCAAGTGTGGATCCCGGCCTCCCGCAGGGAACGGAGGGCCGCGATCCGCTCGGGGATGGGAGGCGCGGCCGGTTCCAAGGTCTGGCGGACTCGGTCGTCATCGGTGGGGATGGAGAAGCCGACCCGGCAATCGAGGGTGGAGCACAGCAGTTCCGTATCCCTTAAAACCAGCGGCGAACGAGTGAGGATCGATATCCCCCAGCCGTAGTTGCGGAGCAGTTCCAGGCAGTTCCGGGTCAGCCGGTATCGCGCCTCGGCCGGCTGGTAGGGGTCGCAGACGCTGGAGAAAAAGACCCGACCGGTCTTTCGCTTTCGGGGGAGCTCGGCTTCCAGGACTTCGGCGATATTCGTTTTCACCTCCACGAACTCGCCCCAGCGGCTGTAACGGTTAAACCGGGAGTGCCGGCGCATGAAATCGGCGTAGCAGTAGCGGCAGCCGTGAGCGCAGCCGAGGTAGGGGTTGATTACAAACTCCACCCCCGGGATCCTCGATCGGACCAAGGCGGTCCTGGTCTCTATCTTTCGGTAATTTACCGTCATCTCCCCGGTGCGGTTTTTTTATTTGCCCTTCGCCGGGAGGGGGGTTATATTTTATCCAAGTACGTTCCCCCATCAACGTCCGGATTTACCGACGGAAAATTTCATGATCTACAAGGTTATAACCAAAGATGAGTTTAAAAAGTTCATCGCCGGCCTGATCGAGGCCAACGAAACCTTCGGTCCCCGGAAGGTGGATACGGGTCAGGACGGCAACCCGATCTACCAGTTCCGGAAGGTGGAGTCGTTCGACGAACTGGAACTGGATTATACCGTCACCGCTTCCTCCTTGAAGAATTTTTTCCTCCCCTTTAAGGAAGTTCTCTCGCGATATTCCTTTACCGGCGATGACTGGGAACAGGGGATCGAATATCGGGTGAACCCCCGGGTGATCGTGGGGGTGCGGGCCTGCGATATCAACGCGCTCTGTAAGCTCGACGACATCTTCATTCACGGGTCCTTTCCTTCTCCCTATTACATGGCCCGCCGGAATAATACTTTCGTGATCGGGATGGACCACCTCCCGCTCGACGACTGTTTCTGCGAATCCCTGGGCGAATTGACCGTCCGCCACGGCTTCAACCTCTTCTGTACCGACCTCGGCGATCGTTACTACCTCTCGATCAACTCTTCCAAGGCCTACAATTTTCTCAAGAAGGTCAAAACCACCAATCCGACCCCCGAGGACGACCGGCAGTGGATCGAACGCAAGCAGTTGATCAAGAGCAGCTTCAAGACCAAGGTCGAGGTGGACGACCTCCCCAACCTTTTGGACATCGAATTTTCCTCCCCGATCTGGAAGAAGTGGGGGGACAAGTGTCTGAACTGCGGAACCTGCGCGATGGTCTGCCCGACCTGTTACTGCTACGGGGTGGAGGAGACGATCGGCGTCTCCCTGAAGGAGGCGCGCAAGGAGCGGCAGCAGTACTCCTGTACTGTGGTCGATTTCGCCGAGGTGGCCGGGGGGCACAACTTCCGGCCCCTGAAGGAGGACCGGTTGAAGTACCGATACTATCACCATTATCACGGCTTCGCCGAGAACGCGGACAAGCAGATCTGTGTCGGCTGCAACCGCTGCGGACGAGCCTGCCTGGCCGGGATCAACCCCAAAGACGTGATCAACGATTTGATCCAGGAAAGTTCCGATGACGTTTAAGCTGCCCAAGGAAGATATCAACCTCAAACCGTTCATGACCCGGCCGCCGGAGTATACTATCAAGGATGAGGTGATGCGGACGGACCGGGTTTACAAGTGCGAGATCATCAACATCATCGAGCTGACCGCCCAGGAGAAGCTTTTCCATCTCAAGATCCTCGACCCCGCCGAACGGGAGATCTTCAGTTTCCGCCCCGGACAGTTCTTGATGCTCGAGGTCCCCGGTTTCGGCGAGTTCCCGATCTCTATATCCAGTTCCTCCAGCAACAAGGAATTTATCGCCCTTTGTATCCGCAAGGTCGGGCGGGGGACCGAGGTGCTCCATCGGGCCCGGCTGGGAGCTCGGGTGGGAATTCGGGGGCCGTTTGGCACATCCTTTCCGATGGAAGAGATGATCGGGCACAATATCCTGCTGATCGCGGGAGGGTTGGGGTTGGCGCCGTTGCGGGCCCCGATCTTCTGGGTGAACGAGCATCGTGACCAGTATAAGGAAGTCTCCATCCTTTACGGAACCAAGGACCCCGCCTCGATGCTTTTCACCTACCAGTACGACGAGTGGCAGACGGTGAACCGGATCCGGTTGCTGACCATCGTCGACCGGGCGGATGACAACTGGACCGGTCGGGTCGGTCTGATCACCGAACTCTTCAAGGAGATCGAAATTAACCCCCTCGACACCTACGCCATCGTCTGCGGCCCCCCGGTGATGTTCAAGTTCGTCTGCAACCACCTCGACTCCCTGGGGCTCCCGATGAACCGGATGTTCGTCTCTCTGGAGAGGCGGATGCACTGCGGGATGGGGAAATGCTGCCGCTGCATGGTTGGTTCGACCTTCACCTGTGTCGACGGTCCGGTCTTTGACTACTGGTCGGTGCTGAACCTGAAGGAAGCGATTTAGGGAGATGTGGTATCGCCCTTCGGGCTTGCAGGATCGGAATGCCTGCGGCATTCCTTGTGGTAATTGTAGTATCGCTTTGCTTGATAGGGGAGCATAGCGCAGAGCGCCCGAGGGCAGACGTAACACATACCGATAGCGATTATTTATATTCGTGAAGCTCAGCGCGATTCGCGGTTAAGTTGAGCAGTAGGCAGTGGGGATTAGTATTCAATCTGAGTAATCCGTGTAATCAGTGGACTGAAGAGGGGGAAGAGGGGGGCGAGGGTGGGGGGGACTCAATAGAAATTAGTGGTAATTAGTGGAATTAGTGGACGATGAAGTATCTGGGAATAGAGCCCGAAAAGATCAAGATCGGGGCCTTCGATTTCACCTGTTGCGAGGGCTGCCAGCTCCAGCTGGCGAACAAGGAGGAGACTCTGGTCGACTTTCTCAATCTCCTGGAAGTGGACAACTTCCGGGAGATCTCCTCTTACCGGGGCGAGGATTACGACATCGCCTTGATCGAAGGGTCGATCACCCGCCAGGATGAAGTCGAGCGGCTGAAGAAGATCCGCCGGAAGGCCAAGATCCTGGTGGCGGTCGGTTCCTGCGCCTGCTTCGGCGGGGTCAACCAGATCAGGAATAAGTTCCCGATCAAGGATGTGGTCCGGGAGGTCTACGGCGAACACCCGGTGGAGACCCTTCCGGTGAGGAAGGTGAGCGATGTGGTCAAGGTTGACCTGGAGATCCCGGGCTGCCCGGTCTCCAAGGACGAGGTGGAGAAGATCGTGGTCAACCTGGTCACCGGGGCC
Source organism: uncultured bacterium (assembly GCA_964587835.1). Lineage (GTDB taxonomy): Bacteria > Auribacterota > Erginobacteria > Erginobacterales > Erginobacteraceae > Erginobacter. The sequence goes on from CAZPMN010000034.1 coordinate 17,303, forward strand.
GAGATCAAGTTCCCCAAGTACCCGGTCTGCGTCGAGTGCCGGCGCAACTGCAATACCTGCGTCTTCGATCTCGGGCAGATCTGCCTGGGACCGATCACCCGGGCGGGTTGCGGGGCAATCTGCACCACCGGCAAGACCGGCTGCCTGGGCTGCCGGGGACCGGCGGAAGAGGCCAACTACGAATCCTTCCGAGAGATCCTTAAAGAGCACGGTTTTACCGTTCGCGAGGCGAAAGAAAGGATGGAATTCTACGGGGCTTTCCCGGATATCTTCCCGGAAGAGGGCTGAATCGATTATATGACAAAAGTTGACATGAAGATCGACGTCCACCACCTGACCCGGGTGGAGGGGCACGGCAACATCGAGATCGAGGTCAAAAACGGGAAACTCCGCTCGGCCCGCTGGGCGGTGGTGGAGACCCCGCGATTCTTCGAGGCGATGCTCAAGGGGATGTCCCACGACCTAGCCCCGATGCTCACCGCCCGGATCTGCGGGATTTGCTCGATCGGCCATTGCCTGGCCAGCCTGCGAACGGTGGAGCGGGCGATGGGGATCGAGATTCCTCCCGCCGCGCAGCTGATTCGTCTCCTGGCCAAGCACGGGGAGACTCTCCAGAGCCACACCCTGCACCTCTTTTTCCTGGCCGCCCCCGACTTTTTCGGCGTGGATAACATCATCCCCCTGATCAAGACACACCCCGAGGTGGCCGGGCTGGCGGTGCGGCTGAAGAAGCTGGCCAACGATCTCTGCGACCTGACCGCCGGCCGGACCACCCACCCGGTCTCCCTGGTGGTCGGGGGGGTGAGCAAAGCTCCGGAGAAGCACCAACTGCGGGAGTTCCGCCAGATTTGCCTCGACCGGATTCCGGATATCGAGGCCACCGCTGCCCTCTTTAAGACCCTGGAGATCCCCGATTTTACTAGAGAGACCGAGTTCGTAGCCCTGAAAGGGGAAAAGGACTACCCCTGGATCGGCGGCGACCTGGTTTCCACCGACGGGGTGGTGAAGAAGGAGGACGATTACCGGGCAATGACCAACGAGTACAAAGAGGACTTCACCACCTCCAAGTTCACCCGCTTGAGTCGGGAGTCGTTCGCCGTCGGCGCCCTGGCCCGGATCAACAACAACTTCCGGTTCCTGGAAGAGAAGTCCCGCGCCGCCGCCGAGGAACTGGGTCTGACCCCCGTCAACCACAACCCCTTTATGAACAACGTCGCCCAGGTGGTCGAGTGCGACCACGTGATCCGGGAATCAGTCAAGATCATCGACCAACTCCTGGAGATGGACCTCGGCGAGATCCGCTCGGAATACCAGGTAAAGGCGGGGGAAGGGGTGGGAGCGGTGGAGGTCCCCCGGGGGATCCTCTACCATAACTACGAGATCGACTCCGACGGTCTGATCACCAAGGCCAACTGCATCATCCCCACCACCCAGAACAACGCCAACATCCACATCGATCTCTCCGCCCTGGTCGAACAGGAGCTGGAGCGAGGCAGGAACGATCAGGAGATCACGCACTTAAGCGAGATGCTGGTCCGGGCCTACGATCCCTGCATCTCCTGCTCCGTCCACTGATGTCAGAAATCAGGGAGAGGAAAGCGGAGAAGCGAATTTTCCGGGTATTCGGCTTATTCCTGCTTGGCGTAGTATTTCTGATGGGAGCTTGTCAGCCGCCCGCGGACAAGAAACCAAATATTATTCTTATCTTGTGGGATACCGCCCGCAAGGACCATATAGGACTATACGGGTACGCCCGTGATACCACCCCCCACCTGGATTCACTCGCCCGAGAATCTGTCGTCTTTTCTCGAGCCGTGAGTTCCTGCCCCTGGACCGTCCCGGCGGTTGCTTCTCTCTTCACTTCTCTGCTTCCTTCGATCCACGGAGTGAATTCCTTCAACTGGAGGGAGGAGAGCGTCAGTGTGGAAACTGACTCCCTCCACCCCGGTCTCAAGACTCTGGCGGAAATCTTGCGTGAAGACGGCTATCTCACCGGAGCTTTTGTGGCTAACCATTGGATCGGGCCAAAAGGAGCATTCGATCGCGGGTTTGATATTTATGACCGGGTGGGAGATGAGCTCAAGCCCCCGGCATCCCTTTTGAATGAGAAGGCCCTAGAGTGGATCGAGAAAAATCGGGACGAGACGTTTTTTGCCTATCTCCACTATATGGATATCCATGGCCCCTGGTCTCCGCCCGAACCTTACGATTCCTTCTTCCGCTCCGATCCCCCTGTCGTCCTCACGGAAGAAATGGCCCGGGCGTTGGACTCAACTGGCTATTTATCCGCCGGTGGGGATAGAGACAGGGGAACCCTCAGTTACTACAAGAATCTCTATGATGGAGAAATCAGGTACGTCGATCACCACCTGGGCGCCCTCCTCGCCGGATTGAAAGAGTTGAATCTATATGAGGACAGCTTAATTGTCGTTCTTTCCGACCACGGAGAGGCCTTTTACGAACACGGAACTTTTGATCACGGTTATACGGTCTACTCGGAGGAAATCGATATTCCCCTGGTGATCAAGTTCCCCGCTCATCTGGGATTGCGGGGCCGCTGCGAAGCGCCGGCGGCAATCACCGATGTGGGGGTTACTATACTCCAATTATCGGACAGCGGATTTCCCTACCCGACATCGGGTCGCAACCTGCGGGAAGAGACCATAGACCGCGATCTTTGGTCTGAAGAACTCTCCACGATTAATAAAGGCCAGCCTAAATTGGCTTTAGTACAGGGAGACTATAAAGCAATCTATTCTCTTGGACGGGGTTCTTTGGTCAAACTTTATGATCTTTTTAAAGACCCTGGGGAAAGATTTAATCTGCTGAAAAGCGAGCCGGCCCGGGCTGCCGCAATGGAAAAGGAAATCAAGGATACTCTAAAGAAGGCAAATCAGCTAAGGTCGGAGATGGGATTGGAACGATCGACCGCTATAATCAAGGGGCACAAGGCAACTGAACAGCTTCGGTCACTCGGTTATCTTCATTAATCAACGGTGTTGAGTAGTTCCCCCAATCCGGCCGTGTTTTGAAGGATCACTAACGAAGATTTCAGATCTCCGGGAAAGACGGAATTACAGAGGGGAATTAGCACCGGTGATGGTCTCTGTTGGTATCCTTCAACCCTGCCCGAGACCGGGACTTATCCAAAGTTCACGTTCGGGATTACGTCCCGCCGACAATTAGCCTTGGTGAAAATTAATCAGAGAATCTGGAGGCACGGGGTTGTCCCCCTGGCGATCCTGACCGGATATTTTCTGGCGGCGTCCTGGTTTCTCCCCAGCTTCCTGCCGGAATACACACCGAACGTCAACTCGGTCTTCGTCACCCGCGCCGGGCGCTACTTTCTCATTCTGACCGTTGCCCTGCTCTTCTTCTCTCTGATCATCGGGGTGAGGTGGCGGCGGAAAAAAACTTTAGACTACCGGGTTCGGGAACAATTAACCGCCGGTGACCTGATTCTGATCCTGCTCCCGCTGGCGCCGATTGTCCGGTATGTGGCCAAGAACCAGGATATTCTTACGGCAATGGGTTCCGCCTATGTCCTGGCCGTCTTTGCCTTATTCTCCCTGCTCTTCGTCATTGTTCTTCCCGCGGCCCTGGGAAGGTTCTGCTCGAGCCGGACCCTGGCTCTCCTGGGGGCGGCGTTCGCCTTTATGATCACCAACATGCCCGCTCTGAGTGCCCGGTACAGCTGGTTGGAGGAGGGCAATCTGAAGCTTCAGCTGGCGATATTCGGCCTGGTTTTTGCGGCCGGCTGGCTGCTTTACCGTCGCCCGGCCGGGACAAAGATCGCCCGGGTCTTCGTGGCCGGTTTCTTTGTAATCAACGCGATCACATCCCTATCGCCAGCGGACTGGGGAAAGAAAGCCGAAAGAATGGCTCCCGGGAACAAACTCGTCGAGTTGGTCGGTTCCCGAATCCCCCCGCGAACCCCAAACATCTATCTGCTGCTGTACGACGCCTACGTGATCAACGAAACTATGCTCGGGTACGGGATCGACAACCGAGCCCAGGAGGAATTTCTGGAAGGGCGGGGGTTTAAGATCTATCCGCGCACTTATACGCTCGGCAACAACACCGTTAACACTATGAGCCGGGTTTTCAACGTTGAATCGGAACCGGGATCGGCCGCCCGAGCCGCCCCGGCCGGCGCCGGGGTGGTTCAGAATTTACTGCGCGGTTTCGGGTACGAAACTTACGGGCTATTTCAGAACAGCTATCTCTTCTGGGGAATCGGCTCGAGTTATGATTATTTCTGCCCGGAACCCCGGACAACCCGTGGCTTGCTGATGAAGTCGATACTGATGGGAGAGTTCCGGCTTGACGTCCAGCTCGCTGATCTTCCCCGGAAAGACTTCCTGGATTACAGTCTTGATGTCTTCACGCGCTCCGGTCCCCGGCCACGCTTCATCTATATGCACGTTCCCTATCCCCAACACGCGCAGTTTTCCGGAAACTGCCGGCCCGACGAGCTCGAGCTGTTCCAGGACCGGCTGGCGGAGGCCAATTTCCAGATGAAGAGGGACGTGGAGATACTGCTGGAGACGGACCCCGGCGCAATAATTATCGTGGCTGGCGATCACGGGCCATACCAGACCAAGAACTGCTGGGTTACCAATGTTCGCTACGACATCTCGGAGATATCCCGCCTGGATATCCAGGACCGATTCGGGTCTTTCCTGGCGATTAGGTGGCCGGACGATAACTGGAGCGGATACGATGAGATCAGAATCCTCCAGGATTTATTCCCGGCGGTTTTTGCCTATCTCTTCCGTGATCGGAGGTTTCTCGAGGCCAGAATCCAGACCCGAACCAGGTACCGGTCGACAATCAGCGGAGCCTACGTGGAGGACGGTATAATCCACGGGGGGATCCACGACGGCGAACCGTTGTTTATCGACCGGCGTGAGCCGTCCTAGATTTTAGATTCCCGGGAATAGGGCCGGCCCAGAGCCGCCGGGGCCCCCAGGTTCTCCCGGAAGAATCCCAGGCGGGCAGCGGCAAGAAAGACTATGGTCATCAGGTAAGGGAGCATCTGGAGGAACTGGGTGGGGATCAGGGTCCCCTGGGCCTGAATGGTGGAGTCGAGCGCGTAAAGGGTTCCGAAGAGAACCGCGCCCAGGGCCGCCCGGCCCGGCCTCCAGTTTCCAAAGATCACCAGGGCCACCGCCACCCAGCCCCTTCCTCCGGTCATCAGTTCCTTCCAGCCCGGACTGAGCGCCAGTGAGAGATAGGCTCCGCCCAGTCCGGCCAATCCGCCTCCGGCCAGGACGCAGAGGTAGCGGACGGCCCGGACCGAGATTCCCATCACCTCGGCACAGGCCGGGTTTTCGCCGCAGGAGCGGATGTTGAGACCGTAGCGGGTGCGGTAGAGCAGGAACCAGACAGCGAAGACCAGGAAACCGGTCAGGTAAAGCAGCAGGTTTTGCTGGAAGAGAATCGGGCCGATGACCGGGATCTCCGAGAGAACAGGTATGGGGAGCCGGCGGAAGGAAGCCGGGGCCACGGCCATTGTCATCTTCACCGGGTTGGTCTTGTCTCCAATGAAGGAAGTCAGCCCGGATCCGAAGACGGCCAGGGCGAGACCGGAGACGATCTGGTTGGCCTGAAGATCGATCGTCAGGACTGCGTGGATCAGGCTGAGCGCGGTCCCTGCCGCCAGGCCGGCCAGGCAGCCGAGGGCCAAACTTCCCGTGTAATAAGTCCCCATGAAACCGAAAAGAGCCCCGGTCAGCATCATTCCCTCCAGCCCCAGGTTGAGGTTTCCGGAGCGTTCGCAGATCACCTCGCCGAGCACCACCAGGATGATCGGCGCCCCCTGGTGCAGTCCCGACTGGAGCAGAGATGTCAGCAGATCGATCATCTTCTTTCCCCTTACCCCGCCTCGCCCCCTTGGTGAGACCACTAATTACACTAATTACCACTAATTGCTTTTTGAGAATCCCCCGCCGCTATGCGCTATGCCCTATGCGCTCTGGTTTCAAGCGAAGCGATACTGCAATTCCCACCAGGAATGCCGCCGGCATTCCGATCCTGCAAG
>CAZPMN010000035.1:0-23260 GCA_964587835.1 uncultured bacterium
ACCCCCGAGCTACAAACGAGGAGCCGCCTGAAGGCGGCTAACCACCACGGGAGAGGAGGAGCTCGTCTGTCGAGGTTGCCCGAAGGGCTCTTCCTTCGGAGCGCCGGGGTTTTATGCACCCGGCGCCTTCTTTCGGAGCGCCGGGGGTTCGTGGTCTGGAGCTCCAACCGTCACGGGAGCCACGATATTCTCCGGATGGAGCTGCCGGAGATGACGGTCACCCGGCTGACCCGCAGCGACCACACCGATACCTACCCCCGGATCAGCCCGGACGGACGTTTCCTGGTCTTCTGCCGCTCGCGGCTCCCCTGGGTCTCCCAGCGCGATCCGACCCCCTGGGACATCCATCTCCTTGATCTGGCCAGCGGGCGGGAACGCCTCCTGTCCGAATACGGTTTCCAGCCCTCCTGGAGCGGAGACGGAGAAAATGTCCTCTTCGTCCGGCGGGGGACCCAGGTGGTGGAACACCGCCTCGCCGACGGCCGGGAGACGGTGCTGATCGAGAACGGCCGCCGGGGGATGCCCGACGGGGTGCACTTCCAGACCCCGTCGAAGAATCCGGCGCAAGCGGAGGTCGCCGTCACCGTCCGCGGGCGCCACCGCGCCGCCGCTCTGGTCCAGCCCGGGAGCGGCCCAGGCCGGGTGGTCGCGGGCGGGGGCTGCCAGATCACCTGGTCGCCGGACGGGACCTTCGTCTACTGGGCCGACGGGCCGGGGCGGATGGGTCTGGCCTTCTATACCGGCCGGCCCCCGGAATACCGCCCGGCCCTCTGGATCGACCTGCCCGGGGAACACAGCCACCAGTACTTCCCCAAACTCTCCGGAAACGGATCGTTTTTGGTGATGGGAGCCAGCGCCGGGGGACACGAACACGACACGGCGGATTACGAAATCTACCTCTGGAAGACGGATTCCCCTCCGGGAGAGGCTGCCCGGCTGACCTTCCATTCCGGCAACGACTGCTGGCCGGACATATTCCTGGCGACAACCGAGTAAGAAGGAGTTCGGCTATCCTTAACCAGATTTATTCATAAAGCGGGTTAGTGTAAATCAGGTGATCCGGAAATTAATGAGAAGGAGAAGAGGTTTAAGTACATAACACCTTGGCTTATAATTTATTGCAAGATAATTTGGTAAATTTTCCCGGCTTTGGGGAAGGAAAAGAAATATCGAGGTGACTTAATCGATCTCGAAGACGAAGGGGGAACGGGGGGACGAAGGACCGGCCGAGCGCTCCCGTCGGAGGGTCTCCAGAGCGGAGTCCTCCAGCCAGGCGTCGATCACGGACTTCTTGAAGCGGATGGTCGCCCCGATCCGGCTGGCCGGGATGGTTCCCTTCCGAACGTGACGGTAGATGACCTGCTTATGCAGCTGGAGATACTCGGCCGCCTGTTCGATGGTCATAATCTCCGGGTAATCCGAACCGGTTCCCGGTTTTGATTTTTCTCCGCTCATGTTTTTCCTTCTCTCTTTCCGCCGATCCATCAGGATGGTTCATCCCCGGATGATCTTCAGCACTTCCCCGGTGATGGTCCGGGTCAACTCTTCCTCGACAACCGGCCCGGAAGCGGGGGCCGGGGGAGAGCAGACACAGTGGATGATCCGCCCGCCCAATCCGGCGGATCGGCGGACCTCCAGCAGCCGCTCCACCTGGTCCGGGCTGAGAACCTTAACCCGGCCCAGTGACTTGGCGGCCAGGATAACCCGGGCGCTGTGTTCGATCTTCTCCAGCTTGTAGTAGGCTTCAAGCAGGCTTGGGCCCACGGTAAGGGTTCCGTGACGGTCGAGGATCATCGCGTCGCAGGTCTTGATCTGCTCCCGGATGATCCGGGGCGGTTCTTCGGTGGTCGGCGTCCCGTAATCGGTGGTCGGGACGGCCCCGATGGTGAAGACCACTTCGGGGAGGACGCAGCGGTCGAGGGTCTCACCGGCCACCGAGAAGGCGGTGCAGATCGGTGGATGACCGTGGACGATCGCGGCGACATCCTGCCGCTGCCGGTAAACCTCCAGATGGAGACGGAACTCAGAGGTCGGTTTCCCGCCGGAACGGGGATCGCCCCGGGAGTCGATGATCACCAGTTCCGAAGCCCGGAGGAAACCGAGGCAGCTCCCGGTCGGGGTGATCAGGATCTCGTCAGGTCCGAGGCGAAAGCTGATATTTCCATCGGTGGCGGCGACCAGGTCCTTGGCGTACATCCTCCGCCCGATCTCCACCATCTCCTTCCGGATGGCGTATTCCGCGGTCATCTCAACAATCTCTATCCCCCTCGTTCCGGTAATCGCCCTCGTGCTCTAACTCGTACTCGTACTCCTACTCATACTCGTACTCGCTCTATCCCAATGCTAAAGAGCATATTAATTCCCGGGCCTTAACCCCACACAACCAAAATCCCCAGCGAGCCCCAGCCCATCAAAGTATAAACCGCGTGAGATCCGGATGCGGACGGGGGATGGTGACGGTTCGGACCAGGGCCCCGATGGCCTTGACCTTCTCTTCCCCCGCTTCCATCGCCGCCTCCAGATCGGGGATTTCCCCGGTCAGGGTGACGAAACTCTTCCCCCCCAGACCGTTGGCCAGCCGGATCTCCAGCAGCCGGATCTCCGCCGCCTTGGCCGCCGCGTCGGCGGCCAGGATGCAGGAAGGGATGGAGAAGGTCTCGATTACCCCCAGGGCGTCGAGCTCCCCCGCCGGTCCGGCGGCCAGCAGGGCCGGGATGACCAGGGGATGGACGTTGGGGAGGAAGAGATGATCGGTGACCGCATCCGCCCCGGCCGCGACCCCAGCCGCCAGCGACTCCTCCACCGGGCCGGTCATTCCGGTGATCAGGATGATGTACTTCCCCGGGCAGACGCTCCGGGAGTCGACCACCTCGATCTCCGACTTTTTGGCCATGGCGTCGGTGGTGAAGATCCCGGCGGCGACGCTGTTGAATTCGACGAAACCTACTGCTTCTTCCATTATATTTTTTCCTCCGGAAAAAATAGTAAAAATTTTCTTTGAAAATTTTGTGTAATTATCGGGCGAAATTAATTCCAGTACCGCAACCGATTGCTCCGGCCTCCAGATAAAATTTCCGGAAAATACCAGCGCTATATCCTTTTTTGGCGCTGTCCGGGTTTCTCAAATAATCGGTAGAGTCTCGTTGAATAAAAATGGGCGACACAACCCAGCCCGGGTTAAGCGATAATAATATTCACTGTCAACAAAAGGTGCTTGATAACCCTGCTCAATTTTGCGCCGTATTCTGAACATTTTTAACTTGCCTCAACTAACCTTCAGACGGTCAGGAAGCGCCTATGGTTATGGATTCCGGGGTGACCTTTTCCACGGTACCGGCGATCGAGGCGTGGACCCGGGCCCCCATCGTCTTCCGATCGAGATCGGCGATCAGCTCCCCGGCTCGGACCCGTTCACCTTCCTTCACCACCGGGTCGCCGGCCTGACCGATACCCTGCTTGAGCGGAATCTCCACCCGGGGAGGGGAATAGCCCGTCTCCTCCAGGGGGGCGGGTCGATCATAATCCTCCAACCCCAGCCGGAAGGTCAACCGGGAGACCGGGATCAGGCTGTACTCCCGCAAGGGCGAGGGGTGATAATTTTCCAGCCGGGGTACCGGCTCCCAGTCCCACTCCTTCATCCGGCCGGCCAGTTGTTTGTTGAGGCGCCCGATCGGGAGGTTCATTGGGCAGGAGTATACCCCGCAGAGATCGCAGTTGCAACACTGAGCCGCGGAAGAGACGCCCGGGGTGCCGGGGATGGGCAGCCCCATCGCGATCTGGCGCATCACGATATGGGGTTTGAAGTTATGACCGAGAAGCGCCCGGGGGCAGACCAGGGTGCAATAGTCGCACTGGCAACAGATGGACTGTATCTTTCTCAAATCGAGGTCGAGATCGGCGGTTTTGCGGAGCACCACCGGGTGGCCGACGGGCAAAACAATCACGGCCGAGGTGGTCTTGGTCACGGGCCGGTTGAAGTCAGAGACCGCCTCCCCCATCATCGGCCCTCCGGTCACGATCGTCCAGTCGTCAACGGCCGGCCCTCCGGCCAGGTCCACCGCGGTCTGCAACGGCGTCCCGACCGGGAGCCGGAGCGTCTTCGGTTCCCGAACCGCCCCGGTCACAGTCAGGAAACGGTGGGTGACCGGTTCGCCCCGTTCGGCGGCGAAGATGTTGGCGAATGTTTCAACGTTGCTGACCAGGACCCCGACTTCCAGGGGGATGGCGCCGGGGGGGATCACCTTCCCGGTCACCTCGTAAACCAGGACAAACTCGTCTCCGGCCGGGTAGACACTTTCCAGGAGATGGAGAGAGATGTCATCCCGCCCCGCGGTCTCTTCCTTTAGGGCGGCGATGGCGGCGGTGTACTTTTTCTTGAGGGCAATCACCCCCCGGGAAGCCCCGGTGGCTTCCATGGTTAGGGTCAGCCCCCGGACAATCTCCCTCGCCCGGACGGCCATCACCTGCTGATCGTTTCTGAGCAGAGGCTCGCACTCGGCCCCATTGACGATCACCGTCTCAACCCGGGCGTCGATCTTCTTCCAGGTCGGGAAACCAGCTCCCCCCGCCCCCACCACCCCGGCCCGCCAAACCTTCTCCACTAAGCTATCGGCTTTTCCTGTCACCGGATAATCTCTTTGGTGCCGGATGCTTCAGACGAGTAGGACGAGTCGGCTATCGGGAAGGCGGCGGGGCCGGGATTTCGACGACTTCTCCGGATTTCAAACCTCAGGAAACTCCAACCGGCGGCGGAAGCAAAGGAAAGACCTTCATCTCCCGCACCGGGGGTAATTTTTCCGGAAACAGAATGATTTTTACCCGTTTAAATCCGCCAAAGGCGGATTTAAACGATACGGAAATAGTCGACCAGGACACAGCGGCGTTCCCGGGTGAAGTCGGAGGCCTTGGTCAGACCTTCTCCGGTGGGGCTGGCGATACTGAAGGAGGTATATCCCTGTCCGCCGTGGCCGAGGCCCGTATAACACGGTCCATTCTTGACGAAGATGGAAGCGTTGCAGGCCCGGGCCATCTTGGAGAGCTTCTCCACGTCGCGCGAGTACATATACATCGAGTGGCGGAAACCGTGCTCGACCTCGATCGCCAGCCGGATCGCCGTGTCGACGTCGGGCACCCGGACAAAGGGGATCACCGGCATCAGCTGTTCGACCAGGACCAGGGGATGGCGGGCGTCCACCTCGGCCAGGATGATCTTCACCTCGTCGCCGACCTCCACCCCGATCTCTTTCAGGATAACCTTCGGGGAGCGCCCGACAAACTTCTTGTTCGGCGCCCCCTCCTCCTTCTTCTCCGAAGGGAACTCGGCGATCACCACCTTGGTCAGTTCCTCGGTCTGCTTCCGGTCCAGCTCGTAGGCGCCGTTCTTGATCAGTTCGGCCTTGAGCCCGTCGGCGATCTTCTCCACGGCCAGGATTTCCTTCTCGCAGACGCAGACAATGTTGTTGTCGAAGGAAGCCCCTTCGACGATGAGACGCCCGGCCCGGGGGATGTCGGCGGTGGCGTCCACCACCACCGGGGGATTGCCGGGGCCGGCGGCGATCACTTTCTTTCCGGTCTGCATCGCCGCCCTCACCACTCCCGGTCCGCCGGTGACCATTAGCAATGGAATCGTCGGGTGCTTCATCATCACCCCGGCGGCCTCGATCGAGGGTTCCCGGATCGCCACCAGCAGGTCGGGCGGGCCCCCGGCGGCGACGATCGCCCGGTTGAGGATCTGAATCATCGTCAGCGAGGCGACCTTGGCCGAGGGATGGGGGCCGAAGACGACGGCGTTGCCCGCGGCGATCATTCCGATTGAGTTGCAGATCACGGTCGAGGTCGGGTTGGTGGAAGGGATGATCGCCCCGATTACGCCGTAAGGGGCTCTTTCCATCAGGGTCAAACCGTGGTCCCCGGTCCAGGCGACCGGCTGCAGATCTTCCAGGCCCGGAGTCTTGTTGGAGACCAGCAGGTGCTTCTGAATCTTGGACTCGACCCTCCCCATCCCGGATTCGGAAACGGCCAGCCGGGACATCTTCTCGGCGTTGTCCCGTCCGGCCTGGCGCATCGCCTCGATCATCTTTTCCCGCCTGGCGAGATCGACGCCCTGCAGCTTATTCTGGGCGGTGGTGGCGGCGGCGATGGCCTCCTCCATCCCGGCGTAGACTCCATCGCCGAGTTCAATCGGGGAAGACGGACCGGCGGGGGCGGCGGTCCCGCCCCCGGCCAGCCGCGCGACCACCGACTGAACGATTGACCTGACCTGTTCCTCGCTGATCGGGAGCGGTTCGGGGGACATAATTATTCCTCAACAATTGATTTAATTAATGAATGATGTGAAACCTTCGCGAGGGTTTCGATCCCCGTAGGGGCAAGGCATGCCTTGTCCCTACAATCCGGATATCGCCTGATTGGCTCGGAAGACAGAACCGGGACCCGATCCCCGCTGGAGATCAGGTCCCGGTATCGGTTGACTTCTCGTAAACCGCCTGGCCGTCGATTTCCAGAGTATCGACAATCGCCATAATCGTGGCGTCGCAGGGGCGATTGGTGGTGGCGGCGGTATAACGGCCGCAGCTTCCGGTCACGTAGAGGACCACCTCGCCCACCCCGGCTCCCACCGAATCGGCGGCGATGATGTACTTACCCAGCGGCTTGCCGTTGATGTCCAGCTGTTCGCAGACAAAAAACTTAAGCCCCTCCAGGGTCTCCACCTTGTGGCTGGAGACCAGGGTGCCGCGGATCTTGGCTAAGAGCATAGCGGATACCGGAGAGGTTTACTTGCCTTTCTGCGGTGCGCGGCCCAGCGGGAGCACCCGGTCGATATTGACGTGCGGACGCGGGATAACGTGAACGGAGATCAGTTCCCCGACCTTCTCCGCGCCGCGGGCGCCGGCTTCCACCGAAGCCTTACAGGCGGCGACGTCACCCCGGACGATAGCGGTCACGTAACCGCCCCCGATCCGCTCGTAACTGACCAGCTCGACCTTGGCCGCCTTGACCATCGCGTCGGCCGCCTCGACCATCGCCGCAAACCCTTTCGTTTCGATCATACCCAACGCTTCAGACATCTCTTTCTCCTCCTTTTAAAATTTTCCTTGGGAAAATTTTCGGGTTGTTTTCCTGACTGCTTTTTACTCTCCCTTCCCGGACGACAAGACGCCGGAGACAGCGTTGATGGCCGCTAGGGCGGCCTCGCTCCCGACCATAATGTCCCGCTCCTCCCCGCCCAGGTAAAGCCTCCCGAAACGGCCGAAGGGCTTGACCTCGATCAGAGTGATGTTAGCCGCCTTCTCCGCCTCGTTGGCCGCCAGGACGGCGTAGCCCGCGGGGTCGGTCTCCAGGATGTAGAGGGTCTGGTCGGCCAAGAGCATCGATCCATTCCGGCTGCGGTTGATCAGCTGGGCCTGGTGGGCATCGACCTTGCGGATGATCTGGGTGGCGACCGCCTTCGGCTTCAGCCGCTGTTCTTCCTTCAGCCCCAGCGAATCGAGGATCGCCTTCCCGGCCTCCCGGACGTTGGCCTGGGAGAAGGAATGGACCTCCAGCAGGCCGTAGGCCCGCTCCACGATCATCATCGCCGGCTTGACCTCGGTGGCCTTGAGGGCCACGTCCATCACTTCGTTTATCGCCATCCCCGGAGCGACCTCGACGTAACAGGCCGCCATTCCCGGCAGGGGCTGGAAACCCTTGGCCGCCGAGGCGACAAAGGAAGCAAACTGCGGCTGCATACTGTCCAGAAAGACGTAAGTTCGGAGTTGAACTTTCTCCATAATATCAATCCTCCCCGGATAATTGCTTTTGCCAGGTATATCCTGAAAACCCAGTATTATCTCCGCGCAGTCCGAAAGTCAAGAAAAAAACCAATGTCCAGAGATATTACTATATTATTTTATATTATATTATATCGAGCAAAAATTTTTCCCACGATAATTTTCCCAAAGGGAAAATTATCCCTTGAAGATAAAGAACTTCCGCATCGCGTAGTTGATCAGCAGGCAGACCAAGATCATCGCCCCGAAGGCGTAGGTGGTGGGGAGACCATAATTACCGATCAGGAACGACTGGAGGCCGATCCCGATGAAGACGCTGATCGCCGCCACCCCGTAAAACATCCCCAGTTCCTTGACCCGGGAATGACGGCCGGATTCGAAGACCCAGACGATGTTGATCACGTAAACAACGAAGTTGGAGAAGAGAAAGGCGATCGCATTGTCGATCGCGGCGTGCCAGGCCCGGGTCACGTCCCCGATGGACGATGCCGGGATATCGAAGAGCCGGGCGATCGGGTCGTCGGCGGTCAAAGCGGGTAGAATTTTCCAGGCCAGGAGAAAGAAAAGCACCGTGTGGACCACGGTGGCGAGCCCGCCGGCGATGGCGTACTTGATGAACTGGACCAGGTGGCCGTGGTTGTGGCCCTTGAACTGCCGGAGAAAAGATCTCATCGAAGAAGTGGCTCCGGGTTGACGGGCAGCAGAATATGGTTTAAGGTTGGTTAAACACCAACGGGAACCGACGACGAAATTAAACCAGAATCGGTTCATGGGGACAAGAAATTAGTTGAAAAACAGGATCCGGAGAATGGGGAAACAAGCTTTTAAACTGGCTTTGCTCGGAGCGGCCGCGATCGGCCTGGCGGCCGTTGGGGGTTGCCGAAGGGAACCGCCGAAACCGATCAATGTCCTGCTGGTTTCGATCGACTCCCTGAGGGCGGACCACCTGGGATGTTACGGCTACGGGAGGGAGACCAGCCCCCAGATTGACCGGCTGGCCCGGGAAGGAACAATCTTCCTCAACCATATCAGCACCACCTCCTGGACCCTCCCTTCCCATATCTCCTTGTTTACCGGGCAGGAGATCTCCGCCCACGGCGTAGCCACGGACGGCTTCAGCCTCCACCCCGCCGTCCCCCCCCTGGCCGAACTGATCAGGGACGCCGGCTTCCGAACCGCCGCTTTCTGCACCTCCCCCTATATGAACGCTGCCTTCGGCTTTGACCGTGGCTTCGATCTCTACTACAACACGGATTCGGAACGGGGGGATTACCTCGATACCGTCCTCCCCTCCGAAGAAACCAAGGAACGTTCCCACCTCGACATTACCAGTCCCCGAATCGCCGAGCTGGCCAACAGCTGGCTGGAGGAAAACGCCGAGCAGCCCTTCTTCCTCTTCCTCCATTTCTGGGATCCTCACTACGACTACACCCCTCCCCCGCCCTACGACCGAATCTTTAACCCCGGATATACCGGCAACATCGACGCCCGCAATTACGGCAATAACGATCGGGTGAACCCGGAGATGGATCCCCGGGACCTGGAACAGATCATCGCCCTCTACGACGGGGAAATCGCCTTCACCGACCACCACCTGGGGACAGTGATCGATAAGCTGAAAGAGCTGGGGGTCTATGACCAGACTCTGATCGTGATCACCGGCGACCACGGGGAAGAATTTTTCGAGCACGACAACAAGGGCCACCGCATCTCTCTCTACGAAGAGGTGATCCGGGTCCCGCTGGTCGTCCGCCGCCCCGGTCAGGCACCGGGGGGAAACCGGGTGGAGGCCCCGGTGGGGATCATTGACGTCGCCCCCACCATTCTCGACCTGCTCCAGATTACCCGGCCGGGATCGATCCAGGGTACCAGTCTCGCCCCCTGGCTGAACGGCGGTGAGCCGGACGGAGAGCGATTCCTGCTCTCCGAGCTTTCACCGGTGCTCTACTCCCTTCGGGGGGAGGGGGTTAAACTTCTCCACAACGCCGACGCCGGGGCGACCATCGTCCTCGATCTGGAATCCGACCCGGCCGAGACTCACTCCGTCGAGATAACCTCCGGCCCGCAATTCGAAAGGTTGAACCGCGAATTTCAGAACCGCCTGCGCCGCAACCGGGAACTGGCCGAGGAGATCCGGGGAGGAGAGGCCGGACCGAAGATCCACTTCCAGGAGCGGGAGATTGAAAGGTTGCGGACACTCGGATATCTTTAGCCCGATTTATTCATAAATCGGGCTAATATAAATCAGGTTGTCCGGAAATCAATGAGCAGGAAATAAGGTTTAAGTACATAACATCTTGGCTGATAATATCTTGCCAAGTTAATTGGCGAATTTACACAGCTTTGGGGCAGGAAGACCAAACCCGATGCCGCGGCCGACGAAAGGAGTACGATGTATCTTTGTCTATCCCACGGATCCCCGAGGGAAAAAAGTCAGCGGGATAGAAACATTTCTCAAGGGATTCATCCGATATTCTCCGGAGGATTTCATTCTCTGCTTTCTGGGTATTAATTTCTGTGGAAAGGCGGAAAAAACAAAGCGCTGGTTACGGACGGAATATCGAGGCCGGGAATTTGATTTCTATCCTCTCTTTACGGAAAGGAACGAAAACGTCAGAAGCAAGATTCCCCTGTCCCTGAGATTTTCCGCGGCCCTGCTACGCGCCCGAATGAGTTTTGACGATGGAGTACTGTTATTCAATCGAATTGAGCCGGCTATCGCCTTTCTGAAAAGCCGGTTGCCCAAGATCGGTTTCGTCCACAACGATATCCGGCGGCAGATGACCCGGGGTGAAAGTGAAGTGCTGTGGAGCAAGTTCCCCGCTCTTTATTACTTCTTCGAGAAGTATATCTTCCCCCGATTCGATCACATCTTTACCGACAACACCAAGGCACTGAATTTTTACCGCCGCCGTTACCCCGATCTGGTTGACATCGCCTTCATCCCCAACTGGGTCGATCCGGAGATCTTCCGCCCCCCCTCGCCGGCCGAACGCCGGGATCTGCGGGAGAGCCTGGTCAGGGAATATCCCGGCTGGGACGGCCGCCGGAAATGGATCTTGTTTGTCGGACGACTCCAGGAGCAGAAAAATCCTTTCAAGCTGATCGAGGTCTTCGATCGCCATCTTCGGACCGACCCGGAATCCGCCCAGATGATTCTGGTTGGAGAAGGCAACCTGAAGAACTCCCTCTCCAGCCGCTTAGTCCGGCTGGGCTGCCGGGCCCGGGTTTTCTTCGTCCCACCCCTGGACCAGCAGGCGCTGGCCCGGATCTACCGGGCGAGCGATCTTTTGCTCCTGACCAGTAATTACGAGGGGATGCCCCTCTGCGTATTGGAAGCCCTGGGGAGCGGCCTGCCCGTGGTGACGACCGATGTTGGCGAGGTCAGGCGGGTGGTCAAAAACGGATTTTCGGGAGAGGTGGCGGCCGGGACATCCCCCCGGGAGATTGCCACAGCCTTGCAGATGGTCTTAAACTCACCGGGAACTTACACTACAGACAACTGCCTGCAGTCAGTCGCCGCTTACACCCCGCAGCGGGTCCTGGTCCCGGTATTCGACAAGGTGAGAGAACTCCATGAGAAACACCGGGGCAGATAAGGATACCGACCGACCCGGTCGGAAGATCGCCCTGGTTGCTTCCTCCGGCGGCCATTGCCTGGAACTTTACACGCTGAAATCCGTCTGGGAGAACTATGACCGGTTCTGGGTGACCTTTCCCGGGGACGACACCCTCAGCCTGCTCACAAACGAACGGGTCTATTTCGCCCATTCACCTACCAACCGCAGCCTGATCAGATTCATCAAGAACCTCTTCCTCGCCCCCCGGATCCTGCTGAAAGAGAAGCCGCGGGCCCTTTTGACCACCGGGGCCGGGGTCGGCGTCCCGTTCGTCTACATAGCCAAAATTCTCGGGATCAAGACCCTTTACCTCGAGCTGATCACCCGGGTCAACGACCTCTCCCTCTCGGGGAAACTGGTCTACTTCCTGGCGGATGAGATCCTGGTCCAGTGGCCCGAGCTGGCGGAGAAATACCGCCGGGCCCGCTACGTGGGGCAGGTGATATGATCTTCGTCACCGTGGGCACCGAAAATTTTCCCTTCGACCGGCTGCTGAAGATCCTCGACGAGGCGGCGGGGTCCGGGGCGATCGGGAAAGATATCTTCGCCCAGACCGGCACCAGCGGATATCGGCCGAAGAACTTCCCCTCGGAGAAGATGCTCAGCTTTGACCGGATGGTCGAGCAGATCAGGCGGGCGGAGATCGTGGTTGCTCACGCCGGAGTGGGATCGGCGATTCTCTCTCTCTCGTTAGGCAGGATCCCCATCCTCTTCCCCCGCCGGCACGAGTTCGGGGAGCACCTGGATAACCACCAGGTTGAGTTCGCCGGCAAGATGAAAGATACAGGCCGGCTACTGGTGGCGGGTGATGCCCGGGAACTGCTCGACAGCATCAATAACTATCGTTTGCTGTTCAGAAACCTTGTCTCCTCTCCCTCACCCGGTCATCAGGGCCTGTACGATTACCTGAAAACCTGGCTCGACTCGGTCTGATCGCGCCAGAACCGACCCCCGTAACGGCGTGAGGAATATCGGGGAAGGGAAGGAAGCACCACGGTCGCCGGGAGAACCTGATTACCTCGGTCGGTATTTGAACCGGCGGTAAAGCTGAAAGAAGGGACTGTCGTAAAACCGGAAGATCAGCTTCATCTTGACCTTTAACCAGACGTATCGCAACCAGTTCAATAGATAAACCAATCCGGAGAAGTTATTTTTAACTATCTTCAGTCGCTCCCTGAATCCCACCAATTGATACCGGAAAGATGCCCCGTCGATCAGGAAATCGACCAGCACCCGATCGAGGTAGAGCGGGTGAATATCCTCGCGGGAGAAATATTTTACGAACCAGTCATAGTCGGCGACGATCTTCATCGAGGCGTCGTAGTGTCCGATCTCTGAAAACAGGTTCCTTCTGGTAAATACCGCCTGGTGACAGATGGCGGTTCTGAAATACCAATCCTCTTTCCCGACCTCCTTTCCCTTAACCAGTTGGAGATCGCCAGCCGGGCCGACCATTCTGTACTTGCCGTAGACGAAATCCGCTTCGGGGAACCGTCTGATTTTCTCGCCCACTCTGCGGAGGATGTCCCGGCCGGCAAATACATCCCCGCTGTTGAGAAAGTTCAGCCATTGGCCATCGGAGAATTTGATCCCCTCGTTCATCGCGCCGTATATCCCCAGGTTCCGGCTGTTCTTCCGGTACCTGACCTGCCCCCGGTATTTCCTCGCCACCTCCTCGCTGCCGTCGGTCGAGCAATCATCAATCAGAACATAATCAAGATTCGGGTATTCCTGTTCCAGAACGTTGATAATGGTTTTCTCCAGCAGGGGACCGGGATTATAAAAAACGGTGATAACCGAAATCCGCGGCCAGTCTGAAGCCTGATCGAGGTTGGCAACCCGGGGGTCGCCCGAGAGGAGAGACGCGTTACGCTCTGGCTGCTGCCCATTCACATTGATCACCGCCCCGGCGATATTATTGTTCGAGCTGGAAAGAAATTCGGCAATTGCACCGAATCATATCCTGTCATTATCAACAATCACGTCATCTTTTTGTAGTATTACACACGTTACATAAAAATGCCTGAACAGCCATCCGAGATGACACATCGCCGATAGCCATCTCGCCGGCCGATAAAAAGGTGTCCATATTCTGATGAGCTTCTTAATGATATTCTTGGGGCTCGACACATAATGAAAATAGTTATGGTCTCGCAGTATTTCCGCTTTCCTGACGGAGGTCCCGGGAAACAATTCCGCTAACCGGCTCGGATCCGGCCTGAACTTGGTATCTATAGGGTCCAGGTGGTAAGGATATCTGAATGGGCAGGACACGAAGATAATTCCCCCAACGGGAATAATGGATACTATAGCTTCAGCTATTTTTTCTCGCTCTCTGGTATGTTCGAGCAGATTGGAGCAAAACACGGATTTAACTTCCAGGGCCCTTAACCGATCACGAAAATCCCGTTCCAGAATATTCCCGACCAGGTCAACGCCGGAGTCGGCCTTAATATCCGCGTGGATCACCCTCTGCCCCGCGTCTCGAATCGGCTTGAATACGTAAGAGTCTATCCAGGGCTGCACTGATTCCCGACAACTGGCTATCGAGCTTCCCAGGTTAAGCATTGGAAAGATTGCCGAAAAATCGAACCGGGAAATTTCCCGACCGAACCACCTGGCTTCTTCTAGCAACATTTCCGCTCCCTTTTTTGGAATGCCCCGCCGGTGCTCCCGAGGAAATAATCCGGAGATGAATTATCAAATGTATCCCATATTCTCAAGATGCTTGACCACCTTCCGCTGTTCGGACGGACTATAGGAATGCTGATTGGCCGAGCGGAATAGCGATGAGCCGAGCGCTGTCCTGATTGGTTTTCCCGCAATCATCCCTTCTTCGAATACCTCCTGAGGCACCCGGCCGTCAACATAGCCCGGGACCGGCAGGTCGTGCAAATACAGGACGGTCGGGGTAATATCCACGACCGAAATATCCCGGCGAAATCCCCTTTTAACGCCCGGACCATTGAATATGAATACCCCATCCGGGTCGTGATCGGCCAGCCGAAAGTCGAGCTCATTGATCCAGGTCTTTCCGAAATCTCCATATACGATGTGGGAATAATCCACCGGGTTGAAAATGATATCCGGCGCGAATTTCAATTGACCTCCCCGGTAAAGATCCTCCCGGGAGAAAACTTCCGCCACTATCCGTTCTCCGGTATCAGGGTTCTTCAACCCCTGAAGAAGTTCGGACAAATCCGCTCGGAGCTTTTGGTACTCGGCGCCCGGGGAGACAATCCCCCGGGAATAATCTCCGGCGCTGTGAATGAAGACCCGGCCCATATATCCATACGAGAAAGCTTTAGTCCTGCTCCAATCTATCAAGTGTAATTGATAACGTTGCCGGCGCTGAACTTCCCTGAGTTTATCCAGCAAGATTTCCGGCAAATAAGATTTCAACCCTTGCTTGAGAGCAGAAGGTACTCGGGAAAACATATCCCTGAGCATCGCGATCTTTTTCCCCTCCGGCCGATTGTGTCTTGCCGCCTCGGGGCTCAACTTCTTGAGATATCCCCACTCTTCCAAAAGACTATTCAGGTGAATTTCAGCCGTCGACCGGGTAAACCCGTGATCGGAGATGACAAGTGTGTTCCAGTCTTCTCCGATCTCATTGATGATCCGCCCCACCATCCGATCCATAAATCTGTAGGCCTGATTTATGGCATCCCGGTCTCCAATCTGCCGGCCCCAGAGATAATGCTGGAGCCAGTCCAGTCCCTGGAAAACAATAAAGTACATTTCACAATCATATTGCCTGATCAATTTCAGGGCGATCTCGCACTGGTTTTCGGTGATCGAGATAATTTCCGCGTAGTAATCTTCCCCCCCGGCTGTCGGGTCACAGGACGGATTCGCCCGATAGCCCCGCTTGTTGATGAATTTGTTTAATTCCGGGGGGAACGCCAGGTTTTTCTTCCTTGGAGAAAACGCGCCGGAGACAAAAAAAGAATTAATTTGGGGCGGGGGGTAGGCCAGCGGGAAGTTGAAGATCCCCGCCGGTTTCCCGTGCTGATTAAAAATATCCCAGAGCACCGGTGTCTTAATCGAACTGAAGACATTGATCGGGGCGGCGGTGTAATTGGCGCGATCCAATTCGAAGAAGTCATAGATACCGTGCTTTCCCGGATTGGCCCCGCTGACTATGGAAGGCCAGGCCAGGGGGGTCATCGGAGGATCGGTAGATTTCAGGACCCCGGAGGCTCCAGAATTAATCAGGGCGGCCATATTCGGCAGCTCATTCCTCTCCACCATCGGGGCGACAATCCTCCAGGCCGCCCCGTCAAGTCCGATGATCAAGGTTTTTGGCTGATGATTCATTGCTTCGGATTGAACCCCGGAAATCCGGTGGTCAGCGGATGTCCCTTCGGGATAGTCCGCTCCTGAGAAAATCCACCTGCCGATCCTTCCGAGCGACGGCGTGGAGCCGACTGGAGGAGGGCTTACCTACTTCCACCAGACTGTAGCCTACGTCGTGCAGGATCCGCTCAACTGCCAAAGGTGAGGGAGAGAACCAGTTCCAACCGGTCCGGTTCAATCGCTCCTCGCTCCCGTTCACAAAGACCCGCGGTCCCTCGTAGATCAGAAGAGGCCGCGAGGAATTCGCCGCCTGGGTCTCCAAGAGCAGGTAACCACCATCTTTAAGGCAATTGAAGGTTATCCGGCAGGCGATAATGGGATCGCTGACGTGATAGAGGACTCCGGCAAATAAAACATAGTCAAACCGATTGGAGAATTCATCCGGGATCTCGTAGAGGGATATATTTTCCACACTCAGATTGGTAATCCCGAAGGCATCTATCAGGTAGTTGAGACATTCCGCGTATTTTTTCACTTCCTCAATAGCCACTACCTCCGCTCCCAGCGCGGAGAGAATGAGGCTGGTTCCTCCGGTCCAACACCCGATATCCAGTATCCTCTTGCCGGTTAAATCGCGGGGGAGTACCCCGAATTGATCCATAAATGTTGCCAGAAGGTTGATATGGCGATTGCCCATCTTCCCCTTCAAGGCGAAATCACCGAAATCGTGATTATGCCCCCAGTGGAACTTGATTGATAGATCACGCTGGTAGCTCTGGCCGGCGAAGCCTTCCATCTCCCCGTCAACCAGGCCAAGGAATCCCCGGATTCTGGCTTGAAATTCCCGGGGAGTTTGATTCTTCAGGCTATCCACCCGAAATTTATCCATCTGCGCCTGCAGGAAGGGCGCCGAACCTCCATCTTCCAGCCGTCTTTGGAAAAGGTCACGATAGTAGAGGTCCTTAACCCGGTGGTACTTCGTCCTGAGCATCTCTATGAAACTGGACATTTCAACCTCCGTCGAAATTGGCGGATAATTTGACCCAACATCGCTCGGTCTCCAATATTGAGACCCATCTTCAGCAGAATGAAAATATAGACTCCGACCAGAACCAGCATTCCGCCAATTGAAACGATGGTGGAATCCGGCCGGAGGAGGATGGAATAGATCACTCCAAATACCGAAGCCGTTCCCGCTGCCGCCAGCGGCTTCAAGATATCACCATCGTAAGGCGTCAGCCGAAAGATTCTATAGACCTCGATCAACCGGGCCAGATGGACCAGCGAATAGCTGATTACGGTGGCCAGGGCCGCACCATAGGCTCCGTAAACCGGGATCAAAACAATGTTGAGGGACACGTTGACTATCACCAGAGATATGATATTGGCCAGGTCAACATTCTGCCGGCCGCTCATTACGAGTATCGAACCCCCGGGACCGGTCCCCGCCCCGATAAAATAGGCCAGAGACAGGAGGATGAGAATTCCGGTTCCCGCCTGATACTCCAAGCCGAAGAGTATTGTCAACAGTTGCGGGAAGATGAGGAAGACCAGGACCAGGGGAAAGGTCGCGATCACGATCCAGCGAGTAACCTTGATGTAAATTTCCTGGATATCCGAAAATTTTTCCCGATGGAACAGGTGGGCAATCGTCGGGGAAAAGATGGTCAGAATGGCGGTTATGAAGATCAAGATACTCTTGGCGAGCAAATTTCCCGCGTTGTAAATACCAACCTCGCCGGTCGGCCGGAAATAACCAACCATAACACGATCCGTATAGCTCAACACCAGATACGATATCCCGATAAATAGAGTCGGTATGGAGAACGCAAACAGTTGCTTGGGATTATACCGGGGAGCGAGATTAGATTTTATCTCCGGAAAGATCCGGATCAAAAGACGGATACTTAACCCGGCGCAGATAATCGCCGATACCAGAAAACTCCCCAGGGCGCCGCGCAGCCGGAAACCGGATACCACGGCTATCCCGAAAAGCAAGAAGTGACTGCCCGGTTTGACCAGGTTCTGAACAATCTGCTGATAATCTATTCTCTTAAAAGCCTGAAACAGGGCGGTCAGGATCGCCGTGATAATTAAAAATGGCAGGGCCAGGGCGAAGACGCGCAAGACTCCAGTTAACCGGGGATCCCTGAATACGGCCGTCGAGATCGCGGGAGCCAGGAAGAATATGATTAATCCTATCAACAGACCGGCAACCAGTGAAAATACCAGTGCCTGGATTACCGTACCCTTCGCTCCGGCACTGTCTCGCGTCCCCTGATAGATCGAGCAATATCGGATGACGCCTTGATCCAGACCCAGCAGACTCACCGCCTGCAGGATACTGATAATGCTCAAACCAAGCGCGTAGAGTCCGTAACCTTCCGGCCCCAAGAATCGCCCCAGGAAGATGTGAAGAAAAAAGAGCAGAACCTGGCCCGAGGCCAGACCAAAGAGGGCAATCCCCCCACCCCTGGCGATGGTTCTGGTGACTGAGCCGAGATCTGCTGATTGATCTTCTCTCGGCAATGAATTGCTCCGGGTAACCATCCCTGCTGCCCTACTTTAAGATATAGGTCCGGCCCGGAAACCCCCGGACCGAGATAAAATGGCCGGCGGTCATCTCCCTACCAAGAATAGAGCAGACGCCCCAATCCGGCCCCGGTTCAGCACTAAAATACTGGCTCGCTCGTACCCAGGTCAATCATATACCGCCGGCCGTAAACTGAAGACGGCTTTCTCCGGAACACTTTCCTCTTCTATTTCCGGAGAGAAAGTGATAATTTTCATTATTGAACAAGGACAGGTTCCCTGATGACAGATTATCATCCGGCTGAATGCCCTCCCCCGACTTGAGAAGAAACATTTTTTTTCTTTACCTGATCATTGATCTCATCCTGATCGGGATCTTGTTCTTCTTGCCCTACCTCCTCCGGTACAATCCGGATCTCTTCTCCCGGATCTTTGCCGGTGATCTTTCCGATCTGCAACTCCTCAACCCGGAGCAGCATCTGTTGGTTTACAGTTTCTGGGCTGTGGTCATCGTTCTCTTTTTCTTCCTCTACGGACTCTACGAAACCAAGCGGGAACTATCCTATCTGGACGAGGCGATCCTGGTCCTCAAGGCTCTCTTCTTCTCCAGCCTCCCTTCGGCGGCCGCCGTCTTCTTTTTTCAGGTTAAATACTTTTCCCGCCTGGTCTTTCTCCAGAACCTGCTCGCCCTGGCGGTCGGCCTGATCCTCTGGAGGATGGTAAAGAGATATTTGGTCCGGCGGCGGGTAGTCCGGGGCTTCAACAACCAAAACGTCCTGATCGTGGGCGCGGGCAAGGTGGGGCAAGCCCTGGCCCGGGAGATCGAAGGCAACCGCTACCTGGGCCTGGAGGTGATCGGTTTCCTGGATGATAACCCGGTTCGGGCGGAACCGGGGGTCCGGGTCCTCGGAACCACCGGGGATTTTACCGAGGTGGCGCGCAAGGAATTCGTCGACGAAGTTCTGATCTCCATCCCCTCGGAACGGGCCCTGGTGGCCCGACTGATCACCCAGGCCCGTCGACTGGGCAAGACGATCCGGGTGGTGCCGGATCTGTTGAGCCTGGGGATGGAGGGGATCAAGGCCAGTTACCTGGGTCGGATCCCGCTTCTGGAATACTACGGAAAAGGACTCCACCCGGCCGATCTTCTCCTCAAGCGGGGATTCGACATCGCGGTTTCCGCCCTCGCTCTCCTGCTCCTCTCCCCTCTCCTGCTCCTGATCGCCGTCGCCGTCAAGCTTGATTCCCCCGGACCGGTTTTCTATATCTCGCGGCGAAACGGGAAGAAGGGGCGGATCTTTAACTTCTATAAATTCCGGACCATGGTCGTGGGGGCCGAGGGGATGCTGGATTCCCTCCGCCACCTTGATGAGAGCGACGGACCGGTCTTCAAGATCAGGAACGATCCCCGGGTGACCCGGGTGGGGAGAGTGCTGAGACGCTACAGCCTCGACGAACTGCCTCAGCTCTGGAACGTCCTCAAGGGCGACATGAGCCTGGTCGGACCCCGGCCGCCCACTCCGGATGAGGTGGCCAGATACGCCGACTGGCAACTGAAGAGACTGGAGATCCGCCCCGGCCTGACCTGTCTCTGGCAGGTCAAGGGTCGGAGCAACCTCTCCTTTCGGGACTGGATGAAATTCGACCTCTTCTACATTGAGAACTGGTCCTTCTGGCTCGATATCAAGATCCTCTTGCGGACGATCCTGGTCGTAATCCGCGGCGAGGGGGCGTACTGAGGGGAAGGTAAGCGGTAAGCGGTGGGGGAAATGCGTTATCGCCCTCCGGGCTTGTAGGATCGGAATGCCGGCGGCATTCCTGGTGGTAATTGTAATATCGCTCCGCTTGAAATGGGTGAGGATCGGTAAGTGGAAAACAGTGAGCAGTAAGCAGTCCATGCTGGGTACCATTCCCTATTCACTATTCCCCATTCCCCATTCACTATTCCCCATTCCCTATTCCCTAACCCATCCTGTCGATCCTGTTATCCTGTCAAAAAATGGGGGCGGGGCGGAGAGACAGTAATCAGTAATCGGTGAATATTATGAGGCAATGGATTAAGCAGGCGGCGGTGGTGGCCTTTGCGGGGATACTGGCGGCGGGCTGCGGGGAGCAGGGTCCGGGGGGCGGGGAGAAGGCGCTCCGGGTCGGGTTCGTTTACATCTCCCCGGTGGGAGACGCGGGCTGGACCTACGCCCACGACCGGGGTCGGGAGGAGATCGACCGACTCCCCTTCGTCGATACCACCCGGGCGGTGGAGTCGGTCTCCGAGACCGCCGACGCCACCCGGGTGATGTCCCAGCTGGCGGCCCAGGGCTTTAATTTGATCTTCGCCACCAGCTACGGATATATGGACCAGACCCTGGAGGCCGCCCGGCAGTTCCCGGAAGTCATCTTTATGCATTGCTCGGGGCATAAATCCGCCCCCAACCTGGGAACCTACTTCGGCAAGATGTACCAGGCCCGCTACCTGACCGGCCTGGTGGCAGGCAAGATGACCGAATCCAACCTGATCGGATACGCCGCCGCTCACCCGATCCCGGAGGTGATCCGGGGGATCAACGCCTTCACCCTGGGAGTACGGAAAGCCAACCCCGCGGCCCGGGTCCGGGTGGTCTGGTCTTATACCTGGTTCGACCCGCCCAAGGAACGGAGGGTGGCCGAGAGCCTCCTCGAAGTGGGGGCCGACGTAATCGCCCAGCACCAGGATACCCCCGGCCCCCAGCAGGCGGCGGAGGAAGCGGGAAAGTACTCGATCGGCTACAATGTGGATATGTCCCGGTTCGCGCCAAAGGCCCACCTGACCGGAGCGGTCTGGGAATGGGGCGTGGTCTATACCGCGGTGGTCAAGGCTGTTCACGACGGGACCTGGACCAATGAGCCGATCTGGTGGGGGCTAGAAACCGGCCTGGTCGGACTCGCCCCCTTCGGGCCGATGGTCCCCGATGACGTCCGTCAACTGGTGGAAGAAGAAACAGCCAAGATCGCCGCCGGGGAACTGAAAATCTTCTCCGGGCCGATCCGGGACCAGGACGGCGAGGTCGTCGTCCCGGCGGGAAAGACCCTTTCCGACGAGGAACTGTTCTCGATGAGCTTCTTTGTGGAGGGGGTGGAGGGAGAGATACCCAGGTAAGTAAGGTAATCAGTAATCGGCAAGGAGGAATTGCGGCATCACCCGTCGGGCTTGCTTGATCGGAATGCCTGCGGCATTCCTTGTGGTAATTGTGGGATCGCCCTTCGGGCTTGTAGTACCGGGGTGCCTGCGGCCCCCCTTGAACTAACTGTAGTATCGCTTTGCTTGATGGAGCAGAGCGCCCAGGAAAGACAGTGAACAGTAAGCAGTGAGCAGTAAGCAGTCCATACCGATTACCGATTACCGATCACTGATCACTGATTACTGATTACCGATTACTATTCCCCATTCCCTATTCCCTATTACCCAGGCCAATCAGAGTAATCTGTGTAATCCGTGGACTTGAATGAACTTCGCAGTTGAGATGCGGGGGATCGTCAAGCGCTTCCCCGGCGTTCTCGCCAACGATCATATCGATTTCCAGGTTCTCCCCGGCGAGGTCCACACCCTGCTCGGGGAGAACGGGGCCGGAAAATCCACCCTGATGCAGATCCTGGCCGGCCTCTACCATCCGGATGCCGGCGAGATTATCCTCGGAGGACGGCGGACGCTTATCCACTCTCCCCGGGAGGCGATCCGGGCCGGGATCGGGATGGTCTATCAGCACTTTATGCTGGTAAAACGCCACACCGTCCTCGAGAACGTCATCCTCGGCCTACGCCGTTTCGGGCTTCTGCTCGACTGCCGGAAAGCCGGCCGCGAGATCAAACGGATCTCGGCGGAGTATGGATTGGAGATTGATCCCGGAGCGACGGTCCGGGACCTCTCAGTCGCTGAGCAGCAACGGGTCGAGATCGTCAAGATGCTCTTGCGGCAGGTGCGGGTCCTGATTCTCGACGAGCCGACCGCCGTCCTCACCCCCCGGGAAGCCGAAGATCTCTTCGCCACCGTCCGCACCCTGGTTGGAGACGGCACGGCGGTCGTCTTCATCTCCCACAAGCTGAAAGAAGTGATGGCCGTCTCCGATCGGATCACCATCCTCCGGCGGGGGAGAAACACCGGCACCATCCCCCGGACCGCGACCGATGAGCGGGACCTGGCCCGCCGGATGGTGGGACGGGAAATTATTGAAAAGTTTGAGCGGGAGGAATCCGCCGTCGGCGAGGCGATTTTCTCCATCCGGGGATTGGAAGCCCGGAACAACCGGGGTATTCCGGCCCTGCGGGGGATCGACCTCGAGGTCAGCCGGGGGGAGATCGTCGGCATGGCCGGGATCTCAGGTAACGGCCAGAAGGAACTGGAGGAAGTGCTGACCGGCCGGCGTCCGCCGGCCGGGGGATCGATTTTGCTGGATGGGGAGGAAATCGCCGGCCGTCCGCCGGCGGAGATCATCGCCGGTGGTTTGGGGTGCATCCCCGAGGACCGGCAGGGGACGGGGACCGCCCCCGGACTCGGCTACCGGGACAATATCATCCTCAAGGATTACCGCCGCCCACCGGTCCGGCGGGGGATGCTGATTGACTACCGCGCGGCGGATGAACGGGCCGAACGCCTCCGGAGGGAGTACAACATCAGGGTCCCCGATCTCCGGGCCCCGGTCCGGCTCCTCTCGGGAGGCAACCTCCAGAAGGTGATCATTGCCCGGGAACTCTCCGCCCGGCCCCGCTTCCTCCTCGCCGTCCACCCCACCCGAGGCCTGGACATCGGTGCCGCCGCCTCTGTGAGGAAGAGGCTGGGAGAGCTGCGCCGGCAGGGCGCGGGGATCCTCCTCATCTCCGAGGACCTGGAGGAACTGGCGGGGTTGAGCGACCGGATCGCCGTCATCTACGAGGGGAAGATCACCGGCATCCTCCCCGCCCGGGGGGCCGACCGGAACCGCCTGAGCCTTTTGATGACGGGACAGAGAGCGGAAGCGGCGGTAAGGGAGTAAGGGAGTAAGGGAGTATGGGGGTATGGGGGTATGGGGG
>CAZPMN010000036.1:0-22867 GCA_964587835.1 uncultured bacterium
TCGATTTATGCTCTTTATTGACTCAAGGGGTAAACGATGTACCCAGCGCGCCCGATTTTTCCCTCGTCCGGACCAATCTCCTTCTCCCGGCCGAAGTCCTTTACCCGGATCGGCCCGGTGAATTCCTTCAGGCAACGGGAGCAGGTAAACGACCCCGTGGTCTCCACGCTTCCCCGGATCACGAGGATCCGCCCGGTCCGCATCAGGCGGAGGCGATAGGTGATGGGGCCATGAAAGCTCGTGGAGGGGTCGACGACATCGATGATCGCCGGATCTTCCTCACCCGTAACCGTGACTCCTTCCTCGGGTATCAGACGAAGATTAACTATCATTGAGATTTTTCAGCGCCTCCAGCACCCCCCGGGGGACGAAGGCGGAGATATCGCCCCCGAGAAAATGAATCTCCTTCACCATCCGGGAACTGATATAGGTATAGGACTCGCCCGGCATTAAAAAGATCGTCTCCAGGCCGGGGGAGAGTTTGCGGTTGGTCAGAACCATCTGGAATTCGTATTCGAAGTCGGAGACGGCCCGCAGCCCCCTGATCACCACCCGGACCTTCTTCCGGGCGGCGTAATCGATCAAGAGCCCGGAGAAAGACTCCACCTCCACCCCGGGGATGGCGGAGACTGCCTCCCGGATCATCTCCAGCCGCTGGGGAATGGTGAAGCAGGGGGTCTTCTCGATGTTCGCCGCCACGGCCACGATCAGACGGGGGAAGATCTGGGCCGCCCGGCGGATCAGGTCGAGGTGGCCGCAGGTAATGGGGTCGAAGCTGCCGGCGTAGATGGCGCTCTTACGGTACTCGTTCATCGTTTCTGGGCTTCTTGGCGGTCCCGAGGTGGAGACGGGACTAAGAAGGACAGGGCCGTCCGACCGTACTCCTTCCGGCGGATCAGTGCCCAGCCGGGTCCGGAGGGGCCAGGGGTGGATTTTACCGGGTGTTCGATCACCACCATCCCATCCCGGGCGAGGATAGCAGATCGCCCGACCAGGTCCAATAGATTTTCCGCCTCCCGACTCCAGTAAGGGGGATCGGCCAGGATTAGGTCGAACTGATCCCCCCTCTTCCCCAGCAAGGCGAGGGCGGACCGACAGTCCAGGGGAAGGAGGCGGACAGCTTCATCGGCGGACAGGGCGGCGAGGTTGCTCTCAATGGCCGCCCGGGCCGCCGGGTTATTCTCCACCAGAACCGCCTCAGACGCCCCCCGGCTGATGGCCTCCAGACCCAGGGCGCCGGTTCCGGCGAAGAGATCGAGAACCCGGGCCCCCTTCACCATCTCCCCGAGGACGTCGAAGAGAGCCTCCCGAACCCGGTCCGCGGTCGGCCGGGTCGCCGTCCCGGAAATCGACTTCAGTTTCCGCCCCCGGTATTTCCCGCCGATAATCCTCATCCGCAAATTCCAGCACTTTTCTCTTAATCCCCCCACCCCGGCCCTTTTTTATCCACTAATTACACTAATTTACACTAAATAATTACCCCCAACCTCGCCCCCATTCTGTCCACAGATTACACTGATTACTCAGATCAGTTCCCACTCCCCACTGCCCAATTAAACCGCGGATTCAGCAGATTAGCCGGATTGCCCCCCGCCTCACCCCCTTTTTCAAACCGCGAATCCCGCGAATCTTCGCGAATTCTTTTTAAGATGTGGAATAATAGTGCGATCAGGTTGGGCTTTGATTAGCGGAGATTAGCAAGATTCGTGGTTTCCCTTCAAGGGGGCGAAGGCCGGGCAAAATCAGCTCAATCCGTTTAATCCGCGGTTAATTAATCCTTGCAGCGGTTCAGCCGACATCACCGAGTTCGAAACTCTCGCCGTAGCGGTCGCGCAGGCGGCGGCGCAGCGGGGCCAGGTCAGGCGCGGCGAGGACAGGGTCGCTCTCGAGGAGGCCAAACGCCTGCCGGCGGGCGAACTCCATCAGCTTGAAGTCGGCCACGATCGAGCCGATCCGTAGTTCGGGCAACCCCGTCTGCTGAGTCCCGAAGAACTCACCCGGCCCGCGGATCTCCAGGTCCTCCCGGGCGATCTGGAATCCGTCGTCGATGTCCCGGATCGTTCTCAGGCGCCGGGCGGCATCCGGGTTGCGGGGGTTGCCCTGGAGGATGCAGTAGGCGGGAAAACGAGATCTCCCCACCCGACCTCTCAACTGGTGAAGCTGGGCCAGGCCGAACCGTTCGGCGTTCTCGATCAGCATCACGGTGGCATCGGGGATATCGATCCCGATCTCGACCACGGTCGTCGAGACCAGAATCATCGTCTCCTTCTTCCGGAACCGCTCCATCACTTCCCGCTTGCGCTCGGAGGAGAGGCGGCCGTGAAGCAGGTCCACCGGAAGATCGGGGAAAACTTCCCGCCTAAGGTGATCGAACATCGCCGTCGCCGCTTTCAATTCCAGCTGTTCCGACTCCTCGATCGCCGGGTAGACGATATAGGCCTGGCGGCCGGAGGCCGCCTCCCGGCGGATGAAGTCATAGGCTTTTTCCAACCGTTCGGGTCCGATCCAGTAGGTCTTCACCTTCTCCCGGCCGGGCGGCATCTCGTCAAGAACCGAGATGTCGAGATCGCCGTAGACGGTCAGGCTCAGGGTCCGGGGAATCGGAGTCGCGGTCATCACCAGGACGTGGGGCGCGGCTCCCTTAGAGCGAAGGTCGGCCCGCTGGCGGACGCCGAATTTATGCTGTTCGTCGATCACCACCATTCCCAGCCGCTTGAACTGAATCTTCTCCTGGATCAGGGCCTGGGTCCCGGCCACCACGCCGATCTCCCCGGCCGCGATACCGGCCAGAATCTCCCGCCGCTTCTTCCCCTTGATTCCCGAAGTCAGCAGAACCGTCCTTACCCCCAGGGGCTCCAGTTCCCGGCTGATGTTCTCCCAGTGCTGGGCGGCCAAAATCTCGGTCGGCGCCATGATCGCCCCCTGGTAACCGCTGTCGATGGTGGTCAGCAGGGCGCAGACGGCGACCACTGTCTTGCCGGACCCGACATCACCCTGCAGCAACCGGTTCATCGCCCGGGGGCTGACCATATCGGTCTTGATCTCCTCGACCACCCGTCTCTGGGCGTCGGTCAGGCAAAAGGGGAGCGAGGCGATATAGCGGTCTCTGAGCGGGGTAAGGGGGGAATGGGGGAGCCCCTTCACCTCCCGGTCGCGCTGGGCCCGTTTCAGGCCCAGGGCCAGCTGGAGGGTGAAGAACTCATCGAGAATCAGCCGCTGGCGTGCCTCCTCCAGGGCCGCCCGATCGGACGGGTAGTGGATATTGCGGACGGCGGCTGGAAGGGGGATAACCCGCCAGGGCCGACGGAGCCGATCCGGGAGGAGTTCGGGAAGGGCGGGCAGAAATAGGTCAAGGGACCGTTCGATCAGCTCTCTCAGCCACCTCTGGTTCAACCCCTCGGTCAAGGGGTAGATCGGGATGATCCTCCCCGCCTGGCTCATCGCCCCAGCGTCCGGTTCGAGAAGCTCGTACTCGGGATTGACCATCTGGAGGGTCTGGTAGAGCTGGACCTTCCCGATAAAGACCCCTTCCTGTCCCGGACGGAAGACGTTCTCCAGATAGGGCTGGTTGAACCAGAGGCAGGGCAGCCGGCCGGTCCCGTCATCGATCACCAGCTGGAAGACCTTCTTCCCGGAGCGGGTCTTCCGCGACCCCTTGATCAGCACCTCCCCCCGGACAGCGGCGAAATCCCCATCCTTCAGGGACCGGATCGGCGAGATTTTCCGGCGGTCCTGGTAATCTCGGGGAAAATAGTAGAGCAATTCCTCGACGGTCCGGACCCCCAGACGCTCCAGGCGGCGGGCCCGGGCCGGTCCCACCCCTTTGAGATACTGGACATTTTCGGTCAAGTCCATCATCGCTGAGGGGAAGATTTGCCGCCGGGGTAAAAAATATTCTTTGACCGGGAGGCGGTTTATGTTAGATAGTGAACAGATAGTGGGCAGTAGGTGACGGTGAAAAGTCGAGTGATCAGCCTGTTTATTCTGGCCCCTGCCCCCGGACAATTCAAATCAAAAAGGAAAAAACTTTAGATGTCCAAGGTCTGTGAAATCTGCGGAAAAGGGCCCGCCACCGGCAACAAGATCAGCCGCCGGGGACTGGCCAAAAAAAAGGGGGGGGTCGGAAAGCGGGTTACCGGCGTCTCCCGGAGAACCTTCCTTCCCAACCTACAGAAGGTCAGGGCCGTGATCGACGGCCGGACCCGGACTATCCGGGTCTGCGCCAAGTGCATCCGCGACGGAAAAGTCGTCAAGCCCTGAAGCGGTGATCAGTAATCAGTAAAGACCCCGGCGGGGGAACAACCGATTACCGATCACTGATTACTTATTACTCTTCCCTACTTCCCCACGGCCCGGCGCCGATGCCAGAAGAGAAGCACCGGACTGGCCACGAAGATCGAGGAGTAGGTACCCACCACCACCCCAACCATCAGGGCGAAGGCGAAGTCGTGGATCACCTCGCCCCCGAAGAGGAAGAGGATGACCACCACGATCAGGGTGGTCAGCGAGGTGAGCAGAGTCCGGTTGAGCACCTGGTTGATGGAGGTATTGATTATCTTCTCGTCGGTCTCCCCCCGCATTGCCTTCATATTCTCCCTGATCCGGACAAAGACGACGATGGTATCGTTGAGGGAATAGCCGACGATGGTGAGCAGGGCGGCGATGATCTGGATATTGAACTGCCGAATCGGCAGGAGAAATAATCCGGCCAGGAACCCGATCGTGATCACCACGTCGTGGAGCAGGGCGAGCACCGCGCCGAGGGCGAATTTGAACTCGTTGAATCTCAACCAGATGTAGGCCATAATCGCCGCGACCGCCAGGATGATCGCCCCTAGGGCCTGAACCCGGAGCCGCTGGCCCACCTTGGGCCCCACCATCTCGGTCCGCTGGTTGAATTCGGCCGGATCGAAACTCCCCGAGAACGCTTCCTGGAGTGCCCGGTCGATGACGGCCGCGGTCTCCTCGGTTCCGGCGGTCCGAATAATCACCCCGGTGCCGGCACCGTACTGCTGGACCGAGGCGTCGGCCAGGCCGATCCCGGCCAAGACCCCGCGGATCTCATCGGCAGGCATCTTCTCAGTGAACTGCCGCTGAATCAGGATGCCGCCGGTAAAGTCAATCCCGAAGTTCTTCTCCCCGTTGACGATGAAGACCGCCAGGCTGGCGGCCATCACCAGCCCGGAGACGGCAAAGGCGATCCGACGCTTCCCAATGAAATCAAAGTTAGGGTGGCGAAAGGCCTGGAACATCTTCAGGGTCTTGAACCGGGGATTCAGTCCCAGCAACTCGAAGACCGTTCTGGTCACGACCAACGCGGTGAAGAGACTGGTGCAGATCCCGACGGTCAGGGTGAGGGCAAACCCCTTGATCGGACCGGCAGTGGGGAGGAAACTGAACCCCAGCGGGTTGAGGAGAATCACGGCCGCGATCAGGGTGGTCAAGTTGGCGTCGATAATGGTGAGATAAACCTTCTCGTAACCGGCGCTGATCGCCCGCTTGAGTTTCTTTCCGGTGGCCAGCTCCTCCCGGATCCTCTCGAAGATCAGGACGTTGGCGTCGACCGCCATCCCGATGGTGAGGATGATCCCGGCGATCCCGGGAAGGGTCAGGGTGGCCTTGAATCCCTTGAAGAGAAAGGGGAGGAGACAGAGGACCCCGATGAT
Organism: uncultured bacterium; assembly: GCA_964587835.1. GTDB lineage: Bacteria > Auribacterota > Erginobacteria > Erginobacterales > Erginobacteraceae > Erginobacter. Next base: position 5,667 of record CAZPMN010000036.1, read on the forward strand.
GAAACCGACGTTGAGGCAAAGGGCGAAGTCGGCCACCAGGCCGGCCAAAAGGTAGTAGGCTGCCATGAAGATGATCACCACGATCATTCCGGCCACCGCGGCTCGGATTCCCTGGCGGATCGAGTCGGCACCCAGCGACGGACCGACCGAGCGCTGTTCCCGGATCAGAAGCGGGGCCGGATAGGCCCCGGCGGAGAGCTGGCTGGCCAGCAGACGGGCGGTGTCGAAGGTGAAGCTTCCCTCGATATACGCCTGTCCCCCGGGGATGTGGGTCCGGAGATTCGGGGCGGAGAGGACCTTGCCGTCGAGGAGGATCGCCAGGCGGCGGCCGGGGGGATTATCCTCGGCGTTGTACTGCTTGGTAATCCGGGAGAAGATTTTCGCCCCGGTGCGGTCGAACTTGATATGGACGATCGGTTCCCCGGTATCGCCCCGGGTTCCCATATAGGCGGTGACCAGATGCTCGCCGGTCAGGTCGCTCTTGTCAACCAGGAGGAAGGTCTCCTCGGTCACCTCTCCGGAAAGATCGGTCCTCTGGTGGGTCTTCAGGGAGAAGCCCGGAGGGACCGTCCCCGTCTCCAGGGCCTGCTCCAACCGCTCGGGGTCGTTGTCCACCAGTTTGAACTCGAGGAAGGCCTGCCCCTGGATCAGCTCCAGGGTCTGTTCCGGGTCGCGGACCCCGGGAAGCTGAATCAGCAACTCGTTGGCCCCCTGCCGCTGGATCTCCGGCTCGGAGACGCCAAACTTGTCGACCCGGTTGCGGAGGATATCCAAGGCTCCCAGGCTGGCCGCCTGCAGTTCCGTCCGGAAGTACTCAAAGACCTGGCTGTTTTCGGAGATCTCCTCCTCTTCCAGGTCGTATTTGTTCCGGTAGTGCTCCCGGTAGTACCTGACCAGGTCGATATTCCTCTCTTCGACCTCTTCCCGGAGAATCTCCAGGGATTCGCGGGCGGTGGAGGCCGCCCGCTCCTGGGCGGCCGAGAAGAGTTCGTTGAAATCCTGATCGACCCCGTCCGCCCCCTTCTTCAGCAGCTCCAGCTCATCGACCGCCAGGATGACGTGCATCCCCCCGCGCAGGTCGAGGCCGAGGTTGAGTCGGCCCTTGGTCGCTTTCTCGATTTGCTCGATCGCCTCGCGGTTGTCATCGGCTTCAGGAAAGTACCGGGTGAGGTCGATTCCAGTGGCCTGGACCTCCTCTTTGAGCCGTTCGATCCCGGAGACCGGGACCCGGTCCTGGCCGGTGAGGTAATCCTGATCCATCCGGGAGAGCAGGTCCCGGAAAGCCTCATCCTGGTTGACCGCCGTCCGGGCGATATAGTCCCGGGCGGACCGCTCGGTCAGGGGCAATGAAGACCAGGCCAGCAGGGCGATCACACCCAGGATGATCAGTACCTTCCATTTCAGCGACTTGGACATTCAGGGTTCCTCGACTCGTTTATTCCCGAGGCCGGCCGGCCACCGGTTACTCGCTCTTTTTCTCTACCCGAGAGACATTACCGCGGCTGACCTCCAGCTTAACGTTATCGGCCACCTTGACGGTGATAATATCTTCCTTGACCGAAGAGATCACCCCGTGAATCCCCCCGGTGGTGATCACCTTATCCCCCTTCTGGAGCTCGGAGACCATCTTCTGGTGCTCCTTCTGCCTCTTCTGCTGGGGCCGGATGAGGAGAAAATAAAAGACGGCGAACATCAGGATCAGGGGGATCAGCATCCCCCCCATCCCCCCACCCTGCTGGCCTTCGGCGCCGGGGGTACAGCCGCCCCCTCCCCCGCCGCCGGCGGGGGCCATCGCGATTGGTATGTACTGCATATCTGTGCTCCTCCTTTTCGGTATCTACCCGATATCGGACGATTCGGACCCGGATTGGAAAACCTGCAAAAAATCCTTCTGAAATTTCCGGTAATTCCCTTCCTCGATCGCCCGGCGGGCGTTTTTCATCAACTCCTGGTAAAAATATAAATTGTGGATCGTGGCCAGCCGATGAGCCAGGATCTCGCCGGTGTTGAAGAGGTGGCGAATGTAGGCCCGGCTGTAATGCCGACAGGCGTAACATCCGCAGCCCTCTTCCAGCGGCCGGTGATCGTCCTTGTACCCGGCGTTGCGGACGACCAGCTTCCCCTCCCGGGTGAAGACCGAGCCGTTGCGCCCGTAGCGGGTAGGGACGGTGCAGTCGAACATATCGACGCCGAACCCGGCCTGGATCACCAATTCGTCGGGGGTACCGGTACCCATCAAATAGCGGGGTTTGGCTTCCGGGAGGAGGCCGGCTGTGTACCCGGCCAGCTCGAACATAACGTCCTTCGGCTCGCCGACGGAGAGACCCCCGATCCCGTAGCCGGCAAACCCGATCTCTTCCAGACCCTCCACGCTTTTCTTTCTCAGATCGCGGTGGAGCCCGCCTTGGACGATCCCGAATAGGACCTGGGAGCCGTCGGTATGGCTCTTTCGCGATTGAGCGGCCCATTGTAGGGTGAGGTCCAGCGATTGGCAAGTATATTCCCGGTCCGAGGGATAGGGCGGGCACTCGTCGAAGGCCATAATGACATCCGCGCCCAGCGCCTGCTGGATCTCGATTGATTTCGCCGGGGTCAGGGTGTGGATCGACCCCTCGATGTGGTCCCGGAAGACCACCCCTTCCTTCGAGATCTCCCTCAGATCGGCCAGGCTGAAAACCTGGTAGCCTCCGGAGTCGGTGAGGATCGGACGGTCCCAGTGCATAAAGGTATGGAGCCCCCCGGCCTGCTTGACGATCTCAATCCCCGGGCGCAAACCCAGGTGGTAGGTATTGGCCAGGATGATCTGGGCACCCGTCTCTTCCACCTCCTCCGGGGTGACCGACTTCACGCTGGCCTGGGTCCCCACCGGCATAAAACAGGGGGTATCGACCACGCCGTGGGCCAGTTCTAACCTCCCAATCCGGGCGGCAGTGGCGGGGGCTTTTTTCAGGACTGTGAATTTCATAACTGTTCAGACCAAGCAGGCAAAGGACTTAAAGGACGAAAAGGACTCAAAGGACAGGTTGGGCCTGGGGAACCGGGGGAATTTTGGCGAAGAGGCGGTTGAACTGAAGAAACGCCAGGTAAAAGACCAGGGCGACGGCCGATAGGGGCATTCTCAGCAGGGTTGTTTCCAGCATCGCCGAACCGCCGAAATTCATCCCCTGGAAAACGGCGGCGCCCAGGCTGAGCAAGACATAATAACCGGCGCTGAACGCTAAGGCATAAAGTCCGGGCATTAAGTATTTCCTTCCGCCACCCAATCCCTTTTCATCTGCTATCTTCTCACCCCGCCAGATACCGGTGAGGATCAAAGGTGCCGGGAGCGCAATGACAAAGGAAAAAATCAGATAATAGAGGCTGTTAAAGGTAATAATTATCCCGTCGAAACCGAACTTAAATACCTGGAGCGGATTGAGATTAATAATGAACAGGGTCAGGTAGCCGACTGACAGAAGCCACAATCTCCGGTATTTATTCCGATCCCCGATGATCCAGACGGAAAAGATCGAGAGGATACCGGCCAGGATCAGGTACTTCTCGATCAATTGGGCGGCCACGGCGAAGCCCAGTATGCGGACAATCCAATATCCAGAGATAACAGAATGTTCAAGTTCCTCAGTGGACTCCTGGTAGGCGGCAGCTGCTTCTTCTTTCCGGCTACCCACTCTGATGCCGCTCTCAGTCCGATACTTTTGCTGACTGAGGGAAATTCCGACTAATTCGTCTTCCCGGAAGACGAAATTTACACCTTCCTCTCTGCTATAGATGATGTTGGAGACTTTGCGTCCGTAACCCTCCCATTCCGCCGGCCATTTTTCCCTGACCTCTCCCTCCGAATCGCCGAAACGGACGGCACCCACACCACGGCCGGGATAGATTACCGTGTCGCTCTCCGAATCTTCCGGAACCTCGTCCTCCTCACTCTCGACTGGATAGATGCTAATTTGATCAACAATTCCGTGTCGATCGATGACGAAGCCGATACCCTGCTGGGCATAACCGAGATAATCCGGCTGAAAGAATTCCCGGTCCAAGTATCTGAGAGCTGGAACGATGGCGGCCAGGGCCAGCAGGATGATGATCGCTCTTATCTTCTTCTTGGTCATCGGTGAACTCCTTTCCGAGTGGCCGCGAGGCCGGAGAAAGGACGTAAAAGACGAAAAGGACTTAAAGGACGCCGGGGATCAGGACTAACCACTTTTTCTCCTTACAGGATTAACATAGCATCGCCGTAGCTGTAGAAACGGTATTTTCCTTTTACGGCCTCGGCGTAGGCTTTCAGGATCCGCTCTCGGCCGGCGAGGGCGGAGACTAGCATTATCAAGGTCGAGCCGGGGAGGTGAAAATTAGTTAATAAATTATATTTTAGTTTAAATTCATATCCAGGATAGATGAATATGTCGGTTGTCCCCTCGGTTGGATCGATGCGACCGTCGTGGGAGGCGGCGCTTTCCAAAGCCCGCACCACTGTCGTTCCTACCGCAAATAGGCGTCCGCCGGAATCTTGAAGTCCGTTGACCAGGTCGGCAGTCTCCTTGGAAACCTGGTAATCTTCGCTGTGAATACGGTGGTCCTCGATCTCTTCGGTCTTGACCGGCTGGAAGGTCCCGTAGCCGACCGAGAGGGTGATGAAGGCGGTCTCCACGCCCTTTTCCCGGAGGGTGTCGAGGACCGACCCGGTGAAGTGGAAGCCGGCGGTCGGGCCGGCCACCGCGCCGGGATGGCGGGCGAAGACAGTCTGGTAGCGTTCCCGATCCCGGTCCCTGACTTCTACCGGGTAGTTCTTCAAATCCCGCTTGATATAGGGAGGAAGCGGCGGGAAACCGAGATCTTCCAGAGCGGGCAGGATATTTTCCCGGCCCGGAAAGGCGATGATGATCTTCCCGCCTTCTCCCCGCTTCCTGACCACCCCGAGCAAACCGGAGCCGAACTCGATCTCGGTCCCCGGGCGGGCGCGGCGGGCAGGACGGACCAGGGCCTCCCAACCGCCGTCGGGGAGCGGGGCGAGGAGGAGAACCTCGGCTTTCCCCCCGGTGACAGGACGCTTCCCGAGCAGGCGGGCGGGGATCACCCGGGTATCGTTGAGAACCAGCAGATCGCCGGGTCGGAAGTAATCGACGATCTCCGGAAAGACCCGGTGGCGGATTTTACCGGACTCCCGTTCCAGAACCAGGAGCCGGGCGTCCTCCCGCCGCTCGGGGGGGTGTTGGGCGATCAGCTCCGGCGGGAGTTGGTAGTCGAAATCAGAAGTCTTCACCGTCGCATCAAAATTCGGCGGTTGCGGGATCCCCGCCAAACAATTTACGAAACTAAAATCGTCCACTAAACCGATTTCGTAGAATTCGGTTTAAATCTTTCGTATTCGCTGTAAAGACAGCCGCAGTACTGCTGCTTGTAGAGTCCGTACTTATCGGTCAGCTCCCAGTGCCGCTTCCAACCGTCGCGGAAGTCGCGGTAGAGAAACTTAACCCCGACCTCAGCGGCCGCAGACTCGCCAACCTGGCGGGCCAGTTCGTGTTTCTGCTGCTTGCTGATCAGCAGCGTGGTGGTGAATGCGTCGTACTTTCCCTTTTTCGCCACCAGGGCGGTCTGCTTCAGACGCTGGTCATAACAGAAGCGGCAGCGTTGGCTCTCCCGGAAGGCGGCCCGGCGGAAGAACTCCTCAAAATCATAGCGGGGGGAATAGATCACTCTCCGCGAAGTTCCGGCCGCCAGCTTTTCGACCCCTTCCCGACGGCGGAGGTACTCGGTGAAGGGATGGATATTGGGGTTGTAAAAGTAGCCATCGACCTGGTGACCCTCTCCCTCTAGCACCTCGAATGGATAGGTGGCGCAGGGCCCGCAGCAGATATGGAGAAGAATCTTCACGCTGAAATTTAATCGCTATCGCTATCGAACCTTCAGGGCCCCCTCCCCCTCCCTCGACAAGCTCGGAACAAGTTGCCCCCTCCCCGGGGGGAGGGGGTTCCATTTGGCGGGGCCTGCTTTAGCTTTTGAACTTTCGCTCCCCGGGGGTAAACCCCGGGGGGGGCGAGGCTCAGGATCCGGAATTCAGGATTCAGAAGAAGTTAGGGACCTGAATCCGGGGAGTGGGATGGGGGAGGATTCTGAATTCTGTATTCTGAATTATGCATTCTCTGTTCTTACAACAGCTCCCCCTGCGCGGACCGGGGCGTCTCCAGCCCAAGATGCCGGTAGGCCAGGGCGGTAACACAGCGGCCGGTCCGGGTTCGCTTCAGATATCCCTGCTGGATCAGGTAGGGTTCGTAAACTTCGGCCAGGGTATCGCCCTCCTCGCCGATGGCGACGGCGATGGTCTCAATCCCCACCGGCCCTCCGGCGAACTTCTCGATTATGGTCCGCAGGATCCGCTTGTCCATCTCGTCAAGACCCTTCTCATCGACGTCGAGCATCATCAGGGCCCGGTGGGCGATCTCGGGGGTGATCCGATTATCGGCTTTGACCTGGGCGTAATCCCTCACTCTTTTCAGCAGCGAATTGGCAATTCGCGGGGTTCCCCGGGAACGGCGGGCGATCTCCAGGGCGCCGGCGGGGTTGATCTCGACGTCGAGCAGGGCGGCGGAGCGCAGAACGATCTTCTGCAACTCCTCCGGGGGATAGAAGTCCAGCCGGTTGACCAGGCCGAACCGGGAGCGCAGCGGCGAGGTGAGCAGACCGTAGCGGGTGGTGGCCCCGACCAGGGTGAAATGGGCCAGATTGAGCCGGACCGAGCGGGCCGAGGGTCCCTGATCGATCATGATATCGATCACGAAATCCTCCATCGCCGGGTAGAGATATTCCTCGACAATCGAGCCCAGGCGGTGAATCTCATCGATAAAGAGGATATCCCCCCCCTTCAGGTTGGTCAGCAGACCGGCCAGATCCCCCGGCTTCTCGATCGCCGGACCGGAGGTGCACTTGATGGCGCACCCCATCTCGGCGGCGATGATATAGGCCAGGGTGGTTTTGCCCAAACCGGGAGGGCCGAAAAAGAGGAGGTGCTCCAGGGGCTCGTTCCGTCCCTGGGCGGCGGTCAGGGCAATCCGAAGTCTCTCCTTGATCGAATCCTGGCCGGTAAACTGGTCGAAGGCCGGGGGGCGGAGTTTCTGATCGAAGGAGAGGTCCTTGTCGGCCAGGGCCTGGTTGATAAATCGCTCGGACATAGGAATCGGTATCCCGATTAAGTCGTATCGCCCGGGGCGCCGGCGCCCGGGCTTGTGGGATCGGAATGCCTCCGGCATTCCTTGTAATAGGGATGGTATCGCTTCGCTTGTAAATTCACAAGCCCGGCGTCAGCACGGGGCAATACTCCACTTACTGCATCTACCACTAGTCCTTCAACGAAGTGAAGGACGATATTACAGTAATTTCAGGGTTTCTTTGAGCAGGCGCTCCACGGGCCAGGCGGGGTCGGCCTGGGCCAGCGCCCGGGCCAGGGCTTTCCGGGCCGGGGCGGCGCGGTAACCAAGCGACTGCAGCGCCCGCAGCACGTCGACGGACTTGGCGTCTTCTCCTTCCGGACGCCTCTCACCGGGCCCCCGCCGGGCTCCGGGGAGGAGATCGATCCGGTCCTTCAACTCCAGGATCAGCCGCTGGGCGGTCTTCTTGCCGATCCCGGGGACGGAGGAGAGGAGGTCGGTATCTCCGGAAGCGATCGCCCCCGCGAAGGCGCTGACCGGTATCCCCCCCAGCACTCCGAGGGCAACCTTGGGTCCGATCTTCGATACCCCGAGCAGCATCCGGAAGAGTTCCCTCTCCTCCGCAGAGGCGAAACCAAACAGGGTCTCCTCGTCCTCCCGGACATAATGATGGGTGAGGATAGTCAGTTCCTCCCCTAAATCGGGAAGCTGCTCGAAGGTACTCAGGGGAACGGTCAGCAGATAACCGATCCCGTTTACCTCCAACACCACCCGGTCGGGGGCGGAACTTACCAGCTGACCTTTCAGATATTCAAACATCAAGAACTATTCTCAAACCGTGGAAGTAAAAAATCTCACCTAATTTGTCTCCGAAGGAGACAAATTAAAATCCTGAAAGTAGGTAATCCCGAGGGCAAGGGCGTCAGAAACATCCAGCGAAGATGGCTCTTCTTCCAGTTCCAGCAGAACCCGGACCATCGAGCGAACCTGGATCTTGTCGGCCGAACCCTTCCCCACGGTCGACTTCTTCACCCGCCGGGAAGCGTAAGAATAAACCGGCAGCCCGCGCCGGGCGGCCGCCAGGCTGCAGACCCCCCGGACCTCGCCCAGGCGCAGGGTCGAGCGGATATTCTTCCGGTAAAAGACGTCCTCCAGGACCAGCGCGCCGGGCCGGAACTTCTCCAGCAGTTCGGTCAGGGCGGTAAAGATGCCGGCCAGTTTCTCCGGGGCGGCACCCCGGGGCGGGGCGGTTATCACCCCGGCGGCCAGAACCTCGATCCGCCGGGAAATCTTCTCCAGAACCCCGTAACCGGTGGCGTTGATCCCCGGATCGATGGCGATGATCCGATTCGGCCGGGGGGAGATATCGGGGCCCGAGCTGATCTCCTTATTCCTCCTCCTTGAGGATCTCTTCGGGGATATCACAGTTCGAGTAGACGTTCTGGACGTCGTCGTGATCTTCCAGGTCCTCGAGGAGGGTCAGGACCTTGCGCGCCTCGTCCCCCGCCACCGGGACCAGGGTTCCGGGGATCCGGGTGACCTCGGCGGAGGCTATCTTGAATCCGTTTTCCGCCAGGGCTGTCTTGATCTTTTCCAGGTCGGAGGGATCGGTCTGGATCTCGTAGAATTCTTCCTCGGCGGAGAAATCTTCCGCCCCCGCTTCCAGGGCGGCGGCAAAGACCGCCTCCTCGTCGGCGCCGGCCGCTTCCACGGTAATCAATCCTTTAGTCTCAAATAGGTAGGCCACCGAGCCCGGCCCGCCGATGCTCCCGCCTTTCTTGTCGAAAATATGGCGGATCTCGGCAACAGAGCGGTTGCGGTTGTCGGTCAGGGCGCGGATCAGAATCGCCACTCCGCCGGGACCGTACCCCTCGTAAACCGCTTCCTCGTAGTTCACGCCGGGGAGCTCTCCGGTCCCTTTCTTGATCGCCCGGTCGATATTATCGGCGGGCATATTGGCGTCCCGGGCGGTCTGGACCACGGAACGGAGCTGGATATTGGACGCCGGATCGCCCCCGCCGAGCCGGGCGGCGACGGTGATCTCCTTGACCAGCTTGCTGAAGAGCCGGCCGCGCTTGGCGTCCTTGGCTCCCTTCTTGTGCTTGATGCTAGCCCACTTGGAATGGCCGCTCATAGGTTCTCCTTCTCCTAATCCTCTTCCTTCTCCTGCTGCGCCTGGGCGATTACCTTCTGGGCAATCATCGCCGGTACCTCCTCGTATCCTTCCATCTCCATCGTAAAGATCCCCTTACCCCCGGTCAGAGACCTCAGTTCCGGGGTGTATTTCAGCATCTCAGCCATCGGCACCTGGGCCCGGATCTTCTGCCGGGAGCCTTCCGGAGTCATCCCCAGGACTCTCCCCCGCCGGGAATTGAGATCCCCGGTGATCGCGCCCATCGCGTCGGTGGGAACGGTGATCTCCACGTTCATAATCGGTTCCATCAGGGCCGGCTGGGCGGCGCGGGCGCATTCCTTAAACCCCATCCGCCCGGCGATCTGGAAAGCGATATCCTTGGAATCCACCGGGTGGGTCTTGCCGTCGTAGACGGTAGCGGTCACGTTCATCATCGGGTAACCCGCCAGAACCCCGCTCTCCAACGCGGAAAGATAACCCTTCTTCACCGACTGGACCAACTGGGCCGGGATATGGCCTCCCACCACCTCGTCGACAAAGAGAAACTTCCCTCCCCAGGGAAGCTCGATCAGTTCCTTCTTGCCTTTTCCCTCGGCCTCTTCCGCCCCCGGGGTGTAGGTCTGAACATGCATCCAGACCTCGGCGAACTGGCCGGCGCCGCCGGTCTGCTTCTTGTGCCGGTACTTGGTCTCACCCCGGCCCTTGATCGTCTCCTTGTAGGCGACCTTAGGGGTGCGCAGTTCGACCTCGACGTTGAAGATCTTGGCCAGCCGGTTGACGACGATCTGGATCTGCACCTCGCCCATCCCGGAGAGGACGTACTCCCGGGTCAGGGGATCGCGGCGCCCCTTCAGGGTCGGATCTTCGGCGATCAGCTTATGCAGCCCCTCAGCCACCTTGTCCTCGTCACCCCGGTTGCGGGAGTAGACCGCCATCAGGGAGGTTGGAGCCGGAAAACGGAAGGGGGGAAACGCATACTTTTTGCTCGGAGAACAGAGAGTATCCCCGATCGAGGTTTGCTTCAGCTTGGTCAGAGCGATGATGTAGCCGGGCCGGGCCCGGGGGACGTTAATCTGCTCCTTGCCCTGCATCACGTAGAGATTGGCGACCCGTTCCCGAGATCCGGAAGCGGAGTTGTAGACCTCCGACTCCGCCTCCAGGGTGCCGGACCAAACCCGGAGGTAGGACAGTTGGCCGACGAAGGGGTCGTTGATGCTTTTGAAGACCCGGGCGCAGAACGGCGCCGACGCCTCGGGGGTGATTCGCTCCTCTCCCACCGCCACCTCGCCCCGGTCGGCGGGTGATGGGAAGATCCGGCAGAAGGAATCGAGCAGTTCCGAAACCCCGACCGCCGGGAGAGCGGCCCCGGCGAATACCGGGCTGGTCCCGCCGGCGGCAAAGGCGGCCCGGAAACCGTTGTCCACTTCCTCCGGAGCCAGCTCGCCGCTGTTGAGATACTTTTCGATCAGGCGGTCATCGCTCTCGGCGGCGGCATCCACCATCTTCTCCCGGAATTCGTCGATCCGGGCCCGGGCCGCTTCCGCCGCCCTCTCCCCGGCATCGGAGTCGAGCAGTCCGACCACCCCGCTCAGGCGATCCTGCTCCCCATCCGGCAGATAGAGCGGGAAGGCGGAGGCGCCCAGTTCGGTGACGATGGCGTCAAAGGTCTTGATGAAGCTGGTGTTCTCCTTGTCCAGCTTGTTGATGAAGAAAGCGACCGGGAGACCGCGCGACCGGGCCTCTTCGTAGACCCGCCGGCTGCCGGAGTCGATCTCTCCCGTCCCCTCGAGGACGATCACGGCGCTGTCCACCGAATCCAGGGCCACCACCACCTCACCCCAGAAATCCAGGTAGCCGGGGGTATCGAGGAGAAAAATATTCTTGCCTTTATGCACGCAGTTGAGGGGAGTTGTCCGCACGGAACCACCCCGGGATTTCTCTTCCTCGTCGGTGTCGGAAAGTGAGCTGCCCTCGTCCACGCTCCCCTGCCTGGTGTTGGCCCCGGCCTTGAACATCAGCGCGTCGACCAGGGTGGTCTTGCCGGCGGCGTACCCGCCGAAGATTCCAATCGTGCGGATATCCCCTACTTCGTAGTCAGCCATAATATTTAACCTCAGATTCGCGAATTAGGTCAACGCCCCGAGCTTTCGGGGCTGTCAGATAATTAACTCTTCCACCATTTGCGCAGTCTTCGCGGGGAGGGCGGCGAATCGGGATTTGAATCATTTCAGGCCCGGCCCTGATACTCCCCGGTCCGGGTATCGATCTTGATCTTTTCCCCCTCCTTGATAAAGAGAGGGACATTGATTTCCAGGCCGGTCTCCAGGGTGACCGGTTTGCGGACATTGGTGGCGCTGTCGCCCTTGAGCCCCTCCGGGGCCTCAGCCACCGTCAGGACCACGCTGGGCGGAAGTTCGAACATAATCGGGGAACCCTGGTCGTCGAAGACCAGTTCGTATTCCCCTTCCTCAACCAGGTAATCACGGGCAGGACCGACCAGATCATCACCGACCGTCACCTGTTCGAAGGTATCCGGATCGATGAAGACATAATCGGAACCGACCCGATAACTGTATTCCAGTTTCACCCGGCGAAGGACGATTATCTCGACCGTTTCGCTGGAGTTGAAACGCACCTGGTTGGACTTCCCGGTTCTCAAGTTGCGGAGCGTGGTCTGGACGAATGCTCCCCCCTTCCCCGGTTTGACCCGATCCTGGTCGAGAACCAGGCAGATATCACCGTTGTAGCGGATGGCGTTTCCCTTCCTGATGTCGTTGGCTATAGCCATCTGAAACTTCCCTGTCGTTGATCTGCTCGGCGGACCGGATGACGGCGCCGGGGCACCCGGCTACTTCCAGATCGGTACCTCGTAGCCTTCCCTCTCCGGCGGACCGCTGTGCAGCGGGTAACCGGCCCTCTGTTCGAGCTAGTGGTTGGCTGCCTCACTCTTCTCCGCGGGCCGAGACAGGCATAGAGATACTACATCCGCCCGGCTGGAGTCAATAAACAAAGACTAAAAAAGAGGCGCGCCTTTCGGCGCGCCTCTTCGAATTATAGCCCCGCGGCGTCCTACTCTCCCTCTCTCGCGAGAAGTACCATCGGCTCGGAAGGTCTTAACGACCGTGTTCGGTATGGGAACGGGTGTTTCCCCTTCGATATGGCCACGGGACTAATATTTTTCTGCGAAAAATATTAGAGGCAATTCCTTCGGAATTGTTCCACGGATTGGGAATCATCATATAACCGCGCGGAACCGATTGGTGGTAACTATCGTTGGGAACTGCCTTGAGGTCAGGAACTATTAGGCAGAGCATAAAATAGATTGTCCGTCATTGCGAGGAGCGCAGCGACGAAGCAATCTCAAGTTAGTGCTTGGGAATGGATTGCTTCGCTGCGCTCGCAATGACCTCGTTCGGGGATGCAATCTATAGCCTGCTCTCATTAATAACTACAAGATGTCGAAACAAAATCTTAAACACTATTTTATTTTTATTTCTCCCCCGGCATTCGCCGGGGGAGAAATAAAAATAAAATACTGGTCAAGCCGATCGGCAGATTAGTACAGGTAAGCTCAATGCGTCGCCGCACTTACACACCCTGCCTATCAACCTCGTCATCTTCGAGGTGCCTGATGGGGATATCTCATCTTGGAGGGGGCTTGGCGCTTAGATGCTTTCAGCGCTTATCCTTTCCGAACATAGCTACCCAGCAATGCCGTTGGCACGACAACTGGAACACCAGAGGTTCGTCAATCCCGGTCCTCTCGTACTGAGGATTGCTCTCCGCAGATATCCTGCGCCCGCGACGGATAAGGACCGAACTGTCTCACGACGTTCTGAACCCAGCTCGCGTACCACTTTAATCGGCGAACAGCCGAACCCTTGGGACCTTCTTCAGCCCCAGGATGTGATGAGCCGACATCGAGGTGCCAAACCGGGCCGTCGATGTGAACTCTTGGGCCCGATAAGCCTGTTATCCCCGGAGTACCTTTTATCCGTTGAGCGATGGCCCTTCCACTTGGAACCACCGGATCACTAAGGCCTGCTTTCGCATCTGCTCGACCTGTCAGTCTCGCAGTTAAGCACTCTTATACCTTTGCGCTCTACGCACGATTGCCGACCGTGCTGAGAGTACCATTGCGCTCCTCCGTTACACTTTGGGAGGAAACCGCCCCAGTCAAACTGCCCACCAGACACTGTCCCCCGGTTTTGCCGGGGTTAGAACTTCACTACAGTAAGGGTGGTATTTCAAGGGTGGCTCCACCAAGGCTGGCGCCCTGGCTTCGTAGCCTTCCACCTATCCTACACATACCGCACCGAAATCCAATATCAAGCTGCAGTAAAGGTTCACGGGGTCTTTCCGTCCTGTCGCGGGTAGGCGGTATCTTCACCGCCACTACAATTTCGCCGAGTCCCTCGTTGAGACAGCGCCCAGATCGTTACGCGATTCGTGCAGGTCGGAACTTACCCGACAAGGAATTTCGCTACCTTAGGACCGTTATAGTTACGGCCGACATTCACTGGGGCTTCAGTTCAGAGCTTCTCCTTCGAATAATCTCAGGATAACCCCTCGCCTTAACCTTACAGCATTGGTCACGCGTCAGTCTCTATACATTGTCTTGCAACTTAGCAGAGACCTGTGTTTTTGATAAACAGTCGCCTGGGCCGATTTTGTGCCTGTCACTCCAGCTGTTCGCGTAAAGCGCTTGACCGGAATGACAACCCCTTATTCCGAAGTTACGGGGTCAATTTGCCGAGTTCCTTAACGAGGGTTCTCTCGCGCGCCTGAGGATACTCTCCCCACCCACCTGTGTCGGTTTGCGGTACGATTACCCAACTCACTCGCTAGAAGATTTTCTCGGTAGCAGGCACCAGCCGCTTCGCCCTTGCCGTAGCGCGGGCTCGCATTCGCTTCTCGGAGTTAAGCCCCGGCGGATTTTCCTACCGGGACCTCCTACCAGCTTAGACCTGGATTTCCAGCACCAGGACGGCAGTGTTTTGGCCTTCTACGTCCCTCCATCACTCCCCCCCGATTGCTCGGGGATCGCGAGTCAGGTAGTACAGGAATATTAACCCGTTGTCCATCGGCTTCGCCTTTCAGCTACGCCTTAGGTATCGACTAACCCTGGGAGGACGAGCCTTGCCCAGGAAACCTTGGGTTTTCGGCGTTGCGGATTCTCACCGCAATTATCGCTACTCATGCCGGCATTTTCACTTCCATACCGTCCACCGCTCCTTCCGGAACAGCTTCACTCGTTATGGAACGCTCCTCTACCACTGACAGTAAACTGTCAATCCGTAGCTTCGGTAATGGACTTTAGTCCCGATCATTTTCGGCGCAAAATCACTCGACTAGTGAGCTATTACGCACTCTTTAAATGATGGCTGCCTCTAAGCCAACATCCTAGCTGTCTTCGTGACTTCACTTCCTTTAACCACTTAGTCCATATTTAGGGACCTTAGCTGACGGTCTGGGCTGTTTCCCTTTCGACCACGGAGCTTAGCCCCCGTAGTCTGACTCCCGCAATAAGGTGCTTCGGTATTCGGAGTTTGATTGGTTTTGGTAGGCTGGTAGGCCCCCTAACCCATTCAGTGCTCTACCCCCGAAGTCCATTTTGCGAGGCTAGCCCTAAAGCTATTTCGAGGAGAACCAGCTATCGCCGAGTTTGATTAGTCTTTCGCTCCGACCCACAGGTCATCCAATAGCTTTTAAACGCTAACTGGTTCGGTCCTCCAGTACGTGTTACCGTACCTTCAACCTGCCCATGGGTAGATCACTCGGTTTCGGGTCTACTCCACACAACCGTATACGCCCGGTTAAGACTCGGTTTCCCTGCGGCTTCCCCCGTTATCGGGGTTAACCAAGCTGCGTAGAGTAACTCGCCGGCTCATTATGCAAAAGGCACGCCGTCATCCCGATAAAACCGAAGTTCCATCGGGACTCCGACCGCTTGTAGGCAAATGGTTTCAGGTTCTATTTCACTCCCCTCGAAGGGGTTCTTTTCACCTTTCCCTCACGGTACTCGTTCACTATCGGTTGCCAGTTGGTGTTTAGCCTTGGATGGTGGTCCACCCGGATTCACACGGAGTTTCACGTGCTCCGTGCTACTAGGGAGAACAGGCAGAAAAGGCTGCTTATTTTCGTCTACGGGACTGTCACCCTCTATGGTTGTCCTTCCCAGAACATTTGACTAATAAGCAACTTGGTAACTTTTCCTCCGGTTTCCAGCCCGGAACGCCTGCTTCCCGCAACCCTTTGCCGGCAACGCCTGGAAGCTTTAACACCGGCAAAGTTTTGGCTCTTCCCTTTTCGCTCGCCGCTACTGGGGGAATCTCGTTTGATTTCCTTTCCTCAGGGTACTAAGATGTTTCAATTCCCCTGGTATCGCCTCCCTCGCCTAAGCTCGGGATTCCCGGACATTACTCCGGGAGGGTTTCCCCATTCGGAAATCCCCGGATCTGCGCCTGTTTGACGGCTCCCCGGGGCTTATCGCAGCCAACCGCGTCCTTCATCGCCCTCTGGCACCAAGGCATCCACCATTTGCCCTTAGTAGCTTGACCAGTAAATACGAATATTTACTGTATTTTGCCTCGACTTCTTGCAGTTTAAGGCTCTCCCGAGAGACATTCGCCTCCCGAGACAACCTTAAAACCCTGACCTCAATTGTCAAAGATCGTAGGGCAGCTCCTCGGAACCGCCCTAAGAAAATATGGAGCTGAGGGGGATCGAACCCCTGACCTCAGGCTTGCAAAGCCCGCGCTCTCCCAGCTGAGCTACAGCCCCTTAAATTTTTTCTCGCGAAAAAATTTAGGGGATTGTTTTAGCACCAAGCTCCAATATTTGAAAGAACAATACTTCAAATATCCACTCAGGCCTATGGGCCTGAGTGGATTCGAACCACTGACCCCTGCGTTATCAGCACAGTGCTCTAACCAACTGAGCTACAGGCCCTTATTTTCTTCGCTGCGCGAATAAAATAGATCTCGGCGCCTTCGGCGCCGAGGGATACTGGCGCGAATAAGAATACCCATAGTCGCGCGCCTGGTGGATTCTTACAGAGGATACTGGCGCGTAGAATAAAACCCATAGTCGCGCGCCTGGTGGACTCGTACGAATGAAATAGTAACAACCTGTCGCGTCGATTATTCCACAATCCGCGGAATCAGTACCCCCAATCGCCGCGTAAGCGGCGATTGCCCATTTTTTTACGAAGTAAAAAAATGAATGGCAAGATGGGACTCCAGCACGAAAGCCGTTTTTCTCTTTAAAGGAGGTGATCCAGCCGCACCTTCCGGTACGGCTACCTTGTTACGACTTCATCCTAGTCACCACACATACCTTGGGCGCCTTCCTCCCCAGACATTGCTGTTAGGGGTTGGTTCGGCGACTTCGGGTACACGCGACTTCCGTGATGTGACGGGCGGTGTGTACAAGGCCCGGGAACGTATTCACGGCGGCGTAGCTGATCCGCCATTACTAGCGATTCCAACTTCATGGAGTCGAATTGCAGACTCCAATCCGAACTGGGGCCGGCTTTCTGGGATTGGCTCCCCCTCGCGGGTTGGCGACCCTCTGTACCGGCCATTGTAGCACGTGTGTAGCCCAGGGCATAAGGGCCATAATGACTTGACGTCATCCTCACCTTCCTCCCCGTTACCGGGGCAGTCTCCTTAGAGTTCCCCTCCCGCTTGCGCGGAAAGCTGGCAACTAAGAATGAGGGTTGCGCTCGTTGATGGACTTAACCAAACACCTCACGGCACGAGCTGACGACAGCCATGCAACACCTGTGCAGCACCCTCGAAGGCTTCCCCGGTTTCCCGGGGCGTGCAGCTGCATGTCAAGCCCTGGTAAGGTTCTACGCGTTGCGTCGTATTAAACCACATGCTCCACCGCTTGTGCGGGCCCCCGTCAATTCCTTTGAGTTT
>CAZPMN010000037.1:0-20739 GCA_964587835.1 uncultured bacterium
GATCTACTTCGGGAAACCGGGAGATCTGCCGGTGACGAGATGAGGCGGTTACGATCACCTGTCGATGATATTCTTTATGGGCCAGACATAGGGACGAACAGTCCATCATTTTGAAATGGATGGAAATCGCTTCTCAGGATAAGGAACCGCAGAGGGATGAAGATGAAATTAATCGCCTTCTTAAAGGTTTTTGGGGTTATCGCGTTAACGGTTCTTTTTGAAGTTCGAGTGTTTTCTGAAGAATCGGTAGGAGAGACACTGAAGTTCAAGTACAATTTTCAAGAGCCTAAAATCTTGTCCGCGGGTGAATATGCAAGGGTAACAATCACCGGAATAAGTCAATACCGAGTAGAAGGCGAGCCCGTTTTGCCGGTCAAGACGATCAGGGTGCTTTTGCCCTTCGGCCGAACATACAGCGCGGTCAATGTCTCTGCTTCCCCGATGCGAGCCGTTGAAGGGAAATACATGATTGAGCCGGGGCAGAGTTCATTTATCTTCCAAACGGAGCGGATTCCTCCCGATCCGAGGGTATACTCTTCCGCCGATCCGTATCCGACGGATGTTTTTCAGGTAGTCACCCTTCAGAACAAACGAGGGTATCTAATCCTCTATATCAATCTCTTTCCGGTAAGATATATTCCGTCGACATTGCAGCTTTCTTGGTGCAGTGAAATGGAGGTGGAAATTACCACCCGTCCGGCCCCGGTGGCGCAAGGTTATCGGGGATTAGCCAAGGACAGGGCGCTGATCAGAAGCCAGGTTGACAATCCGCGAACAACCAGATCTTATGTCTTGAGAGACAGGTAAGCGCACCGATTGCTAAATCGGGTTATTTAGACTAGAATCAGCCTGTAGGACCGAGATGACGGGCGAGATCAGTGGGGCGGGAAAGAAGAATCAGCTGGTCGAAGGCGGCGGAGGGGATGAGGAAGTTTTCTTTCAGGGTTTGGAGCAGTTTCTCCCAGCCCTGGCCGTAGAGGAGGAGGCGCCGTCCGGGGAGCTGGCCGCTCTTCATCAGGTCCCAGATGAAAATCGCCTCGGCCACCGTTCCGATCCCGCCCTCCAGGGCGAGGAAGAGGTCGCAACTGGCGGCGAAGTAATCGAGGCGTTGGCCCAAGGACTTGGCCCGCTCGAAAAGGTGGAGGTGGGGATTGGGGGAGTTGGGGAAGTATTCCAAACCTATCCCCCGGCACTTCCCCCCGGCCTGCCGGCAGCCGAGACTGACCGCCTCCATCAGGCCGCCGTAACCCCCGCAGAGAACCTCCCAGCCCGCCTTTACGATCAGGTTCCCGATCTCGAGGGCGGACCGGTATTCTTTGCTGCCCGGTTCGGTGGTGGCGCTGCCGAAGACAGCGATTGTTTTTTCCGGGTTGCCCGGTAGGCTTTTCTTCATAACTTTTGTCTTGGATTGTGCGGTTGAACTTGAGCTGGATTTACTGCGGTTATGATGTGGCACCCTTTTGGGGTGCTTCTTGAAAACTATTTATGGCGTATTATTGTACCCGGCGATACTCCGTCTGAAGCCGGACAGGTCGCCGGGCTTTGATGTTTCACCCCGTTGGGGTGAAGTCCCGAAACGGCGTCAGGCATTACGGTATGGTGTTGCTTTGGTTCTTCGCCCCTTGAGATTGTAGGCAAGGAACGCCAACGGCGTTCAATATCATAGCCCAGGGCGGAGCCCTGGGATTCAAGAACGCCTTATTCTCCAAATAGGGGATTGAGAATCTTGGCCGCCTCTTCGGTCGAAGCCACCCGGTTGACGACGATATCACCGTTTTCGTGGAGGTGGACGGTGATTCCTCCCCTCATCAGGTAGAGTACTCCCAGGTTCTCGCTGAGCATCGACCGGTCGAAGACACCCTGCGCCTTTTCGGCCAGTCCGGCGAGGTCGAGCGGTCGGGGGGATTTCCCCTCGACGGAGTACTTTCCCTCCTCAGAGCAGGATTCGTGGAGGGAGAGGTTGAAATCCCCGGCCTTCATAAATTCTGATTCCTTTGGCGATAACAGGATACTTTCAGGCCCGATCTACCACCGGGAATGAGATCGCTTCTCCGTCTAAAGCCGGATCGCGACAACCAACCGTGGCCGGCCGGCCCATTCCGAGATGTTATCAAGATGAGCATTAAAACGATTGCGTGTCATTGCGAGGAGTTTAGCGACGAAGCAATCTCAACTTGCCGCCCAGGAAGAGATTGCTTCTCCGTCAGGCGGCCTGCCGGATCGACTGAGCTGCGCTCGCAATGACATCGTTCGGAAATGCAAACTATATCTTGCCCTGATTAATAAATTTGCCGGACGGTTTTACAGGGACGGGGCGATGGCGGCCCGGATCTCTTCCACCGCTCGGGCCGGGTCGGGGGCCTGGTAGATGGCCCGGCCGATGATCTCGAAGTCGCCGCCGGCGGCGATCGCCGCTCCGAACTTACCCCCCTGGGCGCCGATCCCGCAGCAGACGATCATCATCTCAGATCCGACTATTTGCCGGACCCTGCTTACCACTTCCGGACGATTTCCGGGAGCCTGGACCCCGTCCGCTCCCAGCATCCGGGACAGCCGGGCGAAATCCTCGGTGAACCGGGAGGTGAAGTCGAGTCCCCCGGGGTTGGTGAGCTGGGTGACGACCAGGACCTTCATCTCCCCGGCCGCCTCGATCGCCGACTGGATGGCGTCAATTCCGATAAATCCCTGGACCATCACCCCGTCGGCCCCCGCCTCCCGGCAGAGCTTGATAATCCGGTTGTTGGTGACCGGGACGTCGGCGATCTTGAAGTCGGCCAAAATCGGCCGGGAGTAACGCTCCCTGACCCGGGTGATGATCTCCAGACCCTCTTTCAGGATCAGGGGATAGTTGAACTTGATGACGTCGATCTCCTCGGCGACCCGGTCGAGGAGACGGAAGGCCGCCTCCCGGTCCGGGACATCGAGGGCGAGCATAATCCCGGAGTTCTGTTCCCACCGGGTCATAGGCTTGGTCTCTTCGGTTCGTCCGCCGGTCCGGTCTTTCGCTTCCGGTCCGCCGGCGGGGATAAGGGGAGACGGGAGATAATCGAATCTCGGAACCGGTTCCACCAGGTTCCGGGGGGCGTCTCCTTGCGCATCAGGTTCGGTTCCCGGAAGACGCCGATCTGAGCCAGCCGCCGGTTCCGGTTTTTGACCAGCTGGGCGGGGGAGAGGGACTGCAGTTCGTCCAATTCCCGGAGCAGGACCTCGCGGATCGCGGCCGCGGTGGCGGGACAATCCCGCCCGGCGCCGCCTTCCGGTTCCGGGATAATCCCGTCGATGATCCCAAACCGGAGCAGGTCCTCCGCGGTTAATTTGAGCAAGCCGGCGGCGGCGGGGGCCTGTTCACCGTTCTTGAGCAGGATGGCGGCACAGCCTTCCGGGGAGATCACCGAGTAGACGGCATTCTCCAGCATATAGACCCGGTCTCCGACCCCGATCCCGAGCGCGCCCCCGGAGCCGCCTTCCCCGAAGATTACGGAGATGATGGGGATTTTCAGCGAGGAGAAGAGCTTCAGGTTCCGGGCGATTGCTTCCCCGATCCCCCTCATCTCGGAGGCGATCCCCGGGTAGGCGCCGGGGGTGTCGATCAGGGTGATGACCGGCCGGCCGAACTTCTCGGCCTGGAGCGCCAGTCTCAGCGCTTTTCGGTAGCCCTCCGGGTGGGCCATTCCGTAGTTGCGCTGGATATTGCCCTTAAGGTTGCGGCCTTTCTGGTGGCCGAGGAAGGTGATCGGGTTTCCGTTCAGGATCCCGATCCCCCCGACCAAGGCCGGATCGTCGCCGCCGACCCGGTCTCCGTGAAGCTCGAGGAAGGAATCGGTGATATGTTCGATCAGGTCCAGGGCGGTGGGGCGCTCGGGGTCCCGGGCCTTGAGGACCCGGGACCAGGCCATCCCCGCCGGATCTTCCTCGCCCGCGATCTTCTCCTTCAGGCGGCCTATTTCCTCCCGGATATCGATCCGGTCACGTTCCGCCAGGGCGAGCAGTTCCTGGAGCTTGTGCTGGAGTCTTTTCTTCTTCATATTTTTGACAGGATAACAGGATCTACAGGATTGTTATTTTAGGCATTTTCCCATAGCGGAATAGAGAACGAATAGGAGCTTATGATTACAGTATACAAGATATAATCTTGAACCGTCTTTACATCGTATAACGCGGGGGCTATTTCCTACTTATTAAGGAGAGCATAAAATAGGTTGCACGTCATTGCGAGGAGCGCAGCGACGAAGCAATCTCAACTTACTGCCCTGGAAGAGATTGCTTCGCTGCGCTCGCAATGACTATGTTCGGGGATGCAACCTAAATCCTGCCCTTGTTAATAGTTGGAATATTATGCCTCCCTATCCCGTCAATCCTGTTATCCTGTCTAAAATAATCCGGTTAATCCCGTCGGGGTTTTTCGTGAGTCTGGAGGAGAAAGGCCAGGGTGGGGCGGAGTTTGGCGCGCTCCACCACCCGGTCGACAAAACCGCTCTTCAGGAGAAATTCCGACCGCTGGAAATTTTCCGGGAGTTTCTCCTTGATCGTTCCCTCCAGGACCCGGGGGCCGGCAAAGCCGATCAGCGCCCCCGGTTCGGCCAAAGTCACGTCGCCGAGCATTCCGAAAGAAGCGGTCACGCCCCCGGTAGTCGGATCGGTGAGGACGGTAAAGAGCGGCAGCCCCGCCTCTTCCAGGTGCCGGGCGGCCGCGGCGGTCTTGGCCATCTGAAACAGGGAAAAGATTCCCTCCTGCATCCGGGCTCCGCCCGAGGCGGTGAAGATAATCACCGGCAGCTGCATCCGGGCCCCGGCCAGGATCGCCCGGGCGATCTTCTCCCCGACCACCGATCCCATCGATCCGCCCATAAACTGGAATGACATCACCGCCAGGGAGACCTCCCAGCCCTCGATCCGGCCGATCCCGGTGACCACCGCTTCATTTAGTCCGGTGATATTCATCACCCGGCGAATTTTCTCCTCGTAACCGGGAAAGTCGAGCGGGTTGAGACTGGTCAGTTCCCGATCGGTCTCCCGGAAACTGTCGGGATCCGCCAGGTAACGGATCCGCTCCCGCGGGCTGAGGCGAAAATGGTGGGAACAGTGGGGGCAGACGAACAGGTTCTTTTCCAGTTCGCCTTCCGCGACGTGCCGGTGGCAGAAGGGGCACTGGTGCTTTCGCCGGGCCAGGATCCGCTCCCGGTAGAGGAAGGGGGCGGCCTTCCGGCGGGTTATCAATCTCTGGAGACGGGCGGAAAAAGACCCCCGGGAGCGTTTCCGGGTCATTGTTCCTCCCCCCGGAGCAGGGTTTCGAAGCTGGTGGTTCCAAATTTGCCCCGGCCGAAGGTCAGACCGCCGATGATCTGTTTCTGGAGTTCGAGGTTGGTCTCGACTCCTTCTATGACCAGTTCATCCAGGGCCCGCCGCATCCGGCCGATCCCCTCCGGACGGTCTTGTCCGGAGACAATGATCTTGGCCAGGAGGGCGTCGTAATGGGGGGGGATGACGGCTCCCGGAAAGAGATGGGTGTCGACCCGGACTCCGAACCCCCCGGGAGCGATAAACTGGCTCACGGTACCGGGTCCGGCAGCGTTGATCCGGCATTCCAGGGCGTAACCGTCGGGAAGAGAGAAACCTGTTGGGAGATCGAGACGGTCTTCCGTGGCGGCCAGGATCTGCTGGCGGACCAGGTCGATCCCAGTCAGCATCTCGGTCACGGGGTGCTCGACCTGGAGACGGGCGTTCACCTCCATAAAGTAGTACTCCCCGCCGTCCACCAGGAACTCCACGGTGCCGGCGCCGGAGTAGCCGATATCCTGCAAGAGTTTCGTTGCCGCCTTCGCCATCCCGGACCGAACCTTGCCGCTGATCCCGGGTGCGGGGCTTTCCTCGATCAGTTTCTGGTGGTTTAGCTGGACGGTGCAATCCCTCTCTCCGAGCAGGACGACCAGCTCCCCGCCGACCGCCAGAGCTTGGATTTCCACGTGCCGGGGGGCCTCGAAATATTTTTCCAAGTATACGTTGCCGTTACCGAAGGCGGCCTCGGCTTCGGTGGTCGCCACCTGCAAAAGGGAGTCGAGTTCCTCCACCCGCCGGACGATCCGCATCCCCTTGCCCCCGCCTCCGGCGGTCGCCTTCAGGATCACCGGGTAACCGAGATCATCCGCCACCTCGGCGACGGCCGCCGGTTTGGTTGGATCAATGGCGGACCCGGGAATGACGGGGATTCCCAGCGAGCGGGCGGTCTCCTTGGCCCGGATCTTGTCTCCGAGAAGTTCAATGGTCTCCGGGGTGGGGCCGATCCAGATCATGCCGGAATCGGCGACCAGCCGGGCGAAGTCGGCATTCTCAGCCAGAAACCCCACCCCGGGGTGAATAGCGTCGCAGTCGCAGAGAGCTCCGGCGGAGACCAGGTTTTCCACCCGGAGGTAGCTGTCCCGGGCGGGGGCAGGTCCGATACAGACGGCCCGGTCCGCCAAGCGGACGTGGAGGGAGGTACGGTCGGCTTCGGAGTAAACCGCCACCGTCCGGAGGCCGAGATCGCGGGAGGTCCGGATAATTCGGACCGCGATCTCCCCCCGGTTAGCGATCAGCAGAGACTTGATCATCGCGGCGTATCCTGAAGAGCGGGGTCCCGAATTCGACCAGGGTGCCGTTTTCCGCCAGCACCTCGATAATCTCGCCGCCGAACTCCGCCTCCAGGGTGTTCATAACCTTCATCGCTTCCAGAATACAGAGCGGGTCGCCGGGATTGATCCGGGAACCGGTTTCCACGAAAGGAGGGGCGTCGGCCGCCGGCGAGCGGTAAAAGACCCCGACCATCGGGGAGGTAATGATTTCCCCCGTCGGAACTTCGTCGCTTTCCGGATGAGGCGAAGATGCTGAGGACGGGGGGAGGGGAGATGCAGGCGGGGTTGGTTCAGTCTTCCCCGGCCGCCCAGCCGCTTCCTTCTTCATCGCCGCCTTCCAGCCCGATCCATCCTCGACCGCAAGTTCGGTCAGGCCGCTGTTCTCAAACCATTCCAGCAGTCGGTACAGTTCATTTTTATCCATTTGGCACCTTCTTCGATTGGACAGATCCATATCGATAGAGCGTTGAAAGAAGTTTGCCAAGTGCAAAATCCAGATAAATTTTGATCAAGATTATCGATCGCTCCATTGTTAAAGGAAATGATCATCAGCAAATCCGGTATTGTGTCGCCCCCTGCGGGGGCTGAAGATAAATTTTTCTGCTTCAGACCCACGGGCTGTCGCCCGTGGCTAAAGCAAGTGACGCCCCCTGCGGGGGCTATTTATCCCGGTTTCACTGAGTTCGCAGAGCAGCAGCCCGCGCAGCGGGCGATACATTCATAGCCACGGGCGACAGCCCGTGGTAAAGAGATACAAAAAACATTTAGAGAGCCCCCGCAGGGGGCGATACATAATTCTCTCTCTTTTATTGAGAAATCCGCATTGAGCCTTTCTTCTTAGCCACCCCCTCACCCACTTATTTTAGACAGGATAACAGGATTTACGGGATTTTGTTTTTTATCCTTCTTTATCCGGTTAATCCGGTCAAAAAATTATTCAGGCGTTCATTGTAAAAAAGAGCTGACCAGTTCCCCAATCGCCCGGCAGAGGGAATCAACCTCTTCCTCGGTGTTGAAAACCCCGAAACTGGCCCGGACCGTTCCCTCCGGGAATGTCCCGGCCGTGCGGTGAGCGTCGGGGGCGCAATGAAGCCCGTCGCGGACCTTGATGTCGAAGGTCCGGTCAAGCAGCGAGGCGGTCTCCCGGGGGGGGAGACCCTCCAGATTGAAGGAGATAACTCCGTGATGAATGGGACGGGCCGGCAGGAAGAGCTTGATCCCCTCGATTGGAGAGAGACCTGCGACCGCCCGCCGGACCAGAGTCTCGATCCGGCGGTGGATGGAAGCGACCGTCTCCTTCCGGATGTACTCCACCCCGGCCTTCAGCCCGGCGATTCCCCAGCTGTTCTGGGTTCCAACTTCGTATTTGAGGGGAAGGCGCTCGAGGAAGATCCGGTCCGTGGAGCGGATCCCCGTTCCCCCGAATTTCAGGGGATCGACCTGTCCGACCAGCGAATCCCGGATGAAAAACCCGCCGGTCCCGGTTGGACCCAGCAGCCCTTTGTGGCCGGAGAAGGCCAAAAAGTCAATCCTCGCCGCCTCGACGTCGATCGGATAGGTTCCCAGGGACTGAGCGCCGTCCACCGCGAAGATTGTCTCCGGATATTTCCCGACCAGCGCCCCGATTTCAGTGATCGGCGCCACCAGGCCGAAGGCGTTGGAGATGTGGTTGACGGCGCAGATTTTGACTCCGGATTCAAGGGCTGCTTCCAATCCTTCCAGGTCGATTCCCTCCTTCAGGGTCCCGGCTATCCGTTCAACGATCACCCCCCTCCGTTCGGCCAGCCAGGCCAGGGGACGGGTCAGGGCGTTGTGTTCAAAGGGGGAGATCAAAACCCGATCGCCTTTTTTCAGGCAGCCGAGAAAGAGAGTGTTGAGAGATTCGGTGGTTCCGGTGGTGAAGACGATATTCTCCCCCCGGCCGTTGATCAGAGCGGCCACGCCTTCGCGGGCGCCCGTGATGACTTCGGCCACCTGGCGGCTCTCGCGGTAAAAACCCCGGTCGTTCCCGATCCCGATCCGGCGGGCGAAGCGATCCAACTCCCGGTAGACCGTCTCCGGTTTTGGAAACGAAGTGGCCGCTTGGTCGAGGTAAATCTTATTCATTTCCTTTTTCATCCTCCTCCTTGGTCGGCCGGCGAAAGAACCTCCTTTCGCCGTTCTGCGGCCGGTCGATCGAGCCCACGGTAACGTTGACTTCCTTCAGATCCAGGCCGGTGAAGTGTTCGATGTTTTCCAGGATATAGAGCTGCAGACCGTGGAACCAATCGCCGATTTTCATGCCGAAGGGGATCCTGACCACCACCTCCAGTTTATAGGCGTGGTTTTCCGGGGTGATAACAATCTTGGTGATTCTGATCTCCGGATTATATTCGCTGACGCAATGAGAGACCATCTGGCTGAGGGCGCTCTCGGATATCCGGACCAGGCCCTTGTTGCTGTAGGCGGGACGGACCAGGGTTTTCTCGTAAGAGCTCCGGGGCCGCCGGAAGAAGAGACTCCTCTTCAAAAATACCTGGATCGAGGAAAGAAAAATGTGAGCATGCTCCCGCCTTACCTCGACCGCCGGCACCGGGATAATATGCTTGCCGGAGACCGCGCGGTTGCGGCTCGCCGCGGCGATCTCCTCCCGGGTGGCGATATCCTCGATCCTGATCCAGCGACTCGGCTCCGGCAGCCCGAGTCGTCGGGAAATCTTGCTCACCATCCGATCCGAAGTGCCGACGATCAGGACTTTCTTGTAGTCCTCGCGCCGCAGGGCCTCGATCGCTTCCCGGGCGTGATCCCGATCGAAAAAGAGAGCGGTTTTGACCGCCGCGAATGGATGGCTGGCCTTCTTGGCCGACTTCCCGGCCAGGATCCGTTGCTCCCGGATGATCAGGCCGTCATCGATGATGATATCTATTCCGAACCGCTGGGCGATCAGCTGAGCTCGGAAGCTCTTCCCGGTGCCGCTCCTTCCGACCAAGGCGAAGACCTTGATCTTGCTCAGTCTCAGGGTGAGGCTCCGAACGAGCCGCCGGGGAAGGGCTAAGAAATCGCGCGTCATGAAAACTTTCTCCCCACCCCGGGGAGATCGGATTTTTCTGTCTCTCGGAGGGAGATTTCCCCGGAAGTCAGCTCCGTCTCTTCACCGTTATCCATCCGGATCCGGAGTCCGCCTTCCTCGGTGAGACCACAAGCGAGACCGGAGAACTCCCGGCCCGGCCCGGTCGCCTGGACCCGCCGCCCGAGAGTCACCGAGCGTTTTCGGTAAAGTTCGAGGATCGGGGAAAGATCCTGTGAGACAGCAAAATCGCGGTACAGTTCTTCCAGCCGACCCAGTATCCCGGCAATCAGGAGGGGACGGTCGGGGTTGGCCACCCCGGCCAGCCGGAGCGAAGTCGCGTCGCCCTGCAGCTCGGGAGGGAAATGAACTTCTCGGACATTGATCCCGATCCCCAGGATCAGGTAACCTCGTCCTTTGCGATCCGAGCCTGTTTCCGCCAGAATCCCGCCCAGTTTTTTCCCCGCCAGGATAAGATCGTTGGGCCACTTCAAGCCCGGCCGCAGACCGGTCCGGTCTTCAATCGCCCGGCAGACCGCCACCCCCGCCAGGAGTGTGATCCCGGGTATCTGGGCCGGGGGGAGCGGCGGCCGGAGAATGAGGGAGAAACAGATCCCCTCCCCGGGACGGGAGAACCACCGCCGCCCCCGCCTTCCCTTCCCCCGGAGCTGGTTGTCGGTAATCACCACTGCACCTTCTTTACTTCCGGCGTCGGCCAGGCGGCGGGCGGCCTCGTTGGTCGAATCGACGGTCGGAAGGTAGTGAATCTCTCGGCCGCACCACTCCGTTTGCAGGGCCGCCCGCAGTGTTTCTGGGGAGAGACGCTCCATCGGAGACCGGGGATGTCCGGGCGGAATCACTTTCCGCTATCGGACCATATCCCGGTAGATCTGGTCGTAAAAGTCAAAGACTTCTTCAAAGGTAATCCCGAGCCGGTAGCCGACGAAGATGAAATCCCGGAAGATCGCCATGTAGGCGGTGATACTGGGCATATAGTTCTCGGCCAGGAGGTTGTCTTTCAGGTCAGCGATTCGGTCGAAGATCTTCAAAAAGAGGTCGATCAGTTCCTCCTCGGCATCATCGGGGATATCCTTGAGCTCGGAGTTGAGGACATTGAAGTCATTGTCGTTGCCGATCGAAAGGAGGAATTTGAAGCAGTCGACGTAACGGAGCAGCAGTTTTCTCTTCTCGATCCCCGCCAACGGAGAGG
This sequence comes from uncultured bacterium, assembly GCA_964587835.1. Classification (GTDB taxonomy): domain Bacteria; phylum Auribacterota; class Erginobacteria; order Erginobacterales; family Erginobacteraceae; genus Erginobacter. Next base: position 10,865 of record CAZPMN010000037.1, read on the forward strand.
GATACTTGTAGCACTTGGTCAGGTTGGCCAGCTCTCCGGTCTTCACCTCCAGGGCCAGTATCTGGGTCTTGATCAGGCGGGTGCGGTCGAGTGGTTCCCCGTCCCGCTGGCAGATTCTTCGGATCTCGTTATCGATGATCTTCTGAATTTTAAAGAGATATTTTATCTTCATCTGGTTTCTTATCCGGGCGGATCGGGTTTGCGGTCAGCCGCCGAAGAGCGCCATCATCACCCCGGCCACGGTGGCCGCCGCGATCGCCCCGGCTACGTTCGGTCCCATCGCGTGCATTAAAAGGAAATTGGAGGGGTCGGCCTGCTGGCCGAGCTTCTGGGAGACCCGGGCCGACATCGGGATGGCGTCGACCCCCGCCGAGCCGATCAGGGGATTGACCCGGCCTCCGGAAAAGAAATTCATCAACTTGGCCAAGAGAACCCCCGAAGCTGTTCCCACCGAGAAGGCGAAGAGTCCGAGACCGATGATCAGCAGGGTCCGCCCGGTCAGAAACTTGTCGGCCGTGGCGCTGGCCCCGACGGCCAGCCCGAGGAGAAGAATGACGATATTCATCATCGCGCCCGCCACCGTCTCCTTGAGCCGTTCGACCACCAGGGACTCCTTGAGCAGGTTGCCGAGCATCAGCATCCCGATCAGGGTGGTGGCCGGGGGAACGATCAGGGCGGCGACCAGGGTGACCAGGATCGGGAAAAGAATCTTCTCGGTGTTGGAAACCGGCCGCAGCTGTGCCATCTTCACCCTCCGCTCCCTGGCGGTGGTGAGCAGCCGCATGATCGGCGGCTGGATGATCGGGACCAGGGCCATATAGGAGTAGGCGGCAACCGCGATCGGACCCAGCAGGTGGGGGGCAAGCATCGTAGTCAGCCAGATCGCGGTCGGTCCGGAAGCCCCGCCGATAATCCCGATCGACGCCGCCTCCTGGCCGTTGAAACCCAGCAGGATCGCTCCGATAAAGGTGGTAAAGATGCCGAACTGGGCCGCCGCCCCGAGGAAGATCGACTTGGGGTCGGCGATCAGGGGGCCGAAGTCGATCATCGCCCCGATCCCGGCGAAGATGATCGGCGGCCAGATCCCCAGCTCGTTACCGCGGTAAAAATACCAGAGCAATCCCCCGGCCTGTCCGCCCGCGGCTTCCCTCATCATATCCGCCAGGGGCAGATTGGTCAGGAACATCCCGAAACCGATCGGCAGCAGCAGCAGCGGCTCGAATTTCTTCCTGATACCCAGGTAGATGAGGATGAAGGCGACGGCAATCATCACCGCGCTCCCCCAGCTCAGGTTGGCCAGGCCGGTTTCGGCGACGAATCTGGAGATTATCTCGCTCATATTTTCCACTCCCTACTGCCTACTGCCCACTGCCCACTGCCCACTGCCCACTGCCTACTCTATCACCAGCAGTAAATCGCCGGAGCTGACCACCGCCCCCTTCTCAACCGCGATCGAAGCAATCTTGCCCGCGGCCGGCGAGGGAATCTCGTTCTCCATCTTCATGGCTTCCAGGATAAGGAGGACCTGTCCCTGCTCGACCGTATCTCCGACTTTAACCTCGATTGACAGGATCGTTCCCGGCATCGGGGAGGTTACATTTCCCCCCCCGCCCGGGGGCGCTGCGGGGACCGCTTTCGGAGCCGCCGCCGCGGGGCCGGGGGAAGGTGGGGGAGGCACAGGGGTCGCCACCGCCGGCGTCGGCCTCCCGGTCTCCTCTTCCACTTCAACCTGATAGGTTTTGCCATTAACCCTGACGTTGAATTTTTTCATCGCGTTCTCCTTTTTCTGCGTATCGTTCTGAAGGATCTACCGTTACCCGTCCATCCAGCGGCGGCCTCCATCCGGTCCCCGGATGATTCTTCGCACCCGGATCCGGTCCGGGGTGCGGTCGGCGAACAGGGTGAGCACAGCGGCGATTGCCGCTATCTTCTCCCCCTCGTCTTCGACGGTCACTAGTCGGGCGGGGGAGACCGGTTTGCGCTCCCTCGGCGGCGACCCGGCCGCGAAGCGGGCCAGCAGGCGAACTGTCAGCCAGACCAGGACCAGGGCGATAAAGGTAAGCGCCATCCCGATCATGGTGATCTGAAGGGCCCCCATTAGCTTGGCCGAAAATGATATCTCCGCCAGTTTTCCGGGATTACGGAATATTTCCAGCAGTGTCATCAGCATCTTTCCTTTTCTGTAGGGGCACGGCATGCCGTGCCCCTACCACGGTATGTCCTGTCCCCACCACGGTATGCCGTGCCCCTACAAGGGGATGTTGCCGTGTTTCTTCGGAGGGAGTTTCTCCCGCTTGGTTTCCAGCATATCGAACGCGTTGATCAGCCGGGGCCGGGTGGTGGCGGGGTCGATCACGTCATCGACGTAACCGAGCTCGGCTGCCTTATACGGGGTGGCGAATTCGGCGGTGTACTCGGCGATCTTCTCCGCCCGGGCGGCTTTCGGATCCTCGGCTTCCTTGATCTCCTTGCGGAAGATGACATTGGCCGCCCCGGAGGGCCCCATCACCGCGATCTCGGCCCGGGGCCAGGCCAGAATCAGGTCACCGCCCAGGTGCCGGGCGCTCATCGCGATATAGGCACCTCCATAGGCCTTGCGGACAATCAGGGTAACCAGGGGGACGGTGGCCTCGCTGTAAGCAAAAAGGAGCTTGGCCCCGTGCCTGATGATCCCTCCGTATTCCTGGTTGGTTCCGGGAAGGAATCCCGGTACGTCGACTAGGGTGAGCAGGGGGATGTTGAAGGCGTCGCAGAAGCGGACGAACCGGGCCGCCTTGTCGGAGGCGTTGATGTCCAGGCAGCCGGCCAGGATCTTCGGCTGGTTGGCCACCACCCCGACCGACCGGCCGCCCATCCGGGCGAAACCGGTGGTGATATTCATCGCGTAGTAAGGCATATATTCCAGGTAATCCCCATTATCCACGATCCGCCCGATGATCTGGCGGATATCGTAGGGCTTGGCCGGATTGTCGGGGATGATGCCGTCCAGATCCGCGTCGTTCCGTTCCGGGTTGTCGCTGTCCGGTCCGGCTGGAGCTATCTCGCGGTTATTGGAAGGGAGAAAGGAGAGAAGTCTCCGGATCTGGGCGATGCAGCTTTGGTCGTCGGAAGCGATGAAGGAAGCGACCCCGCTGGTGCTGTTGTGGGTCATCGCGCCGCCCAGGGCTTCGGCCGAGACCTCTTCCCCGGTCACGGACTTGATCACGTCGGGACCGGTGATGAACATCTTGCTGGTCTTGTCGACCATAAAGACAAAATCGGTCAGGGCGGGGGAATAGACCGCGCCTCCGGCGCAGGGCCCCATAATCGCCGAGATCTGGGGAATCACCCCGGAGGCGACAGTGTTAAGATAGAAGATGTCCCCATACCCCTTCAGCGAAGCCACACCCTCCTGAATCCGGGCCCCCCCGGAGTCGTTCATTCCTACCACCGGGGCCCCAACCTTGAGGGCGTTGCCGAGGACGGTGGCGATCTTCAGAGCCTGCATCTCGCCCAGCGATCCCCCGATCACGGTAAAATCCTGGGCGAAGGCGTAGACCAATCTCCCCTCCACCTGGCCGTAACCGGTCACCACGCCTTCCCCGGGGGCCTCTTTTTTCTCCATGCCAAAGTAAGTGCAGTGATGTTTGACGAAGGCTCCCAGTTCGACCAAAGTGCCGGGATCGAAGAGAAGTTCCAGCCTTTCACGGGCGGTCAACTTGCCCTTCTCGTGCTGTTTCTGGACCCGGGCCTCTCCCCCCCCGGCCCGGATTTTCTCCCGCCGCCGGACCAGGTCCTGGAGTTTATCGTTCTCCATAAGTTCCATCCTCTCCCGACCGCGGGGCCACCGCGATCTGATTCTTGTTTTTGACAGGTTGCCCGTTGTTCCTCGCCCGGCTTAAGGCGAAGTCCCGATCAGCCATACTGCTTCAACGCGGTTATCTTATATCAGTTTCGGGAAGAAGCAAACTGATTATTCCCTCTTTCGGTGCGCCGGGAGAGGAGAAGACCGGTCAGGATTACCGCCCCCCCCGCCAGCAGCCTGATCACACTGGTTCGTTCCCCGAAGAAGATCAGGGAAACGGCTACGGCCAGCGGTATCTTCAAGTTGTTGAAGACCGCCAGGGTCCCGGCCGAGGTCAGGACCGCCCCCTTGTTCCACCAGAAAAAGCCCAGCCCGGAGGCAATTACTCCGAGATAGAGGAGAGTGCCGGCCGCGCCGGGGGAGATTCGGGACAGGTCTCCCCAGCCGCCGGTGAGGGTGGTCCAGGGGGCGGTGGCCGCCGCCCCGCCCAGGAAAAGGAGAACGTAGACTTCCCGGTCCGGCCGCGTTTGAAAGCGGTGACGGAGGTGCCGGTATTCAATCTGTCCGGCGGCGAAGCACAGGTTGGAGAACTGGACCAGGAGAAAACCGGAGACCAGTCCCCCCAGAGCGGTCGGCTGATAGGTTATGATCGCCGCTCCGGCCACCGCCAGCAGGGCGGCTCCGAAGTCCCCTCCCCGGAACCGGCGGCGGTAGAGGTCATCCAGCAGGGTTACATAAATCGGGGTCAGGATGGTATAAACCGCCACCTGGTAAGCGTCCAGGTAGGCAAAGGCCCTCAGGTAGGCGATATACATCAGGCCGTATTGGACCGCTCCGGTCAGGATGAGCCGTCCCTGGAGCCGGAGCGGGAGCCGGCGGGGGCGGTAAAAGGGCAGGAAGCAGGGGAGGGCGACGGTCAGGCGGAGCCAGGCTACCAGGCCGGGATCGATTCCCTCCAGACGGGTTTTGATCAGGCCGAAGGAGAAGGCCCAGATCAGGGAGACCAGGGTCAGATAGAACATAACGGCTTAACCCGATTTATTTATAGATCGGGTCAGTGTAAATCAGGTTGACCGGAAATCAATTAAGCATGGTGCGATTTCCACCCTAAGGTGTCTCTATTCCTAACTTGTTTTCTGGCAATTCAGGCAAACCATCCTCCGCGGATTTATCCGCTTGGTCTGCCCACCGGCGCCAGGAAAATATTACTTTACCCGCGCAGCGGAAGAAAGTTATTATTTGCCCGATGGACCCGTCGCCCGACATTCTCAATTCCATAGCCGATCTGGTGGGAATTGCCGGGAAGCTGCCCCCGTCCAACGTGGTTGTTCCCGGGGGGCACCGGTTGGAGGACCTGAAACTGGTGGAGGCGGCCCGTGATCACGGGATCGTCGATCGGATAATCCTGGTCGGGGACCGCCGGGCGATCACCCGATCGATCGACCAGCTCGGGATTAGAATTCGTCCCGACCGGATCGTCTCCGCCTCCGATTCCGAAGCGACAGCCGCCGCCACGGCCCGGTTGGTCGCGGAGGGCCGGGCGGATATCGTGCTCAAGGGGGATATCTCGACTCCGGTCATCAACCGGGCGCTCCGTCCCCTGGCCGTTCGCCCGACGGTCAGCCTGGCGACGGTCTTTGACGCCGCCCCGTTTTCCGGCGGCCGTCCGATGGTCCTGACCGATGCGGGTTTCACCACCGTCTGTAACTTTGGCCGGATGGTTGATCTGGTCAACAACGCCTGCGAGGTCGCCCGGCTGGTCCTGGGGATCCCCCGTCCCCGGGTGGCGATCCTCTCGGCCAATGAAAAGCCGATTCCCTCCCTACCGTCCACCTGGCTGGGGAAAAAATTGAGCGAAAGGGAATGGAAAGACGCGGTGGTCTATGGCCCGCTCTCCTTCGATCTGGCCACCGATCCGGAGTCGGTGGCTCTGAAGGGGATCGCTTCCCCCTCGGGAGCCCGGGAGGTGGCCGGCCGGGCCGATGTTCTGGTCAGCCCCGGCATCGACACCGCCAACGCGCTTTACAAGGCTGTCACCGCCCTGAATAAATTCGGCCTCGCCTCTCTGGCCGGGATCACGGTTGGCTTCCCCTTCCCCTACGTCATCCTCTCCCGGGCCGATACCCTGGAGACCCGGCTGGAGTCGATTGCGCTCTGCAGCGTTTTTTTTCAGCGTGGTCGCTCTGCCCGTCTCCGCTCCCGGCGGCCGAGGAGATCTTCTTCCTCCTCCCGGATCCTGGCGATTCACCCCGGGCCGGGTTCGATTAAAGTCGCCGTCTTTACCGGCGGGGAAATCCGGCAACTCGGGGCGGGCGAGATCGAATCCCCTCCCGCTTTTCCGGCGGGAGGGGAACAGCCGGTCGAGAAGCTGGCTAAAGAGATTCGCCGGATCGTCCGGAGCTGGTCCATCCGCCGGATCGACGCCGTCGCTGTCCCGGCGGGGTTCTTGCCGCCGCCCGAGCCCGGTCCGTCGGACGGGATTTACCGGATCGCCTCCCGGCGGGGCGAGAAGGTTTCCCTGGACCGGGAAATATCCCGGGCCGCCCAAAAGCGGTCCGGATCCGGTCGCCTGGAGAATCTCGGGATTGTCCTGGGGGCGGCCCTGGCCAGGCTCTATCGGGTCCCGGCCTGGGCCGTTGACCCGTGCGCGAATGAGAACTCAATCTCCATCGAGTTTGCTTTGAGAGCGGCGGCCCGCCTGGCCGCCGTCGGGATGCGCCGACCGGATCCGAAGGTGAAACTGGTGGCGGCTTACCTGGGCCCACGGATCGCGACGACCGTCTTCCGGGGGGGAGAGATCGGCGGTATTACCTTCTGGCCCGAAGCCGGAAAGAAAACGTCGCTTTCGCTTGATCGGATCTCCCGGGAGATAGCGATCGACCGGGCGGCCCGGCAGATCGCGGGGGAGGTTATCGCCGCCGGGGGCGATATCGAGTCAATCGTTCTGGCCGGGGAAACCGGCCGGGGCCGGGAGATTCTGGGCGAGGTCCGCCGCCGGATAAGCCGGCTGGCTCCGGTAGTGGTCCAGAAGGGGGAAGTTGAACTGGAAGGCCTGGCTGTTGCGGCTGCAGGTGCACTTTCGGGCAAGATCCGTCCGCTCCGTTACCGTTCGGCTCTAAGGAGAAAGAAATGAGAAGAGAAGACAGGCTGCACTGGGTCTTTCGGGCCCACGTCCACGACCGGGCCGGGGCCCTGACCAGCATCGCCTCGGCTTTCAGTAACGAGGGTATCAGTATTGACACCGTGGTCGGGCACGGCCTGGAAGAGAGAGCGGGGATCGACGGCAGCGTGGTGATGACCTTTCGCTGCCGGGAGGAGGAGAAGGACGTTATGGTCCGGAAGATTCGCCGGTTGAGCAAGGTGAAGTCACTCGAGGAACATCCCTACCTCTCCCAGAACTTGAGGAAATCCGCTATTATCCGGACCGTTCGCCCGCTCGTTCCCCGGGACGTGGCGGGGAAAATCACCTTCCTGACCAGCGAACTGGTCCATTCCGGGCCCGAGGGTTACACCTTTCTCCTGGCCGGCTCGCCCAGCGAACTCGACCCGATCCTGATTCGCCTGGAGACGGAAGGGGTGGTGACCGACCTGGTTTATTCGGTTATCGGTCTCTGAGCCCGGATTCTCCGGATGGCAGGAGAGCCGGCTATCTCCGCCAGTAGACTCGGATGCTCTGCTCCTGATCGGCGTACTGGACGGTGAGGTCCCCCTTGTAAGCCCGGGAGAGCGCCTCTCCGATTCTCCTGGCCAGGTGGATTCCGGTGGTGGTTACCAGCAGACCATCTTCCCGGGGGGCGAGCTTGATCAATCGTTGAAGGGGATGGTTGGCCTTCTCCTGTTCTTCCACGTTCCGGATCAGGTTCTCGATCTCCTCCCGGTGTTCGGGAAAGAAATCCCCCCTGATCTCGACCTGGCCGGCCGGGTAGTTGTCGCTGGTTCTCCGACAGGCGGGGCAGAGGGCCTGGTGGGGTTCGGTCTTTTCCGCCGGAGGATTCCAGGTCCAGCGGCCGCCGGTATAGAAGGCACCGCAGCCCGGGCAGCGGGTCGGTTCCGGCAGTTTCTCCTTTTCGTAGTAGCTGTCGTGGTGCTTTTCCCTGATCAGGCGATCCTTCCTCCCGTAGGGTGTCTGTGACATAACTTTAAGCCTCCTTTACCCGTACGCAGTTGGCTCCCGGCAGAATAGCAAATAACGATCTTCGATTCAAGAGAAGAAGCCGAAAATGCTTTTTAAATTTACAGTCCTTTCCGCCGGGATTATATTCAAGATATGAATCTCGAAACCGTGATTGGGTTGGAAGTTCACGTTCAGCTCAAAACCGCCACCAAGATATTCTGCTCTTGCCCGGCGGCCGCGGGCGGGGAACCGAATACCCGGGTCTGCCCGGTCTGTCTCGGTCTGCCGGGGTCCCTTCCAGTGTTCAACCGGCGGGCCCTCGACCTGGCCGTCCGGGCCGGTCTGGCCCTGAACTGCACCGTTTCCACCTTCAGCAAATTTGACCGGAAAAACTATTTTTATCCCGATCTCCCCAAGGCCTACCAGATCTCGCAGTACGACCGCCCGCTGAATGCTGCGGGCTGGCTGGAGATTATAACCGAGGGAGGGAAGAAGCGAATCAGGGTGACCCGGGCCCACCTGGAGGAGGACGCGGGAAAACTGGTGCATTGTGAAGAGGGTTGGAGCGGGGTGGATTACAACCGCACCGGAATCCCGCTGCTGGAGATCGTCTCGGAGCCTGAACTGAGAACTCCCCTGGAAGCCGGCGAGTATCTGAGGACGATGCGGGCGGTTATGCGGTACATTGAAGTCAGTGACTGCGATATGGAAAAGGGCAGCTTCCGTTGTGATGCCAATATCTCTCTCAAGCCCGCCGGATCGGCGGAGCTGGGGGTAAAGGTCGAGATCAAGAACCTCAATTCCTTCAAGGCGGTGGAGCGGGCCCTGGAATACGAGGAGCTCCGTCAGCGGAAATTGCTCGAAAATGGTGAACCGGTTCTCCAGGAGACCCGCCTCTACAACAGCGACCTCGAGCGGACCCTGTCGATGCGCTCCAAGGAGGAGGCCCACGACTACCGGTACTTCCCCGACCCCGATCTGGTCCCGGTGGTCGTCGCCCGGGAACGGGTGGAAGAGATCCGCTCGCAGCTGCCGGAACTTCCCCTGGTCCGGCGGGAACGTTTCCGGCAGCAGTACGGACTGCCTGATTACGCCTCCGGAGTTTTGACCTCGGAACGGGGTCTGGCCGACTACTTCGAAGCCGCCGCCGCCGGGGTCGATGCCAGGACTCTCAGCAACTGGGTGATGGTGGAGCTGCTGGGAAAATTGAACGAGGCGGGCCTGGTGATCGAGGAAAGCCCGATTCCGGCCCGGAGCCTGGCTGGTCTTGTCACCCTGATCGAGGCTGGAAAGATCAGCGGCAAGATCGCCAAGCGGGTCTTCGCCGAAATGTTCAGCAGCGGGGCTGACCCGGAGGCGATTGTGGAGAGAGAAGGTTTGGCCCAGATCAGTGACCGGAATGAACTGAGAAAGGTTGTCAAGGAAGTGCTCACCGCGAACCCGGGTCCGGTTGCCGACTATCGGGGAGGGAAGAAAGCAGCCCTTGGTTTCCTGGTCGGGCAGGTGATGAAGGCGACCCGGGGCCAGGCGAACCCAGGACTGGTCAACCAGCTTCTGCGGTCAATACTTTCCTGACCGATCCATGGCGATCGGGGAATTGTCTGGCGGGTAAATTAAATTATAGCCCCGGTTTGGATGGTTTGCTACTATGTCCAGCTTTTCCCAGCAGAATAAGCTCTAACCCGATTTATTCATAAATCGGGTTAGTGTAAATCAGGTGGTCCGGTAATTAATGAGAAGGAGAAGAGGTTTAAGTACATAACACCTTGGCTTATAATTTATTGCAAATTTATTTGGTAAATTTTCTCGGCTCTGGGAAAGGAAAAGAAATAACGAGGTGAGTTAATCGAAAAAGCAGAGTGCAATTTCAACCTAAAGGCGCCTCTATCCCTAAGTTATTTATTGCCTGGCAATTCACAACCTCGGTGCGTTTCTGAATCAATGACCCAAAATTAATTTGAATTACACTACAGAATC
>CAZPMN010000038.1:0-20371 GCA_964587835.1 uncultured bacterium
GTTGTCACGTTCATTCACAAAAAGTGACCAAAAGGCTCTGTCACCTGGCTAGTAATCAGTAATCAGTAATCAGTAATCGGTAATCAGTAATCGGTAATCAGTCGTCGGTATTCAGTGATCAGGATGGAGAAGCGCAGCTTGGTATGAAAATACGGAATCTAATCCAGAATGGCGGGGGGCCGGTTCCCTCGAGCCGGGCGATCGATATCGGGACCAGCACCTTGCGGGTGGCCGCCCTGAAACGAGGCGGGAGGAGAGCCCGTTTGACCGATTATCGTGAGCTGTCCATCCCCCGGGAGGCCCCGGGTCCTGCTCCGTCGGAGCGGGTCGGGGAGAAGTTGAAGGAGTTGCTCAAGGGGATGCGAGTGAAGGAAGAGGTGATTGTCTCCGCCTTGCCGCTGCATCTGGTCTTTATCCGCCTCCTCGAGGTTCCCTTCACCAAGACGGCCCAAATCCGGCAGGTGATTGCTTCCGAGGCAGAGCTTCACGTTCCCTTTCCCCTGGATGAGGTGATCATAGACTTCTGGAAGGTGCAAGAGCTGGAGGAGGGGAAGACCCGGGTGATGATGGCCGCGGTGAAGAAGTCCGTCCTGGAGAAGCATCTCCAGCTTCTGGCTGAATCCGGCGTCCAACCGGATCGGGTCAATGTCGACCTGCTGGGAAGCTGCCGGACGGTAATGGATTCTTCTCTCATCGAGCCCGGCAAAATCACGATGTTTCTCGAGATCGGGGCCGCTCATAGCGGGGCTGCCTTCATCCGGGGAGGTGTGGTGTTCTTCGTCCGCTCGATATCCTGGGGCGGTGACAACATCACCTCGTCCCTGGCCAAAGTGCGGGGTTTGAGTTTCGCCGCCGCCGAGGAGCTCAAGATATCTTCTCCCCGGGAAGTTTCGCCGGAGCAGCTCCCGACGGCCTATAAGCCCCTGGAGGTTGAACTCTTGCGGACTCTGCCGGCCGCGGCTGCGGCCGCCGCCGGCCGGTCGCCGGACAGCCTGGTGATTTCGGGGGGCGGGGGCCGGACCGAGGGATTGGGACAATACCTGGCGGAAAGAACCGGTTTGAAACTGCTGGAGATTGACCCTTCAGATGCCGCCCGTTCCCGGCGCAATTCTTCCGGCGCCCGGTCCGCCACCGCCCTCGGACTGGCTTTGAGTGAGATTTCCGACGCCCGGGCCCGCCTTGATTTCCGGCGCGAAGAATTTTCCTTTTCCGGGGCCTGGAAGAAACTTCGCCAGCGGTTGTTGATCACCGCCCTGCTGACTGCCGGCGTGCTGGTCCTCCTGGCCCTGGGATTATTCTGGAAGATTGGCATGGAGCAGAGGGAAGTCCGGAACCTCAACCGGAGAATCCGGCAGGTCGTCCGCCTGACCTTTCCCGATGCTCCCGTTCCGATCCCGGGGCAGGAGTTGAAGGTGATGGAGGAGGAACTGGAGAAGGCCGGGCAGGAGCTAAACTATTACCGGGAATTGGTTTCGACCTCCGCCCTTGATGTTCTCCGGGAGATCAGCCGGGCGGTTCCGGAGTCGATCCGGGTTCAGGTGGTGGTGATGGATATCGACGCGAATCGGGTGATCTTCCGGGGGAGGACCAACAACTACCGATCGGCTGAACTGATCAAGAACGCCCTGGCCCAATCGGATTATTTCCAGGGGGACAAGATCCGGGAGACCAGGGACTCGAAGACCCTGCAGAAGGGAGGGCAGCTGGTTACGGTGGAATTTGAGTACCTGATTCCCCTGGCGGCGGCCGGGGGTGGACAGCCGGAGGGGGAACAGGATTAGCCGTCCTTAACTGCCCGCCTGGAAAAATAATGGAAGAGATACTATGGGATTGCAGCCAAGAGAAAAACGGACGCTGATTTTGGGTGGGGGATTCCTCTTCCTGATGGTTGTGCTCTATTTCTTTTATCTGAGCGAGGATTCCCTCTACCACCGGTGGACGGAATTGCGAAACGACGTGGCCAGCCGGCGCGAGGTCCTGGCCCGGGTGGTCCGGGAGCAGGTCCGCTATCGCGATCTCCGCCGAGACGTGGTCCGAATCACTGACCGGATGGCCGACGCCGGCGCGGACGCCACCCTGCGGGGATACCTGGAGCGGCTGATCAAGGCGAAGGCGCCCGACGCCCAGCTCAAGAGGATGCCCTCCCGGGACCAAACCGTGGCCGACCTCTACCGCCGGACCCAGGTAACCATCGACCTGGAGGATGTCACCATCCCGGAGCTGGTCGCGATTATGTCGGCGATGGAGTCCTCGGATCAGGGTATCAAGGTCCAGGGTCTGAAAGTGACACTGGACCGGCGCTCGGAAGACCAGCTCAACGCGGTGATCACCATTATCGCCGCCCGGCCTTTGAATTGAGAGGCTGGGGAGGCGGTTGATTGGAGAACGGAATTAGGCAAGGACATATTTAGCCGCATTGGCAGAACGGAAGCAAGGTTGAGATTGCTTCGGCCTGCGGCCTCGCAATGACCTGATCGGGATTTGTCATTGCGAGGAACGTTGGCCCCGAATTCATTCGGGGCTATAAGTGACGAAGCAATCTCTTAGAAATTCAGTTTAATGTTTGGCGGTCTGTTATAAGATAAAAAGAGGTGTGAAGATGGGAGCTACCGGCAAGAGAATATTGATCCCCGCCCTGGCGGCCCTCTTCCTTATGGGTTCAGTCGGAGGTTCCCTCTTTGCCCAGGCCCTCCGCCCCGGTGCCCGGGCTTCCGCCCCCCGCCGGTCGATCAGCCTTTCCGGCGGGGTAATTAACTATTCCGCCCCCGCGCCGACCCTCACCCCGGCTCTTTCCGCCGTTGTGATTGAACCTGATTTCGATTATCTTCCCTCCGACCCTCGAACCACAAATTTTGAGCCAGTCCGGCAAGCCGAACCCGTTTTGTCCCCTTCGCCCCGGTCGTCGCCCTCGGTGGATACGATCCAGGCGTCTTTGCCCAAGGGGGCCGTGACGACCCCAACACTGACCCCCCCAGTCGCCAGTGAGACTCCCACACCTTCCGGCCCCACTCCTACTCCGGCCGGCCCGACACCTACCGCCGCTCCCACCGCCCAGCCGTCCTACGTCTCGCCCGGTACCCTCTCCGTGATCTGGATCCCGGGTCTCTGGCCGGGGGGGCAGAAGATCACCGTGAAAAGTCCGGACGGGTCCCGGACCAGCCGGACCATCCTGGAGCGGTCAGAATATGACCCCCACGACAAGACCCTGGCCTACTCGCTCCTGGGCTCCGCCTATAATCAGATGTACTACCAGCTCTTTGGAGTCACCCTGACCACCCCACCCCCCACCGTTACCCCAACCCCGGAAGGGTACAAGACCCCCGAACCGACCTTGACCCCGGCTTACTGCAAGGATCCGCTCGAGATCGGTGAACTCGAGAACCTTTCCCTGACCAAAGTCGCCCAGTCGGGCCAGCCGCAGGGTTGGGCGGTGATGGTCGGCCGGGCGGAAGCGCCCACCAGTTATCCGGGATACGGCTACATCTGGAGTAGCCAGAACCAGTTCACCGAGACACTGATATTCGACTCCCAACCGGTCTCTCTCCTAATCTATTCCAACGGTGAGCCGTACGTAATCCAGAGCGGGGACTACGTAACCTTAACTTATGATACAGGAAAAACCCTGGACGTTTACCTGCCCGCGATCAACGGCACGGAGACCAGGTTCTGCTATGTCGGAGCGGACGGCCGGACCTACGCCGACCGCGAACTCTGCCAGCCGATCGGTTTCATACCGACCCCGACCACGACACCAACTCCCAACATTTATTGTCGCGATCCCTTGGTAATCAGCGAGTTGGATGATATGTGGATCGCCCATACTCATTCAAATGCTGCAACTGATTGGCTCTTCCGGATTCTGCCCGCCGCTTCGCCGGAAGACAATGCCCATTACTTCGGTTTCATTTGGGATAATGCCAATGAATATAATTGGGCGGAAGACTGGGCCGTTCAAACAGCGGTTGCGATCAAAATCGAGAACAACAGTAGTGTAGGGGGGAATTACAACATCCAGCCCGGAGATTGGGTTGCTCTTGCCTACAATGGAGGAAAGACCAAAAATGTCTACCTCCCTGCCATCAGCGGAACAGCTTATGCTTACTATTATATCGCTTCAGATGGGTCTACCTATAATGATTCGTGGCTCTGCGATCCGGCCGCCAAGAGCCCGACCCCAACTCCGGTTGGATATAAAACCCCGACGCCACCACCGACCCCGTCGGTGACCCCAACCCCGACGCCAACCTCATCACCGACCACAACGCCATCGCCATCAGTTACGCCAACCCCGTCAACCACTCCCAGCCCGACCCCGCCGAATACATTCGGACTGATCACGGAACTTACTGAGGGAACCGCGGGGGGAAAGATGTGGTCAGTCTTCGCCGATGATGATTACGTATATGGCGGCAACGCCGACGGCAAGATCTATCTCTGGGAGCGTAATGGTCTTAACTTCAATTATTTCACTTCCCTAGAGGGTTCGACTGGTTCTGATATTTACTCCGTCTATGCCCAGGGGGCCGATACTTACGGAGCGCAGCTACAAGAGATTTCAGTCTGGATCTCCGGTTTGACACATCTTACCGATCTAAGACAGGGAAACCGCGAGATGTGGAGTGTATTTGCCGACGAGACATCACTGTACGGGGCCAATTACGATGGGAAAGTTTATGTCTGGAATACGCTCGACTTAAGCCTCTTTACCACGCTGACTGATGGCGCCGGTCATATGACGGGGGTTTATGCGGATTCTTATTACCTGTATGCCTCGAGCAAAGACTACCACGTCTATGTGTGGGACAGGTCCTTTAATCTCCAGTCCGCCCTGCAACAAGCAACTGATATCAAAGATGTAACCGCGGATTTCGGTTACATCTACGGTGCGGGCGGCGACGGCAGTGTGTATCCCTGGGATCGGGCCAGCTTCTCCCTCCAGACACCGGTCGATACGGATTCCGGGTCTGTCCTGTCGGTTTCCTCCGATGACTCCTATTGCTTCTACGGGGCCAGTGATACCGGGGCTGTCTATGCTTGGCAGACATCCGCCCCCTTCACCCGCTGGGGGAAGATGACCGATGCTGCTACTTCGATGAACGAGGTCTTCGCCGACCGCTACGCCGACGGAGACGGCTTCGTCCATTGCATCTTCGGCGCCAACGACGATGGAAAGATTTATGTCTGGCGGGCGCTCCGGACTCCGACGCCTATCCCTACCCCTTCCTTTACGCCGACGCCAACCAATCCTCCCACCCCGTCACCCAGTCCGACTCACGAATACTGCAGCGCTCCTCTTAAGATCAGTGTTCTCAATGATCTGAGTATTGACGTTACCTGGGCAAGTGACACTTATGGATGGGGCTATTATGTCACCACCGCTGAGACACTGGATGCTTACTACGGGTATATTCTCGATGACGAGAATACATATTGGCCTGATCAGACCTATCCCCGGCAGCCAGTCGCCATTCTTATCCAGACCCAGAACGAGGCCTTAAATATCCATACTGGAGATTCCATAACCTTCACTTATGATACCTATCCGGATCTATCGGTTTATCTGCCTCGAATGACGGGAGAGTATATCGAAGAGTATTATTATATTGCCGCTGATGGTTCAACCTTCAGCGACCGCTGGCTCTGTCAGACTGCGGCCGCTGCCCCGGCAGGAGAAGGGGAGGGGAAGGGAATGATCGAATTTCAACCATCAGCTACGATATTCAGCGTTCCCGCCGTTACGCCTGTTCCTGAACCGGAGAAAGGATTGTTCGACCTGGTGGGGACGATCGAGGTGGGAGCGCCGGTCTGGTCGCTCTGGGCGGACGACCGCTACCTTTACGGGGGGACAGGGAGCGGGGAGGTCTACATCTGGGAGCGGGGGCCGGGAGGGTTCTATTTTCAGGGGACGGCCGGCGGTTACAATGACGGGAACATCTATGGGCTTGCCGGTTCTTATGGAATGTTCCAGCGCCGCCTCTACGGGGCGAGCGAGGATGGGGCGGTCTACGCCTGGGACTTTGACCTGAGGACCGGGGCGATGGCCCTGATCGCCGCGCTCGACGAGGGGCAGAGCTTCATGTACTCGGTGGCGGCCGACCGGGAACTGATCTGCGGGGCCAACAACGACGGCGGGGTTTACGTCTGGTCGGCTACCAACTTCACCCTCCAGACCGTTCTTGACCGAGGGGAGGGACCGGTTCTCTCGGTCAGCCTGGACGACGACTACATCTACGGGGGCGGCGCCGACGGGGTGGTTTTCCTCTGGGATCGGGAGACCCTGACCCCGGCCAACGCCTTCTCCGCCTCGACCGACATCGTCTGGGCGACCGAGGCGGACGGGGAGAAATTTTACGGGGGAGGGATCTCCCCGGCGCTGGCCGGCTGGTCGACGGCCGGATTCAGCTTCCTGACCGGGGCAGGCGATCCCCCCGGCGCGATCGCCGGCTTGAGTTCCGACCGCCGGGGTTATGTCTCGGGGGCGGGTCCCGAGGGCTCCATTTACGTCTGGTCGAGGGAAGATTTCTCGCTCCAGACCGTTGCCGAGGGTTCTTCCCTCCCCCTTTACAGCGTCTTCGCCGATCGCTACCGGACGGGCGATGCGTTTCCACATTACATCTACGGCGGATCGGCCGACGGGAAGATTTACGTCTGGCGGGCCCCCCGCACCCCCACCCCGGTCCCCACGGCCTCGATTCCTCCTTCCCCGTCCCCGGTCCCCTCGGCCACCCCCGCCGATTACCGCTCGCCAACCCCGCCGCCGACCGTTCCGCCTACTCCGTGGAGATCAAATACCCCGCCTCCGCCTCCCTCCCCGATTTCGACTCCGCCGGTGGAGGATGATTCCACCCCGCCCCCGAAGCCCAGCCCGACTTTTGGGACCCGGGTGGTAACCGAAGGCACCCCGTTTCCGACGGTTGTCCCGCCCACCCCGGCAGCATCCGTTACTGCCACCCCGGCCGACTTTGAACTCCTGGCTGTTCTCGACGGAGCCAAGGGGTGGATGTTGGGGGTCTTTGCCGACCGGAAGTACATTTACGGCGCCGGGGAGGATAACCTGATCCATATCTGGGATCGGAAGACTTATGAGAAAGTGACTGAGCTTTCCATCCCCGAATGCCGGGCGATGCTCGCAGTATACGCCGACGGGGATTACATCTACGGGGCCAACGACGACAGCCGGGTCTATGTCTGGGACCGGGAGAACTTCGGCCTGCGGCAGGTTCTGGGCGACGGCCTCTACTACGTCGAATCGGTCTTCGCCGACAAGGATTACCTCTACGGGGCCAACTACGACGGCGGACTCTATCTCTGGGATCGGGCGGAGTTCAGCCTCCAGACCCGACTGAGCGGCCCCCGGGGCTGGCTGACCGCGGTCTATGCCGACGCGGACCGGATCTACGCGGGGAGCGGGGGGATCGATTACGGGATCGGGATCTGGGACCGGTCGAGCCTCTCCTTCCTCCAGAATCTGACCGGTCCGGGTGACGATCTGAACTCGGTCTGGGTGGACGGGGAGTACGTCTATGGCGGCTGCGCCGACGGGAACGTCTATCTCTGGGACGCCGCGAACCTGTGGCTGGAGAAGATTCTCTCCCGGCCCGGCGACCAGGTCACCTCGGTGGTTGTCCGGGATCCGTTTATCTACGCTTCCAGCCTGGATCAAGGTCTCTACGTCTGGGATCGGGAGAGCCTGGACTTTTACCGGGTGGTCGACGATGCCGACCAGCCTCTCCAGGATATGTGTCTGGAAGGAGACCAGATCTTTGCCGCCGGGCGGGACGGGAAGATCTACGTCTGGCAGGCGCCCTCCGCCATCCCGGGTTCTGAAGTGAGAACAGCTTCAACTCCGGCTGCCGGCTATCCCTATCCGCCGGTGCCATCCTTCTCCGCCGAATCCGCCAATGTGGTCGGTGAGCTGATATCGGTGGCCGGAGCTAACGATTACTACGGGGGGATCGCCTGGAAAGACGGCTATCTCTACGAGAATCTGTCCAGGGACAATATTCTCTACCAGCTCGATCCGGAAGACGGCAAGATCACCGATGAAGTGACCGGGCTGCAGACCAGTAAGGATATCGGGATCGCCTGGAACCCGGATCTCGGAGTCTGGTACATCGGGGACCCCTGGGAGACCGGGATCAGCGCCTTTCGGGAGGAGTCTCCCGAGGATTACAATCTCTCGGTTCCCCCCCAGGGCAACGTCGCCGGCCTCTTTTACGATTCGGAGAATCGGCAGCTCCTCTCGGCCAATAACGTCCAGGACTATATAAACGTCTGGTCGGCCCAGACCTCCGGGGAGCTGCAATTGGCCGAACGGATCGTGGTCGGGTTTTCCCAGGGCGGGGTGGCGGTGGTGGGAGATATGCTCTGGGCCGGGCTTTATACCGATGACTCATACGCCCCGGTTTACGAACTGGACCGGGAGGGGATCAAGACCGGCCGGCAGTTTGTCCTCCCCGAGGGGCGCCACGCCTGGGATATGGCCTGGGACGGAGAGTATCTCTGGATCCGGTCGGACTACCGCAACGGCAGCGTCAACATCTACCAGGTGGATATCGGGGCCGAGTCGAAAAAGGAATGGTCCGCGGTTACCGATCTGGCCGCCGGAGACATTCAGGACCTGGAGGAGGCGCTAACTTTAGGTTCCGCCACCCCGATACCCACCCCCTCCACGGATTGGAGAAACTCCTCCTCCTCACTGCGGCCGACCCCGGCCGCCTTCGAGTGGAAACCTCTCGCCGAACCTTACGACCCGAACCGGCAGTCCCTTAATTACTCCCTGACCGGGGATACCTACAAACAGACCTACCTGGAACTCTTTGGGGTTCTGCTAACCACCCCCACGCCGCCGCCCACGCCCGTGCCTACGGCGACGCCTGTTCCAACTGCGTCCGCTTCGGGTTCGCCCGGTGATGAGAATACCCTGGTGATCAACGAGATTGCCTGGGGAGGCGCCGCCTTCAATCCGCGGGCCCAGTGGATAGAGCTCTATAATTATGGTGATTCGAAGGTTGAATTGAGTGGCTGGAAAATCAAAAACTCCAATTCCAATTTGCTAATCGAGCCAACATCCGGATCAATAACCGCGGGCGGATATTACGTTTTCTGGACGGAGTCCAAGCCACCCAACGGGGATCAAGAGTACAGCGGCCAGATGAGCACTGGTGGTGACAACCTGTATCTTTATGCGCCTGATGAAGATAGCGCGGTCGATTCGGTTATCTGTTCATCGGATTGGTTTGCCGGGGGGGCGGGGGTATCGATGGAGCGGAAAAGTCCTGCTTCTGCCGCCAGTTCGAATTGGGGTGATTCGACCAATCGAATCGGGGACAATTTCTGGACCCCCGGGGAAGAAAACAGCATTTCCACGGAGAGTCCGGTTGCCGGGAACCAAAATGGGGTGGACGATGGGGCAGAGGGGGAGGAAGAAGACTCCACGAAAACTTTCCAGGGATCCTTCGGAAGCTCCAACCTGGCCCTCTGGGAGTATGCCGACTGGATCGACTTCGCCTCCGGAAAATACTTCAAGCTCTACCAGGGGGACCTGGCCGAGGCGGCGGACGAGTGCGCCCTTTACGACTATCTGCCCAACGCTGCCTTCATCTATCTGGCCACCAAATACAAGCCGACCGGGGCTTACTTCCGGGAGAAACTCCTCGAACTGGTCCGGAACGACTCCTTTGACTGGGGGAGTGGGGAAGACAGCCGGTACATTACCGATATCGTGGAGTCCTACCTTGCCGTCCTTCATACCGGACTCTTCAGTGAGGAGGAACGGGCGGAGATCAGGGAGAAATTCTACCGGCTGGCGCTGGAACGGAGGCAGCTGAACGGCGGGGAGACCTACGAGCAGGGGATCATCTGCGGTCTCAACGCCGCGGTCGGTTATCTGATCGCCGGGGAGAAGGGAGCGGAGATGATCGACTGGGGCAACCAGCTGTTGAGCTACGACGACACCTGGACCCTTCCTGAGAACTCCCGCCATTACCAGGGGATCTTTGTCCGGGAGATGCTCCGGGTCGCCCTCTACTCCAACCGGATGAACATTCCGGAAGCCGACAGCCAAGGGAGGGATTGGAAGCGGAACTTTGTCCGGCAGATCGAGTGGATCATCGAGACTTCCCCCCATAACGGTTTCAGCCCGGCCTGGGGGGAGGAGTTCCATCCCAACCACCTCGGGCATTTCCTCGCCCCGCTGGCGGTTGCCACCACCGTGCTCGACGACGGAGATCCCGACCACGTCCGGCTGGCGGGAGAGGCGAAGTGGCTCCTCCAGGCGAGGTTCAACTACGCCGCCACCCACCAGGTTGGGGAGTATAACCAGAACGATTACGGTTACGGTTCCTCGCAGTGGGGTCCCTTCGCCATCCTGCTCAACCCGGTCTATCTCTACTGGTTCCTCAATGAATCCCTGGAGCCGGTCGCCCCGTCCGCCGACTCGGGGGTCGTTTACCGTCCGATGGCGAAGGAGGATTCCCCGGATTCGGTTTACGATCCCAGCCTGCCTGACCTGGTCACCCAGCCCGACCGGATCATCCACCGTTCCGGCTGGGGTGAGAATGACTTCTTCCTGGCGCTCGATCCGGCCTACCCGGCCGCCCGGTCCGGGCAGGACAGGTACAGCTTCGCCAACAATATCGTCAGCCTCTCCTACGGGCCGGAGGAGTTCCTCTCCGGCCTGACCGCCAACGAGGAGAACGGGGAGGAGACTTTGGCCAACCTGGCCGACATCCTCTCCGGCTACCACAGCGCCGAACTGGTGAGCTGGTCCAACGACTCCGATCTCTCCCGTTCGGTGACCCGTCTCCGCGACGGGCGCGGGGCCTGGACCCGGGAGATCACCCTCTACAAGACCGAAGATCCGCGTCTCGAGGTCAGAGACACCCTCTCTCGAAGGGGAAGCGTCTACTGGCACTTTGCCGCCCGTCCTTACCGACAGGAGAATGGGGTGGTCCTGGATATCGACGGAACCGGCCTCTCCGTGACCTGGGCGGGGGCGGAGATGATCACCCTCCGCGACCGTGCGACCTGGTCGGAGCCGGATCCCGCCCACCGCTGGACCTACGCCGGTCCCACCGACTACGAGGTCAAGCTCTACCGCTACGAACCGGGGACGATCGTCACCACCTTCCGGGGCCGGTGAGCGGGCGGGGTTAGCCCCGATTATTCACGACCGGCATCATCGGCCGCCGCGTGGATTGAGATTGCTTCCCACCGTGATTCGCTTTCGGTTAGACTCTAATCTCCCGCAATGAGTTATGTCATTGCGGGGGAGCGTGAAAGTTTTTGGGCCGACGAAACAATCTCCACAGGATATTGCGTATTGAACTGATGATGAGTAATCCGGGCTAAACCCGCCATTCCGGGGGGGATTAAAACTTGACAGGACGGGTCGATCTGCTACTTTGTTGAGCCAATCGATAACCTGGCCGCGATGTTCGCCCGGGTATGAAGAAGAGAAAAATAAGAGAGGGTTGCGAGAAGCTATGGATCTGGTTAAATTAAGGTTGAAGGTGCTGATCAGGACTGACGATGCTTATCTGGTCGATCTGGGGCAGGGCAAGGTCTGGATACCGAAAAACGCGATCAAGTCCTCCCGGCGGATCGACCAGGGGATACTGGAGGTGGAAATTCTGGAGGACGTGGTCCGGGAAAAGCGCCAGGAGATGCGGAAGCTCAAGGAAGAGCTGACCGGACTGAAGGGGTCGATTATCGGCGAGGTGATGGAGGTCACCGGGGAGTTGGTCAAGGAGACCCAGGATGCCATCCTGATCCGGGTTAGGGATAAGGAGATGTACATTCCCCGGGTTTGTTTTGCCGAGTACGAGGAGATCGGGGAGGGGCAATGCCGTTTCGTGGTCCAGAGGGATTACCTCGATTTCAAGCTCCGCCGCCTCCAGCAACCCAATAAAGATCAGGCCCACACCACCGTCAAGGCCCGGCTCCTCCGGGAAACCGACCGAGCCTACCTGATGGAATACGACGGATCGGAGATCTGGTACCCCAAGCGGGCGGTGCTCGAAGCCCGCGACCTGGGGAAGGAGTGGGAGTTCGTGGTTCCGACCGACTTCTGGATGTACAAACTGGAGAAACAGGTCTCCTGACCCGCCGGGTTTTTTCCGCCTATCCGAAATTCTCCTCCGGGGTCAGGCTGTCCCCATACTGCCGGTGGAGCCGTTCCTGGTCAACAAAGGTCATCGTGGAGAGTATATCCTCGAACTTGATCCCGGAAGTTTGTTCGAGGATGTACCTGGCCGCCTGGACGAAGGCCTTGATATTCCGGGCCCGGACGGAAGGGACCGAGCTGACCTTCTGGTAGAGGTAGAACCGGATCTTGTTCCAGAGGGCGTAGATATGCCTGCTCCACTCCCGGGGCATCCCCTTTTCCTTGACCAGCTGGTCGAGCCGCCAGCTGAAGTTGGTGGGTGTGGTGGGGCCTTCCTCTTCGGGAAGGGAGTTGGCCATCACCCGGCCTAGGGCGCGGAAGGCGTAGTGCCCGGCGTGCTGGACCCGGCCGCGCCGCTGAAGGACGATCGCCGTGATCATCAGATCGATCGACTCCGGGTCGACCTTTAATCTCCTGATTCCCATTCATTTGCTCCTGGAAAATTGTGGACTGGATAAGGTTGCTGGTTAATAATACAGTTTTGGCCCGGCAAGGCAAATCATTTAACCGAGATCCCAGGAACTGTTTTAAGATGATTCACCGGGATTGCCGCTACTACCGGGGTGACCGGCCCTGCGTCTTCCACAAGACGGAAGGGGTGGTCTGCCGGGACTGTTCCCACTATTCTCCGATCGGGGAGAAAATCCTGGTCATCAAGCTGGAGGCCGCCGGGGATGTCCTGAGGACCACCTCAATCTTACCCGGCCTGAAGGAACGCTTCCCCGCCGGCTATTTGACCTGGATCACCCGCCGGTCCTCCCTCCCCCTCTTCCGGCACAATCCCCTGGTGGACCGGGTGCTTCCCCTCCAGCCGGCCGGCCTGGCTGCGGTTCTTTCCGAGAGTTTCGACCTGGCGATCAATCTCGATAATTCCCCCGTCAGCGCCTCACTCCAGGCCTTGATCCGGGCTGGGGAGAAAAAGGGATACACCCTTGACTCCTCCGGCCGGGTCGCTCCCTGCGGTCCGGAAGCCGAAGCCTGGTTGGAGATGGCGGTTTTCGACGGGGTGAAGAAGGCCAATCGCAAAACCTGCCAGACCCTGATCAGGGAGATCGTTGGACTCCCCCCTCCCGATGGCGAGATCATCCTCAACCTCGGTCCGGAAGAACTTGCCTGGGGAGAGCGGTTTGCCCGGGAGCAGGGTCTGGGGGAGGGCGAACTGAGAATCGGCTTCAATACCGGTGGGGGGCGGCGGTGGAGATACAAGCGATGGAGCCGGGAGGCTACTCTGGCCCTGGCCCGCCTCTGTTGCGAGCGCCTGGGGGCCCGGCTCCTGCTCTACGGCGGCCCGGAGGAAGAGGAGAGGAATGCCTGGCTGGTCCGGGAAGGGAAGGGGATCTTCATTGACACCGGCTGCCGCAACGACCTGCGGACCTTCTTCTCCCTCCTCAACCTCTGCGACCTTCTGGTTACCTCCGACACCCTCGCCCTCCACGCGGCCGTCGGACTGAAGAAGCGGGTGGTGGCCCTCTTCGGCCCGACCTCGGCGGCGGAGATCGATCTCTACGGCCGGGGGGAGAAGGTGGTTGCCCCCGTTCCCTGCCAGTGCTGTTACCGGACCGACTGCGACGTCTCGCCGAACTGCATGGAGACGATCGAACCGGAGACGGTCCTGGCCGCCGTCCGCAAGCTCCTTGCCCCGCCGGCCCCCGGAAGATGAAGACCGTGGTGATGATCCCGACCTACAACGAGGCCGAGAGCATCGGGCCCCTGCTCGACGAATTGCTGGGCCTTCCCCTGGAGGATATGGAGATTCTGGTCGTGGACGACAACTCCCCCGACGGTACCGGCGAGATAGTTTCCCGCCGGGAGAAGAGTGACGCCCGGGTCAGGCTTCTCTCCCGGCCGGGAGAGAAGGGTCGGGGTCGGGCCGGGCGGGAAGGATTCATCCGGGCCCTGGCTTCGGGGGCGGAACTGGTGGTCGAGATGGACGGGGATGGTTCCCACGATCCGGCCGATCTCCCCCGGCTCCTGGAGCCGCTCCAGCGGGGCGCAGCGGACATGGCCCTCGGCTCGCGCTTTGTCCCCGGAGGTTCCGTGGAGGGCCGCGAATTGTTCCGCGACCTGATCAGTTCCCTGGCCCGTAATTACCTACGCCTGGTCCTGGGTGTGGGAGTCCACGACCCCACCTCCGGCTACCGGGGCTTCACCCGGGAGGCCCTGGAGAAGATCCATCCGGAGAGTCTCCGTTCCTCCGACCCTTTTATTGTTGCCGAGGTTCTATACCGCTGCCGGAAGAGAGGACTGCGAATGACGGAGGTGCCGATTGTCTTCCGCCCCCGCCGGGGGGGAATATCCAAGCTCCGTCCTCGAACCCTCTTCGCCTATCTCTTCCGGGCCTGGGTCCTGAGATTCGGCAGCTCCAGCGCCGGCTGATCCAAACCCCGCCGGACAATCCGGATTATCGGCCCGGCGATATCCAATACAGGAGAATCCCATGAGTGAAGAATTACTGGAAAGATACGGTTTCAACGAAGCGGAATTTTCTACCCTGCAGGCCGCCTACCGATCGGGAGAGTTGAGCCTGAAGAGCAACCTGATCAACCACGACAATTCCTGGGAGGTGCGCCTTCCCCGGCCGGAAGACAGCGTTGACTTTCCGCCCGCCGCCGGTCCGGAGGTCGCCTCCGGCCGGGAGATCATCGCTTCCGGGAAGCTGGGACTGATCCTGATGAATGGGGGGGCCGCCACCCGCTTCCAGAAGCCGGGAGAAAACCTTCCCAAGGGGGCCTTCCCGATTATGGAACTGGAGGGCCGGGAGCGGAGTTTTATGGAACTGAAGTTGGCCAACGCCCGGTCGGCGGAAAGGGAGTTCGGGGGGAGGATTCCGGTTTGGATTCTCAACAGTTACTTCACCGAGAAGCGAACCCGGGAGATTCTGAAAGAGAACCACGATTACGGGAAGGAAAACCTCTTTACTTACTGCCAGGGCATTATGAAGCGGGTGCTCCCTTCCGAGGCCGATCTTCGGCTCCACTACGGCAAATCGATCGCCAAGTTGGAGAAAAAACTCGCCGGGCTTCCCGCCGGACCCGGGCGGGAAGAAGTGCTGGTCGAAAAAGAGCAATTGGAAGCCAACCTGGCCGGATGGATCGAGGAACTGGCCGGCCGGGCCGGCGACGAACTGAACGAGGTGGCGGGCCAGGACCGGTACAATCCCCCCGGGCACCTCGATACCACCCTCTGGCTGCTCCTCGACCGTTCCCGCCCGCTGCTGAAGATGCGGGAGCTGGGGGTCGAGTACCTGATGATCTCCAATATCGACAACCTGGGAGCGCTGGTGGACCCGGCCCTGCCGGGGCTGCTCTCCCGGAAACGGGAGGGAGGAACCGGGATCCTCTGCGAGGTGAGCGCCAAGCCTCCCGGTCAGAAGGGCGGGGCCTTGGCCCGGGTTTACGATCCCCGTAAGAAGCGGGAGTGGTGCCAGATCATCGAGGAGTTCGCCTTTCCTCTCGACTTCGACCAGGACCGGATCCCCGAGTTCAACAATGCCGCTTACACCGTGGCCGTGGCCGACCTGCTGGGAATATTCAATCTCGGCCGGGAGGAACTGTCCTCGGCGGACCGTGAGGAACTGGCCGCCCGGGTAAAGGCGGTCACCGACCGGCTCCCGGTTTACGTGGCGATCAAGGAGCTGAAAAGGCCGGGCCGTCCGCCCCTGCCCGTGGTTCAGTTTGAACGCCTCCAGGGTGACCTGACCCGGCTTTTAAAACCGCTGGCGGTGAGGACCGAGAACCGTTTCTTCCCGGTGAAGAAGCGGGAGGATATTCCGATCGTGGTTCCCCGCCTGAAGGAGGTTCTTGAAGGCAGGATTATCCTTTGAGGTTGATTATCCGGTAAAGATTGCTTCGTCGGCCCGAAAAGACTCGGGCCTCCTCGCAATGACCGGGGTGGGGGAGAGATTGCTTCGTCGGCCCGAAAAGACTCGGGCCTCCTCGCAATGACCGGGGCTGGGGAGAGATTGCTTCGTCGGCCCGAAAAGACTCGGGCCTCCTCGCAATGACCGGGGAGGGGGGGCTTATGTTTATTCTGTCATTGCGAGTCCCCGACATTAAAAATGTCGGGGACGAAGCAATCTCAATTCATTATAACTTCTTTATCTCTAAGTTGTTGCCTGGCAATTAACAACCCGAATTACTCACAAAAAATATCATTTTTCGTGAATAATTCGGGTTAAGGAGAAAGAGCGATGTCCGATTCCCTGCACTGTCCGGATTACAGGTTTCGGCTGAGGGATTGGCCGGTGGGGGCCCAGATGCTCTTCGTCGCCTTTGGCGCCCTGGTCCTGGTCCCCCTCCTGACCGGACTCGATCCTCGGGTGGCCCTCTTCACCGCCGGAGCGGGAACCTTGATCTTCCAGGCGATTACCCGGGGCAAGGTTCCAATTTTTCTCGCCTCCTCCTTCGCCTTCATCGCCCCGATCATTTACGGGGTGGGGGCCTGGGGAATCCCGGAGACCCTCTGCGGCCTGGCGGCGGCCGGGGTTTTCTACGTCCTCTTAAGCCTTTTCATCCGCTGGAAGGGCAGCGGGTTCCTCCACCGCCTTCTCCCTCCGGTGGTCACCGGCCCGGTGATTATGGTGATCGGACTGATCCTGGCACCGGTGGCGGTCAATATGGCCCTGGGGAAGACCGGCGACGGATGCCAGGTCCTCTTTCCGGTCCGCCGGGCCCTCCTGGCGGCCGGGGTGGCCCTGGCGGTCAGTATTCTGGTCTCCCTGCGGGGCCGGGGGATGATCCGGTTGATCCCGGTAATTTGCGGCATCGCTGCCGGCTACCTGGTCTCCCTTTCCCTGGGGATGGTAGACTTCGCGCCGGTTGCCCCGGCACCCTGGTTGGGTCTCCCCGGTTTCGTCTTTCCCCGCTGGTCCTGGGAGGCGATCGTCTTCATCCTTCCGGTGGCGATCGCCCCCGCCATCGAGCACTTTGGGGATATTCTGGCGATTGGGGCGGTGACCGGCCGGGATTACATCAAAGATCCCGGGATTCAGAACACGCTCCTCGGCGACGGGCTGGCCACCAGTTTCGCCGCCTGTTTCGGCGGTCCCCCCAATACCACCTATTCCGAGGTGACCGGGGCGGTGGTTCTGGTCCGGGCTTTCAACCCGGCGGTGATGACCTGGGGGGCACTCTTCGCCATCGCCTTTTCCTTTCTCGGCAAACTCGGGGCGCTGCTGCAGACCATCCCCGGACCGGTAATGGGGGGGATAATGCTTCTGCTCTTCGGGGCGATCACCGTGGTCGGACTCAATACCCTGGTCCGGGCCCGGGTGGACCTGACCCGGCCGAGAAACCTGGTGATCGCTTCCCTGGTCCTGGTCTGCGGAATCGGGGGGATGACGCTCTCCATCGGGAATTTCTGCCTCTCCGGGATCGGCCTGGCCGGCTTGACCGGGGTGATCCTGAACCTGATCCTGCCCGGGGGACGGGAGGCGGCCGAACCGGAATGCCGGGAGGCCCCGGGAGCGGACGGAGGTTCCCTTCCCCCTGGAAAAATTCCGGGTAATTGATATAATAAAGGGATGAAGAAGAGGGTAACAATGGCTGGCAAGGTTCGCCTGGCCGAGCAGGATACAAGAGGAATCGACCGGGAATTCTGGAGCCGGGTGGGGGCCGAGGGGCGGTTCCGGGCTGCCTGGGAGATGGTGGGCGAAGCCGATACAATTCGGGGGGGCGATGGCAGTCAACCAAGACTTCAGAGATCTGTTCAGAATATTCAACGAGTGCGGCGTTGAGTATCTGGTGGTCGGCGCTTACGCGGTGATCTACTACTCCGTTCCAAGCTCGCCGCCGGCCGCCCCCAGGACCTGATTGATGCGGAAAAACTGGACCCCGAGGCCTCCGGCGGGGGGAATGGATAAACCTGAAATGGGGATCAGCCGGGAAGAGATCAGCTACGGGGGCTGGAAGGATAGTATCCGTCTGGCCAACGGGACCGTGGAAGCGATCCTGCCCACCGCGGTCGGGCCCCGAGTGATCCGCTACGGTCTGGTCGGGGGCGAGAATGAGCTGGCCGAGGTCGAGGCCGACCGGGGGAAGACCGGCGGAGAGGAGTGGCGGCTCTACGGCGGCCACCGCCTCTGGCATAGTCCCGAAGACCGGTTCCGGACCTACCGTCCGGACAACGGGCCGGTAGCAGTGAGCGAGATCCCCGGCGGCGCGGTGTTGAGGCAGCCGGTCGAACCGGGGACCGGGATCGAGAAAGTGCTGGAAGTCGTACTGGCCCTCACTGGGACCCGGGTCTTTCTCCTCCACCGGCTGACTAACCGGGGGTCCTGGCCGGTTGAGCTGGCGGCCTGGGCGATCACTGTAATGGCCCCCGGCGGAGTGGAGGTCATTCCCCAGCCCAGCCCTTCCGCAGGACTCCTCCCCGATCGGGTAATCGCTCTCTGGCCTTACAGCCGGCTGGACGACCCGCGGCTATCCTTTTCCGGCGGTTTTATTCTGCTCCGCCAGGACCCCGGCGTCTCCCCGGCCTTCAAGCTCGGCCTTCCCAACTCCGCCGGCTGGGCCGGCTACTTCAACCGTGGTCGGCTTTTCCGCAAGCTTTATTGCCATCTTCCCGGCGCCTCCTACCCCGATTTCGGATCCTCTTACGAGACCTACGTCAACGCCTCGATGCTGGAGATGGAGACCCTCTCCCCGTTGACCCGGCTCGACCCCGGCGGCTCGCTCGAGCATCGGGAGGAATGGGAGCTCATCGAGGATATGGAATTTTCCGGCCCGGAGTCCGGCCGGCTGGAAGCCCGGCTGGCGGATCTTCCCCGGCCGGTGCTGACAGCTCCGGTTTGACTTTTCCCCCCAACCGGGTATTCTGTATAGACTAGTAATTTTACTCGTACTCCTACTCCTACTCGTACTCGTACTCGAGGTTAGCAAAACCCTGCAGGTTTCGAGTACGATTACGATTATGAGGGGGGAAGAATTCAATATCATTGAGGAGAAAGATAATGAAGATTTTATGCACCGGCGGGGCCGGTTTTATCGGGAGTTACCTGGTTGACGAGCTGATCCGCCAGGGGCACGAGGTGAGGATCTACGACAACATCGAGCCCCAGGTTCATCCCGAAGGCAAGGTCCCCGATTATCTCAATCCGGAAGCCGAGTTGATCCGCGAGGATATGCGCGACTACGACGCTCTGGCCCGGGCGGTTGAAGGGGTGGAGGTGATTTGCCACGATGCCGCGATGGTCGGGGTGGGCCAGTCGATGTATCAGATCAGCCGCTATATGGAGGTCAACACCCAGGGCACCGCCAACCTGCTCGACATCCTGGTCAATCAAAAGAACCGGGTGCGTAAGCTGATCGTGGCCTCCTCGATGTCCACCTATGGCGAAGGTTCCTACGAATGCCCGGAATGCGGGATGGTTTCCCCGCCGCTGCGGGGCGAGGAGCAGATGGCTCGGGGGGATTTCGAGGTTTACTGCCCCCGGTGCGGGAAGGCCGCCCGGCCGGTCCCCACCCCGGAGACGAAGCTCCAGGAGATCAACTCCTACTACGCCTTGGCCAAGAAGGATCAGGAGGATATGGTGATGCTCTTCGGACGGACATACGGGCTGCCCACCGTCGCCCTGCGCCGATTCAACGTCTTTGGTCCCCGGCAGTCGCTCTCCAATCCCTACACCGGGGTGGCGGCGATCTTCTTAAGCCGGCTGCTCAACGACCACCAACCGACCGTCTTCGAGGACGGGCTCCAGAGCCGGGATTTCATCTCGGTCCACGATGTGGTTCGGGCTAACATCCTGGCGATGGAGAGTCCGCAAGCCGACCATAAGATTTATAACGTCGGCGCCGGCCGCCAGGTCTCGGTCCTCGAGATCGCCCGCACCCTCAACGATCTACTGGCCAAGTCGATCGAACCCGAGGTTGTGGGCCGGTTCCGCAAGGGCGATGTCCGCCACTGCTTCGCCGACATCTCCCGGATTCGGGAGGACCTCGGTTTCGAGCCCCGGATCAGCCTGGAAGAGGGTTTCCAGGAGCTGATCGAGTGGTCGGCCGGGGCCGAGGCCAGAGACTTCAGCGACCGGGCTACCGCCGAGCTGCGGGAGAAAGGCCTAGTCGGATGACCGTGGGCTTTGAGGGCAAGGAGTAAGGAGTAAGCAGTAAGCGGTAAGCAGTAAGCAGTGAGCAGTAAGCAGTAAGCGGTAAGCAGGGTCCCGTCCTGATATAAGTTGTCACATAGCAGAAGGAGGAAGCTGCTATGGGA
>CAZPMN010000039.1:0-20091 GCA_964587835.1 uncultured bacterium
AAGGGGAGGGGACGGGAGGAGATGTCGTCGCGCAGCGCCTCCCGGGCGTACTCGAGGTTCTTTCCGATCTCCGGGTCCCGGGGGGCGAGGTCCAGCGCCTTGCGGTAATAGAGGATGGCCGGCCCGAGGCGGGCCTGCTTGAAGCAGGCGTTGCCCAGGTTGTAATAGATCGGCGCGCTCTCCCACCCCCCCGCCACGATCTGCCGGTATCCCTTCTCCGCCCCGGCGTAATCCCCCCGCTCGTAGAGGGAGTTGGCCTCCCGGAAGAGGGCGGGGATCTCGGGCCGGGCGACCTCGCCCCGCCCGGCAACCGCCCCGGCCAGGAGCGCCGGGATCAATATCAGCAGCCGCGTCTTCATCTCATCTGACCCTGACCTTTTCCAGCCTCGCCACCAGTTTCTCCGCCCGGTCGAGGAACTCCCTCATCTCCGCCTCCCCGGCCGCCGTTCCGGAGAAGCGGGCCCGGTCGAAGGTCGCCAGGCACTGCTCGACCTCCCGTCCGATCTCCCCTCCGGCCCCGGCCGCCTTTAGCTTCCCGGTGATCAGCTCCCCGCAGACCGCGCCGGCGGGGATCCGGAACTTGTCCCCCAGGTAACGGTTGAAGGCCCGGTGGACCTCCCCGTAGAACTTCTCCGTCTCTCCGGCCGCCAGCAGGCGCCGGGCCTCCCGGAACCTCTTCCGGGCCGAGCGCGAGGCGCCGACCTGGCGGGCGTAGATTACATCCTCCCGTAGCCTCTCCCGCCGGCCGGTGAGGGTCCGGGCCGCCAGGACGATCCCGGGGAGGAGGAGGACCGCCCCCCAGAAGACCGGGGTGAGGTAGTAGGGTCTCCCCGCCCGTCGGATCCGCCCCGGGCCACCCTTGATGTAGAGGATATCCCGCCCGAGGATCCGGACCTCCTCCCCCGAACCCTCCCGGCCCCGGGCGTCCTCGACCAGCCGCAGGGTCTCCCGGCCGGGGGCGGCACTGACCGCGATCGGGATCGGCTGACCGGTGAGAGTTCGGTACTCTCCCTTCTCAGGATCAAAGTAAGAGAAGGTGGCGGTAGGGATCTCGGACACCTCCTCCGTCAGGGGGATGAAGACCTGCTTGAAGATCTTCTCCCCCCCCACCCGCCACCCGGCGACGGTCCTTTTGGTCTCCACCTCGGGGTCGTAGGTCTGGAACCGGTCCCCGGCCGGGATCCGGGGCACGGTGACGGTGTCCAGGTTGCCGGTGCCGCTGATCTTCATCGTCACCGTGACCGGTTCCCCGACCCGGAGCGACTGGGGCGCCGCCGAAACCTCGAGATCGAATCGCCCGACTGCTCCCCCGAAAAGTTCCGGTCTTCCCTCCCGGGGCAGCGGCTTGACCGCCAGGGTGATCGGTTCCGAGCGGAGAAGAAAAGGCTGTCGCTCGGCGAACCCGCCGCCAAAGAAGTCCTCGAAGAAGGAATCATCAAAGCCGAAAGGATCCGGACGCCGTCTCTGCCGGGGGACCAGGATATCCCCCTTCAGTTCCGCCGGTCCGATTGTCAGTTCGCCGGCGCTGATCGGGAAGACCGCCCGGGCGAGCTCGATGATCTCGTAGCGGATCCCCTCCCGGACCTGCCCGTAATTCTTCTGTTCACCCAGGCTCTCCTCGATGAACCCGGTGGTGGGGGGCGGTCCGTATTCGAGGTTGGCGATCTGGAGACGGCGGAAGAGCCGGAAGGTCAGGGTAACCTGTTCGCCGACGTAGGGGTCCTTCCGGTCGACCTCGGTGGTGATGAAGAGCGGCGGCGCCCCCCGGGGTTCCGGTTCGGCCGTCCGGGCGGATTCCCCCGGTTGCCCGCCCGGCTCGGCGGCTGCCGGCGGAGGGGGGGCGGGGCTGTCCGTCACCCGGATCTTGACCGGGCGGGTCAGGTAGGTCTTCCCCCCGTGGACCAGCCGGGCCGGCGGAATGGTGAACTCCCCGGTCCGGATCGGGATCAGCGAGTAGGTGATCGCCTGGCTGACCCGGGTCTGGTTGTTGACCAGGGAGAACTGGGTGCTGGTGGAGCTGCCGATGACTTGGAAGTCGGCCATCTCCGGGAGGACCGGTTTGGCGTTCCGGGCTCCCTCGATGGTCAGGGTGTAGCTGAGCCGATCCAGCCGGGAGATGGTGGACCGGTCCACCGAGGCGGAGAAGGTAATCTCCTCCCCCCGGGCAATGGTCGGGAAAGCCAGCGCTCCCAACATCAAGATATTTACCCAGCGCATCATCTCTGAATACCGATTACTGAATACTGATACTGATTACTGCTCACCATCCCCTCCCTACCAGTCCTTCCAGGTCTCCTGGGGCTCGCCCTGCAGCTTCTCCCTGACCTCATCCCGCTGTTCCTCCTCCTCGGAGAGCATCGCGTTTAGCAGTCGCTTGAGGTCTTCGGGGTCCATCTCCTTCTCTTCTGTCGGCGGGGCGGGCTGTTCCTCTTGCGGGCTGGCCTGAGGAGCCGGTGAGGGTGGTGGCGATCCTTCCTGCTTCTGCTCCTTTTCCTGATCCTGGTCTTTTTCCTTCTCCTGCTCCTCTTGCTGTTGTTGCTCTTTCTCCTGCTCTTCTTGCTGCTCTGGCTTTTGTTCCTGTTCTTTCTCCTGTTGCTGTTGCTGGATCATCTTGCGGGCCAGTTCGTAGTTGTAGCTAGCGTCCTCGTCCCCCGGGTCGATCTTGAGGGCGGCCTTGAACGCCTCGGCCGCGGCGGAATATTCCTCACCCTGGAAGAGGGTATTGCCCATATTGTAGGCGGCCCGGGTGGCCAGGGCGGGGTCCGGGGACTCCAGGATCGACTTGTAAAGGGCGGCGGCCTTCTCCAGGTCCCCCTGCCGGTAATGGACCCCCCCGATATTATAGAGAATCTCCCGGGCTTCGGGCAACTCCAACAGGGCCTCGTTATACTTGGCCAGGGCTCCCTCCCAGTCGCCTTCCCGGTAGAGGCGGTTGCCTTCCTCGACCAGGGAGACCCCGGGGTTGCCCCAACCGAGGCAGCTCAGGGCGAGAACCACCAGCAGCGCCGACGTTATCCGCTTGGTTTTCATCTATCGTTCGAGGTATTCCTGCGTTATGGAAATCATAAAGCAGTCTGCTTGTCATTGCGAGGAGGTCCGAAAGCCTGCCTGCCGGCAGGCAGGCTTTCGGCCCGACGAAGCAATCTCACCCCGTTGGGTTGAAGAGATTGCTTCGCCCCGATAAAACGGGGCTCGCAATGACACGGTATATTCATCAAGTTTCTGATTTGCTGGTTTTTGTCGTACTTCTTGACCGGTCGCCCAGGAGCGACTCCGCCGCCAGGAGGAGCAGGGCCAGGGCCAGGGGGACCTGGAAGCGGTGGTGGTAGATCTTTCTCCGGGTCTCCTCCAGTTCCCGGCCCTCCATCCGGGCGATCCG
Organism: uncultured bacterium; assembly: GCA_964587835.1. Lineage (GTDB taxonomy): Bacteria > Auribacterota > Erginobacteria > Erginobacterales > Erginobacteraceae > Erginobacter. The sequence goes on from CAZPMN010000039.1 coordinate 3,380, forward strand.
CTCCCCGTAGATCCGTTCCACCTCCTCCCCTCCGGGGGCCGCCCGGTGATAGGCTCCCCCGGTCATCAGGGCGATCTCCTGGAGCGCGGTCTCGTCGAGCTTGCTGACCACGATATTGCCCTCGCGGTCCTTGAGGTAGGAGGTCCCGTCCGCGGTTTCCAGCTTGATCGGGGAGCCCTGCGGGGTTCCCACCCCGATGGCGAAGATGGTGATGCCCTTCGCCTTGGCTTCGGCGGCCGCTCTCCGGTAATCCCCCTCCAGGCTCTCACCGTCGGAGATCAGGAGAATCACCCGGTAACCCGCCTCCGTGGATCCAAAGGCCGCGGTTGCCTCCCGGATGCCGGCGGCCAGATCGGTTCCCCCCCGGGGGATGGTCTGAGCCGAGAGATCGTTGATGAACATCCGAAAGGCTCCCCGGTCTAGCGTGAGGGGGCAGAGGGTGAAGGCCGACCCGGAGAAGGCAACCAGGCCGAGCCGGTCCCCCCGCACCTGGCGGGAGAGATCCTCCAGGATCCGCTTTGCCCGGTCTAGGCGGTTGGGGAGGGTGTCGCCGGCCAGCATCGACCGGGAGGTGTCCACGACCGCGACCAGGTCGATCCCCCGCCGGGTGATATCTTGCCAGTCGTAACCCCAGCGGGGCTGGAGGAGCGAGAAGACCAAAAGCCCCGTGGCTGCTACCAGGAGGGCGGGCCGGACTTTCCGCCGCCGCTCGCTGACGCCCATCCGCAACCGCTGCCAGAGCGGGGAATCGGCGAAGAGGGCTTCGGCCTTCCGCCGCCGCCGCCCGGCCAGGCGGAGAAAGAAGGCCAGGGCGGGCAGAAGGAGAAAGAGCCAGGCCAGGTTGAGGGCGGAAAATCTCACGGCAGCCTCCGGAAGACGGTTTCCCCCAGGACGATCCCGGCCAGGAGGGCGGCCAGTCCGGCGGCGATGAAGAAGGGGAAGAGTTCCCGGTATTCGGTGTAGATCACCGCCTCGGCCGGGGTCTTCTCCATCCGGTCGATCAGATCGAAGATCTCTTCCAGGGTGCCGGTCTCGGTTGCCCGGAAGTACTTCCCGCCGGTGGTATTCGCGATCTCGGTCAGGGAGCGGTCGTTGAGAGGGATGACCACTCTCTGGTAAACCTTCCGCCCGGTCAGGGGATCGGGGACGGGATAGGGGACCGGCTGGTTGCTGCCGATCCCGACCGGGTAGATCTTCACCTCCATCGACTCCGCCATCCGGGCTGCGGTCAGGGGGTCGATCTTGCCGGCGTTATTCTCCCCATCGGTGAGGAGGATGACGACCTTGCTGGCGGCCTCGGTCGGGCGGAGCCGGTTGAGACTGGCAACAATCGCCGATCCGATCGCGGTGCGGTCCTCGATCATCCCGATCTCCACCCGGTCCAGGAGGTCGAGCAGGATCCCATAATCCACGGTCAGCGGGCACTGGGTGTAGGCGTGTCCGGCGAAGACCACCAGCCCGATCCGGTCGCCTTCCCGCTGGCGGATGAAGGGAGCGATCACTTCCTTGGCCACTGCCAGCCGGTTGCGCCGTTGTCCGGCCCAGGTGAAATCCTCGGCCAGCATACTGGTCGAGACGTCGAGGGCGATGACGATATCTATCCCTTCGGTGGAGAAGCGGGTCTCCCGGATCCCCTGCCGGGGCCGGGCCAGGGCCAGAACCAGGAAGACCAGGGAGAGGGCGCGCAGCACCGCCGGGCTGTGGCGGAAGGGGGAAACGGTTCCGGCCGAGATCTCCGCCGGGATCCGGATCGCGCTGAACCGAACCGCCGTCCCCGGCCGCCGGCGGAAATAGAGGTAGAGATAGAGCGGGACCAGGAGGAGCCCAAAGAGAAAAATTGGATTCTGAAAAGAAAAGTGCACTGTTTAGCTCCCTGCTTTCTCCTCCCGCCGGGGTTCTCCCGGGCCCGCTTCCCGGGTCTCCTCGATCAGTCGCACCGCCGCCGAAAAGACTTTCCTGATCTCCTCCTCCGTCGGCCCGTAGCGGGCGAATTTGACCAGGTCGGCCTCCTCGAGAAAGGCCGCCACCAGGTCCTGCTGGTCGCCGTCGAGGTGGCTGGTGGTGGCCATCTCCAGGAGGAACTCCTCGGTGGTCCGCTCCGGGGCTCTCAGCTGGAAGCGGTTCTCCAGGTAGTGGCGGACCGTATCCGAGACCCGGCTGTAGTATTGCTTGACCAGTCCCCGCCCGGGGAGATTTTCTTTCCGGATCCGTTCCAATTCCTCGAGGGCGAGCTCCCCCGCCGGGCGGGGCGGCGGGGGCGGCGGCGCCGTCCGGCTCCGCCGGGAGAGTTTCCGGTAGACCAGCCAACCCGCCCCGGCCGCGGCCAGGACCGCCAGGGCCAGGTAGAGCAGCCAGATGTAGGACCGGTTCAGTCCGACCGGTTCCTTCAGGTCGCGGATCTCGGGATTTTCCTCGGCCGGGTCGAGAACGCTGACCACCTCGATCTCCAGCGGCGGCCCGGTCAGGATCGTCTCCTCGCCCCCGGCCGCCCGGACCGTCACCTCCGGTCCGGGCAGAGTGAAATCCCCGGTCTCGAATCCCTGGAGCCGGTAGAGTTTCTCCCGCGCGCCGGCCTCCCCGGTCTTTTCCTCGGCGGAGTTGATCTCGAGGCCGCCGATTTTTCCTTCGGGGAAATCGGGGAAAATGACTTCCCCCTCCGCCCCCGTAACTCGGAGGGTGTAAAAGATCAGTTCTCCCACCCGAGCCCGGTCCGGTGCCAGGGAGGCCTCGAGGCGGGGCTCGTTGCCTGCCGCCGATCCGGGCCCGGCCAGGACAAGCAAGATCAGGATGGCCGCCGACACCGATCTCATCTCATCGCCTCCTCTTCTCCCGCTGGAGGAAGAAACGCCGCAGGGCGGTCACGTAGGGCCGGTCGGTGGAGATTCGGATGCAGTCGACGTCGGCCCCCCGGAAGGCCTTGAGCAGCTGTTCCTCCTCTTTCCGCCGCCGCCTCCGGTATGCTTCCCTCACCCTTCGGTTGGAGGTAGCAACCTCGATTGTTTCCCCGCTTTCGGCGTCTTGAAGTCCGATCAGTCCGACTGCAGGCAGTTCCTCCTCCCGGGGGTCGGCGACCAGGATCGAGATCAAATCGTGGCGCTTGCCGGCCAAGCGGAGGGATTTCTCGAAGCCCCGGTCCTGGAAGTCGGAGACCAGGAAGGCGACCGAATGGCGGCGGGTGACCCGATTGAGGAAGCCGAGCGCCCCCTCGATATCGGTCCCGGTTGCCCGCGGCCGGAAGTAGAGGATCTCCCGGATCACCCGCAGGACGTGACGGCTACCCTTGGCCGGGGGGACGAATTTTTCGATCTGGTCGGTGAAGATGATCAGTCCCACCTTGTCCTTATTCCGGATCGCCGAGAAGGCCAGAACCGCGCAGACCTCGGCCGCCAGCTCGTTCTTGAACCGTTCCCGGGTCCCGAACCAGGAGGACCCGGAGGCGTCGACCAGAAGCATTACGGTCAGTTCCCGCTCCTCGACGAACTTCTTGATGAAGGGCCGCCCGAAGCGGGCGGTGACGTTCCAGTCGATGTCCCGGACCTCGTCCCCCGGCTGGTACTCCCTGACCTCGTCGAACTCCATCCCCCGCCCCTTGAAGACGGAGTGGTACTCCCCGGAGAAGACGTCGGAGACCATCCGTTTGGTCCGGATCTGGATCCGCTGGATCTTGCGAATTAATTCTTTTGGGAGCATTGTTTGTAGATAAGTGTCGCCACCCTGCGAGGGCTTTGAATAGGAATAAGTTCGATCTTTTGTCCACGGGCTGACGCCCGTGGCTAATAATGTATCGCCCCCTGCGGGGGCTTGAATAAATTTTTCGTGCCGTATTTCCCACGGGCTGACGCCCGTGGCTAATTATGTATCGCCCCCTGCGGGGGCTTCCGGATCAGATCTGCCCCGGTTGTTATAAGCTTGGTTGTAATACAAGCCCGCGCAGCGGGTGAAACTCCGATAGCCACGGGCGTAAGCCCGTGGGACAGAAGTCGCAATATCAATCTCTCAAGCCCCCGCAGGGGGCGATACACTTTCTTAGCCACGGGCGTAAGCCCGTGGGACAGAAGTCGCAATATCAATCTCTCAAGCCCCCGCAGGGGGCGATACACTTTCTTAGCCACGGGCGTAAGCCCGTGGACACTAAAGATGCTAAACAAGTATCCAAGCCCCCGCAGGGGGCGACACAATCAATCAAGATAATGATCGGGATCGAAAGTTATCCGGTGACGTTCAAAGAAACGCTTCAGCTCTTCCGCGAAGGAAAGCCGGCGATGATGTTCTTCCTGGTTCTCGATATATTTAACGACTGTGGGCAGGGCCGACAGGCTGACTGAAAAAACACTGTAGCCGCTCTGCCAGGCGAAACCCTTAAGATTCGGATAGGTCTCGTGAATCCACTTCGATGAGTTTGCTTTCAGTTTCCTCACCACCTCGGATGGAGATTGCCCGGGTTTAATCTCGATCAGCATATGCACGTGGTCATCGACCGCGTTGGCTTTGATGATGGTTACTCCATTGTTCCGGGCGATCCCGTGCAGGTAAGCCAGGAGTTGGCCGCGCATATTCTTGTAAAGGCTGTTCACCCGGTCCTTGGTACTGAAAACCACGTGAAGAAGCACTTTGGAAAATGTATGCCCCATCTTTTATTCCCCGGTGTCGCCCCCTGCGGGGGCTTAAATAAATATTTTCCGAGTCTTATTCCCCACGGGCTGACGCCCGTGGCTAATTATGTTTCGCCCCCTGCGGGGGCTTATGAAATCAATTCGTTCGATCTCTTGTCCACGGGCTTGCGCCCGTGGCTAATTATGTTTCGCCCCCTGCGGGGGCTTTTATTCACCGATTACCGACCACCGATTACCGATTACCGTTTACCGTTTACCGATCACCGATTACCGATTACCGATCACCGATTACCGATTACCGATCACCGGTTCCCCTCTACGGAACTTCTATCTGGTCGAAGATCTTCCCGATCAGGTCCTCCGAGGTCAGGTCCTCGGCCTCGGCCTCGTAGTTGACGATCACCCGGTGGCGGAGGACGTCCCGGCCCACGGACTTTACGTCCTGGGGGGTGACGTAGCCCCGGCCCTTGAGGAAGGCGTGGGCCCGGGCGGCCACCGTCAGGTAGATGGTGGCCCGGGGGGAGGCGCCGTACTGGATGTAGTCGCCGATATCCAGGTTATACTGGCCGGGCTCCCGGGAGGCGAAGACCAGGTCGAGGATGTAGTCCTTGACCTTCTCGTCGACATAAACCTGGTCCACCACCTTGCGCGCCTCCAGGATCTCGCCCGGTTCGATCACGGCCCGGGAGGGCAGCTGGTAATCGGTGACCGCCATCCGGTCCATGATCGACTTCTCTTCCTTCTTGTTCGGGTAGTCGAGGACCAGCTTGAGCATAAACCGGTCAACCTGGGCCTCGGGGAGAGGGTAGGTTCCTTCCTGCTCGATCGGGTTCTGGGTGGCCAGGACCATAAACGGTTCCGCCAGGTCGAAGCTCTCCTTCCCGATCGTGACCTGTCTCTCCTGCATCGCTTCCAGGAGGGCCGACTGGACCTTGGCCGGTGCCCGGTTGATTTCGTCGGCCAGGATGATGTTGGCGAAGATCGGGCCCTTCTTGGTGCTGAACTCTCCGGTCTTGGGGTTGTAAACCAGGGTGCCGAGCAGGTCGGCCGGGAGAAGGTCGGGGGTGAATTGGATCCGCTGGTAGGAGGTGTTGATGGCCCGGGCTAGGACCCGGACCGAGAGGGACTTGGCCAGGCCGGGCACCCCCTCGATCAGGATGTGGCCGTTGGCGAGCAGGCCGAGGAGGAGCCGGTCGACCAGATAGGTCTGCCCGACGATCACCCGCCCGATCTCTTCCCGGATCTTCTCCACGAAGCCGGAAGCCTGCTTGACTCTTTCGTTGATCTCCTGGATATCGATGGTCATAACTTTCTCCTTGCCTGATGTTCGCCCGGGGAAGGAATAAATCTCCCCGGTGGTTGTATGTAGAGATTGAAGACTGGTATTGGTTTAATACGAATTTTTCCTGAAAACTTCAATTCGCTGCAAACTGATTAGATTGCTTCGTCGGCCCGAAAGTTTTCGGGCCTCCTCGCAATGACACCAATGTCATTACGAGCGAATAGCAGTTGGCTTCGAGATCAACGGGTCGGCAAGCAATCTCTATCACCTTGGCTGACAATAGTATCTTTTTAGCCAGTCCTGGTTCAGATTCCGTTTCCTTCAGTCGCCGGATTCCCCTTCCAGTTCCCGGAGCCGCCGGTCGATCCGCCGGTAGATATCGTCCAGCTCGGTCATCTCCTCCCGGGTGCTGCCGAACCAGTACTCATCGAGGCGCTTAAGGATCTGCTCCAGTTCCGGTTCCGCCCGCCCGGGGACCGGGGCCGCCGCGCCGCCGTCCGGAGAGGCGACGAGCGATCTTCGTTTCTCCAGGTAATCGAGCAGGACCGCTCTCATCTTCCGGCAGTACTGCTCGGCTTCGCCCTGCAGCCGGTACTGGCGGGTCCCTTCCAGTTCCCGGCGGGCGGCGCTTTCAAGGTTTTCGACGTAATCGCTGATGATTTCGTTGGATTTTTTCTGATAGTGTCGGACCAGCCATCGGACGTAGATGCCGGCCAGGCCCGCCGCCATGGCGGCGCCGATCAGCGCGGCCAGGGGGAGGGGAGCGGGGGGTTTCCGGGCGACGATCGGGACTTCCCGAGGTTCGGTGAAGATGGCCCGCTCCTCTTCCTCTCCCCGCTCTCGGTAACTCAGACGGACGGGTCCGATCCTCCCCGTTCCCTCGTCCTCCGCCCGGAGGTTGAAGACGAACTCCCTAACCTGCCTCAGATCTCCCTCCTCCCGGTAGGCGATAGAACGCTGGGAGGTCCCGGTCACCGCCAGCCCCCGGCAGTCCGGGGCCGGCGGCCGGGAGAAGATCAGCTCGGAGCCGTCTCCGGACCAGGAGGCGGAGACGGTCAGGCGAGCGCTCTCGCCGCGGGGGACTTCCCGCGGTTCCAGCCGGACCTCGGTCCGGGGAACCGGACCTCCGCGGGCCGGCAGGGAGAAGAGGCCGGAAAGCAAGATCACCGCCGCCGCCCGGGTGGGGATGAGCGCCCGGCCGTCCATCCGGATCAATCCTCCGCCTTCCCTTCCCCACGCTCCCCGATCGTGACCGGGATTGTCAGCATTTCGCCTTCCCGTTCTACTGCCAGCTCGACCCGCCCGCCGATTCGGGCCAGGAGGATCGCCTTCTGCAGCCGCCGGACCGATTCCACGGCGCGGCCGTCGATCGAACGGATGATATCACCCGCCCGCAGTCCGGCCTCTTCGGCCGGGCCGCCGGGAAACAGGGCTTCCACCGTAATCCCCTCCCGGCCGGGAGAATCTTCCAGATAAATACCCGCCCAGCCCCGTCGGCATTTCCCCTGGTCTTCCAGCTCCCGGACCGCTGCCCGAACCAGGTCGATCGGGATGGCGAAGCCCAGGCCCTGGGCCTGGCTGGGACGGAAGAAAGTGCCCGCCGGAGAGTCCTCCATCCCCGGAAAGGCCCGCCGGAACCGGCGGATGAAGTCCCAGTCCAGGTCCAGTTCCCGGTAACCGGAGAAACTGCCGGCGATCACCCCGATCACCTCTCCTCGGCTGTCGAGAACCGGCCCGCCGCTATCACCCGGGTTGACCGGGGCGGTGAACTGGATCAGCTCCTCGTAAGGCACAATGCCCAGCCCGGATCGGGTCAGGCCGCTGATAATCCCCCAGGAGGCGCTGGAGGCGAGGCCGTAGGGCCGGCCGATGGCGATGGCCCAGGCGCCCGGACGAATATCCCCGGACGATCCCAGTTTCAGGTGGGGGAGCTCGCTCTCCTCGATCTGGAGGAGGGCGATTCCGAAGATCGGATCCACACCCTTGACCCGGGCCAGGACCTCCCGGCCGGAGTGAAGGGTGACCGTGGCCGCTTTCGCCCGCCCGACCACGTTCTCGGCGGTGACGATCTGTCCGTCCGGGCTGATCAGGAAACCGGTTCCGCTGGTTCGTCGCTTCCGGCGGAAGAATTCCTTATCCATAAATGATTGCAGCCAGTCGGGCGGGGCGACCCCGTAGGGATCGTCCGGCCAGGGCGGCTCAACCGATTCGGTGGCGACACAGACCACCGCCGGCGCCGCCCGCTCGATGATCGCGATCACCTCCCGCTCCATCTCGTCCAGCAGGGACCTTGCCTCTTCCGCCCCCCCCGGCGGGGCCAGGATGAGACCCGCCAGTCCCGCCATCATTAACGCCCAGGATGCTCTCTTCATTGATTGCGCCTCGTGTGCCGGTTTGCGATTGTAGTTTGCGGGTCGATCTCTTCCCGGATTTCCGGGAAGCGAATGTTTTTCGACGCCCCGTCCGGCCCAATTCCGACGGCTAAACCTCCAGCCGTCCCGTCTTCCTCGGCGTGATCCGGGGAAGGACGTAATTCACCCCCTTTCGGGCATTTCCTTCGCTGCCCCTCCGGGGTCCGCAGATGTAGTCAGTCTCCGCCCCCGTTGCGGGGCAGGAGGCTCGGGCCATGGTGTAGAGAGGGAACTCGTGCCGTCCCGTCCCGCTGAAATCGTCGCCGGTCAGGGTGACCCAGAGAACCAGGGCGGCCGCGGCGGCGGCCAGGCCGCCGTAGTATAGCGGGTGGATGATGGTCTTACGGCGCCGGGCAGAACCGATCTTCTCCTGCAGCCGCGGCCAGAAAGCGGCCTGGTACTCCGGAGAGGGCTCCGGGGCCCGGGCGCCGCGCAGGAGTTTGATCAGTTTCTCCGTCCGGTCCGGCGGTTTTTCTGTGAATGCCTTCCTGTTCATTTCAATTCAGCCATTGGGCCAGGTCCTCCTGGAGTTTCCTCCTCCCGTAATGAAGCCGGGAGCGGATGGTGCCTTCGGAGCTCTTCAGGATCCGGGCGATCTCGGGGTGCGGGATGCCCTCGACATCGTGCATCACCACCACTGTCTTCTGCTTCTCCGGGAGCCGTTCGATCGCCTTCCGGATATCCCGTTTCAGTTCCCGCCCGCCGGCTGCCTGGTCGCCCCGTTCCCCTCCGAGACGGGTGGGAAGGTAGTTACTCCCCGTAACGTCCAGGATCTGGGGCTTGAGTTCCAGGTGCCGGTTTTTCCGCAGCTTTTTCCTCCGGGTGATGATCGTGTTGACCCCGATCCGGTAGAGCCAGGTATAGAAACTGGATTTAAACCGGAACTTACCGAGGTTACGGTAACACTTGAGGAATATCTCCTGGGCCAGGTCATCGGCGTCGCTGTGGTTGCCGACCATCCCGTAGGCCAGGGAGTAGATCTTTCCCTGGTACCTGCGGACCAGATCACCGAAGGCATCCTCGTCGCCGCTCCGGGCGCTCCGGACCAGTTCGAAGTCCTCTGCTCTGTTAGACTCTGCTTCCGCCATCGCGTTCAATGGTTAAAAAGAGGGGCACGGCCTGCCGTGCCCCTACGCTTCCGATACCGCTGAGTCGTTTTCTCCTCTCGGGGAACCTCACCCCCCCCGCTCCGGCCGGTCCCCCGTTCGCCTCCGGTTCTTCACTAACCCCGCGGGGACGTTGCGATCTTATTGGCTGAGAAGAATGCCCCGTCGACCGATGGGGTGAGGCATCTTCGTCCCCCTTTGCCGCTTAGGGAATACTGATGACTTCGGAGCTGGGAAATGGCCAATTCCGGACGGCGGATGCCGTCCGGAAAATCACATATCCCCGCCCATCGACTCCTCGGCCTCGTACTCCAGTTCCTCCCGGGCCAGGGCCTTCTCCATCGAGATCACCCCTCCCTTCTTCTTCTTGGTCTTCTCGCCGAAGATCTTCACCAGCGAGAAATAGAAACCCAGGGGCAGGATCAGGGCGAAGAGGAAGTACTGGAAGGTGGAGAGGGTGAAGACCGGTTGGGGGGCGAAACGGTTGAGGTTGAAGATGATCAGCGCCGCCGCCGCGTAATCGACCGAGAAGTTGGCGTGGGGGTTGGAGGCCCGGAAGAGGTTGAGTCCGTTGCAGCGCGGTTTGACCAGCGGCCAGAGCAGGCTCCCCCCCATATGCCCGGTCAGGTCCTCGGTCAGGTGCACGGAGAAGCCCAGGAAGGCGATCAGCCCGTAGAGCCAGCCGATCTGCCAGCCGGCGGCCAGGGAGGCGAGCAACCAGATTGGGACCGACAGGATCGCGCCCAGGACGTAGCTGTGGCTCCAGGTCCTATGCCAGGGGAGAAACTCGATCTCCATCTTCCCCTCGGCGTTCTTCTTGAACCCGTACATCGGCCCCGACATAATGTCGACCACCGAGGGGCGGCCGTGGGTGATGTTGAATTCGCCCTTGATCTTGTAACGGCCGATCCGTTTCCCGGGCGGCGGCTCCGAACCGAGGACCGGGACCTGGGAGGTGGTGACCACCTCGTTGATCACGATCACCACCTCGTTGGTCTCCCCGTCGAAGTTGACCACGTACTGCCGCCAGAGGTCGGCCCCCATCCGCATCGGGTACATCTGGGCCTTGACCATCTTCCCGGTTTGGTAGGCCTCGTCGAGGGCCCGGCCCAGCCCCTCGGCCATTTTCTGCGGGTCGGGATTCATCGGGTCGGGATCGACCTCGTGCTCGGCCTGGGTGAAGAACTGCCCGATCTTGAAGTCAAGCGTGTCGGGCATAATCCCGAACAGCCCCCCCAGGCAGAGGATGAAGGAGTTGGCCCCCCCGATCCTCTCCGCCCCGGCCATCTTGACTGCCGGAAGGAAAAAGGATGCGACCGCGGCGCCGGACATAAAGTGTGTCAGTCCTTTCATTGTATTTTTTCCTCCGGAAAAAATAGTGAAGAGATTTCGATTCGGAGATTGCCAGGTGGTTGCGGAATTTCCGGGTTTTATCGGATTATTGGATTATGCCAATCCCAGGACGCCGGCCAGGGCGGGGCCGTAGCCGGACATACTGATGCAGATCGGGACGATGATCACCGCCATACAGTTGGAGCGGCGGCAGTGGTAGAAGATCGGGATCAGTCCCAGGCAGGTGCTGACGCACATCACCCCGATCACCTGGAGCCCGCTGAGCAGGGTCGCCCCGTTCAAGGCCCCCTCGATCATCGCCGGCATAAAGAAGACCATCACCACCACGATCGCCAGCGAGGCGTAGGAGATGGATTGATAGGGGACCCGGGCAATCAGCTTGATGATCCACTTCGAGTTGAAGGAGAGGAGGAGAAAGGAGATCGACCCGGCGATCAGCACCACCCCGAAGATGAAGAAGTACTCCTGGAGGAGCACCGGTTTGTAGAAGGGGCTCAAGTTGATCGCCATCCCGCCCCGTTTCAGTCCTCCCTTGAGAAAGAAGTAGGAGGGGATGAAGTAGAGGAGGAACTGGCCGGTGTAGTATACCACCTTGGAGACCCCCTGGCTCATCACGAAGATCCGATCGTCGCGCTGGGCGCAGGCGTGGCCGGCGATCAGCCCCCCAATCCCCCCGGTCACCCCGGGGAGATAGGCGGCCATCGAACCGCCGATGCAGCCCGGCAGCCATCCTTTCCACATCGTCTTGTAGTCGAGGTCGATGCTGTTGCCGACATACTGCTTGGGGATCTTCTCCTTGGAGAGGATGGCTGAGATCAGGCTGGAGACGGCGAACAGTCCCACGAAGACCGGGAGCAGTCCCTGGAACCCCATCTTGACCGGGACCATCGTCCGGTTGAAGATGATGAAACCCATAAAGGCGGAGAGGACGAAGGTGGCGATCCCGGCGATCAGGTTGGCCCAGGCCCCCTTGAACCTCTGCCACCAGGTATCCCCCTTGCCGGTGCCCTTGGGCCATTCGCTCATCAGCATATAGATGATGATCAGGCCCAGGACCCAGTGCAGATGGGGCCCGAGGATGACGTGGAGCTTGGGCAGGCCGAAGAAGAGAAAGGGGGTGAAGATGGCCAGGAAGAATATTCCCAGCAGCCCCCCGATCCCGGTCAGCATCGCCCCCTCGTAGCCCTTGCTCTGGAGCATATACTTGGCCCCGGGCAGGACCACGAAGACCGCCGACTCGTCCGGAGCGCCGAGGAACATCGAGGGAATGGTGTTCATAATCCCGAAGGAGACCACCATCCCCATAAAGAAGGCGAAGATGGTCAGCGGCTGGTCGATCGGGAAGAGGCCCTGGTAGTGGGCCCAGAGGGCGATGACCACCCCGGAGAAGTTGAGGAAATGGATGGAAGGGACGACAAAGAGGAAACCGCCGAGTACCGTCCCCGCTAGCGCGTAAAGCAGGATCACGATCCAGTTTTCCATGGTCCGGTCCTCTTCTGGGGTTACGGTTGTGGCGCCGGCGGTTCGACCGGAGGTTTTGCCGGCGGTTCGACCGGAGGTTTTGCCGGCGGTTCGGCCGGAGGTTTTGCCGGCTGTTCAGCTGGCGGCTTCGCCGGCGGTTCGGCCGGGGGTTTCGCCGGCGGTTCGGCCGGAGGTTTTGCCGGCTGTTCAGCTGGAGGCTTTGCCGGCTCTTTAACCGGAGATTTCTCCGGCTGCTTAACCGGTGGCTTTTTTTCCTGTTTCACCGGGGGCTTCACCGGCTGTCTCTTCGGGTTGCCGATGGTGACGTTTTCGGCCGACCCCGGTCCGACCTGGAGCTCGCCCCGGAACTGGGCCACCGTTCCCTTGACCCGGATTTTGGTCCCGCGGGTCTTCAGCTTGTGGTTATCGGGGATGTTGTCGAAGATCGAGGCGAAGAGGGGGCCGACGATGATCCGGCCGGTCCCGTCGGAGATGGTGACCGATCCCCCGCCGGAGCGGAAAGCGGTGAAGGACTGCACCGTCCCCTCCACCTCCACCAGCTCGCCGAGGTTGGCCATCGTGATGTCCTTGATCGCCCTCTTTTCTATGGTGACGGTGACGTCGTGGGGCCGGATGTCGCCGGGTTCGGAGGGGATGATGGTGTATCCCTCCACCCCGTCGATGATCACCCCGGTCACCTCCACCCCTTCCCCGGTCTTCAGTTCCGGGATCTCCTCTCCCAGGTTGCGCGGATCGACCGCGACGACCAGGTCGTTCACCCGATCGGTAATGGTGGCCTTGCCGAACCGGGGCGGGTGCTTGACCATCCCGGTCACCGTCACCCTCTGGTGGACGTCGGCCGACCGGAGCTTGGAGATCTCGGTCTTGACAGCCGGTTTCGCCGCCATAACCTTGAGGCGGTGGGGGAGGGCGAGGTTGAGTGAGGTGCCGTAGACGGCGTCAATCTGGATGGAGCCGACCGTCTCGATCCGGTCGCCGACCAGGGGGACGTTGCCCAGTTTCTGGAATTCGGCCAGAGCGTTGAAGCTGCGGGCTGAGATCGCCCCGCTCTCGTCGGCCACCGTGAGCATAATCGAGCCCCGTTCCGGGTCGAGTCTCCGGTCAACCACCGTTCCCCGGATGGTGACCTGGGCGTTGTTGTAGGTCTCCTGGATCTCCCCGATCTGGATCAGTTGCGGGGTCATCTGGGTGGCCGCGAACCACATCACCAGCAGGCCCAGGATCGTCCCCCCGACCGCGATCCGCTTCCAGACCAGCAGCGACATCCGCTTGTGGAGGGTGGCACCGCAGTAGGGGCATTTCTCATAGGCTCCCACGAACCGCCCACAACTCGGGCAGAGTGTCTCCTCGGAGAGGTCGCTGGCCGAGATACCGGCGGAAGAGTCGGAGGAGTCGATGGGTTTATCGGGCGGTTCCAGCCCCGAGTCGGGTCCGAAGGGCTTCTCAGTCTGGAAAGATCCCTGGTCCGGTCTTTCTTCAGCCATTTTCTTTCTCCTTTCCCGCAAAATCCGGTGAATAGGTTTCCTCCCCGCAGGGAACGGGGGAGGATACAGAAAGCCGAATGCCCAAGGGAACATCTTAAAGTCACATCCGGGATCTGACAATAAAAATTCCCGCTCGAAGTTTCGGGGGTCTTGGTTCCGCTGCCCGGAAGGGTTCAGTTTCTCCGGGAGAGGAGAAGAGTTCCGTCAGGCGGGGGGTCAGAGGTCGCCCCGGCGAAACAGGGCCAGCAGGCGGGTGTGAATCTCGGCCGCGATTCGCTCCAGTCCCTCCTGGCGGAAATGCACCCCGTCGTTGAGGAACAGTCCGGCGGCCTCCTCACCGGTCAGGAGGTCGTCCAGGTCGATCAGTTCCACCTTCTTCTCCTCCGCCACCCGGCGGGTCAGGTCCGCGTAACGGTCGTGCAGGGCGAGGAGATCTTCCAGCGTTCGGGGCCGGTTTCTCCGGATGGTCTTCCCAGCCAGCCAATCGGTGCGGGGGGCGGTGATCAGGATCGGGATCGCCCCGTCGGCGCGGATCTCGTCCACCAGTTGGGCCAGGTTCCGGAGGTACTCGTCCGGGGCCACCCTGACCTGGAGTTTTTCCTCCGGACCGCCGGCCGTCCCGCCGAGCAGAGTGTGCGCCAGGAACGAGTAGAATCTCTTGCGCTGCAGGGCGTTCAACAAATTCCCGGCCAGCGGGCTGTAGACCTCCCGGTATTGGATCGAATCGGGTCTCCGGGATGCCCAGTGGTCGTTCCAGCCGAAATATACCGTGACCGCGTCCGGCTCCAGGTCCCGCCCGATCCGGCGGTACAGCTTGAGGCCTTGCCAGGAGGAGTAGCCGGGCACGGCTATGTTGAAGGCCTCCCAGGATTCCCCCGTGACCGGTCTCTCGGTCAGCAGGTCGTGGAGGTAGCGGGAATAGGGCGGGTGCCCCTGGGCGGTGCAGGAATCCCCCAGGCAGATTACCCGTCTGGTTCCCGCCGGCTTGCGTTCGCCGACCTCCCGGTCGAGAAAGCCGAGCCGGTTGACCTCCTGGCCGAGGAAACTGGTGCCGGGAACCAGCGCCCAGCCCAGGTCCGCGTCGCCCCGGAAAGCGGTGTACGGTACCGGGGACTCCGTGGCGGCCTCCCCCTGGATTAAGATCGGTGGTAGCGGCCGTCCGTATCCGGCCAGGGCGAGGACCCCTTCGGCAAGGAGCAGGAAGATCCAGGCGGGATAGATCGCGAGGAGCAGGAGCCGGACCGGCGCTTTGGACAAAAGGCCGGCCGGTCCTCGCACCGTCGTCAGCCGGATCAGGAGCACCAGGCCAAGGAAAAGAAGCGGCTTCAGCCCCCAGGAAGCGCTCATCCGCCAGCCGCCCAGGTTCAGGCGCAGGGGATCGAGCAGCCAGATGACCGGAAGGGCCAGCAGCGTGACCAGAACAAGGAGATCCAATATAACCGGGACCGTTCCCGTTCTTCGCCACTTCCCCGCCCGGTTCGCTTCGACCGCCGTCATACTAAGCTGGCCATAATTCAGTTTGCATAATTTACCGGATATTCCATCGTTTCCGACAATGACTTGCAGAGAGGTCATTGCGAGGCTCCCGAACGAAGCGAGGGAGCCGAAGCAATCTCAATCTGTTACGGGTGAAGAGATTGCTTCTCCCCGATAAATCGGGGCTCGCAATGACTTGGTGTTTAGACAAAGTTCCCGGGCTTGAAAAGTTGCTGTTTATCGAAGGGCAAACTAAAATCCGGCCGGCCGTAGTAACTGCCTGGGAATATTAACCCCGCCGGTGCGGCAGGGGAAGGTTAAACCGGGACCAGGGCAGGAGTTGCCGGGTCGTGTCGGGCGTGATTTTTCCGGGCGGAATCCATGCTCCGGACGGCATAACAGTAAATGCACCCGGCCGGGCAGGTGTCGTAGACCCCGATGTCCCGGCTGATCACGCACCGGCAGAGTTTCCGCTGCCCGGGGTCCTTCTTCTTTTTCACCTCGATCCCGAAGACCCGGTGGATCAACTCGTCGTCGACGCACTTCCCGGGGAGAATCCCCCAGGGGCTCAGGTCTATCTTCTCGGCGCAGCTGGTGATCTCCAATCCGTTGGCGCAGGCTATCGAGGTGAGTTTCGTCAGGAGGGGTCCGATAACTTCGGGGTCATCTCCCAAGAGGCGGACCCCCGCTTTTTCCAGCCGCGGGGTAATCTGGCGATAGACGTCGAGGAGGCTGATCACCACCCGCCGGGTCGAACCCCGGAGACGATCAGCGATTCGTTCGAACCTTGCCAGGTGAAAGGAGACGGGGGCTTCTTCGCCCAGGATCACCGGGTCGTAACGCCAGATCACCCGCTCCGGGCCGATTCGTCCGGCCAGTTCCCGGAAGGTTTCCAGCTTTTGCTCCAGGGGGATGGCTCGGGGTTCCAGGTTTTCCGGGTAGTCGAGGAGGGTGTACTGGAAGTAGTACCGGTATCCCCGGCGGTCGAGTTCCGGGAGATATTTAAGGAGCGGGGCCGGGTTCCGGGTCCAGAAGACGACCGCCTCCGTCTCGTCCGGGTCAAGGGAGACCCGGGCGGAGAGGTCCCGGCGGAAGGGGTGGGGAACCGTACACCAGCCGGCCCGGACCCGGTTGAGGAACCACTCCGGGTAAAAGGCCGGGATATCGGTCCTCCGGCTGGCGCTGAGGATCATTGGTTCGTGGGAATAGGGAATGGGGAATGGGGAATAGGGAATGGGGAATTGTAAACAGTAATCAGTAATCAGTGAGCAGTATCGCCCTGCGGGCTTGCCGGATCGGAATGCCGCCGGCATTCCTGGTAAGAGATGTGGTATCGCTTCGCTTGAAAACTGCCCCGGCCGCTATGCGCTATGCGCTTAGCGCCATGCGGAGTGAGTCCGGCCACCGCTCACTGCTTACCGATTACTGATTACCGCTTACTGCTTACTGCTTACTAGCCAGGTGACAGAGCCTTTTGGTCACTTTTTGTGAATGAACGTGACAAC
>CAZPMN010000040.1:0-19924 GCA_964587835.1 uncultured bacterium
CATCAAGCCCGAAGAGCGATACCGCAACTTCCCCACTGCTTACTGCTTACTGCCCCTCCCCCCTCCCCCGGCAAGCCTTCACGCAGATCCCGCAGATGTAATGGCCGAGGTTGAGCGAGTTCTTAAAGACCCGGAGCTGCTCGAAGCACCGGAGGTGGTCGAAGTCCGCCGGATTTTCCGCGATCGCCCCGGCTGGGCAGGCTTCGAGGCATTCCCGGCAGTCTCCGCAGTCGCGCTCCAGCGGCACCCCGGTCGTCAGCGGGAGATCGGTCAGGATTGTGACCAGTCGGACCCGCGCTCCCCGTTGGGGGGTGACTAGGAGGTTGTTTCTCCCGATCCAGCCCAGGCCCGCTCGCCGGGATACCTCCTTGTGGGACAGGTGTCCCCGCTGATTGGTCCAGTCAATGGTCTGGGAGGCGGCGATGGGGACCGCCCGGGCGCCCATCGCCTCGATCCGGCGGGCCAGCTCGAGGGCGTTGCGGTCGAGGAAGTAATTGATCTGCCGGTAGTGGTGGAGGTAGAGCCGGGTCGGGTGGTCGGTGATGTCTTCCAGGACCCCGTTACAGAGAAATACCCCGAGAGCGATCCCGGTTTGAAGTCTCCCCGTGGTCTCCGGGGAGAGGTCTAAAGCCATCTCCACCAGGTCCGGCAGACCGGCCGTTCCGAAAAGATCGAACCCCAGCCCGAACGCCGCTTCAGCGATCCGCTCGTAATTGGATTCTTCGATGTTGCCCATAATCAATCCCCGTGGTGAGAGGATAGTATAGGAAATGGGGAATAGGGAATGGTAAACAGTGATCAGTAATCAGTAATCAGTGGCCGGAACGACTGGGGGGTAGCGGTCAGTAGTGTTCAGTCATAAAATAACCTGATTTACACTAACCCGATTTATGAATAAATCGGGTTAAATCTATCCTGTAGATCCTGTTATCCTGTCAAAAATTATCCCGTTATCCTGTCTTTGTTCCGGAGAGTTTCTTCAGCCAGACCATCAGGATTGAGATCGCCGCCGGGGTGACACCGGGGATTCGGGAAGCCTGACCCAGGTTGAGGGGCTTGAGCCGGCCCAGTTTCTCCCGGATCTCCGTCTTCAACCCCGGGATGGTGGAGTAATCAAGATCCGCCGGAAGGGCGACCTCTTCCAGTCGCCTCAGCTTGGCTACCTCGCTCTCCTGCCGGTTCAGGAAACCCTCGTATTTAATCTCGATCTCCACCTGTTCCTTGACTCGGTCTGGCAGATTGGCCAGTTCCGGCTCCAGGACCTCCAGGTCGGCCAGTCCGACCCCGGTCCGGCGGAGGAGGTCTTTCAGGCTGGTCTTCTTTCGGATCGGCGAACCGCCCAGTCCGGCGATCAAGCGGTTGACCTCGTTGCCCGGGGGAATCTTGTGTTCGGCGAGGCGGCGGATGGTTTCCCCGATGGACCGGCGTCTGGCCGCAATCGCCGTTCCCCGGGCGGGATTGACCAATCCCAGCCGGCAGCCTTCCTCCCGCAGCCTCAAATCCGCGTTGTCCTCCCGCAGGAAAAGCCGATACTCGGCCCGGGAGGTGAAGATCCGGTAGGGTTCATCGGTGCCCCTGGTGACCAGATCGTCGATCAGGACCCCGATATAAGCCCGAGATCGGGAGAGGACAAAGGGTTTTTCTCCCCGCAGCGAAAGGACGGCGTTGATCCCCGCCATCAACCCTTGGGCAGCCGCCTCCTCGTACCCGGTAGTTCCGTTCACCTGTCCGGCCAGGTATAGACCAGGGACCGGCTTGCTCTCCAGGGTGGGGAAGAGGGCGGTGGGATCGGCGTAGTCGTGCTCGATCCCGTAGCCCGGCCGGATCATTTCGGCCCTCTCCAGCCCGACGATGGAACGAACCATCTTGCGCTGGAGATCGATCGGGAGGCTGGTTGAGATCCCGTTCGGGTAGTACTCTGCGGTATCCCTCCCCTCCGGCTCCAGGAAGATATGATGGCGGGACCGGTCGGGGAAGCGGACCACCTTGTCCTCGATCGAGGGGCAGTAACGGACCCCCCGGCCCTTGATTACCCCTGAGAAGAGGGGCGAGCGGTCGAGGCCGGCGGCGATGATCCGGTGGGTTTCCGGGTTGGTCCAGGTGACATGACAGGGAACCTGATCGATCCCGGGCGGGGGGGAATCAAGGGAGAAGGGGGCGGGTTCGTGGTCGCCGGGTTGGACTTCCAGCCGGTCGAAGTCGATGGATCTCCCGTCCAGCCGGGGACAGGTTCCAGTCTTGAACCGGCCCAGGGTGAACCCGGCTCTCTCCATCCAGGCGGCCAGCCGCGCCGCCGGGGGGTCGCCGATCCGGCCGGCGGGGAAGTTGACCGGGCCGATATGGACCAGTCCGCGGAGAAACGTCCCGGGGGCGAGGATCACCCGATGGCCGGAAAATTTTTCCCCCAGGGCGGTCTTCACCCCCATCGCCCGTCCGCTCTCCAGGAGAACTTCCTCCACCCGACCCTGGTAAACCCGGAGGTGGGGAGCGGTTTCCACTCGCCGCTTCATAGCCATCCCGTAGCGATGGCGGTCGACCTGGACCCGGGTCGCGTGGACGGCCGGTCCCTTGCGGGTGTTGAGCCGGCGGTACTGCATCGCGCATTCATCGGCGGCCTGGGCCATCTCGCCGCCCAGGGCGTCGATCTCCCGCACCAGCTGCCCCTTGCCCAGGCCCCCAATCGCCGGATTACAAGAGAGGGCGCCGATCCGATCGGCGTCGATGGTGAGCAGAAGAACAGACGTCCCCATCCGCGCCGCCGCCAGGGCCGCTTCAATCCCGGCATGCCCCGCCCCGACCACGATCACGTCATATTTCACAGAACAAGTCATACCACTTTTGTGCAATAAGGAAATTTTTTGGACCCGGTTTTCGGGGAAAATTATGACAGGAGATCACGATTCTCTGCTATATTAATCCATCCGGAAGCAAGTTACCGCAATAATCTACCTCGAGGGTGGGACATATGTGTGGAATAGTCTGTTATATCGGCGCCAAGGAGGCCGCCCCGATCCTCCTTGAAGGCTTGAGGCGGCTGGAGTACCGGGGTTATGATTCCGCCGGCCTGGCCGTGAACGACGGACGGGAGTCCTGTCTGATCAGAGAGGTGGGCAAGGTCAACCGCCTGGAGGAGAAGGTCAAGGCGGCCCATCCCCGGGGCACGATGGGGATCGCCCATACCCGCTGGGCCACCCACGGCCGTCCCAGCGTCGCCAACGCTCATCCCCAGACCGGTGAGGGGGAAAAGGTGTTTTTGGTCCACAACGGGATTATCGAGAACTATCTTTCCCTGAAGGAAGAGCTGGCGCAGAAAGGGCATACCTTCAAATCCGAGACTGACACCGAGGTTCTCGCCCACCTGATCGAGGAATCTTACGAGGGCGACCTGGTGGCGGCGGTGAAGAGCGCCCTGCTTCGGGTCCAGGGGACCTTCGGCATCGCCCTTTTCCACCGCGACGTCCCCCGGCAGATCGTCCTGGCCCGCCGGGGTTCCCCCCTGATCCTGGGAATCGGGGAGGGCGAGTACCTGGCCGCCTCTGATGTCAACGCCCTGATCCGGCACACCAACCAGGTCATTCATCTCCAGGACAACGAACTGGCGGTTCTCAACGAGCAAGACTACTCGATTTGCGACTTCCAGGACCGGAGGGTGATCCGGCGGACGGAGACGGTCGAATGGGGGGAAGACGCCGCCGACAAGAAGGGATTCGAGCACTATATGCTCAAGGAGATCTTCGAGCAGCCCGAGGCGGTCGAGAACGCACTGCGGGGACGGATCCTCGAGGGAGAGGGGGTCTCCCGGCTGGGGGGGCTGGAAGGGGCCCTAGACCGGCTGAAGACCATGGAGAAGATCCACTTTGTCTCCTGCGGCACCTCTTACTACGCCGGCCTGCTGGCCCGCTACATCTTCGAGAAGATCACCGATTTAAGCGTGGAGGTTGAATACGCCTCCGAGTTCCGCTACCGCAACCTGCGGCTCGACGAGAAGACGGCGGTCCTGGCCATCTCCCAATCGGGAGAGACTGCTGACACCCTGGCCGCTATCCGGGAGGCGCGGCGGAAGGGTGCGCTCTGCCTGGGACTGGTCAATGTGGTCGGATCGACCATTGCCAAGGAGACCGACGCCGGGGTTTACAACCACGCCGGCCCCGAGATCGGAGTGGCCTCAACCAAAGTCTTCCTCTCCCAGTGCGTGATCCTGACCCTGATGGCGCTGCTGGTCGGCCGCTACCAGCGTCTTTCTCTGACCGAGGGCCTCGCCATCACCCGGGCCCTGAAGAGGCTCCCGGGTCAGCTACGCCAGATCCTCCATCTGGCCCCGCGGATCGAGGAAATCGCCCGCCGTTACGCCGGCTATGATAATTTTCTCTATATCGGGAGGCTCTACAACTTCCCGATCGCGATGGAGGGAGCCCTGAAGCTGAAGGAGATCTCCTACCTCCACGCCGAGGGATATGCCGCCGGCGAGATGAAGCACGGTCCGATCTCCCTGATTGACCCCGAGTTCCCGACCGTGGCCATCGTCCCCCGGGATTCCACCTATGATAAGATGATCAGCAACATCCAGGAGATCAAGGCCCGGGAAGGAAAGGTAATGGCGGTGGCGGCCGAAGGGGACGAAGAGCTCGCCGGCCAGGTTGACGACGTCATCCCCGTTCCTTGCACCCTCGATATTCTCCAGCCTCTTCTCAATACGGTTCCTCTCCAGCTCTTTGCCTATTACGTCGCCCGGGAGCGGGGCTGCAGCATCGACAAGCCCCGCAACCTGGCCAAGTCGGTTACCGTGGAATAATATTTCCTAACCCGAATTACCCACGAATAATGTGATTTTTCGTGGGTAATTCGGGTTGTAGGTTGCTAGGCAAGAATTAGAGATAGAGAATGTTATGTACTTGAACCTCTTCTCCTGCTCATTGATCGCCGGACAACCTGATTTCGCTAGCCCGATTTATCATTAAATCGGGCTAAAGGAAATTTTATTGATGAGGACCACTGTCTCCGGATTAATTGCCGCCGCGACGAAGAGGGTTAAGTTCTCGGGGGATGAGGAATACGCGGGCATCGATCTTCTCGGCGTCCGGCAAGTCGCGGCCGCCGCCTCCATCTCAGAGCGGGAGGTGGAAATCGCCGCCCTCCGGGAGGGGATCATCCCCGTGCGCTACCGACGGAATATCCCCTCCCTGGGGATCGAGGGGCAGGTCCGTCTCCTGGCGGCGACTGCGGCGGTGGTCGGGGCCGGTGGCCTGGGCGGACTGATCATCGAGCTTCTGGCCCGGGCCGGGGTGGGGCGGCTGATCCTGATCGACGGGGACAGCTTCGCCGAGGACAACCTCAACCGCCAGCTCCTCTGTCGGGAGGGTGATCTCGGGCGGAAGAAGATCGCCGCGGCCGGCGAGCGGGTGGCTGCTGTCAACTCGGCGGTTGAGGTTATTGCGCACCCGGTTTTCCTCACCGCGGATAACGCCGCCGCCCTCCTGGCTGGCGCGGAGGTGGTGATCGACGCGCTTGACCGGATCAGCGTCCGGATATTGCTGGAAAAGACGGCCGCCCGTCTTTCTGTCCCCCTGGTCCACGGGGCGATCGGAGGCTTGATCGGCCAGGTCGCGACCGTCCGGCCGGGGGAGGAGATCCTCTCCATCTCCATTTACGGTCGGGAAGAATCACCCCCCCGGGGGATCGAGGCCGTCCTCGGAACCCCGACCATCACCCCGGCCGTGGTCGCCTCTCTGGAGGCGATGGAGGCGGTGAAAATCCTGCTCGGCTGGGAATCTTCCCTGGCAAACGAACTTCTCTACCTCGATCTGGAATCCTTGGAGTTCTCCCGGATTCCCCTGAAAGAGAGGGACAAGGATGGAGATTGAGGTTCACCTCTATGGAGCCTTCCGCAAGCTGACTCGAAACCCCGCCTTCAGCTACAAGGTGGAGGAGGGTACCACCGTTGGCGAACTGATGGACCGGTTGAAAATCCCCGATCCGGTTTACCGGATGGCCCTGGTCAACAACATCAGGGTTTCCGAGTCCACCCGGCTCAACGATGGCGACCGGGTTCACCTCTTCCAGCCGATCGGCGGCGGCTGATTAGCTAATCGATGCCGTCTTCCCGCAGGTCGGCGGGTTATCCACCGCTTATTCACCACAATCCACCGGCAATTATTGCCGGATGAAGAACGGGAAGCTGCCGGGAAGGGGGAAATCGACGTATCCGTGCTCACTCCAGTCGGTCAGATGCTTCCGCTCACTGCTGAAGATGGCCGGTGGCTGGTCCGGATTCGGTCCATCAGAATGTGCATAACCTGTGGAAAAACGGCAAAAAAATGTGGATAAGCTGTTGACAGATCCCCGTTATCCCTTATCATAACCCCCTTTGTCCCGGACCGGTCGCCTCTGCATGCTGACCGGGTTACCGGGCAGGGAGTTATCAGGAGGAAGTTGTCTTATGGCTAAAATCCCCGCCGGTCTCAACCTTCAGCCGGGAGAGGAACTCAACCTCTGGCAGGAGATCTCCGATCGCCCTGAAAGGATCTCCCGGTATCGCAAGCTGGCCCGCCTGCTCGAGCGGAGAAAACGCCATCGGGAGGCGGTCATCGTCCTCCGGCGGGCCCTGAAGAAGGTACCCGCCGACCGCCCGCGGGAAGCCCTTGACGTCGAAAAACAGATCGCCCGGCTTTACGAGGCGTCCGGTGACGACCGGATGGCGATCCGCGAATACCGGAAACTGATCCGCCGCCATCCGGAAGAGAACGTCCTCTACGAACGGCTGGAAAGGATATATTCCCGCCAGGGGCGCAAACCGGAGATGGTCAAGATCTACCGGACGGTCAAGCGGGGAAATCCCCAGCGGGAGCGGGCCCTGAAAAGGCTGGTCCGGCTGGAGAGGGATCTGGAGAATTTTATGGCGGCCCGCTCCGACCTGAAGAAACTGCTCCAGGAGTTCGGGCCCGACTATATGCATTTAAAGGATTTGGGCCGCCTCTACGAGAAGACGGGCAACCTCAAGTCGGCCATCGGCGCCTACAAGAAAGCCCTGAAGCTGAAACCCCGCAACCCCGACCTGGAGCTGATGATCGGGGTTTCGAAACGGAAGACCGGTCAGCGTCGGCAGGCGCGGGACGCCTTCCGGAAGATTCTCAGTCACACCCCCGGTTGGTACGGTTCCCATATCCATCTGGCGGAGATGGACATCGAGGACGGACGGCTGAAGTCTGCCGAGGAGCATATGAAGGCGATTGACCGCCGTTTCCCCGGCAACTCGCGGGTGGCGATCAACCGGGCGCGGATCCTGCTCAAAGAGGGGAAGCCCCGGGAGGCGCTCGATCTCGCCCGTCCGGCGGCGGCCGAGACCCCATTTTATTACACCGACGAATTGAGTCTCGGCCACCGGGTTCAGGCGGAGGCTCACTCCGCTCTCGGGGAGAAGGAGGAAGCCGGATATCATTCCCTGATGGCCCGACGGCTTAAGGGCTGCGCGGATTATTTCTCGACCACAATCGAGGTGATTGAGGAAAAGATCAAGTCGAAAGACCTCGACCTCGCCGACCGGATCGCCGACGGTCTCCTCGAGCGATACCCCGTCAATTCCCTGGCCCGGATTAAGAAAGCCGAGATTGCCCGTCTCCAGGGCGAAATTGACCGGGCCATCACTCTGGCCGCCGAAGCTTCCCGGGAGAGCAACCCCCGTTACCTGAAAGACAAGATCCAGGCTCTGCGACTGTTGGCCGAACTTTACGAGGAGAAGGGAATTCAGGACAAGGCCCGCGAGTGCGTCCGCCGGGCGGAAGAACTTGCCGCCGCCCCGTCGGGAAAGTGATGCGCCGGGGTATGCTATTGTCAATGACTCACATCGCTTTGTCACTGCGAGCCCGCTTCGCGGAGCGACGCAGTCTCTAAGGGCCGAAGAAACGGGATTGCTTCCCGCCTTCGTTAAAACTTCGGCGGGCCGGCGGGCTTTGCTTCCCGCAATGACCATGGATTAAAATCGCTTCGGAAAGAATATACCCAATAGAGGCAAATAAAGATGACGACAATCCGCTTTCCGGAAAAAGTTATGACGCCGAAACTGGAGAAACTCCGTGCCGATCTCGAGGAATCTCCCGGCCGGGCTTCCACCTACAAGGAAATAGCCCGGATTTTGAACGGGATGGGTTCTTCCCGGGTGGCTTCTCGAGTGCTGCGGGCCGGTCTGCAGGAACTGCCCGACGACCAGGGATTGCTGGAGCACCTGGCCCGAGCCCAGCAGGCGGGAGGATTTCACGCTGCCGCCGAGAGAACCTGGCGGAAGGTTATCTCCCTCTTCCCGGAGAGTTTCCTTGCCTACGAGAAACTAGAGCGGCATTACGTCCGTTCCGGCCAGCCCGCCCGGGCGGTTCGGATGTATCGGCGGGTCGAGGAGAACCACCCGCTGAGAGAGCAGAGCTTGGAGCGGACAGTTTTTGTCTGCAAGGAAGCGATGGATGTCCCCGGCACGCTCAAGGCCCTGAAGAAGCTGGTGAAGAAATACGGACTCAACTATCGCCGGGCGAGAGACCTCGGGCGGTTCCACTTCAAGGCTGACCAGTTCCGGGAAGCCGGCCGCTGGCTGGAGAAGGCCTTCTCTCTCGGGGAGGGGGACCGGGAGCTCCGGCTGACCTTGGCCCTGGCCTACGCCCGCCAGAAGAGATTCGCCGCCGCCCGGTCGCAGATCGATCTGATCCTGGCTGAGCGGCCCGATTCGTTTGCCGCTTTGATCAACCTCTGCGAGTTCACGATCGAGGAAGGAGACTTGGAACGGGCGACAGAAATCCTGGCGAAGATCGAGAAACTCTATTCCCGCAATTCCCGGGTCGCTCTGGCCCGGGGCGAGCTGGCGCTCCTGCAGGGCCGGCTGGAGGAAGCCGAAGAGTCGCTCCGGGCCGGCCTTAAGGGGACGGCCTATTACTATCGATGGGAACTGGAGAGGGGATACCGCCTCCTGGGCGAGGTTCTCCGTCAGGGGGGACGGGTGGAGGAGGCCGACTTATGCGACCTGCTTTCCGGCGCCCTCCACCGAGCCCCCGACGCCTATCAGGCCTTTATCGCCCTGGCGGAAGAGCAGGTGTCGGAGAATGAGATGACGGCGGCCTCCCGGGTGCTCGAGGTCCTGGAACGGATGTTTCCGAACAATTCCCGGGTGGCCGTGTCCCGGGCCGAGATCGAGATCTTCAAGGGTTATCCCTCCCGGGCCATCGAGCTGCTCAACCGGCAGTTGGAAAAGACCCCGGAGAAGTTCATCCGGGACAAGGCCCGGGGTTACCGGGTCCTGGCCCGGGCCTACAAGAAACTGGGCGACTGGGAAGGTTCCCGAGCCAGTCTCCTCCAGGCCGAACTGGTCGAGTCCCGGCTGGGAGGCGGTGATCAGTAATAAGTAGTCAGTAATCGGTGATCAGTAAGCGGTGGAAAACGCATAGCGCATGGAGCATAGGGCATAGCGCCCGGATGCCCGGTTACTTGCTCACTGCTTACCGCTTACCATTCCCCATTCCCTATTCCATCCAGTTATCCTCTCTAAGATGGGTGCGAGGCGGGGCCGATAATCCGCCCAATCCGCCTAATCCGCGGTAAAAATGCTATGCCCGAGCTGCCGGAAGTCGAGACGATCAGGCGGGAACTGGCTTTCCGGATTGAGGGCAGGAAGATCGAGCGGGCGGTCATCCCCCCCGATCCAAAGGGTTGCCGGGTGATTCGCCGTTGTCCCTCCCGTCCGAAATTTCTCCGCCGCCTGGCCGGCCGGACGATCCGATCAGTTGGGAGGAGGGGCAAGTACCTGCTCCTCGACCTCGACGACGGGCGGACCCTGATCCTCCATCTGGGAATGTCCGGCCAGCTCCTCTTTCGGCCGGCCAAAACTCCGCCTTATTCTCACACCCGCCTGGTCCTTCGCCTTTCCGGGGGTGACGAACTCTGTTTTGTCGATCCCCGGAAGTTTGGTGAGGCCTATCTCTTTTCGGGGGAGGAAGGAGAGAGCCGGGTCAACCCCTTTCTCCTCGGCCCCGAGCCTCTCTCCGCCGGGTTTACCCCGGCGGCGTTGGGGAAGGAATTGAGCCGCCGCCGGGGACCGATCAAAGCGGTTCTGCTCGATCAAAAGGTCGTGGCCGGGTTGGGCAACATCTACACCGATGAAGCTCTCCACCGCTCCGGGATCCAGCCCCGGCGGCAAGCTTGCTCACTGACCGGGGAAGAGGTGAAGAAGCTGGTCCGGAACATCCGCCAGGTCCTGCGGGAAGCGATCCGGTGCTCCGGGACCAGCGCCGCCGACCGCCAGTACGTCACCACCGCCGGAACGCTGGGCAAGTTTCAAAAACGGCTGCGGGTTTACCAGCGTGCCGGTAAACCCTGCCCCCGCTGCGGTGAGGCCATCGCCACCGTCCGGGTGGCCGGCCGCACCGCTCATTTCTGTCCCAACTGTCAGAAGTAGGGAATGGGGAATGGGGAATAGGGAATAGTAAGCAGTAAGCAGTGAGCAGTAAGCAGTAACCGGGATCCCGGGCGCCATGCTCTATGCGCTCTGCGCTTTGCTTGTTCCGCTCACTGCTCACTGCTCACTGCTTACTGCTTACTGATCACTCTCCCCCCCGTGTCCCCCCCCGGCGATCATATCCAGGGTGTGGATTAGGATGGGGGAGATCGCTTCCAGGGATTCGCCCGCGCCCCGGGGGGAGCCGGGGAGGTTGACGACCAGGGTCCGTCCCCGGATTCCGGCGATCCCCCGGGAGAGGTAGGCCCGGGGGTTTTTCCGGCCGCCCTCGGACCGGATCAGCTCGGACAGGCCGGGGACGAGCCGGTCGCAGAGAAATCCGGTCTCCTCGGGGGTGATATCGAAGGGCCCGGGGCCCGTTCCCCCGGTGGTGAGGACAAGATCGGCCAGGAGCTTGTCGCAATAGTAAAGCAGTCGCTCCCGAATCGCATCCGCCTCGTCGGGGACAAGACCGGTTTCCAGCACTTCCAGCCCGAGTTCACGGCAGCCGTTTATCAGGATGGGTCCGCTGCCGTCCTCCCGCTCCCCCCGGGTACAGCCGGTGGAGATGGTGAGAACGGCGGCGGTATAATTACTTCTTCCAGTCACCGCTCTTTCCTCCCGACTTGGATTTCAGCTCGATGCCGGTGATCACCATCGTCTTGTCCACGGGTTTGAGCATATCGTAGACCGAGAGCAAAGCGGCGGCGGTGCCCACCAGGGCCTCCATCTCCACCCCGGTCCGGCTGTTGGTCCGGACGGTGGTCTCGGCGGAGATCCCGTCCGCCTCCAGGGTGAAGTCGATCCGGCAGTGGGTGATCGGGAGAGGATGGCACATCGGGATCAGGGCCGGGGTCTGCTTGACCGCCTGGATCCCGGCGATCTGGGAGACGGTGAAGATATCACCCTTGGGTGTTTTCCCGGCCCGGACCAGGGCCAGGGTCTCCTCCCGGACCAGGATCTTTCCCGCCGCCGTCGCCTCCCGACGGGTGGGTTCCTTGTCCGAGACATCGACCATCCGCAGCCTGCCGTCTCCCCCCCAGTGGGAGGGTTTTTCCGAAACTTGCCTTTCTGAATTCATAATTTATCTCCTGGGTAAAAATCCTGGAACCGTATGATTGTTGACCGCGAATCGAGAGACGAGTATAGTGATTGTCAGCCGTCGACAAAACCAAAAATCACCGCCCGGATGAATGGACTCATTTCCATACCCCCCTGGCTGAGCGCTCCCGCCGCATTGATTCTCGGTCTGGCGGCCGGACTGCTCCTGCTGGCCCTCCTGAAAAACCGCCTGGTCCGCGTCTTTCCCTCCCTGGGCGGGGTCTCCAGCCTGCTGAATAAAGTCCGGACCCCGGTCCTGGCCTTCCTGCCGGTCTTCTTCCTCCGGATCATTCTTCCCGCCCTCCGCCTGCCGGCGGCGGCGGAAGAGATTGTCGGTCCGCTTCTGAACGCCTGGCTGGTCGTGGCCCTGGCCTGGGCGGCGATCCGGGGAGCCGGCCTGGCCCGGGATGTGGTGATGAGTCGCTACCGTCTGGACGAGAAGGACAACCTCAAGGCCCGGGCGGTTTACACCCAGATCCAGGTGCTGGAGCGGATCGTGATCTTTGGTGTGGTCGTGATCGCCATTGCGGCCATCCTGATGTCGTTCGACCGGGTCCGCCAACTCGGGGTCTCCATCCTGGCTTCGGCCGGGATTGTCGGGCTGGTGGTCGGGCTGGCCGCCCAGAAGACGATCGGTTCCGTTCTGGCCGGTCTCCAGATCGCCATCACCCAGCCGATCCGGATCGATGATGTCCTGATCGTGGAGGGGGAGTGGGGTCGGGTCGAGGAGATCACCCTGACCTACGTGGTGGTGGCGATCTGGGATCAGCGGCGCCTGGTGGTCCCGATCACTTACTTCCTGGAGAAACCGTTTCAGAACTGGACCCGCCGGACCGCGCAGCTGCTGGGAACGGTGCTGATCCAGACCGATTACACCGTCCCGGTGGAGGAGGTGAGGGCGGAGCTTCTGCGGATCCTGGAGGGCACCGAACTCTGGGACCGCCGGGTCGCCGGCCTCTCGGTGGTGGAGACCGGCGAGAGGACCGTCCAGCTCCGGGCCCTGATGAGCGCGGTCGACTCGGGCTCAGCCTGGAATCTCCGCTGCCTGGTCAGAGAAGAGCTCCTGGGCTATCTCCAGAAGAACCATCCGGAATCCCTCCCCCGGCTCCGGATCGAGGGTCCCCCCACCGCCACTTGAATCTCCCCGGTTTTCGGCCTGACGGCTGTTCGTCGCCGAATGATGCGTTCAGCCGCCGATCTCGGCCATCGTTTCCCGGGTTCGTGGCCCCTCGGGGGAGAAAGGCTTGCGGGCGATCAGTTCGGTTAGCCAGCCTTTGACCGGTCGGTCGTCCGGTTCGCGCCGGAGTAGATCCCGGAGATTGTGATTCTCCGGGGAATAGACGCAGAGTTTGACCTCGCCGTTGGCCTTGAGCCGGATCTTGGAGCAGGTCGGGCAGAAATGGTGGCTAACCGGGGTGATGAAGCCCACCTTCCCCTCCCGGCCGCGGAGAGAGTGGTAAGAGGCGACCGAGTTGTTGATATATCTCCCCTCCGGTTCGATCACCCCCCGGGCGCTCAGCCGTTCCCTGGTCTTGGCCAGGGAGGAAAATCCCGGACCTCCGGGGGAGAATTCCATCTTCTCGATGAAGCGGACCGTGGCCCGGTGGCGGTTGGCGAAGGCGATGAAATCCTCGATTTCGTCCTCGTTGAAGTCGCGCATCACCACTACGTTGATCTTCAGGTTCTCCGATCTAACTCTCTTCAGGTTATCCAGGAAGACGGAGAGGTCGCCCCGGCGGGTGATCCAGCGATAGCGCTCGGGTTTCAGCGAGTCGCAGCTGACGTTGATCCCCTCAAGGGAAAGCCGGTTGAGCCGGTCGATGTCGAGATTATCCACCGCCAGGTTGGTGGTCAGGTAATAGCCGTCCCCTTCCAGCTTCTCCAGGAAATCCATCGCCCCCCGCCTCAGGAGCGGCTCGCCCCCGGTGAAGCGGAACTTGACGAACCCCAGTTCCCGGCAGATTCGGATCACCCGCTCGATCTCCTCGAACCTGAGGATATCGGAGTGGGAGAACTTCTTCACCCCTTCCGCCGGCATGCAGTAACGGCAACGGAGATTGCAGAGATCGGTCAGCGAAATCCGTAGGTAGTCGATCTTTCTGTCAAAGCTGTCGCGCATAACTGTTGGGAGTGTCCCCGAGGGCAGCGGAGGAGGATAAGATTATCCCGGCGGTGCGACAAGCGGTAAATCGCGGCTATCACAGCACAGGCAGTAATGCCTGTGCTACCGTGGCCGGGCCAGGTGGCCGTAGCCTTCCTTCTCCAGGTCCTCGGCGGGGATGAAGCGCAGCGCGGCGGAGTTGACGCAGTAGCGTTTCCCGGTGGGGGCCGGCCCGTCATCGAAGACGTGGCCGAGGTGGGAGTCGCCCTGCCGGCTGCGGACTTCGGACCGAACGGAGAAGAGGGAGCGGTCCTCACGCTCGACGATGTTCTCCGCGACCAGGGGGCGGGTGAAGCTCGGCCAGCCGGTTCCGGAGTCGAATTTGTCGGCGGAGCTAAAGAGCGGTTCCCCGGAGACGACGTCGACGTAGATCCCCTCGCGGTGATTGTTCCAGTACTCGTTGCGGAAAGGCGGTTCGGTTCCGTTCTCCCGGATGACCTGGTACTGGAGAGGGGCCAGGGTCTTCTTCAGTTCCTCGTCCGGCGGCCCGCCGCAGGCTGGCTTCGGGGGGGTGGGGGTGGCCGGTCCGTCCTCTTCCCCCCACTTCTCTTCCAAAAATCCCGCCCGGCCGGAACCCTGCTTGTAGAGTTGGTAACGGACCGGGCACTTGGCGTAATACCGCCGGTGCTGCTCCTCGGCCGGGTAGAATTCCCCGGTCGGGACGACCTCGGTGACGATTGGTTTCCCGAAGACCCCGGCCTCCTCCAGTGTGGCCCTCGAGCTCTCCGCCGCCTCTTTTTCTTCCAGGGTGCGATAGAAAATCGCCGTCCGGTACTGGCTCCCCCGGTCGGCAAACTGGCCCCCGGGGTCGGTGGGGTCGATCTGGCGCCAGAAGACCTCGAGCAGCTTACCGTAAGATACTCTGGCCGGGTCGTAGGTCACCCGGACCGCCTCGGCGTGGCCGGTGGTCCCGGAGCAGACCTGTTCATAGGTCGGGTTGGGCGTCCTGCCCCCGGTGTAACCGGGCATCACCTCGACCACCCCCTCCACCTCCCGGAAGGGTTCCTCCAAACACCAGAAGCACCCCCCGGCAAAGATGGCGGTCGCGGGCTCCTCTCCCCGGACATAACTGTTCATCATCAAAACTCCGCTGAGGATTAAAAAGATGATCTTCACAAGAATAAAACATACCACCTGATTCTGGTTCCGACAAATCGGCTTCAGACTGTCCGGGCTTCAGCCGGTCGGGAAGAACTCGGACGCCGGCAGGAAATGGCATCCGGCATTTTCGGCCGTTTGGCGGTCGCTCTCCATATCCCCGACAAAAAGGGTGTTTCCCGGCGCCGCCTTCCAGAACTTCATCAGGCGCTCGAGGAGCAGGGGGTTGGGCTTGCGGCAGGGGCAGCCGGCGGCGATGTCGTGGGGGCAGATCTCGATCGATCCGGGGACCGGGCGGAAGCCGGCGCCCGCCTCCACGGTGTCGGCGATCATCTCTCGGGCCGCCTCTTCGGTCAGGTAGCCCCGGGCGATCCCCGCCTGGTTGCTGGCGATCCCCAGGGCCGTCCGGCCGTCGGCGGGGGAACCCCATTCTATCTTGCTTAAGGTCTCCGCCACCCCCGGGAGGAGTTCCCACTGCCCGGGTCGGTTGGGGCAGACCTGCCCCGGAACGGTGCAGCGCCGCAGCGTCCCGTCAGCGTCGAAGATGATCAGGTCGTATTTCATTTTGGGAATGGAGAATGGGGAATAGGGAATGGTAAGCAGTAATCGGTAATCAGTAATCAGTAACCGGAAATCCTGGCGCTATGCTCTATGCGCTATGCTCTTTGCGAACTCCGGGGCGCTATGCGCTCTGCGCTTTGCCCACTGCTCACTGCTTACTGCTCACTGCTTACCCGCTTTTCCGGGCCAGGAAGACGTCCGGGACGGGGAACTCGCAGTGCCAGCCGAACCTCTCGCCCAGCCGGCGGAACGTCCCCTCCCGGTAGAATACCACGTGGGTGGGGTCCCGTCGATAATACCAGGAGAGGAAATCCCGGTCCTTGGGCCGGAAGGCGGTCATCACGGCCAGCCACCCCCCGGGTCTCAGCATCCGGTCCAGCCGCTCGAACTCCTCGGCCGGCCGGTGGAAGTGCTCGGCCGCCTCCGAGCAGGTGATGAAATCATAGGTTTTGGCCAGCACCGCGGGATCCGGGTGGAAGAATGGATCGTAGAGCCGGACGCTCTGCCCGGCCTCCTCCAGGATTCGGGCCAGGGCCGGCCCCGGTCCGCAGCCGTAGTCGAGTCCCTCCCGTCCGGAGGGGAGCCGTAGGAGGAGGGGTTTGGCCAGCCGGGAGAGAAACTCCCGGTAGTCGGGGTCGTCGGGGTCGTTTCGATGGAGGAGGTACCTTGCCCGTTCCTCCTTCCTTGTCGGGAACCGGTCCGGTTCGAGGAAGACGGCTTCGCAATCCGGGCAGTGCCGGTAATCCCGGCCGTCCCGGGAGAGAAAGAGCTTCGTCCGCTCTCCCCGGCAGACCGGGCATACGGTTCGGGAGTGTTCGCCTCCTGGAATAATTGATCTCTCCGGGTTGAAATTCTGCTGATTCTACTCTGGGCCGGATCCCCGGTCCCCTCACAGTATCCCGGTCAGGAGGCCGGCAATCATCCCAGCACCGAGGAGGAACATCACCAGGCCCGTAATGAAGTGCATCTTTCCCGCCCCCCGCTGCCGCCAGCGTTCCGCCCGGGCGGTAGTGGTGAAGCCGAAATGAACCGCGAAGGCGAGGACGATCAGGGGGAGGACGAAGAAGAAGTTGTAGAGCAGCAGCAGCCCCACTCCTTCTTGCCGTTCGGTCGTCTGGGAGAGGAGGGTGAGGATCGCCAGGTAGGGTCCGGAGGTGCAGGGGGCGAGGAAGAGCGACTCCAGGGCCCCGATCACGAACGCCCCGGGGACCGAGGTCACCGAAGCGGCCAGCTTCTTGGCCTGCGGTTTCCAGCGCTCGGGAACCTCGATCGTGAACCATTTTCCGTACCAGAAGAGGTCTTTCATCTGCCAAATGCCGATCAGGATGGCCAGGGAAGAGACGATATAGAGGAAGACAACCCGGAACCCCCGGGTCCCCACCGTTGCACCCAGGATCGTGTAAACCGCGAACCCCATCAGGAAGTAGGTAATGTAGACCCCGGCGATAAAGGCCAGGCCGGCCTTGAGGACCTTCATCTTCTGCCCGAGGACGATCAAGGTCCCCATCAACAGCAGCATCAGGGCGACGTCGCAGGGGTTGAGGGAGTCGAGCAGGGCCGCCCCGATTACCGCCCAGAGGGTGATCCGCTCCCGGAGCTGGAGCTGCTGAAGAGGCGAGGAGACCCCTTCTTCGGCCGCCCGCCGGGCGTAATCTGCCAGCCGCTGCCCGATCTCGTACGAGTCGGTGAAGACTTCCGGTTTCCGCCGGCCGATATAAAGTGTCTGTCCGATCAGGGCCAGGTCCCCGAGGAAGATGGCCGGGGGATCGCCGGCGAGGCCGAGCATCAACTGAATCCGGCGTAGCGTTCCCTCCGCGGCCGGGTCGCCGAGGTCGAAGACCTTCACCGCCAGGCTGGGAAAAGTTTTGGCCAGACCACGGGCCTCCTTCACCATCTCCTCTCCAAACGGGTCGCCGGCCCGGGCGAAGACCAAAATCTCGGCGGTGGTCACGTCCAGGCGGTCCAGGGGGGAGGGGGAGCCTTCCGCGACCGATCGGGCCACTGCTTCCTCCAGGGCCTTCTCCCGTTCCCTCCCCCGGAGGGAGACCGTTCCTTCCCGCCACCCGTAAAAGGTTTCTCCCACCATCGCCACATCGCCGACGAAGATCATCGGTGTCGGCCCGATCTCCGCTCCGTAGGCCGCCAGGAGCCGGGGAAAGAGTTCTCTCCCCTCCGGGGTGTGGATATTGTATCTCCGGATCCGGAGATCGGGGTAGAAGGAGGAGAGATAGTCGAGGATCTCTGCCGCCTCGACGCAATCCGGGCAGCCGGGCTCGAAGAAGTATACCGCCTCGGTCCCCCCGGCCGGGGCCGGAAAAAGGAGCGCGGCAATAAAAAGCGCCAGGGCCGCAGCCCGGGAGGCCCCCGCCGGTTTCCCCCGCCGGTTTCTCATCAATCGTTCGACCTGATCATCGTCAGCAGCATCTTGAATCGTTCGACCGCCTCAAGGGCGTGAGGCTCGCCGGCCGGCATCACAATGAACTCGCCGGGGCCGAGGCGGAAGGGTTTCCCGGAAATGGTGATCTCGGCCTCACCGTCGAGCACCTGGACCAGGGCGTCGAAGGGGGTGGTATGCTCGCTTAGGCCCTGCCCCCGGTCGAAGGCGAAGAGGGTCACCGTCCCGGACGGCTTCTCTAGAATGGTCTTGCTGACCACCGCCCCCGGCTGGTAGTCGATCAGGCTGTCCAGTAATCGTTTGTCCGTCCCGGTTGCCATCGCCTTCCTCCTCCTCCGGTTCGGTCTTCGCTCAGATCCGGGGCTGGACCCGGGGGTAGGCAACCCCGTACTTTCCCGAGATCAGGTTGGCGCTGATCCTCCCCGATTCGTAAATGGTCGGAAGCCCGGAGCCGGGGTGGGTCCCGCCCCCGACCAGCCAGCAGCTGTCGCACTCAGCGAAGCGGTTGTGGGGGCGGAGGTAGATCATCTGGTTGAAGTTGTGGGCCAGGTTGAAGACCGCCCCAGCGTAAACGTTGTAATCCTCCCGCCATTGGCCGGGGGTGATCACCCGCTCGGCCGCGATATGGGAGCGGAGGTCCTTCATCCCCCCCCGCGCCTCCATCCGGTCGAGGACCAGGTCCCGGAAACCGGATTTCTCCCGCTCCCAGTCGATCTCCCCCCGCAGGTTGGGGACAGGAACCAGGACATAGACCGCCGACCGGCCCTCCGGGGCCAGGGTGGGGTCGGAAACCGAGGCGTTGCGGACGTAGAATGAGATGTCGGCGGAGAGTTTTTTCGCCGTGAAGACCTCGTCGACGTTTTTGCGGTAATCGTCGGCGAAGAAGATGGTGTGGTGGGGAAGGTCGTAGACCCTGTCCAGCCCCAGGTAGAGCATAAAGGTCGAGCAGGAGAACTTCCGGCGGGCCAGTTTTTTCGGGCTGTACTTGCGGAGGAACCCCGCGGGGAAGAGGTTCTCCATCGCGTAGCCGAAGTCGGCGTTGATCACCACCTCGTCGGCCTCCAGCCGCTCCCCCGACTCCAGGAGAACGCCGGCCGCCCTCCGCCCGTCGAGGATGATCTCTTTGACCGGGGTCTCGAGCCGGATCTCCGCCCCCCGCCTCCGGGCCGCCTCGGCCATCGCTTCCGATTGTTTCCAGAGCCCTCCCCGGGTGTGATAGACCCCGAAGGCGTGCTCGATGTAGGAGAGGATGGAGAAGAGCCCGGGGCAATCCCAGGGCGACATCCCCAGGTACTTGGCCTGGAAGGTGAAGGCGAGGGCCAGTTTCTCGTCCCCGAAGTAGGCGAAGAGCAGGTCGTAGAGCTTCCTGGTCAGCCCGAGGTGGGGGAGGGCCCGGAAAAGATTCCGGGAGAAGAGCGAGGAGGGCGAACTGTAGGGGATCTGGAGGCAGGGATAGAGGCGGTCGAAACGAATTTTCTCCCGGTCCAGGTAGCGGTCGAGGCTTTCTCCCCGCCCCGGGAAAGCCCGCTCGATCTCCGCCCGCATCCCCTCCCGGTCGGTGGTCGGCTCCAGCCGCCGGTCGTTGAACTGCAGCCGGTACATCGGTTCCAGCCGCTGAAACTCGAGGAAGTCGGCGGCTTCGAAGCCGGTCTCCGCGAAGACCTCTTCCAGGACCCCCTTCATCATCAGAAAGGTCGGGCCGAGGTCGAAGGAGTAATCCCCCAGCCGAAGTTCACTGTTCCTCCCTCCGACCCGGTCCAGCCGTTCGCAGACGGTGACCCTGAATCCGCGGTGGGCGAGGATCATCGCCGCCGCCAGCCCCCCCGGCCCCGCCCCGATTACCGCGATGTGCTTTTTCGCCTCCGTTGTCAAAATCCGCCTCCCGGCCGGTAGTCCGGTCAGATTATCCGTTTATGCTTCGATTGCTGTCTTGCGAAAGGGGCTTTAAACCATAGCCTAATTTTCTCCCCTTTGGAATATCCAACAACCAACAAGGAATATCCAATATCCAAGGCTCTCTCTCCTTCCTCATTGGATATTCAGTATTTTATTGGCGCTCTGCGCTCTACCCTACGCGCTTTGCTATGTCCCGTCCTGATCTAAAGTTGTCACTTTTCCAGATCCCTGCCGCTTTATGCGG
>CAZPMN010000041.1:0-3279 GCA_964587835.1 uncultured bacterium
TCCAACAAGGAATATCCAACTGAAGAAGGATTGAGATTGCTTCGTCCCCTTCGCTCCGCTCAGGGTCCTCGCAATGACGGGCGAACTATTCAATATCCAATATTCAGTAACCCGCCTCTCGAATCCGAGAGCCAGGCAAGCAAGGTTTTATATGATTCCTGATTTCCTGTTTTCCTAAGAGGTAAGGCGCTGATGTCGATATTGGAAAAAACCGGAGGCAAGATCCTGGAGTCCCTGGAGGGGATGGGAGGGACGGTTACCCTGCTCTTCCGGGGGCTTTACTGGTTCAAGGCGAGCTGGAAGTACCGCCAGGAGATCGTCGCCCAGATGCTCCTGACCGGGGTGGGAAGCCTCCCGGTGGTGATGGTGGTCGGTCTCTTTGCCGGGATGGTCCTGGCGCTCCAGAGCGGGCAGGAACTGGCCCGCTTCCAGCTCCAGTCCACCCTGGGCAACATCGTCGCCGCCTCGATCTGCCGGGAGATGGGACCGGTCTTCACCGCCATCATCGTGGCCGGCCGGGTGGGTTCGGCGATGGCCGCCCAGCTGGGGACGATGAAGGTTTCCGAGGAGATCGACGCCCTGGAGGCGATGTCGATCAATCCCGTCCGTTACCTGGTGATGCCCCGGATCTGGGCGCTTTTGGTGATGCTCCCCGTCCTCACCGTCTTCGCCAACCTGCTTGGGATCCTGGGCGGGGCGATGATCGCCCGCCTCCAGATCGGGGTCAGTTACCACTCCTTCTTCGACGGGGTGATGACCAACCTGGCAGTGATGGATGTCTTGAACGGGATGGTCAAGGCGGTCGTCTTCGGCCTGACCATCGCCGCCGTCGCCTGTTACCAGGGGTTGAATGCCCGGGAGGGGGCGCGGGGTGTCGGCCTGGCCACCACCCACTCCCTGGTCTTCTCCTTTTTGACGATCGTAATCTTTGATTACTTCATCACGGCGTTCTTTTACTGAGGTTCCGATCCCGGGCCAGTCGAAAGATGATCACAATCAGCAAGCTATACAAGAGCCTGGACGGCCGGGAGGTCCTCCGCGGGATCGATCTGGAGGTGGAGGAGGGGGAGATCCTGGCGATCATCGGCGGCAGCGGGATGGGAAAGTCGGTCATGCTCAAGCATATCCTCGGCTTTCTTCGGCCCGATTCCGGGGACGTCCGGGTCGATGGGGTCTCCATCCCCAACTGCTCGCTCACCCGGCTCTACGAGGTCCGCAAAACCTATGGGGTGGTCTTCCAGTCTCCCGCCCTGCTCCAGTCCCTGACCGTCGAGGAGAACGTCTCCCTTCCCCTGCGCGAGCACACCGACTACCCGGAAGAGAAGATCGCCGGAATAGTCCGCGACCGCCTCCACCTGGTCCGGCTCTTCGACGTGGAAGCCAAGTTCCCCGCTCAGCTCTCCGGGGGGATGCAGAAACGGGTCTCGCTGGCCCGGGCCCTGGTGATGGACCCCAAGATAATGCTCTTCGACGAGCCGGCCACCGGCCTCGATCCGATCCTGACCGCGACCATCGGCCATTTAATCGTTGACCTCCACCGGCGGATCGGATTTACTTCCATCGCGGTGACTCACAACATGGATTTCGCCTACCTGATCGCCGACCGGATCGCGATGCTCCATGAAGGCAGGATCATCGCTGAGGGGACCCCCGAAGAGATCAGGCATACCACTCAACCCCAAGTGAGAGACTTCATTTCCGGTACCCCCCGGCAGGAATTCCGTGAAGGTTCCGGCCGGCCCGGGAAAGCCGGAAACCCGGAGAAATAATGGCCCTGTCCGCGGAAAAAAAGGTTGGGATTCTTTTCTTCCTGGGGGTGGCCCTGCTCGCCTTCTTCACCATCGTCCTGACCGATATCCGGATCTTCCAGAAGGAGTACCGGGTCACTGTCGCTTTTGACCAGGTCGGCGGGTTGAAGAAGGGGGACAAGGTGGCCCTGGGCGGGATGGAGGTGGGGACGGTC
Source organism: uncultured bacterium (assembly GCA_964587835.1). GTDB lineage: Bacteria > Auribacterota > Erginobacteria > Erginobacterales > Erginobacteraceae > Erginobacter. Next base: position 1,964 of record CAZPMN010000041.1, read on the forward strand.
AAGGAACTCACCCAGCGCAAGGGCAGGATTGAGGTGGTCCTGGCGATCGAGGATGAGGTGGAGATCCCCCGCAATTCAGCCTTCCGCCTGGGCGACATCGGCCTGCTGGGGGGCAAGCGGGTGGAAATCACCTGGGGGGACGAGGAGAGCGGGTTTCTCGTCGAGGGGGACCGGATCGAGGGGAAGAGCAGCCCGGGGCTCTCGGAGGTGATCGCCAGCCTGGGCGAGGCGGGGGAGAACGTCGATGAGATTATGGTCTCGATCCGGGAGACGACCGAAAAGATATCCCGGGGCGAGGGGACGATCGGAAAACTGATCTCGGAGGACGACATCTACCGGGATATCCGGACGATCTCCAGCCGGATCGCCTCCGGCGAGGGGACGATCGGGCGGTTGATCAACAATCCCGAGCTCTACGAGGACCTGCGCAAACTCTTCTCCGACCTCCAGCGGTTGCTGGAGGAGAATCGGAGCCGGGTGGAGGAGATAGTCGGTCAGATCCAGGAGGCGGCCCCCTCGATCAAGGGCACCGCCCGCAACTTGGAGGAGATCACCGACAAGATCAACCGGGGCGAGGGGACGATCGGCAAGCTGATCAACGAGGACGATCTCTACACCGACACCCGCTCCACCCTGACCACGATCGATACCGCCGGGCAGAAGTTGTCCGATATGCTGACCAAGGCCGAGCGGGTCCGGATCTTCCTTGGTGCCGAGGTAGCCTACAACGAGCGGAACGAGCATAGCCTGACCAAGGCCTACGTGGAGATCGAGCCGAATCCGAGCAAGCTCTACCGGATCGGGATGAGCCTCCTGGCCGGGGAGGGGACCGAGGCCGACCGGACCGACGACCCCTCGACCGAGCTGGACGCCCAGATCGGCCTGCGCTTCTTCGACAACCGTCTCACCGTTCGGGGCGGTCTGCTGGAAGGCCGGGTGGGGGGCGGTCTCGACTTCCGGATCTGGGGCGAGGACCTGGTTCTGAGCGTCGAGGGCCGGGACGTCTGGTCGAAGGAGAAGGACGAGAACATCGACCCGTTCCTCCTCCGGGCTTACGTCGACACCAATGTCTGGTGGGGGTTCTACCTCCGGCTGGGTGGCGACAACCTGCTCGACGAGCCCGGGTTTTACGGCGGAGCCGGTCTGAAGCTGAGGGACGACGACATCAAGGTCCTCTTCGGCCTGCTCAGTTTTTAGTATACTGCCGGAGGATAGATTGCTTCGTCGCTTTGCTCCTTGCAATGACGACGATCCGGGCATTGAGATTGCTTCGTCGCTTTGCTCCTCGCAATGACGACGATCCGGGCATTGAGATT
>CAZPMN010000041.1:3379-18869 GCA_964587835.1 uncultured bacterium
GTCGCTTTGCTCCTCGCAATGACGACGATCCGGGCATTGAGATTGCTTCGTCGCTCCGCTCCTCGCAATGACAGGGCGCGGGAGATTGCTTCGTCGGGCTTTTGTGGGGGCACGGCATGCCGTGCCCCTACGTTTGGCATCCTCGTAATGACCTTGTTCATAGGTTGTTAATTATGGGACACTACACTGATTCGGGGATTCGAATGATCGGTGGGAGTGCAGATCGCGATCTTGACCCGGGAAAGGTTTATGTGCCATAGTATCTTCCACCGGAAAGCGCCGGGCGCGACCGGTGAAATTTCCAACAGCGGATTAAAATGATTATGTACACGGTGGAACGAGAAGGCTGGAGATTCATTATCCCGTTTGTCCTGCTGGGCCTGGGGTTTATCTTCCTGATCGAGATCCTCTGGCCGCTGGGGGTTTTCTTCCTCCTCCTGGCGGCGGCGGTGACGGCTTTTTTCCGCCAGCCCCGGATCGAGCAGACCTTTGCTCCTCACCAGATTGTCGCCCCGGCCTCGGGGACGGTGATCGATATCCGGGAGATCGAGGAACCCGACTTCCTCAAGAACAGGGTGCAGCGGGTGAGTATCTTCATGTCGATCCTCGACGAGCATATCAATTACGCCCCGCTGGCCGGCGAGGTCGCCTATCTCTCTCATCAGCCGGGGCAGTTCAAGCAGGCTTTTCGGGAGGAGGCTTCCCTTTACAACGAGGCCCAGAAGATCGGCTTTCGCGACGGGGAGCGAAGCTGGATGATCAAACAGATCGCCGGCATCGTCGCCCGCCGCATAGTCTGCCGCTGCCAAGTCGGCGACCGCCTCCGGTCCGGCCAGAAACTGGGGCTGATCCGTTTCGGTTCCCGGGTCGAGCTCTTCTTCCCCCCCACGGCTGTCTTTACGGTCAAGCTGGGGGATAAGGTCAAGGGGGGCAGGACCGTGATGGGAGAGATGGTATGAAGAAGATCTACATCCTGCCCAATCTCTTCACCACCGGGAATATCTTCTGCGGCGTCTATGCCCTCTCCCTGATCCTGAGGGACGACCCGGAGTTCTATCCTCGGGCCGCCTGGTTCCTGCTTCTGGGGATGGTCTTTGACTTCATCGACGGCCAGCTGGCCCGGCTTTACCGGGCGACCAGCCGCTTCGGGGTCGAACTAGATTCCCTGGCTGATTTTCTCTCTTTCGGGGTGGTCACCACCATCCTCGCCTACCAGGTGGTGTTGAAGGATTTCAAGGGGTTCGGGGTGGGGATCGCTTTTCTCTACATCGTCTTCACCGCGCTGAGACTGGCCCGGTTCAACATCCAGGTCAACAAGGAGGAGAAGACCGACTTCAAGGGCCTTCCCTCTCCGGTCGCCTCCGGGGTGGTTCTCTCCTTCTTCATCTTCAACGCCCATTTCGAACTCGGCCTGGCGAGCGTCATCCCCTTCCTGATGATCGTTCTCAGCGCCCTGATGGTCACCAATCTCAGCTACCCGACCCTGCTCAGCCTCCACCTGCGCCAGAAACAGCCCTTCCTCTACCTGGTGGCGGTTATCCTGATGCTGGTAATCCTGATCGCCCATCACCAGGCGGGGGTCTTTCTCGGTTTCATGCTCTATCTCGGCCTGGGGATTTACCAGGGGCTGCAGATCGAACTCCGGCAGAGAAAGTCCACCCGGATCCGGGCCGGAGTCAAACATTCCGTTCGGTCCTGAGCGGTCGAGGGTCCTTCCCGGCGAGATCGGTCATGCGTGCAAGAACTTCAGGGGTCCTGATTCTGATTATCCTCCTCCTGGGAGGCGTCCTGATCGCCCGCCACTATCTCTATCTCCCCCGGGCCCGGGAGAAGAAATTGGCGTCCGCGGTGGAACTGGTCGAATCCGGTAACGATCAAGAGGCGATACCCCTGCTCCGGCAGCTGGCTGGACGTCCGCCGTTCGGTCCCGGGGAAAGAGATGCCGCCCGGCGCCTGGCCCGGGCTCTGGCCCGAACGGGAGACCGGAGTTCGGCGGCTAAGATCTGGGCGGGGCTGGAGGAGGCGGACGATCCCGGTATCCGGGAGGAAGCCCTCTTCAACCTGGCCATGATCGCGGCCGAAAGAGGGGAGCAGTCCCCCCTTGACGCTTTTATCTCCGCCTATCCCGAATCGGCATGGCTTCCGGCCGTCCGGCTGGCCCGCGCCCGGGTTCAACTAACGGCCGGCAATCAGGCCGGGGCTGAAGAAGATTACCGCCGTATCGTCACCGCCGCCGGCCCAGAGGATATCCGGGCGGACGCCCGGGAGGAACTGGGGAAGATCAACATCGGTCGACTCTGCTCCCGGACGGGAGGCTTGCCGACCGTCTCCTATACCGTCCGGTCGGGGGATTCCCTGGCGGCGATCGCCCGCCGCCACCAGACCACCCCCGACCTGGTCCGGATGATGAACCGGTTGCCCACGGACGTCATCCACCCGGGGCAGGAGTTGAGACTTCCCGCCGAGTCCTTTTCGGCGGTGGTCAGCAAGTCAAAGAACATTCTCACGCTTTTCTACGGGGAGGAGTTCTTCAAGCAATACCCGGTGGGGACCGGCCGGGACAATTCCAGCCCGGTGGGAGAGTTTACCATCGTCACCAAGCTGATCGACCCCCCCTGGATCACGCCGGGAGAGGTGATCCCCCCCCTGGACGAGCGTAACATCCTGGGGACCCGCTGGATGGGGTTCAACGACCCCTACGCCACCTACGGGATCCACGGGACCACCCGTCCGGAGACGGTCGGCACCCAGAGCAGCGCCGGGTGTGTGAGGTTGCGCAATGAGGACGTGGAAGAACTCTTTATCTTCCTTCCCCGCGGCGCTCGAGTGGTGATCGAGGAATGAATTTCTCGCGGAATAATCGCACCCAGAGGTCGCAATGAACGGATTCGTGTCGGGACAGCATTCGGCCCCTTTTCTCCGTCCGGCTTACATCTCCGACGCCAAAGGGATTCGGGAGATGGTCAACCGGTATGCCGCCCAGGGGATGATGCTTCCGCGGTCACTCTCCTCGATCTATGAGCGGATCCGGGATTTCCGGGTGGTCGTCGAGCAGGGCAAGGTGCTGGGTTGCGTCGCCCTCCAGGTCATCTGGGAGGACCTGGCCGAGGTCCGGACCCTGGCGGTGGCGGAAGAGCTGCGGGGCCAGGGTTGGGGCCGGGGATTGGTCGAGGACTGCCTGAAGGAGGCGGCCCGGTTGAGAATCCCCCAGGTCTTCACCCTCTCCTTTACCCCGGAATTCTTTGTTAAACTCGGCTTCACCCGGGTGGACAAGGAGAGTCTTCCCCAGAAGATCTGGAAGGACTGCATCCACTGTCCCCACTTTCCCGACTGCAAGGAAGTGGCGTTGCTTAAGGCAGTAAGCAGTGAGCAGTGAGCAGTGGAATCGCCCTTCGGGCTTGGGGGATCGGAATGCCCGCGGGCATTCCTTGTGGTAGATGTAGGATCGCTTCGCTTGCAGGAAAGCGCGTAGCGCAGAGAGCATAGCGGTTAGCGGCTGGCGGCGTCGAACTCCCTCAGGGCGATGATGGTTTTGCTGTCGAGGATCTCCCCGGTCTCGATCCGGCGTCGGACTTCCTCCAGGGGGAGAACGACCGATTCCAGCCCGGTTTCGTCGCCGGTCTGCCCCCCGGCCGGGGAGAGGTCGTCGGCCTGGAAGATATGGATGATCTCATCGCTGATCCCTACTGAAGAGTAGTAGCTGCGCAGATGAGTCAGCCGTCCGGCCCGGTAACCGGTCTCCTCGATCAATTCCCGGCGGATCGACTCTTCCGGGGACTCGCCGGGCTCGAGTTTCCCGGCCGGAATCTCCAGGGTCAGCCGCCCGGCCGCCGCCCGGTACTGACGGACCAGGATCACCCGGCGATCGGGGAGGAGGGGGAGCGCCGCGGCCGCCCCCGGGTGTTCGAGGATGATCCGTTCCTTCTCCTGCCCGTTGGGATATCCGACCCGGTAGCGGCGAAGGCGGAAGAAGGGTCCCCGGAGGATTATTTCGCCTTTAGTCAACCGGTGGTTTTTCGGCATATTGACCTCACTTTCTCTTCCGCCGTTCGGGCGAAGAGATGCTCCGGAGCCTTTGTTCTGCTGCCCGGACCAGCGCGTCGTCCGGAAAAATATTGAACAAAGCGGGCAGGAGACTATAATCCCTCACCCCTCGGGAAAGCCCCCCGCCCGGTTCTTTGTCTCGGCCGCGAGGCGAAGAAGAAGATCATTATAACTGCAACGGCGGGCTGGTTACCAGACAATACGCATACTTGGCGGGAAGATCCGTTCGCTTATCTTCCCGCCGGGAGATGAGAAAATGGAAATGACAATGGCGGAGAAGATACTGGCCGCCCACTGCGGAAGGAAGTCGGTCCGGCCGGGCGAGATCGTAATGGCCCGGCTCGACCTGGCCCTGGGTAACGACATCACTGCTCCGCTGGCGATCAAAACCTTCGGCGAGACCGGGACCCAAGAGGTCTTCGACCGGGAGAAGGTCGCCCTGGTCTGCGATCACTTCGTCCCCAACAAGGATATCCGATCGGCCGAGCAGTGCAAGGTGCTCCGGGACTTCGCCGGCCAGCAGCAGATCACCCACTTCTATGACGTGGGCACGATGGGGATCGAACACGCCCTTCTCCCCGAGCAGGGAATAGTCCTTCCCGGTGACCTGGTGATCGGGGCCGACAGTCACACTTGTACTTACGGCGCCCTGGGGGCCTTTGCCACCGGGGTCGGTTCCACCGACCTGGCCGCGGCGATGATCAGCGGCCAGGCCTGGTTCCGGGTGCCGCGGACCATCCGCTTCGAATACCGGGGAAAGCCGGGGCCGTGGGTCGGAGGGAAGGACCTGATCCTCTTTACCATCGGGAAGATCGGGGTGGATGGGGCCAACTACGCGGTGATGGAATTCATCGGGGAGACGATCGAGAAGCTTTCGATGGACGGCCGGTTCACGATGGCCAATATGGCGATCGAGGCCGGGGCCAAGACCGGGATCTTTCCCCCCGACCGGATAACCGAAGAGTACGTCAGAGAGAGAGCTCGGCGGGAGTATACGGTCTATCGGTCCGACCCCGCCGCCGATTTCGCGGAGACGATTGAAATCGACGTCTCGGCGATTGAGCCGGTGGTCGCCTTCCCCCATCTCCCCTCTAACGTGAGACCGGTTCGGGAGGCGAAGGGGGTGAAGATAGACCAGGCGGTGATCGGTTCCTGCACCAACGGTCGGATCGAGGATCTCCGCCAGGCGGCGGAGATACTGAAAGGGCGGAAGGTCTCGCCTAAGGTCCGGACTCTGGTCTTCCCCGGGACCCAGCGGATTTATCTGGAGGCGGTCCGGGAGGGCCTGGTCGAGATCTTCATTGAGGCGGGAGTGGCAGTCTCCACCCCGACCTGCGGACCCTGCCTGGGCGGCCATATGGGGGTTCTGGCGGCCGGGGAGCGGGCGGTGGCGACCACCAACCGCAACTTTGTCGGGAGGATGGGACATCCCGAGAGCGAGGTCTATCTCTCGGGGCCCGCGGTGGCGGCGGCCTCGGCGGTCGCCGGGGAGCTGGTCCATCCCGACGAGGTAGTTGGGGAATAATCAAATTCAATATCCAATATCCGACAGGGGATAGCCTAGCGCGGAAGGGATAGCTATATTGAGATTGCTTCGTCGCTACGCTCCTCGCAATGACAGCGCGAGCGAAAGTCTTCGGGCCTTCTCACGATGACCGGGAGATGGAGATTGAGTAGCCTGTCCCGAGCTTCAGCGAGGGATCCCGCTCCTCGCAATGACCTGGGGGAGATGGCATTCTGGGATGCCGGTACTTGGTTATTGGACATTCCTTGTTGGTTATTGGATATTCAGAAATAAGGTATTAATTCTGTATCTCCCTAACCCGATTTATGTGTAAATCGGGTTAAAGGAGAGGGATGTGAAGTTTACCGGAAAAGTCTGGAAGTTCGGAGATAACGTCAATACCGACGAGATCCTGGCGGCCCGCTACCTGGTGACCGTGGACCCCGAGGAGATGGGGCGGCACCTGATGGAGGATATCCGTCCCGGTTTCTTCGAGGAAATCTCCCCGGGGGATATCATCGTCGCCGGGAAGAACTTCGGCTGCGGATCCTCCCGGGAGCATGCCCCCCTGGCCATTAAGGGGGCGGGGATTACGGCCGTGGTCGCCGCCGGCTACGCCCGGATCTTCTACCGCAACGCCTTCAATATGGGACTGCCCATCTTTGAATCCCCCCCGGCCGCGGCGGAACTGGCCGAGGGTGATCGGATCGAGATAGACGCCGACACCGGTTCGGTGACTGATCTCGAGTCCGGGAAGGTCTTTCCGGCTCAGCCGGTCCCCGAGTTCATGCAGGATCTGGTCCGGGCCGGGGGGTTGATTAATTACATGAAATCCCGCCGGGGAAAACAACAACGATAAGGAGTTCGATACGCATGACTACCACTTATCCAATCGCGGTGATCGGCGGCGACGGCACCGGGCCGGAGGTAGTGGCCGAGGGGATCAAGGTGATGGAGGTTCTGGCCGACCGCTTCGATCTGAAGTTTGAATGGCATCACTACGATCTCGGCGGGGAGAGATACCTGAAGACCGGGGAGATCCTTCCCGAAACGGCCTTCGAGGAACTGAAGAAGTTCCGGGCCATCTACCTGGGAGCGATCGGCCACCCCGAAGTCAAGCCGGGGATCCTGGAGAAGGGACTCCTCCTTGAGCTTCGTTTCCGGATGGAGCAGTACATCAACCTCCGGCCGGTCAAGCTCTACCCGGGGGTGGCCACCCCGCTGAAAGACAAGGGGCCGGAGGATATCGATTTCGTGGTCATCCGGGAGAACAACGAGGGGCTCTATTTAGGGGCGGGGGGTTTCTTCAAGAAGGGAAGCGCCCAGGAGGTGGCGGTTCAGGAGAGCATCAACACCAGGTTCGGGGTCGAGCGCTGCCTTCGTTACGCCTTTGACCTGACCCGGAAGCGTAACCGAAAGAAGATGCTCACTCTCTGCGGGAAGACCAACGTTCTCACCTACGCCTTCGACCTCTGGGAGCGGGCCTTCCACGAAATCGGGGCGGAGGATTACCCGGAGATCAAGCGGGATTACGCCCACGTCGACGCCACCTGCATGTGGATGATCAAGAACCCCGAGTACTTTGACGTGATCGTCACCGACAATATGTTCGGCGATATCATCACCGACCTCGGCGCGATGATCCAGGGGGGGATGGGGATCGCCGCCGGCGGAAATATCAACCCCGAGGGTACCTCGATGTTCGAGCCGATCGGCGGATCGGCCCCCAAGTACACGGGACAGAAAAAGATCAACCCCCTGGCCGCGATCTCCGCCGGACAGATGATGGTCGATTTCCTCGGCGAGGACGCCGCCGCCGCGGCGCTGGAAGAGGCGATCGTCAAAACCTGCCGGAAACTGGATAGTCTTTCGGCCGGGAAGATGGGTTACAACACTGAAGAGGTGGGTGACCTGGTGGCGGGATTTGTTGGGGAATAGGGAATGGGGAATAGTAAGCAGTGAGCGGTAAGCAGTGAGCGGTAAGCAGTGAGCAGTGAGCGGTAAGCAGTACTAAGCAGAGAGCGTGGCGCAGAGCGAATAGCGCCCGGAAATAAGGCAGGTTCGATGACGAAGAGATACAACGTGGTTTTGGTCGGCATTGGCGCGGTTGGGGCGGAAATTCTCAAGGTGCTCCACCAGCGGGATTTTCCCGTCTCCGAATTAAAGGTCCTGGCCCGCTCCACCCGGGAAGAAGAGATCGACGGTCGGACCTACCAGGTTCGGGCGGCGGCGGTGGAGGAACTCGAGGGGGCCGAAATTGTCTTTTTCGCCGGGACCGAGGGGGCGAAAGGCGCCTCGGCCACTTACGCCCCGCCCGCCATCGAGCGGGGCGCGGTGGCGATCGATAACGGAGGAGACTTCCGGCTCGACCCCGAAGTCCCCCTGGTCATCCCCGAGGTCAACCCGGAAGATCTCAAGGGGCATCAAGGGTTGATCGCCAGCCCCAACTGTTCGACCATCCAGATGCTGACCGCGGTGGCCCCCCTTTACCGGGAGTGCCGGGTGACCAGGATCATCACCTCGACCTACCAGGCGGTCTCCGGGACCGGCCGGGCGGCGCTCGAAGAGCTGGACCGGCAATCCCGGCAGGTCCTGGCCGGGGAGGAGGAGGTGGAATGCCGGGAGTATCCCCACCGAATCGCCTTCAACGTCATCCCTCAGATCGGCGGCTTCCAGGAGCTGGGTTTCACCAGCGAGGAGTGGAAGATGGACCGGGAGACGAAGAAGATGCTTCACGACGACTCGATCCGGATCGCCTGCACTGCGGTCCGGGTCCCGGTCTTCAACGGCCACTCGGAATCGGTTTACCTCGAGACCGAGCGACCGCTTCCCGTGGAACGGGCGCGGGAGATCCTCTCCACCAGCCCCGGGGTGGTCCTGGTCGACGATCCGGAGGCCGGCCGCTACCCGCTGCCCGCCGACGCTTCGGGGCAAGACCCGGTCTATGTCGGGCGGATCCGCCGCGACCCTGACATCGCCAACGGTCTCCATCTCTGGATCGTCGCCGACAATATCCGCAAGGGGGCCGCGCTCAACGTGGTCCAGATCGCCGAGCGGATGATCGCCGATGGGCTGATCTGATAGAGTAATCAGTAATCAGTGGGCAGTAGGAAAATTGCAGTATCGCCCTCCGGGCTTGTGGGATCGGAATGCCTCCGGCATTCCTTGTGGAAGATGTAGTATCGCTCCGCTTGCAGCAAGGCGCAGAGAGCATAGCGCAGGGCGCATAGAGCAGAGCGCAGAGCGCATAGTGCCACACAGCACCTGTCCGAAGAACCCGTCGCCAGCAGCAGGGCCGCCCGGTATGCGTAGGATCAAGCTCACCCTGGAGTACGAGGGAACCCGCTATTCCGGATGGCAGGTTCAGAACAACTCCGACACCATCCAGGGACGGCTGGAGGAAGCCCTGGGGAAGGTCCTGAATCACCGGGTCCGCCTTCACGGCGCCGGGCGGACCGATGCCGGGGTCCATGCCCGGGAGCAGGTGGCCCACTTCGATACCGCCTCCAACCTGCCGGCGGAGAGTATCCTCAAGGGGGCCAACACCCATCTCCCCCCCGATATCGCTATTTTTCGGGCGGAGGAGGTCGGCGAAGACTTCCACGCCCGCTATTCGGCTCACTCCAAGATATACCGCTACCGGATCCTGGTCCGGGAGATCCGCTCCCCCCTGGCCCGTCACCGGGCTTTGAGGGTGTCCCCGCCGCTCGACTACGAAAAGATGCGTTCGGCCGCCCGGTCTTTGATCGGGCGCCATGACTTCGCCGCCTTCACGGCCTCCGGGTCCTCGGTGAAGGAGACCGTGCGGGAGCTGCGCCGGATCAATATCTCCGGGATCGGGGAAGACTGCGAGCTGGAATTCTCGGCCGACGGTTTTCTCTACCGGATGGTCAGGAATATCGTTGGGACCCTGGTGGAGGTGGGGAAGGGGAATCTCGACGCCGCCGAGGTGGCAAAGATCCTCTATTCCCGGGATCGCCGCCGGGCCGGGCCGACCGCGCCCGCCCACGGACTCTGTCTGGTGAGGGTGAATTATGGGGAGTAGGGAATGGGGAATGGGGAATAGTAAGCGGTAAGCAGTGAGCGGTAGTAAAATTGTGGTATCGCCCTTCGGGCTTGGGGGATCGGAATGCCTGCGGCATTCCTTGTGGAAGATGTGGCATCGCTTCGCTTGAAATTAGCTCGGAACAGCGATACTAGGGACTGGAGTAGTGAGCAGTAATCGGTAATCGGTGATCAGTGATCAGTGAGCACCGGATCAGGCGTCGGTATAGTTGTCGAAGTAGCCCTGGATGAGGACGATCGGGGTTCCCTTGTCGCCGGAGCCGCTGGTCAGGTCGCAGAGGGAGCCGAGCAGATCGGTCAGCTGACGGGGAGTGGTTCCCTGGGCGGCCATCACCGCGATCCCGCGCCGCCGCCGCCGGAGTTCCTCCCGGAGTCGTTCCTCCGCCCCCGCCACTCCCGTCCCGGCCAGCTTTTCGTCGATCAGGTATTTGATCTTTAATTCCCTCGGCGTACCCCGCAGGCCCGGGGTATAGTCAACCGCCACCACCGGGTCGGCCAGTTCCCAGATTCCGGCCACCGGGTCCTTGAAGGCCCCGTCGCCGTAAATCAATACCTCGACTTTCTTTCCGGTCAGCTCCAGCAGTTTCTTCCGGATCCGAGTTACGTAGCGCCGCTTAAGTCCGTCGCGCGTTCGGGGGAAGAGTTTGAGGCGTTCCTCGCCCGACTTGTTGGATCCGAGCAAACCGTAATCGGGGTTGCCGCCGCGGCCTTTGCGGGGCCGGGCGCAAAAATCGTCAAGGGAGAGTACCGGCTTGCCCCCGGCCTCCTCGAGCAACTGCCGGGTGCGAAATCGGGTATGGATATCGGCGGCCAGGACCTCCCGGCAGAAGGTCAGAGCGTGCTCGGGGCGGTTGGAGAGGGCGATTGTGCAGCGGGCGCCTTCTCCTTCGACGATCCGGCGGTAAAATTCGAGGTAGTCCAGCCCGGTGAAAGGATGGCGAAAATCGTCCCCGAACCGGCGCCGGAATTCCTCCTCGGGGAGGAGATCGGCGGACGGGTTCAGCCCGGAATCGGCCAGCCGCTTCCAGTCCATCAGAGGGTTGCCGACCTCGTCGTTCGGATAACTGAGCAGAAGGGAGATTTCTTCCAGTCCGCGGGCCAGGGCCCGGAGGATCAGGGAGAAACGGTTGCGGCTCAGAATGGGGAAGACCACCGCGCAGCGCTTGCCAAAGAATTCGCGGGCCTCCTGGGCCACTTCGTCGACGGAAACGTAATTGCCCTGGGCGCGGGCGATGAGGGATTCAGTGACCCCGATGACATCGCGGTCGCGGAGGCGGTACCCCTCGGTCTCCCAGGATTCCCGCAGGGCCTCCACCACCACCTCGACCGGGTCGTCTCCGGACCGGACCACCCCGGCCCGGATCCCCCGGACAATCGTTCCCAGAGTGCGTTTCTTCATCTCGAGCGGAAAAATAGCGAAAAAACCCCGGCCGGGAAAGCAAATAATCGCGACCGGCCGACGAACGACACACCCGCCGCGGGCGGGAAGCGATTGATCGGGGAACATTTTCTTCTTGACGAAAGCGAATCCCCGATGGTAGCGTGCCGTCCTTGAATTCCGGCCCCAGGTTGCTCAGGCGGCAGAGCCCGACCTCAATCCCCTGCAGTGGCGGCAGCGCGGTTTTTGCGTCCCGCCGGGCCGGAAGGGAAAACCGAAAACCAGCGAGTTTAGTTGAGGGATGAAGACATTTTCCGCCAGACCGAAGGATATCAAGAAGAAGTGGTACCTGATCGATGCTGAGGGGCAGGTCCTGGGCCGGATGGCGACCAGGATCGCCGATATCCTCCGGGGCAAGGACAAACCAATCTATACCCCGCATATGGATACCGGGGATTTCGTGGTCGTGATCAACGCTGAGAAGGTTATGGTCACCGGAAAGAAAGCCGAGCAGAAGGAGTACCAGAGGTACACGGGATATCCCGGAGGCCTGAAGAAGATCCCCTACCGGCGGATGCTCAAGACCCACCCGGAGCGGATCATCGAGCACGCGGTTCGGGGAATGATCCCGCATAACCGCTTGGGCCGGGCGTCGATCAAGAAACTCAAAGTTTATGCCGGGCCGGATCATCCGCACCAGGCCCAGCAGCTGGAGCAGTTGAAAATCTCGTAAAAGGTAAGCTATGAGCGATATGGTAAGGTATTACGCCACCGGCCGGAGAAAGACTGCGGTGGCCAAGGTATGGATCCGTCCCGGAGTGGGGAAATTCAGCGTGAACGACTCCCCGGGTCTGGAGGATTATTTCCATCGCGACACCCTGGTCAAGCAGGTCAAAGCCCCGCTCCAGGTGACCGATAATATGGGGCAGTATGATGTGATCGCCCAGTTGTCCGGCGGCGGCAAAGGCGGCCAGGCGGGCGCGCTTTCCCACGGAATCGCCCGAGCTCTGGTGGAGGCCAACCCTTCCCTGCGGGGTCCCCTGAAAGCAGCCGGTCTGCTGACCCGTGATCCCCGGAAAAAGGAGCGGAAGAAATACGGCCAGCCGGGTGCCCGGAAAAAATTCCAGTTTTCGAAAAGATAATCCTCTTTTCAGGGGACGGTCTCTTCGAGATGAAGAAAGCAGGCTTTCCGCCTGCTTTTTTCATCTCCAAATTTTTTCTGTTCTGCTACAATTTCACGGAGGATTGACGCGATGAGCCGGAATCTACTGAAAACGGCGGTGGTCGGAGCCACCGGGTACACCGGGCTGGAGATTGTCCGGCTGCTCCTCAACCACGGTTCCGTGGAGATCGTCTCTCTGACCGCCAAGGTGGAAGAGACGACCCGGATCGATCATCTCTTCCCTCACTTCCGGGGGCGGCTGGAGATGGAGTGCTCCAACCTCGATGTCGACGCGGTCTGCCGGAAGGCCGACCTGGTCTTCCTCGCCCTTCCCCATACCGTCTCGATGCTTTTCGCCCCCCGCTTCCTGGCGGCGGGGAAGAAGGTGATCGACCTCAGCGCCGACTACCGGTTTCCCTCGCCGGACGATTTCGAGAAATGGTACGGATCCCCGCACCGGGATCCGGAGGGTACGGGGCGCGCTGTCTACGGCCTACCTGAGCTGTTCCGGGAAGAGATCGCCTCTGCTCGGCTTTTGGCCAACCCGGGATGTTACCCGACGGCCACTATCCTGGCCTGTTATCCGGCCCTTCGGGCGGGGTTGGCTTCTCCGGAGGGGATCGTCGTCGACGCCAAGACCGGGGTGACCGGGGCGGGGCGGAAGGCCAGCCTGGCCTTGCTTTTCCCCGAGGTTAACGAGAACTTCAAGGCATACAGTCTGGCGGCCCACAAGCACACCCCGGAGATGGAAGAGGTCCTCTCCCGGGCGACCGGCCGGAAAGTCCGGTTGGAGTTCGCCCCGCATCTCCTTCCGGTCAACCGTGGTATTCTTTCCACCATCTACCTGAAGCTGGAGAAGCCGGTCGGGGAAGAGGAGATTTTCGACCTCTACCGGCGGCAGTACGCCGGCGAGGAATTCATCCGGCTCTATCCGGCCGGCCAGCTGCCGGAACTGAAGGACGCCGTGGGAACCAACAACTGCCTGCTCGGCCTCAAAGTCAATCCCCGGACCGGCAATTTGATAGTGGTCAGTGCCATTGACAACCTTCTCAAGGGCGCCGCCGGCCAGGCCGTGCAGAATATGAACATCATGGAGTCCTTCCCCGAAACCGAGGGTCTTCTCTAAAACCTTTAGAATCAGGTCGGCCGAGATGAGAAAGTTAGCTCCCCCCCAGCTCCCGCAGGGTTTTCGGGCCGCCGGTGTCGCCTGCGGGTTAAAGCAGACAGGGGGGAACGATCTCGCTCTGCTCTGGTCCGAGTCGCCGGCCGCCATCGCCGGGGCCTTCACCACCAACCGGGTGGCGGCGGCCCCGGTCCGGTTGAGCCGACGAGTGGCGGAGTCGGGGCAGTGCCGGGCGGTGATCGCCAACAGCGGCTGCGCCAACGCCGCCACCGGCCGGCGGGGCGAGGGCGATGCCGCGAGGATGGCGGAACGGACTGCCGCCGCTCTGGGGGTCGATCCCGGGATGGTGGCGGTGGCCTCGACCGGCCGGATCGGCCGCTATCTGGAGGTGGAGAAGATTGAACGGGGGATCGGGGAACTGGCGGAAGCAATCCGGTCCGGCGGCAACGGCCGGGCGGCGGAGGCGATTCTAACCACCGATACCCGGCCTAAAGAGCTCGCCTTTGAATTCGAGGTGGCGGGTTCGCCGGTCCGGCTCTGGGGGATCGCCAAGGGAGCAGGGATGATCCGCCCGCAGATGCGGGTGGCCGGCCCGCCCCAGGCCACGATGTTCTGCTTCCTCCTCACCGACCTGGGAGCGGAGGCCGGATTTCTGCGGGAAGCTCTCTCTTCCGCCCTGGAGCAGTCGTTCAACCGGATCACCGTCGACGGAGATACCAGCACCAATGATACGGTGATCCTTCTCGCCAACGGCCAGGCGGGGGTAAGAGCTGAACCGGGGACGGCGGGAGCGGAGGAATTCCGACGGGTCCTGGACCGGGTGACCCGAGAACTGGCCTGGATGATCGTTGCCGACGGCGAGGGGGCGACCAAGTTCGTCTCCATCGAGGTCGCCGGCGCCAAAACACCCGAAGAAGCCAGGTGGGCGGCGGAGGCGATCGCCAACTCCCCGCTCTTCAAGTGCGCCCTTTACGGGGAGACCCCCAACTGGGGCCGGCTGCTGGCGGCGCTCGGATACTCGGGGGCGGACCTGACGGAGGAGAAGATCTCCGTCTTCTGCGGCGAGACCGAGGTGATCCACTCCGGCCTTCCGGTCGAGTTGGAACCGGGCCGGGGAGAGGAGCTGCTCCGTTCCCGGCGAATTTTTCTCCAGGTCGAGCTCGGCCTGGGAGAGGGGAGGGACGTCTGCTATACCTGCGACCTCACCCCCCGGTACGTGGAGATCAACCAGGAGTAGAGCCGGGGATCGGATTGGCGAATATTCCCGGGAGAATCAGCGGCGATGAAAAAGATTATCGAGAAAGCAGCGGTCCTGATCGAGGCTCTTCCCTACATCCAGTCCTTCCAGGGCAAGATCGTGGTCATCAAGCTGGGCGGGTCGGCGATGACCTCCCCCGCGTGCGTGGAGGGGGTCTTGCGGGACGTGGTCTTCATGGAGGCGGTGAAGATGAAGCCGGTGGTGATCCACGGGGGGGGGAACGCCATCAGCCTGAAGATGAAACAGGCCGGTTTCACCCCCCGGTTCGTCAACGGTCAGCGGATGACCGACCGCCGGTCGATCGGGATCGTCAGCGAGGTGCTTTCCGGGATCAACCGGGATCTGGCGGGCCAGATCGCCGCCTTGGGCGGCCGGGCCGAGGGTTTCAGTTCCCACGCCAATCGGGTTATCTCCGCCCGGAAGCTCACCCCGCCCGATCTCGGATTCGTCGGCGAGGTGGAGAAAGTTGATACGGAGGCCATCCGGAAGGTCACCCGGTCCAACCGGGTCCCGGTGATCGCGCCCCTGGGGAGCGATGGCGCGGGACACCTTTACAATATCAACGGCGATCTGGCGGCGGGCGCGATCGCCGGGGCGCTGAAGGCGGAGAAGCTGGTCTTTCTGACCGACGTCGAGGGGATTATGACCCGGGACGACGGCTCCGGACAAAAGCAGGTTCTCTCCTCCCTGAAACGGGGCGATATCAACCGCCTGGTCGAGGAAGGGACGATCGCCGGGGGAATGATCCCCAAGGTGACCGCCGGACTGCAGGCCCTGGAGAAAGGGGTGAAGAAGATTCACGTCATCGACGGGCGGATCAAGCACTCGCTGCTGCTGGAGATCTTTACCGACAAGGGGATCGGGACCGAGATTGTCAGGGAATAGGGGGGAATGGTAAGCGGTAAGCGGCCACATGACAGAGCCTCTTGGTCACTTAAGTGACAGAGCCTCTTGGT
>CAZPMN010000042.1:0-18725 GCA_964587835.1 uncultured bacterium
CCAGTAACCAGTTGCTATTATTCGACTTATAACCGGACAGTAGTGATCAGTAATCAGTAAGCAGAACACAGAGAGCATAGCACAGAGAGCAGAGCGACCCGGGGACTCCATTCCCCATTCCCTATTCCCCATTCCCTGTTGACAATGCCCCAATCCATCCTGTTAATCCTGTTATCCTGTCAAAAATTAGTGGCAATTAAATGAAAGTCATCGATTTCCATACCCACGCCTTTCCCGACGATCTGGCCGAAAAGGCGATCACGGCCCTCGAGGAGCATTCCGGGGACTACCGGGCCCATCATAACGGAACCATCCGTGGTCTTTTGAAGTCGATGGACCAGGCCGGGATCGAGCAGGCGGTGGTGGTTTCCATCGCCACCAAACCCTCCCAAGTTCCCCGGATCACTGACTGGGCGGCCTCGATCGCTTCCGAGCGGATCATCCCTTTCGCCTCGATCCACCCTCTTTACCGTGACTTTGAACGGGAGCTGGATCGGATCCAGGAGGCCGGCCTTAAGGGCATCAAGCTCCACCCGATGTACCAGGAATTCACGGTTGACGATCCGGACCTCCTTCCCCTTTACCGCGCCGTGGCCGACCGAGGACTAATCGTCCTCTTCCACGCCGGCCACGACATCGCCTTTCCGATTACCGGCCAGGCGTCTCCCCAGCGCTTTCTCAATCTCTTTCAAACGCTGCCGGGCCTACGGATGGTCGTCTCTCACCTGGGGGGTTGGAGCGCCTGGGAGGAAGTGGAGGAGGCCCTGCTGGGCAAGCCGGTCTATCTGGAGACCTCCTTCGGGATCGGCGAGGCGGAACCCGAACAGTTCAGGAAGATCATCGATCAGCACTCCCCCGATTACCTCCTCTTCGGAACCGACTCGCCCTGGCTCGACCAGAAGCGGGAACTCGATGCTTGGAAGGCCCTTGACATCTCAAAGAAGAGAAAGGAAAAGATCCTGCACGGGAACGCCGAGCGTCTGCTCGGAATTTGAAACCGGGGTCAATGATGGCGGACGAGAAGGAAAACAAACAAACGGACGAGCCAGGCAACCTGGAGGATATGCTCAAGGACCTGAGCGAATACGTCCAGAAGAAGTACGGCTCCAAGCCGTTGATGTCGATCGCCCCCGCCTTCCGCCCTCCCCCTCGCCCGCCCTCCAACCGGAAGCCGGAAAAGGAAAAGGAATTCAAGCTCGACTTCAACTACACCCCCCGCCAAGTCAAGGAGTACCTCGACCGGTTCGTGATCAAGCAGGAGGAAGCCAAAAAGGTACTCTCGATCGCGGTCTGCGACCACTACAACCACGCCACCCACGACCTGGGCCGGCGGGTCGATTATGATTACGTCAAGCAGAACGTCATCCTGATCGGACCGACCGGGGTGGGCAAGACCTACCTGATCAAGTGCATCGCCCGGCTGATCGGGGTTCCTTTCGTCAAGGCCGATGCCACCAAGTACAGCGAGACCGGTTACGTGGGAAAGAACGTCGAGGACCTGGTCCGGGAGCTGGTCCGCAAGGCTGACGACGATATCAAGCTCGCCCAGTACGGAATCATTTACATCGATGAGGTGGACAAGATCGCCTCGGCCTTCAATCTGGGCGGAAGGGACGTCAGCGGGGCCGGAGTGCAGAGAAATCTCCTCAAGCTGATGGAGGAGACGGAAGTAGCTCTGCGGGATCCGATGGACATCTCTTCACAGATCGAGGCGGTGATGGAGTACCAACAGGGGGGCAAGGTCGAGCCGAAGATGATCAACACCCGCCATATTCTCTTCATCGTCAGCGGCGCCTTCGCGGATCTGGCCGGGATCGTGAAGAGGCGGCAGACCAGACAAGCGGTCGGCTTCGGCGGGCAGGTCGAGGAGACCAGGACGGACGAGCGCTATCTCGAGCGGGCGACCACGCGCGATTTCATCGAGTACGGGCTGGAGCCGGAGTTCATCGGCCGGCTCCCGGTCCGGGTGGTCTGCGAGCAACTCGACGAGGCGGACCTCTTTCACATCCTAACCCGTTCCGAGGGGTCGGTGATCAAGCAGTACGAGGCCTCCTTCGACTCCTTCGGGATCATCGCCGCCTTCACCCGGGAGGGGATGCGGGAGATCGCCCGGCGGGCCGCGAAGGAGGAGACCGGGGCCCGGGGACTGCTCACGGTCTGCGAACGGATCCTGAGAGACTTCAAGTACGAGTTACCCTCGACCGGGATCAAGCGGTTCAGCGTCGATCAACGGGTGGTTCGGAATCCCCAAGCCGCCCTAAAGAAAATCCTGAAAAACCCGGTCGCCGCCGGAGGCAACGCCCTGCGGGAGAGCGTGGCCCGCTTCGAGAAAAATTTTCTTGAGCAGCATGGGTTGAAGATCGCCTTCACCCCGAAAGCGGTGGAAGCGGTGGGAAAACAGGCCGAGGAGGCCGCGCTGTCGGCGGAGAAGTTCTGCAATCTCCTCTTCAAGGACTACCCCCACGGCCTGCGACTGATCCGGGAGAGCACGGGGGAGAGGGAGTTCACCATCACTCTCCGGGCGGTCGCCAAACCCGCCGAAACCCTCAACGCCTGGGTGGAAAAAGCCTACCGGAGCGGGAAGAAAAAGTAACCCGGAAGGGATGATCGTCTTCCGGATCGAGGGAGCTTTCAGTCCCGGGGGAATCCGCTTTTCAGGGGGACCTGATCATCGCCGCCGTCGGCGGCGGGGGAAGCCTGGTCCCGGAGTTTCTCGGCCTCGATCAATTCCTTGACCTGATCCTGGACCGCCTCGACCTGGGAGAGGGTGAGATGGGGATCGCGGATCAGGTAGGTCTCCCCGCTGGCGGAGTGCTCGTAAACGATCACCGTCCTCCCCTGCTCGTCCCGGACCTTTTCCCGGAGGCTAAAGACCTTCTTCCGTTCTTCCAGGAGAGCCAGAATATAGCAGAGGTTGAGGTGGGACTCCTCCTCGGAGTCGAGGTAGCGTTTCAGCAACCGCTCGATTACGTCTCCCCTGATCTTCTCCTCTTCCGGCGGCGCAGTGAGCCGCCGAAAAATGCTCTGCCAGTAAGCCGCCCCCCGCCCTTTATCCTCTCCCGCCGCTTTCCAGCAGCGGGCACAGTGATCCTTCCGTTCGTACTCCTCCCCGGTCACGATGAGGATAGTGTGCAGGGTCTGACCGGACTCAAAGGGCTCTCCACAGACCGCGCAGGTACGGCTCCGGGCTCTGATCTCCCAGTTTCTCAAGGTCTATTCCCCCATTTGGACGATGATCAGTAATCAGTAATCAGCAAGCAAAGCGCATAGAGCATAGTGCCAAGTGCCCGGAGCGAATCCCGATAGGATCGGGATTCCGAACTGATTACCGATTACTGATTACTGCTTTGCTTGTCCCCCTCAGGGGGCGGAGTAACGATCGGGCCTTTCTTCTCTCCCTTCGGCTCGGCTCCCTCCCCGCCGGAGGAGGTTTTGGCCTCTTCCCCGATCTCCCCCTTTTCGCCGGACTCCGCCGGCGGCTCTGGTTTCTCCTTCTCCTTGACGAAATTCATCTGCAAATCGGAGATGGTGGAGGAGAGCATCTTCTCCTCGTCCCGGGCCAGGTTGCCGGCGGTCTTGGTCTTGAGCATGACCAGGATGTCGATGAAACCCTGGGCCGCGTCGAGATCCCGCTCCGCCTTGCCGGTGGCCGGGTTGGCAATCTTGCCCATACTGACGTAGGCGGAAGAAGCAAACATCGAGACCAGGGAGATGAAACGCACTGTGTCCATATCCTGGGTTGTGGGCTGTTTTCTTTCTTCGTTCATGATGATAAACCTCCTATGGCAATGTTGGTTCGCTGACGGCGGGGACGGAACCAGCGGGCGGCGGGGCCGGTTCGACGATCGCCACCGCGAAATTATCCTCCGAGAGGTACTTCCGGGCGGTTCGGGCCAGGTCCTCGACGCTCAGGGAACCGATCCGTTCTTCGTAATCCTTCCAGTTGTCGTAGCCCAGTCCGTAAAGCTCATCCAGCGCCGCCGAAAAAGCGCGCTGTCCGGCGGTCTGCCTTCCGAAACGGAACTCCCCGATCAGGGAATTGCCAACCCTCTCCATTTCAGCGGCGGAGAACTCCCCCCGCCGGGCTCGACCAACTTCTTCCCGGAAGGCAGTCAGGACCGGTTCCTCTTTGCCGGGGACGGTTCCCGCGTAAAAGATGAAGGCTCCGGGATCGAGACCGAGGATCTGGTAGGCCCCGACATAGTAAGCCAACCCTCCCTCGATCCGGACCCGGGAGAAGAGGGGGGCGGCCAGACCGGAGAAGGCCCGGGCGAGAAACTCGAGGGGATATCGATCGGGATCAATCACGGTAACTCCTCCAAACCCCTGAAAGATAACCGACTGAGCAATCTCCTCTTTCTGCTGAACCTCCTTCCGCTTCCCGCCGGGAGGGGCGGGGGAGCGGCCGGCCGGCTCGAGCCGATCCCCCTGAGGCAGGGCGCCGAAAAGTTCCCGGATCACCGGAATAATCTCTTCCGGGTTCACGTCGCCGAAGACCGCCAGAACCGAGTTGGCGGCGGTCAGGTGACGGTCGCGGAAGGCCTTGACCTCCTCCCGGGTTAGGGCGGAGACGGTCACGGCCGTCCCCAAGGGAGAAAATCGATAGGGATGGTCGCCGAAAAGCAGCTTTCTCAACTCCCGCCCGGCCAGGGATCGGGGATCATCCTCCTCCGCGGCGATCTCGGAGAGCAGGATGGACCGTTCCTTCTCCAGTTCCCCGGGGGGAAACTCGGCCTCCCGGACAACCTCGCTCAGAACCTCGAGAGCGGGGACCGCCTGGGAGGAGAGAACGTCAAGGGAGAGGCCGAGGCTGTTCCTTGCGGAGTAGGAACTGATCGAACCGCCGTAATCCTCGATCCGCCGAACCAGCTCCAACGCCGTCTTCTCCCGGGTCCCCTTCAACAACAGCCGGGCGGTCAGCTGGGAGACCCCGCTGAGGGAAGGTTCCTCGGCCAGGACCCCGCCTGTGAAGACCATCCGGATCGAGACCAGGGGAAGCGAGTGGTCCGGTCCGATCAGGACGGTCAGGCCGTTATCGAGCACGACCTTCTCCACCGGCTGCTCGACCCCCGCCGGTTCCTCCGGACCGGCCTTTTCAGTTCCGACGGGGATAATCGATACCACGCTCAGATTTTCCTCCCTTAGGTAACGCCGGGCAACCCGTCGGACATCCTCCGCGGTGACGCCGGCGATCCCCGACAGATAGACCCGGTCGAAGTCCGCCGAACCCGCGGTTATCAGGTTGCCGCCCAACACCGCGGCCCTCCCCTCGGCGGTGGTCAGGGATTCCAGATAACTGGCGGCCACCCGGGCCCGCGCCTTGGCCAAAGCCTCGTCCCCGATCGGACCGTTTTTGAATCCCTCCAGAACTTCCCGGACCGCTTCCCGAACCACGGGAATATTCTCCGGCTCGGCCCGGGCCTGGATGATGAAGAGGCCGGGGTAGAACGGGGTGTAGGAGGAGGCGGAGACCGAGTAAACCAGTTCCCGCTCCTCCCGCAAGGCCTGGTAGAGGACCGAACTTTGCCCTTCCCCGGCCAGGAGGGCGAGCACGTCGAGCGGGTAGAGATCGGGACTGTGGATCGAGGGAATATGGAAGGCGAAGGCGATTCGGGCCTGCGCGACATCCATCTCCTCGGTCTTTTCCCGTAGACCCACCTGGGCCGGCTCGTCCGGAATTCGGGCCGCCGGATAAGGACCGGGAGCGATTCCCCCGAAGACCTCTCCGGCCGCCTGGAGGAATTCTTCGGCGATGAGATCACCCGCCCCGACCAGGACCATATTGTTGGGAACATACCACTTCCGGTAATACTCCAGCAGTTCTTCCCGGGAGACCCGCCGGAAGAGTTCCCGGTCACCGATAATCGGGAAGCGGTAGGGATGGACACGGTAGGCGGTCTTCCAGAGCAGATGCTGGAGCCGCCGGTCGGGATCGTCCCGTCCCATATTGATCTCCTTGAGGATCACCTCCCGCTCCGACTCCACCTCGTCGGGAAGAAAATCCATCTCCAAGACCAGCGCCTGGAGCAGATCCAGCGCCTCTCGCCAGCGGGGCGCGGGGACGGTGATATGGTAGACGGTCCGGTCGAATGAGGTGTAAGCGTTGATCGCCCCTCCCAACTCTTCCACCCGGCGGGGGATGGCCCCCTTCAGTTCGCCCGCCGGCCCCTTGAAGGCCATATGCTCGAGAAAGTGAGAAAGTCCGGAGCCGAGCAGGGGGTCCTCGTTGACGCTCCCCGCCCTGACCCAGAGCTGGAGGGCGACCACCGGGTTGGAACCGTCGGGCGCGGCCACCACCTCGAGTCCGTTTTCCAGGGTCTTCTCCGTCCGGTCCAGTTCCACCACCAGCATCCGGCCAAAGACCGCCGTACCCCAAAGCTGAAAAACTAGGACTCCAATCAGTGCCGCTGAAAGAAAAACCGGTGACCGGCAGCCGGATTTAATCGAACGAGGCCCAGAAATCCTCATGGTCGTGGAAATCCTCCTTGCGGTCGTCGGCGGTCTTCTTCAGCAGACCCCGGTCGATCATGTTGAAGACTATCTCCCCGAAATCCTCGGGCTTCCTCACGCCCCAGTGTTCCAGAACCTCCCGGCCCAGGGGACCGTACTCCTTGCCGGTGTACTGCCGGATCGCTCTCAGTAACTCGCTGGCGGTGACATGTCTTCGCTCCTGAAGTTCGGAAAGCAGTAAGGAAAGGGCGTTCTGGACGAGGAGATAAGCCTCGATATCGTAGCGCCCGTCCGAACGGGCAAGCGCCTTTAGGGAAGCTAGATAATCTTTCTGGTCGGTCATCGGGAAATATCCTCCGGGGGACCAAAGGGCGGGCGGCCGCGAATCAGGGAGTGGTTATCCGGCTGCCTTCATCGCTCCGGTACATCAGGGTATAACGGCGCTGCTCGTCAGGATCGAGCGATTCATAGTTTTCCTTCTTCAGCTGCAAATACCGTTTTTCCACCGCCCGGGTCATCATCTTCAAGTCATTTATAATCGCCAGGGCCCGATCCCGATGAGACTTCTTGAACTTGTTGATCAGTTCCGAGTCCCCGGAGAGGAAACGCTTTAGAAAACTCCGGTCCTGGTTGAGAATCTCCTCGTGTCCGGCGATATTCGCCGCCGCGATGACCGCCTCGTGCAGGATCCGGAGAAAGCGGATAAAATCCAATTCCTCCTGTTCAACCACCACCCCCCGGGTGGCAAAATCCGCTTCCTGCCGGGCGGTAAAAACGTGATTCAGCATCGTCTGGATAATCCGTTTCCGGGATGCCAGGGCGCGCCCTTCCAGGGCGAATTTGAAAAAACTCAAGACCGCCTCGAAATTCTTATCCCGAAGCGCCAGGTGAACCGAACGATTGATATCGACTTTCCCCATGGAATTTACTTTCTCCCCCGGCCGGGAAAGGCATTAACTGCCCTGGCTACAGTTTAGCTTACACTTCGACAGTTATTAATTATGCGGAATACCGATACTGTAAAAACGTACTGTCCCCAATACTGGAATCAACCATAGATCCTGCAAACTGATCTATGGCCAGATGAGTAAGTTCGGACCGCCCCGTTCCGGGAATCCCTACTAACTATAAAGCATACCGGCCGGGAAGTCAAACCGACCGACACGAACGGCGGATGCTCGCTTAAACTCCGCGCCCTCAATAGCGATAGGAGAGGGAAGCCCCCGCGTAAGCGGAGTTATCGATATCGCCGTCGAAGAGTTTTCTGTCGGAGTCGTCGTCGCGGAACTCGAACTCCCGGTTGAAGACGAAACCGCCCTCCAGGCGGAGGAAGAGATCCCCTGCCAGC
Organism: uncultured bacterium; assembly: GCA_964587835.1. Classification (GTDB taxonomy): domain Bacteria; phylum Auribacterota; class Erginobacteria; order Erginobacterales; family Erginobacteraceae; genus Erginobacter. The sequence goes on from CAZPMN010000042.1 coordinate 7,799, forward strand.
CGGAGATCGGCAAACGGGCCGGCCAGGATCTGAGTGTACTCGACCACGGTATCCTTCCAGGGGGAACCTTCCTTGAGCCGGTACTGGTTACCCTCGACAGAGCCCTTCAGCCCCAGCGCCAGCCGGGGGCTGAGCTGCCAGCTGAAGACCAGGAACTGGGGCAGGAGCGCCTCCAGGGTCAGCTCCGCATCGATCCGCCATTGGATTCCCAGCATCGGGAGCAGGCGGGGGTAACCGAAAGAATCGTCGTAATAAGCGCCGCCCGACAGCGTGAGGTCCTCGGAGACCCGGTAGCTGGCCAACGCCGCCCCCGAGAAGTAGAGATCCTTGCCGTCGAGGTTCTCGAAGTCGCTGTGGACTCCGGGGTAGAGGATCAAAAAGGCGGACCAGTGCTCGTCCCAGTCGTGACTGCCGCCGAGCACCAGATCGAGGACATGGAGATCCTTGGCCAGGTCGTCCTCGCCCAGGCCGTCCTCCGGAGTGAAGACCAAATCCCGGTAGTCGAGAAAGAGACCGTGGTAGGCCAGGCCGCCGAAGACGGCCGTGGTGTCGCTGGCGTCGAGCGGGACAATCCCCTCAGCCCGGACCGAGTCCATTTGGATCTCCCCCTCCTCGTTCTGGAAGTCCGACCGGGGGACGTGGAGGTAGCGGAGGACGAAAACCCGGTCCTCCTCCCAGCCGGACGCCGGAGCCGGAGCCATAACCGCCAGCAGGCAGAAACCGAGCGCGATCCGCGCCCGCCAGCTGATTTTACTCATTCCCAACCTCCTCTCTCGACCCGATCCGAGACCGGGTGGTTTTGAATCGCGAGACTATTGACCGGTGAGATATGGAATTTAACACAGAAATCCGCGGCCCGGCCAGATGAATGCGGTTTGCAATGATTACTATTCTGGTTATAGTACTACCACTAAAATTTTTCGGAGATAAATTTTACCATGAAGATCGCCGTCGGTTCTCTCAACCCGGTCAAGATCGCGGCCGCCCGTGCCGTGCTCCACCGCCTCTACCCACAAGCCGAAGTGGAGGGCGTGGAGGTGGATTCCGGGGTCGCCGCGATGCCCCTGACCGAGGCGGAGGAAATCGCGGGGGCTCGGCGGCGGGCCCGGGCAGCCCACCGGCGGGCCGGCGCCTCGCTGGGAATCGGTTTCGAAGGCGGGGCCGCGGTCTTCCAAGGCCGACTGATGACCTCGGCCTGGGCGGCGGTTTACGATGGCGAGAAGTTCGGCCTCGGCGGCGGAGGCCATCTGCTCCTTCCCCCGGCGGTGGACCGGATGATCCGGGAGGAGAAGTTGGAACTGGGTACGGCAATCGACCGCCTGACCGGGGGGGAGAATACCAAGCAGAAGGCGGGGGCGATCGGCGTTCTCACCGGGGGTCTCTCCAGCCGCCGGGAGGCTTATGAGTCGATCCTGATCTACGCCCTCGCTCCCTTTATCTCCCCTCACTGGTACCGCCCCGGGGGAGAAGACAGTAAGCAGTAAGCAGTAAGCAGTAAGCGGTGAGCAGTAAGCAGTAAGCGGTGATCGGTGCCGGTACCGGGTCATTGCGAGGAGGCCGGAAGGTATTCGGGCCGACGAAGCAATCTCACCGGGGGAGGGGAGGGTAAGCGATGAGCAGTGAGCGGTGAGCAGTAAGCAGTGTGGGTGAGGCGGGGGGATAATTAGAGTCAATTAGTGTAATTAGTGGATAAAAAGGGGCTGAGGCGGGGGGGGAAAAAGATTTGTGGAGATCCGTGAAGATTCGTGGTTGCAATAAATGGCTGCAGCGAGAGGGATTATGAAGATCGCGGTCGGATCACAAAACCCTCTGAAACTGGCAGCGGTGGAGGATGTCTTTTCCCGGGCCGGGATAACCGGTGAATTCACCGCCGTGGCGGCCGGATCCGGGGTTTCCTCCACTCCGCTCGCCAACGCGGAGACCATTGCCGGTGCACGCCGCCGGGCGGAAGAAGCCCGGAGAATATCCGGGGCTGACTGGGGAATCGGCCTCGAGGGGGGGATGGACCGGACCGGTGAAGACTGGTTCACCTGCGTCTGGTGTGCAATCGCCGACCGGAACGGGTCCACCATAGGAGGCGGGGTTCACTTCCAGCTCCCCCCCGGAGTCGTCCGCTCAATCCTCGAGCAGGGAAGGGAGATGGGGGATGCGATGGATGAACTGGCCGGAACGGTGATGAGTAAGCGGAAGATGGGCGCGGAAGGCATCCTGACCGCCGGCCTGATCGATCGGAAGAGCACCTTCAAGATCGCCGTGATTTACGCCCTTGCCCCCCGCCTCCTCCCGCAGTATTATTCTCCGCCTGCCGCCGCACCGGAAGATTAGATAACCCGGGTGCCGACTGGATAGTTATGAGCTTGACCCGTAAACAGTTCGCCCTCATCCTCCTCGTCCTCGCCGTATTCACCCTCTTCCCCGCCGCGACCCTCCGGGCCCAGGTTCCCGAGGAAGGGGGGGCTCGGGCGGAACGGATGGCCACCTTGGTCCTCCAGATCGCCGCCATCTTGATCGCGGCCTGGGCCGGCGCGGAGATCTGCAAAAAACTCGGGCTCCCGGTCGTCCTCGGCGAGATGGCGGCCGGGGTACTGATCGGCCCCTATCTCCTCGGAGCGCTCCCCTTCCCCGGCTTCCCCGGCGGGCTCTTCGGGGAAGCCGGCCCCTTTCCGATCTCCTACGAGCTTTACGGCTTCGCCACCGTGGCCTCGATTGTCCTCCTTTTTCTGATCGGCCTGGAGACCGACCTCACCACTTTTCTCCGCTACTCCCTGGCCGGATCCGGGATTGGGATCGGGGGGATCGCGGCCAGCTTTCTCCTCGGCGATCTGGCCGCGGTCTTTTTCTCCCGGACGGTCTTCGGGACCGCTTACGGTTTTGCCGACCCCATCCCGATGTTCTTCGGGGTGATCGCCACCGCCACCTCGGTGGGTCTCTCCGCCTCCATTCTCTCGGAGAGGCAGAAACTCGACTCCCCCGAGGGGGTGACGATCCTCTCCGCCGCCATCATTGACGACATCCTGGGGATCGTCCTCCTGGCGGTGATCATCGGGATGATCAAAAGCGGCGGGATCCGCTGGTCGGAGGCCGCCCGGATCGGGGGCCGTTCGATCACGGTCTGGCTGATCTTCATGCTTTTGGGGCTCGGTTTCGCCCGGCGGATCGGGGCTGGCCTGAAGCGGTTCCGGGAGCTCAATACCATTGTCGTGATGAGCTTCGCCCTGGCCCTCCTTCTGGCGGGGATTTTCGAGAAGTCCGGTCTGGCGATGATCATCGGCGCCTACATCGCCGGCCTCGCCCTCTCCCGGACCGACCTCACCGACCTTCTCCAGACCTATCTCTCGGTCTTCCACCGCTTCTTCGTTCCCATATTCTTCTGCGTGATGGGGATGCTGATCAACGTCCGGGTGATCTTTGACCCCCGGATCATTCTCTTCGCCCTGGCCTATGCCCTGATGGCGGCGGCGGGCAAGATGCTCGGCTGCGGCCTGCCCGCCCTGGCCTTCAACTTCAATCTCCGGGGGGCCAGTCGGATTGGGGCGGGAATGGTCTTGCGGGGAGAGGTCGCCCTGATCATTGCCGGGATCGGACGCACCTCCGGGATCCTCCCCGCTGAGGCTTTTTCGGCCGCGGCACTGATGACCTTTCTCTCGATCCTGATCGCCCCCCCCATCTTCTCCCGGATGCTCAAGTCGGAAGGCGAGGTCCTGCGCAAACCGGCTCCCCGGGTCTCCGGTAAACGGCGGATCAATTACGTCTTTCCCAACCGGGAGACGGGGGAACTCCTCCTCGTCCGGATCATCGAGGCCTTCCGCAACGAGGGCTTCTTTGTCCACCTGCTGGACATCCGCCGGCAGCTTTACGGGATTCGACGGGATGAGAGTTTCATCACAATGGAGTTCTCCCCGAAGGAGATCGTCTTCACCTGTCGGGAGCAGGATGCCGCCTTCATCCACACCCTCTTCTACGAGGCCCTGGCCGAACTCCAGCGGATCATGCGCCACCTCCAGACCCTGACCGACCGCAAGGCGATCGGCAAGCGAATCTTCGAGGAGACCGCGCACGTGGGGAAGGTGAACGGGAGGGAACGGGCCCGGATTTCGCACCTCTTCACTCCCAACGGGGTGGAGTGCGCCCTCCAAGGGGAGACCAAACAGGAGATCATCGAGGAGCTGGTCAACCTCTTCATCGCCTCCGGCCAGGTTCCGGATCATTTCCGCGGTGAGGTCATCCGGATCCTCCTCGACCGGGAAAAAGACCTCTCCACCGGGATGGAGGCCGGGCTCGCCTTTCCCCACAGCCGGACCGAACTGGTCGAGAAGATGGTCACCGTGGCCGGGGTCCGGGAGGAGGGGGTGGAATTCGGCTCTCTGGACGGGAAACCGGCCCGGATCTTTATCGCCACCCTGATCCCGGCCGACCAGCCCGAACCCTATCTGAAGATGATGGCCGTCCTCTCCCGCTTTCTCTCCCGCCCGGAAAACCGGGACCGACTGCTCAAGGTCCGGAACAACCGGGAACTTTACGAGATCCTCCGCGAACCCGTCTAACCCCCCTTATTGCACAAAAGAGGTATTACCACTTTTGTGCAATAAGGGGCTACTGCTGGTGGGCACCGGTGGCCCGGATCTCTTCGTGGGAATCCCGGTATTCGATCAGAAGTTCGGAGAGTTGCTGGATGTTCTTCTTGATCCTCTCCTCGTCCAGGGTCAGGAAACGATAGTCGGCCTTGACCACCTGCCCATTGGCGATCACCCACCGGACCTCGCTGCCGTCGGCGGCCCAGATCAGGTTCTCGACCACATTATCCACCCGGGTCGGAGTTAGATTGGGACGGCTGAGATCGACCAGGATCAGATCGGCGTCCTTCCCCGCCGCCAGGGACCCGGCGTTGAGTTTCAGCATCTTCGCCGGGACCACGGTCACCATCTCCAGCACCTGCTGGGCCGGGAGCAGCCGGGCGTTTCGGTGGAAGGCCTTCTGGTACTGAGAGGCCAGACGGGCGGCGGAGAGCATATTCTGGTTATCGGCCGAACCGGAACCGTCGGTGGAGACAGCGACCGGGATCCCCATCTCGAGCATCTTGATCAGGGGGGGCATCCCGGATCCGAGGATGGTGTTGGCCAGGGGGTTGTGGACGATGTTGGTCCCGGTCTGTTTCAGGATCTCGAGGTCGATCGGGGTGTTATTGACCTGGTGGGCGAGGATGGTATTTCCGTCGAGGGCTCCGGCCCGGTGGAGAAGCTCGACTGGGCTGGTCAGGTATTGGGAATAGAACCAGGCGGTGGTATCCGGCTCCTCCGAAGAGTGCATATGGAACAGGGTATCGTGGGCGTTGGCCCACTCCTTGAGCGCCCTGACCATCGGGGCCGAGTTGGAGAAGACCTGATCGGGGCCGGGGATGATCCAGGTTCGTTCCCGTGAGCCGAACTCGGCCTGGTAGTCGTCCATTCTCTTCACCGCCGCCGCCACGGTATCAAGGATGCGAGGATCGTAGTTCTGGTCCTGGCCGCCGATGGCGATGACGATCTTCGTCCCCGCCTGCTTGTTGGCCTCGATCAGTTCGGCCAGGTGGTACTTGTTGAAGTTGCAGTGGTGGGCGATGGCCGAGGTGATCCCGTAGTGGATATCGTCAAGTTTCCCCTTGGAGTAGGTCAGAACGTGGGTGGAGACGCCGAACCGCTCCTCCAGGGACTGCCAGTTCTCGTTGATAAAACCGGTAAAGACGTTGACCGCGTGGTCGAGCCACTCGGTCAGCGGCTCGTCCTTGGCGATCCCGATGATCGGTGACTCGTGATCGTGGCCGTGGGCCTTGACGAAACCGGGAAGCACCACCCCGTTCAGTTGGGGGATCTCCGGCTCGGCGGCGGAGGGGGCATCCATCCCGATGACTTCCAGTTGGTTCCCGCATTCGGTGATAATTCTCTTGCCGATCTCCGGCTGGTACCGGCCGCACTCCCGGACCAGGCTTCCCTCGGTCAGGACGTATCCGTCCTCAATCCTCGTCTTCAGCCCGATCTTCTCATCCAGAGGGAGCAGCAGGCGGCTGCGGATCAGCTTGAATATTTTCTCCTCCATTTCTTCCTCCGATGAATAGTGTTATAATCTGGAAGGGGTGATTATCTTAAGTCACCCCCGGAGATTATTAAATCTAAATTTTTCGGAGGAAAATTTAAAATGAAAACCCTGACCGACTATCTCTGGTTTGAAACCCCGACCCGGCGGGCATTCCTCAATATCACCCCGCAGGTGGCCGCGCTGGTGGAAAAGAGCGGGGTTAAGGAAGGGCTGTGCCTGGTTAACGCGATGCATATCACCGCCTCGGTCTTCATCAACGATGACGAGTCCGGGCTCCACCAGGATTTCGAGGTCTGGCTGGAAAAACTGGCTCCGGAAAAGCCCCACTCACAGTATCGCCACAACGGTTTTGAGGACAACGCCGACGCCCACCTGAAACGGCAGGTGATGGGCCGGGACGTGGTGGCCGCGATCACCGAAGGGAAACTCGACCTCGGCCCCTGGGAGCAGATCTTTTACGGCGAGTTCGACGGGAGGCGAAGAAAAAGGGTCCTGGTCAAAATCATCGGAGAATAGCTCCAGGCGGACGCTGACATCGCAGCTAGAGGATTTCTCATAGATTGGGCTTCAAACCGAAGCCAGGCCGAGCCGCAGCGAATAAACCCCGCGTCATTGCGAGGAGTCCCGAAGGCTTTCGGGACGACGAAGCAATCTCATTAGATGATCTCCCGGACCAGGCCGGCGACGTGTCTCCCGATCGCCGGGGAGGCGGTTAGGCCGGGGGATTCGATCCCGACTAGGGTGACCATCCCCTCCAGTCCCCGGTCGGCTTCGTGGCGGATGACGAAATCCCGTTCCTCCTCCCCCTTCCGGTAGAGCTTGGCCCGGATCCCGGCCATATCCGGGGTCAAACTCTCCCTTTTCAGGGCCGGGAGGTAACCCCTGGCCCCCTGGAAAAACTCTTCCAGATGGTTTTCGTCCACCGTGTGGTCGATCCCTTCAACGTAGAAGGCGTTGGGCCCGATCTTTACCCCCCCCTGGAGGTCGACCACCGTGTGCAGCCCGAGGCTGATCCCGGTTGGCGGGGGATAGACCAGCCGTTCGGTCCGCTCGCCCTCGCCGCCCCGGAGGCGGAAGTACTCCCCCTTGCAGGGATAAACAGTGTAACCGGCCACGGCGGTATCGATCCCGGCCAATCGGGCTACCCGCTCCGCCTCCACCCCGGCGGCGTTGACCACCACCCGGCTGAAAAAAGTAAACTCCTCGCCGTCGGCATCCCGGATCACCACCCGGTATCCCCCCTGGACTTTCTCCAATCCGCTAAGATCGCAGTTGTAGGCGAGGGTGGCCGAAGCGGAAGCCCGTTTCTCGAAACACTCCATCAGCCGATGGCTGTCGATGATCCCGGTTCGGGGGGAGAAGAGCCCCCCCACCGACCGGACATTCGGCTCCATCTGCTCCACCTCGGCCCGGGGGATCAACCGTAACCCCTCCGCCTCGTTTTCATCCCCCTGTTTCTTGAGGTCCTCAAGGATGGAGAGATCCCGGTCATCGAAGGCGAGAATAATCTTCCCGATCTCCCGGGAGGGTATCCCCTCCGCCGAGGAGAGTCGGGAGAGGATTCGTCGACCCTCCACGCAGAAACGGGCCTTGAGCGATCCCGGCCGGTAATAAATCCCGGCGTGGATCACCTCGCTGTTCCGGCTCGAGGCCTCCCGACCGAATCCGTCGTGCCTCTCGACCACCACCATCTCCCGCCCTTCCCCCGCCAGCTCCGCCGCCGTCGCCAGCCCCACCACCCCCGCCCCGATCACCGTGACATCGACCTTTTCCATTACCTTACCTAAAAAGAATGAACCGCAGAGGACGCAAAGGACGCAAAGGGATTATTAGCCCGAATTATGCACGAAAAATGCGATTTTTCGTGAATAATTCGGGCTATGGGTTGCCAGGCAACGACTTGAAGATAGAGAGGTTTTCAGGTTGTAATTGCAATCTGCTATTTCGAGTAACTGACTTCGAGATTTTTCTTCCTTTTCCAAGGCCAGGGAAATTCGCCAATTAACTTTGCCGAATAAAATCACGGTTCGAAGGTATTTACTATGTTAACCGATTTAGGACTCCGGAATTGAATCTCTTAAGCCTTCTCCGCGCTCTTTGCGTCCTCTGAGGTTCAAAAAAGAGGCCGAGGGAGGGGGGGCGCTATTTGACCACGATGTTGACCAGGCGGCGGGGGACGACGATCATCTTGAACGGCTTCTTCCCGCCCAGCTGCTCCAGAATTCGCTCGTCGGCCAGGGCGGCGGCCTTTACCTCTTCCTCCCCCGCCTCCGCGGGGAGGGTGATTCGGCTTTTAACCTTGCCGTTGATCTGGACCGCCAGCTCGATCTCCTCGGTCTTCAGGGCTTCCGGGTCGAATTGGGGCCAGGAGGTCTGAAAAACGCTCTCCGTATGCCCGAGGCGGGACCAGAGCTCCTCGCAAAAGTGGGGGGTGATCGGGGCCAGCAGCACCAGCATACTCTCGATCGCCTCCCGCCGGACCGCCGGGTGGGCATTCTCGGCCGACCTCAGGGCGTTTAAGAGTTCCATCACCGAGGAGATCGCGGTGTTGAAACGGAAACCGCCCTCGATCGCCTCGGTCACCCTCTTGATCCCCTGGTGGGTCTTCCGTCTCAGGTCCCGGTCGGCCGGGGCAAGGTCGGCCGGTAACTCCGCGGCCCCGGCACCGAGATCTCCGGCCGCGCCGGCGGCGGTCTCCCAGAGTCGATTGAGGAAACGCCAGGCCCCCTGCATCCGCTCGTCCGACCAGACCCGGTCGAGGTCGGGAGGGGTATCGGAGAGCATATAGAGCCTCACGCAGTCGGCGCCGTAGCGATCCATCATCCGGTCGGGGTCGACAATGTTCAACTTTGACTTGCTGATCTTGGTCATCTCCCCCCGGACCGCTCCGCCGCAAGTCCGGCAAGTCCCACCGACGATGGCGTCACCTTCCTTCTTCCCGCCCTCGACCCGCTCCTCGGGGATCCACTGGCAGTTGGCGCAGTAGTAGGCGGTCTTGCAGACCATCCCCTGGCAGAAGAGTTTCTTCGCCGGCTCGGCGAAGTCGAGCAGGCCGAGGTCTTTTAGCGCCCGGGTGAAGAAGCGGAAGTAGATCAGGTGCATGGTGGCGTGCTCGATCCCGCCGATGTAGAGGTCGACCGGCATCCAGTAGCGGACTTCTTCCTTGGAAAATGGCCGGTCTTCCTCGCGGGGGGAGCAGTAGCGCAGAAAGTACCAGGAACTGTCGACAAAGGTGTCCATCGTGTCGGTCTCCCGCCGGGCCGGGCCCCCGCAGGAGGGACAGGTGCAGTTGACAAAGGAAGGGGAGGTCTCCAGGGGGTTGCCGGGGGACTGGAAATCGACGTCGAGGGGCAGCTCGACCGGGAGGTCCTCCTCGGGGACCGGGACCTCGCCGCATTTTTCGCAGTAAATGATCGGGATCGGCGCCCCCCAGTAACGCTGCCGGGAGAGAAGCCAGTCGCGGAGCCGGTAGTTGACCGTCGGGCCGCCGATCTTTTTCTCCTCCAGCCAGCGGGCGATATCGCCCATCGCGGAGGTGTTGAGCCGTCCGTCGAAGGGCCCGGAACCGGTCATTATCCCCGGATCGACATAAGCCTCGGTCATATTCTCGGGGTCAAGTTCGCCTTCTTCCGGACGGATCACCATGCGGATCGGCAGTTTGTATTTTCGGGCGAACTCGAAGTCCCGCTGGTCGTGGGCGGGGACCGCCATCACCGCTCCGGTCCCGTAACTCATCAGGGCAAAGTTGGCCGCCCAGAGCGGGACCTTCTCCCCGTTGACCGGGTTGACGACGTGGCAGCCGGTCCAGACCCCTTCCTTCTCCATCTCCGCCTGCTCCCGGGCGCTCGTTCCCTGGGAGCGCATCTTCTTTACCGCCGCCATTACTTCGGCCTCCCGCTCGGTCCCCTTAACCAGCTTCTCGATCAGCGGGTGCTCGGGGGCAAGCGACATAAAGGTCACCCCCCAGAGGGTATCCGGGCGGGTGGTGAAGATCTCCAACTCCTCGCCGGTCTCGGCCACCTTGAAGACCACCCTCGCCCCCTCGGAACGGCCGATCCATTCCTCCTGCATCTTGATCACCTTCTCCGGCCAGCCGCCCTTCAGTTCCCGGTGGCCGTCGAGGAGGGCCTGGGCGTAGCGGCTCATCTTGAAGAACCATTGGTTGAGATCCTTCTGGACCACCGCCGAGCCACAGCGCTCGCAGGTCCCGTCGGCAAGCACCTGCTCGTTGGCCAGGACGGTGCCGCAGGATTCGCACCAGTTGACCGGGGCCACCTTCTTCTCGGCCAGGCCGTTTTTATAGAAGAGGAGGAAGAGCCACTGGGTCCAGCGGTAGTAGTCGGGGCGGGAGGTGGCGAGCTCCCGGGACCAGTCGTAACCCCAGCCCGCTCGGGACATCTGGGTCTTCATATGGGCGATATTCCGCTCGGTGAACTCGGCCGGGTGGAGCGGCGCCTCGCCCCGTTCCTTCGCCGCCTTCGCCTGCTTGCGGGCGGCGTTCTCGGCCGGGAGGCCGAAGGAGTCCCAGCCCATCGGGGAGAGGACGTTGTAGCCCCGCAGGATCTGGTAGCGGACGATCACATCGCCTAAAGTGTAGTTGATGACGTGCCCCATATGGAGCACCCCGGAGGGGTAGGGGTACATCGTCAAACAGTAGAACTTCTCCCTTTCCTTATCCCCGTCGCGGGCGGTGAAGAGCTCCATCTCCCGCCAGCGCCCCTGCCACTTCCCCTCGATCGCCTTGAAGTCGTAATTCTCCATTCTCGACCCCTGAATTAAATTATCTGCTGCCGCAAAAAAGATAGGGGTAGGGAGGACCGGTTGTTTACCCGGTTCCCCCTCCCTCCGAACCGGA
>CAZPMN010000043.1:0-18467 GCA_964587835.1 uncultured bacterium
AAAGAAAGAGAGTTTTAACCAGGAAAAAGTGACAACTTAAAATCAGGACGTGACAGCGAGGAGGCCCGAAAGTTTTCGGGCCGACGAAGCAATCTCAAAGGGCGAGAAAATATTCGCGAAGATTCGCGAGATTAGCGGTTCAAATGGGCAGTAGGCAGTGGGCAGTAGGGAGTAGGCGGTAGGGATCGGCATCCAATCAGAGTAATCTATGTAATCTGTGGACTTAACGAGGTCGAGGTAGAGGATTCAAAAACAATTAGTGGTAATTCGTGTAATTAGTGGACTGAAAAGCGCGGTAATCGGTTATCAGGACCGGACTATCCCCCGGAGCTGGTGACGACGGAGCGGTAGCTCTCGGATTCGACCAGACGGGAGAGGATCCGGACCAGTTCCCGCAGGCGGGTCAGGTCGGGGTAGACCAGGGTCAGCTTGCTCTTGTTGACCAGATCGGCGATCTGGATCTCGCTCCCCAGCAGCCCCTCGACTTCCGGGTCCTTCCCCGCCACCTCGACCAGCCGTTCCCGGTCGCCGCTCAGCCACCGCTGGTCGAGCCGGTTGGCCAGGGTCCGGGCGGCCCGGGACTCCAGCCCCTCCCGGGTGATCCGCTGGCAGAGCTCCAGCATCGCCTCCCGGTCGGGCAGCCCGTAGAAGAAATGGAGGTGGGCCTGTTTCAGCCGGCCGCTCTCGAAGGCCTCGACCACCTCCGGGGGAAACCTCCGGAAAATATCGATCGATCGTTCCACCGCCGCCGGCGAACGGCCGACCAGGGTGGCCAGCTCCCGCTGGTCCTTGAAATACCCGGTCTCCCAGGCCTCCCGGTAGCCCTTCGCCTTCTCGTAAGGGGTCAGATCGCGACGGTTGGCGTTCATCGCCAATTGACGCCGGATCGCCTCGTCCCGGTCCATCTCCTCCACGATCGCCGGGATGACGACCCATTTCCGCCCTTCCCGCTCATAGAGATTCCGGAAGGCCTGGAGTCGGCGCTCGCCGTCCACCAGTTCGTACCTATCCGCCCCGAGCGGACGGACCAGAATCCGGACCAGAAGGCCGACGGAGAGGATCGAGGCGGCCAACTTCTCCAGTCCTTTCTCCTCCAGACTCTGGGAACGGAGATGGTCCGGGGGGACGGAGATGACGGAGAGGGGAATATCGGCCAGCTTCTGCATCTTGACCTCCTTTCCCGGCGGATCCGCCGGGCTGATTATATCCGCGGATTAGCGCCCCCGGCTACTCCCACCATCGCTCCCAGAGACGCTCGAACTCCTCCAGGTACCGCTTCGCCACCCCCCCGTGGTGAATGACCAGCATATTCTCGTTGTTGGCCGCCTGGGCGTGCTTGGTCGGATTGAAGGATCCGGTGATCACGGTCCGGCCGTCGATGACAAAGAACTTGTGGTGAAGGTAGTAGAGGTTCTGGTCCCAGCGGACGTCCATCCCACAGTCGGAGAATATCCGGTGGCAGTTCCAGGGACTGTTCTGCCCCCGCTCCATCACCCCCCGGACATCCACCCCGCGCAGGGAGGCCGCCACCAGCGCTCCCGCCGCCGGCTCCAGGGTAAAGGCGAAGGTGGCGAAGCGGATGGACTTCCGGGCCGCCCCGAGCAGCTCGATCAGCCGGGCGGCGCAGGGATCCCGGGGCGCGAAGTAGATCTCCACCTCGGTCCGTCCCACAAAGAAGCGGGGCCGGGTGGTCGTTTCCCGCGAGCCCGCCCCGAACCGGCCCGACCAGAGATCGAGAAACTCAGCTTCGTAATTCGCCGCCAGCTCTCTCGAGGCGATCACGATGACGTTGTTGTCGTCCCGACAAGATCCGGTCTCGCCCGGGTTGAAGGATCCGGTCCAGGTGATGAAGGAATCAATGACCATAAACTTATGGTGCATGAAATCCGCGGAGCTGAAGTCGGTCCGGAGCAATCCCAGTTTCTTCAACCGGTGGGAGACGGAAGAGGCGGGGCGGGCGGCCAGGTCATCCATCACCACCCGGACATCCACCCCCCGCGTCCGGGCCCGGATCAGGGCCCGAGCGACCTCCTCCAGAGAGAAACTGTAGAAAGCAGCCCAGATCCGCTCCCGGGCGGCGTCGATCAGCGAAATCATCCTCTGTTCGACCGGGTCGACGGGCGTGAAATAAACCCGGCACCAGGGAGGGAGCATTCCCCGGTCCTCTCCGGGCGGAACCGGCGTGCAACCGGAGATAAAAATAATCAGGACCAGGACCGCCGGCCTCCTCACAACGCCTCCTCCTCTTGCCGGAAGGAGAACACGCGGAACTTTCGCCCGTCGGTATCCACGACCAGACAACCCTCCTCACCGGAACGGTAGACCGCCGCCCCCCGCTGCCGGAGAAATTCCCCGCAGTCCCGGGGATAGCGGCCGAAGTACTTCTGGCCCTGGACCAGGAGAGCGGCGGCGGGCCGGACCGCCTCCAAGAAGAGGGGGGAGTTATGCCCGCTGGAACCCCGGCGGGGGGCTTTCAGGATATCAGCCCGGAGCGCAGCGCCCGACGTCACCAGATCCTCCTGGGCGAAGACCCCGATCATCGAGGGGAAGAGGAAAGAGATCTCGCCGAACTGGACCCGGACGACCAAGGAATCATCGAGGTCGAAGGAACTGCCCGGTTTCTTGACCGGCCAAAGAACGGTCAGCTCCAGACCGCCGGCGCTGACCGCCTGTCCCGGGGTGAGCCGGCGGTAGCGGATCGACCCCTCCCGGAGAACCTCCCGAAAACGGGGATGGGAGGGCGAAGAAGGTCCCAGCGGATGATCGAGGACGGTCCCGATCTCCACCGCTTTTCGAAGTCGGTTGAGGGCGTTGAGGTGGGCCAGGTTGGCCTGGGTCAGGACCAGGTAATCGATCCGCTTGATCCGGTTCCGTTCCAGATAGGGGATGACGATTGCCGGAATGTCGCCGAAGCGGTCGTCGTCGGTTGAGATCAGGATGACCGGGCCCGCCCGCTCTTCCAGCAGGACCATTTCCCCGCTCTTTCCGTTGAAGAAGACCGCCCGGCAGGGCGGGAGGTTCCGCGGCGGGACCCGGGCGGCGGCCAGGCCGGCCAGGAAGAGAATTGCCAGCGCCCACCCCAGCCGAATCCGGCCCCGGCGACCGCGATAGGGCAGGGAGGCGAGACCGAAGAGAACCCCGTAATAAACCAAGACCCAGACCGGGGAGAAGGGACTGATGCGGAGATGGCCGCCCGGCCACCGGGAAAACCAGCCGACGATCCGGAGCAGGAGCGGGATCAGGAAACGGTTGGGGTAGTTGATCAGTTCGGCCAGGAAGCCAACGGCCAAACCCGCCAGACCGGCGGCAAAGCCGAGGCCGACCATCACCCCGGCCAGGGGCACGACAACCAGGTTGGCGGGCAGGGCCGGGAGGGAGATAAAGCCAAAGTGCCAGGCGACCAGGGGGATCGCTCCCAACTGGGCGGCCAGGGGAACCGATACGGCCAGGCGGATCAGACGGGGGAGGAAGAAAAGAGACCTCTCCAGGGTCGGGGTCAGGGTAACGATCGCCAGCACGATCAGGAAGGAGAGTTGGAAGCCGGCGGTGAAGAGCGAGAACGGATTAAGCAGGAGGAGAAAGAGGGCGGCGGCCGAAAGGGCGGTGAATGAGTTGCGCGGCTGGTTGAAGACAAAGGCCAGGGAGTAGACCCCGGCCATCACCCCTGCCCGGACGGTGGCGGTGCCGGCCCCGGTCATTAACACATACCCGGCGACCAGGGGAATGAGCAATCCGTGGCGGACCCGGAGGGGAAAGGGGCTGAAGATGAAGTTTCCAATCAGCCAGATGAAGCCGACGTGGAGGCCGGAGACCACCAGGACGTGAATCACCCCCACCTCCCGGAACCGCTCGCGGATCTCGTAGGGGACCGGCCCCCGCTCCCCCAGCATCACCGCCTCCAGGATCACCGACTGCAGGGAACCGGGATGACCGTGACGGTCAGGGAGGCTGGCGCGGAGAATCTCCGCCAGGCGGCGTTTGAGCTCCAGGGCAATCCGGGCCGGGGAGAAACCCCGGGCCCGCTCCACCAGCCGGATATGGTCGGCGCTGTAAATCCGGCTCTCGGCCGAGATCGACCGGGCCGCCAGGCGGGCCCGGGGAGACTGCTCACCGGGGTTGGTAGCCTCTGGGGGGAGGGTGATCGCCGCCTCCACCCGAACCAGGTTTCCCGGGCTCAAGATTTCTTCCGCTTCGCGGACCTGACCGTGGAAATTAACCTGGAGCCGTCCGGTGACCGGGAGCGGACCCTCCTCCCCTTCCACCTCCCGGCAGTCGAGCACGAAGTGAACGGAGTGCCGCCGGAAGACCGGTTCCCCGATAACCCTCCCCGTCACCGCATCGGACCGCCCCGAGGCGTAGCGGGAGATATCCCGGGAGGGGATCCGTCCGGCCCGAGAGTAGCGGAATATCCCGGCGGCGACGGCCAGCAGCCCCACCCCCGTCCAGATGAGAACCCGGCGCACGGATAGTGTAACCCTTTTTCGCCGAAACCAAAAGAGCAGCCAGGGGATCAGACCCGCCGCGGCGAGGACGGACGCCGACGCGGCGGGCAGGGCGGCTTCCCGACCCAGCACCAATCCGAGGATAAAGCAGAGCGTTACTCGGACCAAGGGGTAGACCGTCTTCATCGGATTATTCCCTCGGTGGCAGCTGGATTCACGCCGGGCGGAAAACGTCCTTGGATTTTCACTTATATTTCCCCCGAGGGGAAGAAGTTTTTGCTAAAATTACTCGGAAATATTGGCCCGGTAAATTGCCGATGCTTTAATGGGCCCGGGAGAGCGTGGGCCGGGAATAGCCACCGCGGTCCTTTCGGCCCGCCAGGTTCGGTTGACCTGATCCCCGGGCCGGAAGGAGCCGACTCTTCCCCAACTTCCGGTATTAGTTATGGAAACCAGACTGATAAATGTCCTACGGGAACTGGGCCTCCCCCCGGCTGATCCGGCCCCGTTGGCCGGGGACGCCTCGGAGAGGCGGTTCTTCCGGTTGAACCGGCCGGGCGGCGGGGGGACAGTTATCCTGGTGGTCTTCCCCGAAGACACGGAGGAAGCGGAGCTGATCCGCTATACCGGGACCAGCCACCTGCTCCGGGAAGCGGGATTGCCGGTCCCGGGGATCTACCGGCGCGGGAAACAGTCTCTCCTGGTCGAGGATTGCGGGGACCACCTGCTCCAGGACGCGGTCCGAACCCGGGATCCCCTCCCCCTCTACCGGGAAGCGGTCGACCTGATTCTCCGGATGCAGGACCGCGTCCCGGCCGGAGCCGCCCTCAATCCCCCTTTCGACGAGGAGAAGTTCATCGGGGAACTGAAATTCTTCCTCGACCACACCGTCTCCGGGTTCTTCAGGGAGAAGATCACCGGCCCCGCGCGGGCGGAGTGGCAAAGAGTCTTCCGAGTCCTGGCCCAGGAACTCGGGGAACAGACCCGGGTCTTCTGTCACCGGGACTTCCACAGCCGGAACCTCCTCCTCCAGGAAGAGAGCCTACGGATAATCGATTTTCAGGACGGGCGGGGCGGCCCCGGCACCTACGACCTGGTCTCCCTGCTGGAAGACCCCTATGTTTCCCTCACCCGCGAACATCGCGAGGAGTTGAAAGATTATTTCCTGGACAGGCTCGGCCCCCGGGGAATCAATTTTTCCGGTGATTTCCAACGGGGCTATGATATGATGGCTCTCCAGCGGCTCCTGAAGGCCGCCGGGACCTTCGGCTATCAGGTCGCGGTGAGGGGAAGACGGCGCTACGCCGCCCATCTCCCGTCCGCCCTGAACCGGGCCGTGGAGATAATGTCCCACTACCCGGAATTTTCCGTATTCCGGGAAGAACTGGGGAAATTCCTCCGTCGGTTACCGCGGGTTCCTGACACCGAAATGGAAATTTGAACTTCAAAATTTTTCCGGAGGAAAAATTTTGCACGCGATGATCCTGGCCGCCGGCAGGGGAAAACGGCTCGCTCCCCTGACCGATGATTATCCCAAACCGCTCTTCCCGGTCGGTAACCGGCCGGTGATCAGCTATCTCTTCGACCTCCTCAAGCAATTCGGGATCAAGGAGGTGGTGATCAACCTCTGCCACCGGGGGCAACTGCTGGAGGAGATCCTGGGCGACGGGAGCCGCTATTCCATCCGGATCACCTACTCGCGGGAGGAGGAACTGCTGGGGACCGGGGGCGGCATCAGGAAGGCTCGAGACTTCTGGGGCGATGAAGACGTCCTGGTCATCAACGGGGATAACCTCCTCGAAGTCAACATCCAGCGGATGATCCGGGACCACATCGCGGCGGAGGCGGACGCGACGATGGCCCTGCGCCCCCTCCGAGCCAATTCCGAATATACCCCGATCCACCTGGACCGGGAAGCGAACGTCAGCTCGATCGGGGGGAAGAACCGGCCGGAGCCGGGGTACGCCTTCATCGGCGCCCAGATCCTCTCGCCGAAGTTCATCGATCTCCTGCCGGCCTCACGCCCGGGATGCCTGGTCAAAGACGGATACCAGAAAGCCCTCCGGGCCCGGCGCCGGCCGCTGAAGATCAATGGGTTCGTCAGCACCGGTTACTGGCGGGAGATCAGCACTCTCGCCCGGTACTGGGAAGCCAACGATGACTTTCTCCGCGGGCGCCTGCCCTCCTATTTCTACCGGGGTCGGGACGAGTTCATCCGCCGGGGGCTGCACGTCGGCAAGGATTGCCGGTTGAGCGCCCGAAACCGGTTTACCTCCCCGGTCTACCTGGGCCGCGAGTCCCGGATCGGATTGAACTGTTATCTCGGTCCCCGGCTCCTGGTCGGCACCGAGGCGACGGTCGGGGACGGCTGCCGGCTGCGCAACGTCGTGGTCTGGTCGAAGACCGCGGTCCGCAAGGGCAGCGTGCTGGAGGACATGGTCGTCACCCCCTTCGGAAAAGTCAAGATCACCCGAGAGAGTTAGGAGATGGCCGAGAGGGACCGGTGGAACAGCCGGACCGCCTTCGTGATGGCGGCGATTGGATCGGCGGTGGGGCTGGGGAACGTCTGGCGTTTTCCGGTCACCTGCTACCGCCACGGCGGCGGCGCCTTCTTCATCCCCTACTTCGTAGCCCTGCTCACCGCCGGGGTGCCCCTGATGATCCTGGAGTACGGGATCGGGCAGATGATGCAGGGTTCGGCGCCCCGGGCCCTGGGCCGGGTCAACCGCCATACCGAGTGGGTGGGTTGGTTCGCTCTCCTGGTCGGGATGGTGATCGCGATCTACTACGCCGTGATTATGGCCTACTCGGTCTCCTACCTGGTTTACGCCTTCCGGGGCCTCTTCAGCGGGGGGGTGATGCCCTGGTCCTCGGCCCCCCAGGGCTTTACCGGAACCTACGAAGCGACCTTCTTCTCCAACATCGTTCGCCAGCACAGTTCCGCCGCCGCCGAGATGTGGCAGCCGGTCTGGCCCCTGGTCGGAGGGCTGGCCCTGACCTGGGCCGCCGTCTACCTGATCCTCTGCCGGGGGGTGCGGCGGGTGGGGAAGGTGGTGATGCTGACCGTACCCCTGCCGCTGGTGGTCCTGGCCGTCCTGGCCGTCCGGGGGATGACGCTGCCGGGCTCCGCGGCGGGCATCATCTACTACCTCACCCCCAATTACGAAGCCCTCAAGGACCCCGCCACCTGGCTGGCCGCCTACGGCCAGATTTTCTTCTCCCTGACCCTGGGTTTCGGGGTGATGATCGCCTATGCCAGCTATATGCCCCGGGAGAGCGACATCACCAACAACGCCTTCATTACCTGCTTCGCCAACTGCGCCACCAGCTTTTTCGCCGGGTTCGTGGTCTTCAGCGTACTCGGGTTTCTCGCCTTCCAACAGGGGGGGACCGATGTCGCCGGGGTGATTGACGCCGGACCCGGGCTGGTCTTCGTCACCTACCCGACCGCCGTCTCCCAGATGGGCGAATTCGGACGTTTCTGGCCGCCGGTGATTGGGATCCTTTTCTTCCTGATGCTCCTCTTTCTCGGGATCGACTCCCTCTTCTCCCTGATCGAGGGAATCACCACGGGCTTGCGGGACCGCTACAGCTTCCTCAGCCAGAAATTCCTCACCGGCGCCGTCTGTCTCCTCTCTTTTCTGGTCGGCGCGATCCTCTTCGCCTCCCGGGCCGGGATCCACTGGCTGGATATCTTCGACCACTGGGCCAACGACTACGGACTGGTGATCGTGGGGCTGCTGGAATGCGTGATCGTCGGCTACTTCTTCAAGACCGACACCCTGCGGGACTACATCAACCAGGTCTCGGAGATCAAGCTCTGGGGCTGGTGGGAACTCTGTATCCGGGTGATCACACCCTTGATCCTCGCCGGGTTGGTCTTCTCCAACTTCATCGCCGAACTGACCCGGGGACATTTATACGGAGCCAGCGGGACCGACTTCGACCGGTTCCTCTGGATCGCCCCGGTCAGCTTCGCCGTCCTCTTCATCGTCGCCTTCAGCTTGGCCCGGCTGGGCAAGGTCCTGGCCCTGCTCGCGGGCGGGGCCTCGGTGACGCTGATCGCCCGGCTCCTGCTCCCCGCCGCGGCCCCCCTGGCGGCGGCAGTCTTCGCCGGGCTGGCCTCGGCCGTCCTCTTCGGGGGACTATATATCTGCATCTCCATCGCCCGGAGGAAGGGGGAGGAAGCAGTGAGCAGTGAGCAGTAAGCGGTAAGCGGTGAGCGGTGGGCAGTTAGAAATTGCCGTATCGCCCTGCGGGCTTGTGGGATCGGAATGCCTTCGGCATTCCTTGTGGTAACTGTAGTATCGCCCTTCGGGCTTGTAGTACCGGAGCGCCGGCGGCACTCCTGGTGGTAATTGCAGTATCGCTTCGCTTGAAATAATTGCCGGGCCTGGTCCAAGGCTATAAGTTTAGCGGAGATTAGCGAGATTCGCGGCGGCGCCAATAAGCGGCACCAATAAGACTTGGTCATCCGGGATCGGGGTGATAGTCTGGGCAAGGCAAGGGAGTCATCGATCCAAGGAGGAACTATGATCTCGTCACCATTAATGTTCCTGGGAGCGCCCGGGTGGCTGGAGATACTCCTGATCCTGGTCGTGGTCCTGCTGATCTTCGGGGCCAAAAAACTTCCGGAGATCATGGGCTCGTTCGGCAAGGGGGTCCGGGAATTCAAGAAGGAGATCAACGAGACCGGCGGGGCGGCCGAGGGCGGCGGGCCGGAGGAGGAGAAGCTTCCCCCTCCGGGCGAGGCGGCCGGAGAGAACCGCCCCGGGGAGAAGCCGGGCGATGGCGGGGGGACGTAATCCGCGGACCGAACCGGAGGAAAAACCCTTCCTCGACCATCTGGAAGACCTCCGCTTCCTGATCTTCCGAATCCTGGCCGCCTGGGGGGCGGCCGCGGGCGTCGCCTTTCTCCGGGCGGCGTGGATAATGGAAGCGGTCCAGTGGCCCCTGCTCCGGGTGGTCGGGGAGACGGGGGAGAGCGGGATCGGGTTTGTTCTCCGCAGCCTCAGCCCCCCCGAGGCCTTCCTGGTCAGCCTGCGGCTCTCCATCCTGGCCGGGCTGATCATCGCCCTGCCCCTGATCCTCTACTTCATCTCCCGCTTCCTCCTGCCGGCCCTGAAACCCGAGGAGAAGAAATACCTGGTCCCCGCCTTTTTCTTCGGGGGGGGGCTCTTCTTCGCCGGGGTGCTCTTCGCCTACGCGGTCGCCCTCCCGCTGGGCCTGCGCTTTTTCTGGTCCTATACCCTGAAGCTGGGGATCCTCCCGGAGTGGACATTGGAGAATTACATCTCGCTGGCAGGCAAAATGTTCCTCGGCTTCGGCCTGGTCTTCGAACTTCCCGTGGTTATCCTCCTCCTGGCGGCAACGGGGATTATCGACTACCGGACCTTACGGAGGAAGAGACCCCTGGTGGTGGTGGGGATCCTGGTCCTGGCCGCCCTGCTCACCCCCCCCGACGTGGTCACCCAGGTAATGCTGGCGGTTCCGTTGTTGATCTTATTCGAGATCTGTGTATTATTGGCCAGACTACTGTTTCCCGGTCGCCCCGGTGGGGCCTGACCGGGCGGAAAATGTGAAAGGAGGTGGCAACCATCGCAACGGAAGAAATTTACAGCCAGAGGTTGTCCTGCGGTAAGCGGACTTACTTTTTCAACTTGAAAGAACAGGCCAGCGGGACCCGGTTCATCGACATCGTGGAATCGAAGTACGAACGCGAGGACGACAGCCATCAGCGCGTCCGCCTGGTCATCTTCGAAGACCATATCGACGAATTCATCCAGGCCCTCAATGAAGCCGCCCGCCGGCTGAAGGAAGACTGATCTGTGGGCGATCCCCGGCCGGGGATCGCCGGGGGGCAGTAGCTCAGCTGGGAGAGCACCACGTTCGCAACGTGGGGGTCGGCGGTTCGAGCCCGCTCTGCTCCATAAGATTTGACGTTTTGCCTTGCCTTGCAATAACTTAACCCCTCTCTGGAAAACCCTGCGTGACGTTTACGTGACGTTTCCGCTGAATAATGGCCTCGATCTACTCTGTCAAAAATCGGGACGGGAAGGTTATTTACTGCCTGAACTTCGTCGATATTCACGGCAAGCGCAGGCGCAAAAGGATCGGCCCCGATCTCAAGCTGGCCCGGGAGTATGTCCACCAGGCCGAGGTCGAGCTCCAGAAGGCCAGGATGGGCCGACAGGTCCAGTCCCTCTCGATCGACGAGGCCATCCAGAGATTTCTTGAAGAGACGAAGGCCGAGCGCGCGGCGGGAACCTACCTCAAAGTTGAGTTCGCCTTCCGAACCCTCCAGCGGTTCCTCGCCGAGAGATTCCCTAAAGTTAGGATACTCACCGACCTTACCCCGAGGATTATTAACGACTTCAAGGTCTTCCGGCTCCAGGCCGGCAAATCCCCGGCCACGGTGAAAAGCGATCTCGGGTATATCGGCCACCTGATCAACTGGTGTATCAGGATGGATTACTGCCCGGATTTCAACCCGGTCCGGAAGGTTGATCCGCCGAGGTTGTATAAAAAGGCTCCCCGAGTCTTCTCCCCGGAGGAACTTAAACTGATCTTCGCCGGCGCCGGGGACCGCCGTGACTTTTACGAGTTCCTTTACCGCTCCGGGTTCCGGCTTGATGATGTCTGCCATATCCGGGTCAGGGACATCGACCTGGGAAACGGGCTGGTCTGCTACCATAACCGCAAGGGTAGACGGGACGAGTGGACTGAAATTAACAAGAGACTCCTCCCGATCATTCGCCGCCGGGTCAAGGGGAAGCAGCCGGAGGACTTCATCTTCCCCGATGAACAGTCCACCAGAGGCAAAAAGCATAATGTCCTCCGGCTGGAGTTCAAACGGCTGGTCAAGCGACTCGGCCTTCCCGATGCTACCCTCCACGATCTTAAAAAGACATTCGTCACCCACTTGCTCGATTCCGGGGTCCATCCCAGAATCGTCCAGGTTTTGGCCCATCACGAAAAGCTGGAGACAACCCTCGGCTATGCCCGTAAGCCGGACCAGAATCAGATGAAGGGCGCGGTTAATCAGTTGCCGGTTTAGATTCATCTCAACACGTCCCCCATTGAGGCAAACCTCCTCCCGTTGAACGACCCCACTCTCGACCCCGGCTGTGCTTCCAGGAACTTCAGAAAGTCCGCGATCACATACCTCACCGGTGCCCCCTTGCCGTTGCCGTTGACGTATGGAGCCTGAAGCCGGGTCAGCATCCCCCGGGCGTCCCAGCGCTTGATCAGGGTCACGGAGAACCCGAAAAGGACCGAGAGCTGTTTGGCACTGGCGGCGTAGGGCAGTTGATTTTCTCGGGTGATCATTTTAAACTCAACTTCAGTATTTGACCCGTCGTATTCCAATTTTTAGGACGTCAGCGTAGTTTTCAACAATCTGTGATTTCAATTTTTCGCCCGTCCAAGCATAAGCAATTATTCGTTAGCCACTTCAGTTTTTAGCCCCTTGTATATATTTGCCATATACTAGGGAAGGCTTACTGGGCCACAGGTCATATCGTCTCGTAAGCTTGTAGGATCTCTTAACCCCGAAAAGGCCTCCATCCTCCCCGGCCTTCTCCAGCCAGCCTTTGGCGATAAGCTCTTTTCGTGCTTTTGAAGAAGTAGAGTAAGCGAATACTCCCTTGATCTTCGAGTACGGCAGGGAAAGATCACCTTCACCCCAACCTGTTCGGCTGCACTTCAGCAGCAGATAATGCACCTTTGCCGCGTCTGATAACTCTTTCCACGCCTGACGATTGGGCAGCTTTTTCTCAATGCCTACAAAGGGCTTCTGTATCCTATCGATTTCATCGTATCGGCCAGTTAAAGCATATCGGTAATGGAATCGGTATTTGCCGCCTTTCCTGACTCTGTGAATCCAACCTTTTGTTTCCAACTCGGTGAGGGCATCATAAAAGGTCCTCTTGCTGTATTGGTCTTCAAAATCGGTATAGGGGAAATACATCCTCCCGTTATTTTGCCCGTTATACCTGGCCTTCAGGGTGAGATAGATAACCTGCCTGCTTGGCAACAGTTGCCGGCATTCATCACTCCATAAGGTCTTCCCGTTGAGGAAGACGAAGGGAGGAGCTTGTGATCGACTCTTTCTTTTCTTTGGATTCTGCCCTGCCATCTCTCTGACTCTCGATAAATGCTCTATCCAAAAGGACCGGCCGTAGTCCCGTTTTTTTCGGATAATCCCTCTATACGATCATTTGCTCACGCTGGCGGGTTTAGATGAAAAAACCATCGTTTTTACGGTAGGAAACTGAGCAGAACGACCTATTCTGCATCCTTCATCCTCTTGCCGAATCGATACGGCCACAGTGAGCAGTCCGATGCCGGGCACAGTCGAACTTCTTTTCTGCTTTCGCAACAGCAGTCCAGGCACTTAGCCCGGATAGCTTTTAATGGGGTCAATCTCTTTGCTTGCGGTCGGTTCATCATTCACCTCCAGTTGAGAATTTCGGGGACCTTCTAAACTCTCTCTTGGTTTCCATCACCAGATCGCGGAGAGCGTTGTATCTCTCCAGGTAATCCCGGACCGACACTTCAGGGGAACCGCTATAGTATTCGGAGATGTGTTCCCCTATGCGGCGATCCTTCTGGAAAATGAAATGCCCGTTATGGGGTGTCAGCAGTTCAAAGGTTGCCAATTTGTGCCCTTTCAGCAGCAGATACGCGCTACACCACAGACTCCTGGTTGAAATCGTTTCGATCATATTGAAATGCCTCCCTTACCTAAGGATTGCAGGTTTCCGACTGGGGAATGAAAGAAAGCAATTGGAGAGGCAAGCCGGCCGCCAGTTTTAGCCAGTGCGCGATCCATACCTATTTTTGGGAAGCGGCAGACTGAGCAAATTATGGGGCGAAATAAACGGTAGGTAGTATCTCGACTTGTTCTTGTTCTCATTGGTTCTCTCCCAACTATTGATGCCCTCACCCTATAATGGTGGAATTTCACCGAAAACAGTAATAGCGGCGATAAATTCTGGAATTTAAAGCAAAAAAAATGACCACTTTCGTGGTCTTGGGAGGTGAAATAACGGTGGAAATCCACCGTATTTAAACTGATCGGTCTTTAGCTTATAACTTTGTTGCCATATTCATCGCGTATATCCCCAAATCGCTCTTTTAAACAAACATCATCATCATCTATCGGGCTTGATTCGTATGCTCGCTTGATCCCGATTTCAAATGTCGGCGTGTTGATATTGCCCCTTGATTCTGAATTAACAGCCCAAAGTTAGATTTGTATTACACTACATGGTAAGATGCCGGCGTGAGCCGACGGAGGGAGCCCGTAGGGCGACCGTAGTCGGCTCACGCCGGACCTCGATAAAGGAGGATGCCATGAGTGTAAGCGATAACGAAGTAACGTCCGGTGCCCAAAATCCCCGGAAGAAAAGGCGGCGCCTCTCTCCCGAGAAGAAGTATCAGATCTTTCTGGAGACCCAGAGCAAGGACGCCCCGATTGGTGAAATTTTAAGGCGTGAAGGGCTTTACTCCACCGATCTTGCCAGGATCCGCCAGCAGGTAAAAGAAGGCGCCCTCGATCGGCTGAAGCAACGTCCCGGGGCCCGGAAAAAGACCATCGCTCTGGATCAATACATCGATCTGAAGAAGGAACTCGAAGAGAAAGAGCGGGTTCTGGCTGAGATGACTGTTGACTTGGTGATCCTTCAAAAAAAAACGAATGGGGGTTCCTGGGAGAGATAAAGGGCCAGTGGCTATCGGAGGAACAGAAGTTGGCGATCCTGGAGACAATCCAATGGGGCAAAGGCTTCGGTGTAACGGAAACGCACTCCTGCGGCACGTGGCGAATCAACCGGCGGCGCGTAGGGCGCTGGAGGATGGCCCTCAAGTCTGAAATCAGCCTGGCCAATAAAAAGCCGGGGCCTCTCCATCCCCTCCACCAGCTTTTGCCCGGGGAAAAAGAAGCCGTCCTGGAAATGGCCAAAGACGAAAAATACGTTGATTTATCCCATCGGACCCTGGCGGTAACCGCTTGGGAGGAAGAACGTTTCTTCGTTTCATTTTCTTCGGTGCAGCGCATTCTGTCCTCAGAAGATCTTATGACTATGCGGGGCAATCATAAATTCCACAATGGCCGTTCTATTCCGCCGATACGCAAGGAATTAACTGGCCCAAATCAACGCTGGTGCTGGGATATCAGCTATCTGCGAACTTTTACCAAGGGTGTATTCCTCTATCTCTACCTGCTGCTCGATGAATACTCCCGCAAGGCGATCTACTGGCTGGTCAGTTGGCACCTATCCGCCGATGAGGCCCAGCGCTTGCTGGAAGGCGGCCTTATCAACGAGAATATCCTCGACCTGCCGGAAGACCAGCGCCCTGAAGTTATCAACGACCGAGGCCGCCAGATGAAGGCCAAAATCATCCAGCAGATGTTCAAGGATAACCAGATGCCCCAGATATTTGCCCGCCCTCGAACCCCCAATGATAATCCTTACATCGAGGCAGCCTTTGGCACAATCAAGGGTATGCCTGAATATCCCGGTCGATTTATTGATCAATCGGACGGCCAAAACTATTTTGCAAAGTTTTTTCCGTGGTACAATAACGACCATTTTCACTCCGGAATCGACTATGTAACCCCCGAACAATGCCACCAGTGCCTCCGTGAGGAGATAGTCGCTCGCCGGAAGTTCCAGCACCGAACCCAACGCGCGAAGCGAAAGGAAATAAACCGCGCCAGGTTAAATCTAATCAACCCCAACCCAGATATCGAGGTCCAGCTGCCGGCTGATTTTGTAGTGTAATTCAAACTATTTTTGGGTCATTGATTCAGAAACGCACCGATTGTCTTTATCTGAATACGGAAGCGGATCTTCATTCTTTATTCCAGTGATCCCGATAAGAAACTTCCGTAATCTGTAAACCCTCTCTCTCTTAATCTTTTCTTGTTTTCGACCTTGTTTAGCTGATTCGCTATTCGCAGCTACCGCAAGCAAGTCTCGCCAGGTCTCTTTCTGTCTGGTCTTTTCGCTTTTGCCTCGGGGGTTTTCTAAGCCCAAATCTCCATAGTGGTATGTCTTCTTGATGCCATTCCATTCGATTATCGCGTGCCTGTAATCTGCCGTTATTGTGATCGAAATATGAGAAAATGATTGTGGGGTTGAATCGGCAAACTGAGGAAGAATTTTGGATTCATCCTTCTTGATCTTGTCAAGGTTCCAGGATTCGACTTCCTTTATGCCTTCCATCGTTATATCCCAACAGATGTCAGTGTGGTCTGGAGTCCGGTCAGCAGTTTCTATTTCCAATTCATAATGACAGGCCAAACCATTTTCTTCGAGATACTCGAGCACAACGCCGATTTCAGCTTCACTTAATCTTCCATACTCCTCAAACTGCCTTTCAGTTAATGATATTCCATGACCTTCAGCCCAGCATTCATAAAGCATAGTTAAGACCTTCTGCCGATTTTTTACTTGCTGGTCTATGGTTTTTCTAACTTCGCATTCCATCAGATTCTCTCAATATGTTCAACCAAATCTATATCTTATGTTCATTTCGACAGCTCACCATGTGGGACACATTGGATCTTCGGCGAGCCGTTGGTTCACCTGGTCAACCTCCGATCAACGGCTGCTCAACAGGCTTTCCGGCCAACCTCAACATTATCCGCCTGGCCATCTCTTCCCCCGCTTCAATCCGGGCGGCTTCCAATACTGCGGCGGCAAGTTCGGTCTGTATCTCATGCCGGATGACGCTTCGATGTTCGGTCGGCTGATTCCAGCCTTCGCTTTGCGCCAGACGGTCAAACGCTTGAAGCGCGACCCTTGCCTGGGCCGGATCGGCTATGTCCATTGATTCAAATACCGACCAGGCTTTATCAAGCGCCGCCAACCGCGTCCTGGTCTGCTCCGCGGCGATGACCTCCGCCTGGGCGACTGCTTCCGCTTCGTTCTGCTGGCGGATAGCCTTAATTGCGTAGTCAATTTTACGCTTTTTTAACAGCCTTGCGGCGGCCTGACCGGGGTGCTTTGTGATACCCGCTTCCCTGGCGGCGGCGGCCCCGTTGCCGTGTTTGGCGTATGCTCTCGCAAAGCGTAGCTCCTGGTCTGATAGCTCGGCGGCGTAGTCTGCTTTCTTGCTCATTGCTGGTTCTCCTGGTTGGCTTGGTTTTAGGATTTTTTTGGAAAAAATTTTCTGATCCAGGCGTTACCCTGCTTTCTTACCCCCCCACTCTACTTTGACCTCCTCTTTTATCGTCGCTTAATTTCAATCCAAGCAACCGCCACCCAGGTATTGATCCACCACATAATTCCGCCGATAGTTAACAATAACCCTACAAACAAATCTTTTCCGTTGGGATATATACCATAAATGTAGCTGGCGACGACAGCGGGCATTATGAACATAAGCGATAGGTTTAATATGACCATCACCCAAGCTAAAATCATCATTGGGCTGCCCTCTTTTGACTCGGTAAACTTAGTTTACTTGTTTTCTCCCGCCGCCTGTTTTCCCAGCTTGGCCTTTAGTTCCCGGATCTCTATTTGCTTTTGGAGTATCTTGGCTTCTCGGTTTAGTTTTGATAGCTCTGTGCTACGGAAGAATACTAAAACCGTGGTTATGAGAAGAAACACTCCGGCCGCAATAGATACGAGATAAAACTCTCCTGCCACTCTTCTGACAGGGGGGTCAAATAATATGATCATTTGAGCGGTCAAGAAAAATAGGCATACTCCATTTAAGCCCGCCAGGATAATCCGCATAGTCTTCATACCGGTTCCTCCTTGGGTTCTTGGCAAACGGAGCAAGTAAACTGAGATTGCCAAGAACCCTTTGAATACCCCTCCTACTCTGCTTTGACCGCCTCTCCGTTATCGCTCCGGACTCCAACGGAAGGCACTTTCCTTTGACCTGCTCCTCCCGGCCCTGGGGCCGCCGTTCCCGGCGGGGTCTATCCCTCAAATTAAGCGGGGGGGAGTATCTGTCGGCCTGTTCCTATTTGCTTGCTATTTGGCTCCTTTGGTAGAGTCTTCAAACCCCTGGCGGATGTAGTCGTTGAGATCCTCCCGCGTGACCCGGAGCAACCTTGATCCCGGCAGGCGGGTTGCCCGGAGTTTCCCCTTCCTGATGTATTTGTAAACCTGGGGCTTGTCTACCTTGAGTTCCGCCGCGACCTCTGACGGTTTCAGCAGTTCTGGGGTGTCCATACGTGCAATCTCCTATTTCGTTTTATCGCTTACCTTACCGTTTCGGATGTTCTTCCACTTTGACTGTCACGCTTGATTGCAAGGTTGACAGTATATAGCCAGCATTCAGGCGGCGGCTCGGACCTTTTGCTCTTCCCTTTCAGCTTCGTCCCGCTCGACCCTTTGTATGATCCGACGGACGGCGTTCGGATGCCAGGTTGTGATCCCCGATTTCCGGCGGATACCGGCGGCTTCAAGGCTGGCGCAGATCGCCCGCAGGGATTCGCCCTTCTCCCGAAGGTCCAGGATCATTTGGACAGTTTCCTGTTCCGCCTGGTCTTCATATAGCTTCCCTTGGCGGACTCGGTATCCGAAGGGAACATCCCCGCCGGTCTTCTTCCCCTTTCGCCTGTTATACTGCCAGGCTTCCGCCACCCCTTCGCCGATAACGTCGCTTTGATATTCAGCGAATACGGCCAGCAACCGGAAGACCATTTTCCCGGCCGCGGTGGTTGTGTCGATGCTTTCCGACAGGCTGACCAGGTCGGCCCCGGTCTTCTGAAGACGTTCCGATATATTCAGCGTATCGCGGATGCTTCTCGAAAGCCTGGACAGTGAATAGACAATCAGGGCATCACCCTTCTCCACGGCGGCCAGGGCGGATTGCAGCCCTGGTCGATTCTTCGCCCGCCGGCCGGATACGCCTTCGTCTCGGAAGAAGACAACTTCTTCGGCCTTGTTGAATGTCGCCCAGCCCCGGATGCGCTCTTCTTGCGATTCCAGGCTGACCCCTTCCTTTGCTGTCAGCGGTCACTTAAAAGGGGCCACTAAAGAACGAATCAAAATACGCCAC
>CAZPMN010000044.1:0-17987 GCA_964587835.1 uncultured bacterium
ATGTCCTCTACAATATGACAACCTATATCAGGACGGGACCCTGCTTACTGCTTACTGCTTACTGCTTACTGATTACTGCTTACTGCTTACTGCTTACTGATCACCTCCCCCATCACCTCCCCCGCGCTGCCCCGGATCACCAAATCGGCCTCGGGGTCAAGGGGGGTAGGCCCGCGGTTGACGATCACCAACCGGCAGGAGTCCCGGCGGAATTCGGGGAGCCGGGCAGCCGGAAAGACGGTCAGCGAGGTGCCGACCAGGCAGAGGAGGTCGGCCTCCCGAATCGCCTGCTGCGAATTGGTCCAGTCGACTTCGGGCAGGGCCTCGCCGAAAAAAGTCACCTCCGGTTTGAAGATCCCCCCGCAGGAGTGTTGGGGGACCTTCCCCCGGCGAATGGTTTCGAGCAGCCGGGAGGTGTCAGTTTGGATTCCGCATTTAAGGCAGCGGCTGACCGCGATCGTCCCGTGAACCGACCAGACAGTCCGGCTCCCGGCGCGCTGGTGCAGATCGTCGATATTCTGAGTGACCACAGTCACCGCGTGGCCTTCCTGGAGGCGGGCGATGGCGAGATGGGCCGGGTTCGGTCGGGCCTGCTCCAGAACGGGGAGAAACCGCGCCCAGAACCGGTAGAAGATGGATGGATCGGCGAGAAAGGTGGAGATATCGAAGACGTTGACATTGGCGGGATCGCTGTAGAGACCGCCCGGAGAACGGAAGTCGGGGATCCCGCTTTCGGTCGAGATCCCGGCCCCGGTCAGGAAGACGATTCGGTGGGCGGACTGAAGGTAATCCCGCAATTGGTCCCGTCCGGCTGGCTTATCTCCGGATGCATTCATGAAGGTAATCCCTTTACTCAGCTGGCGATCGGGCAAGGATAACAACTTCCCCGACGGGGGGGAAGGAAATTTCCAGAGATCAAGACAGATCGGGTATTGACAGATTGGAGCATCCGCCGTATATTGAGAATGATTCACAATCGCAACGAGATGCCGCCGGGCCGGACCAACCGGCCCGGGAAGCCCGAACAAGATGAGAGAATGGGAAAAAAGATTCGGCTCCTTTCTCAAGGACCGCGGACTGACTTTTACCCCGGCGCGAAAGATGATCCTGGAGGAGATCTTCTCTACCCACGAGCATTTCGACGTCGAGTCTCTTCACGATCGTCTCCGGAGAAAAGGGTCGAGGATTTCGCTGGCCACCATTTACCGGCTGATCCCCCTGCTGGTCGAGAGTGGGATGATCCGTCCGGCCACCGTCTGGGCGGGTCGTCCGACCTACGAACATCTCTTCGGCCAGCGTCCTCATCATCACCTGATCTGCATCCGCTGTGGCAAGGTGGTGGAGTTCCAGGAAGAGACGGTGGAGAAGTTGCTCAACCGGGTCTGCGGCCGGAAAGGCTTTTCACCCTTTGATTACCGGATCGGGGTCCGTGGGGTCTGTGCCGCCTGCCGGGAGAAGGAAGAATAGATGAAGAAGATCAGCAACCTGGCGGCGATGGCGCCGGGCGAGACGGGACGGATCACCGGGCTGACCTCGGGGCCGGGGCTGGTTCGTCGTCTCGAGGAGATCGGGATCCGAATCGGACAGAAAGTGAACAAGGTCAGCGGGATGCCGTTGCGCGGTCCGGTGGTGGTCCAGGTTGGAGGGACGCGGGTGGCCCTCGGCCATGGGATGGCGAGGAAAGTGGCGGTGGAAGTGGAAGGATGAAGAAGATCGTCTTGATGGGGAATCCCAATGTCGGCAAGTCGGTGCTCTTCTACCGGCTGACCG
Organism: uncultured bacterium; assembly: GCA_964587835.1. Taxonomy (GTDB): domain Bacteria; phylum Auribacterota; class Erginobacteria; order Erginobacterales; family Erginobacteraceae; genus Erginobacter. The sequence continues at coordinate 1,771 of CAZPMN010000044.1, forward strand.
GCATCCAGGTCATCGCCTCCAACTACCCGGGGACCACGGTCGAGTTCACCCGGGGGTTTCTCACCTTCCCCCAAAACACCCCGACGCCCCCGGGTGCCCTCTTCCGGCCCGGGGAGCGGGTGGAGATCATCGACGCCCCCGGGGTTTACTCTCTGGAGGCTTCCTCCCGCGCCGACCGGGTGGCGGTGGAGATCCTGGAGAGCGCCGACCTGGTTATCGACGTGGTTGATTCCACCAACCTGGAGCGGAACCTCTGCCTCACCCTCCAGCTGCTGGAGAGGGAGGTGCCGGTCCTGGTCGCCCTCAACCTCTGGGACGAGACCAGCCACCTCGGTATCGAGATCACCCCGGAGAAACTCGAGGGGATGCTCGGGGTTCCGGTCATCCCCACGGTCGGGGTCTCGGGGGAAGGGATCCGAGAGTTGGTGGAGCGGCTCCAGGAGGCTCGCCCGGGGGGCCACCCGGTTCGGGATCGGGATACCCGCTGGCCGGAGATGGGGAGGATCGTCTCCACCTGCCAGGTTCTGTCGCACCACCACCACACTTTCCTCCAGCGTCTTTCCGATATCTCCGTCAAGCCCCTGACCGGGCTGCCCCTGGCCGGACTGGTGCTTGTGGGGGCGTTCTGGATCGTTCGGTTTATCGGGGAATTCCTGATCGGTTACATCGCCGACCCGGTCTTTGAAGGCCTTTACCTACCCTTGCTGGAACGTCTCTCGGCCGTCCTGGTCCCGGGGAGCTTCCTCCACACCGTTCTGATCGGGAAGCTGATTGACGGGACAATCGACTTTACGCAGTCTTTCGGGGCTCTCTCGACCGGTCTTTACGTTCCGCTGGCGATGGTCCTGCCCTATATCGTCTCCTTCTACCTGGTCTTAAGCTTCCTGGAGGATTTCGGCTATCTTCCCCGGGCGGCGGTCCTCCTCGACGGGCTGATGCACCGGGTCGGGCTCCACGGCTACGCCATCATCCCCACCCTGCTCGGGCTGGGCTGCAACGTCCCGGCGGTGATGGCAACCCGGATCCTGGAGAGCCGGCGGGAGCGGTTCATCGCCGCCACCCTGATCTCGGTCGGCGTCCCCTGCGCCGCCCTCCAGGCGATGATCTTCGGTCTGGTCGGGGAGCGGGGCGGGCGCTACGTCGCCATCGTCTACCTGACCCTCTTCGTGGTCTGGCTGGGGTTGGGGATGATCCTCAACCGGCTGGTCAAGGGCTACTCCCCGGAGCTGATCATCGAGATACCCCACTATCGGCTGCCCCCCCTGGGACCGTTCCTGAAGAAACTGAGGGTTCGGGTAATCGGTTTTCTCAAGGAGGCGCTTCCGGTGGTCCTGCTGGCGGTGCTGGCGGTCAACCTCCTCTACGCCATCAACGTCTTCGATTTCCTGGCCGGTATCTTCGCCCCGGTGGTGACCTTGCTCCTCGGATTGCCCCAAGAGTCGATCGTGGCCCTCCTGATCGGGTTCCTCCGTAAGGACGTAGCGGTGGGGATGCTCGCCCCCCTCAATCTGACCTCCGGCCAGCTGGTGGTGGCCACCACCGTCCTGGCGATGTTCTTTCCCTGCATCGCCACCTTCGCCATCATCCTCAAGGAACTCGGCTGGCGGGATATGCTCAAGTCCACCGGCGTAATGCTGGCCGCCGCCCTGGTGGTCGGGGCCATACTAAACCTTCTCTTGAACTAAGGTTCTCTTACACTTCGGATGGGTTTGGCAAGACCGTCATTGCGGGGCCGTCAGGCCGAAGCAATCTCTTCATATTTAACTCTTGACCGGGAAATTACGGATGGCATAATCGGCACAATGGAAAACTGATTTCGGCGGGGAAGAGAGGGAACCCGGTGAAAAACCGGGACGGTCGCGCCACTGTGATCCTTCCCCAGGGAAGGTAAGTCAGGACACTCTCTCCCCCGCCCGCTCACCAGAACTTCGCAGGAAAGGGAGGGGAGCGCCGCCATTCACCTGGGGCCCGGCTCTCTTTGACACGGAGAGCCGGGTTTTTTTTGTGAAGCGGGGCGAGAAAGAAAACAATTCGACGAGAAGACCACAACTCGCGTTATAGGAGATGATATGAAGCTATATTATACTATATTTATTTTTGCGTCGCTGTTCTTAATTCCTCCGGATATCCGTTCCCAGGAGCCGCTTCCCCCCGGGGAAGGAGAACCCCTGGAGATGGAGGAAATAGTCGTCACGCCGCTGCGGACCGAGGTCCCCTTGAGGGAGGTTCCGGCCAGCGTCACCGTGATCGGTCCGGAAGAGCTCGAGCGTTCGGTCGGTGGTCAGACCGCCGACCTGCTCCGGGGACTTCCCGGCGTGATGGTGCGGGATCCTTACGGGGGCGGAAGGAACATCTCGGTTGATCTGCGCGGTTTCGGCGAATTCGCCGCCGTCAACACCCTGCTCCTGATCGACGGCCGCCGCACCAATTTCCCCGACCTGAGCGGTGCCGATTGGAGCCAAGTGCCCCTGGAACGGGTGGAGCGGATCGAGGTGATCCGGGGGTCGGGGAGCGTACTCTACGGGGACAGCGCGGCCGGCGGCGTGATCAACATCATAACCCGTGCGGGAGGGGGAGAGCCGCGCTGGCGCGCCTCGGCCGGCGGGGGGAGTTTCGGCGAGCGCCGGATCGCCCTGGATGCTGAGGGAGGCTGGAAAGCGGCTGATTATTCCCTGGGACTCTCCAACCGCGCCCTGGACGGTTGGCGGGACAATACCGACCTCTGGGCGCTGGACGGCGGAGGCAGGTTGGGATTGCAATTCTTTGGCGATCTCGACCTGGAGTGGCGGGGCAACTACCACCGATCCCGCTACGGCCTGCCCGGAGCCCTCCGGGAGAGCGACCTGGCCCTTCACGGCCGGCGCTATAGCCGGTATCCCGACGACCGGATGAAGGTGGAGGACTGGTATCAGGACCTGCGCGCCCGGGCGGAGGCCGGTCCGGCGGCCTTCTCGCTGGACATCTCTTACCGCCGCCGCCACCTGGCCAGCGATCTGGCCAGTTCCCGGTACTTCGACCACCGGGACCTGGAGGTACTGGGGCTGAATCCGTCCGCCGAACTCGACCTCGACCTGGCGGGTCTGCGGCACGGCCTGACCGGCGGCCTGGATCTCTACGCGGCCCGTTCCCGCCAGGCCGCCGATTCGTTTTACGGTCTGGAGTTCTATCACCAGGGAACGGTGCGTCGGACCGATATCGACCGGGATACCCTCGGTCTCTTCGCCCAGGACCGGATCAACTGGAACGAACTGCTTATCCTGACCGTCGGCTGGCGCAAGGAATGGGCCGAGTACGATTTCACCTCCCGCCCGTTCTCCGGTCCCTGGGAGAATGACCCCTTCTGGGACCCGGCCGAGGTCGACGATGATATCCGGGTCAGCCGGGAGGCGGCCAGTGCCGCCCTCACCCTGCTGGCCTCCGAGGAGTTCTCCGTCTTCGCCGGCTACAACCGCGGTTTCCGTTTTCCCTGCACCGACGAGTACTACAGCATCTGGTCCGTGCCGCCGGTCAACAGCGACCTTCAACCCCAGACCTGGGGAACCTGGGAACTGGGTTGCGACCTCCGCCCCCTCCCCGGCGTCATCTGGACCGTGGCCGTCTTCCAGATGGACCTGAAGAACGAACTTTACTACGACCCCCTGACCTACTCCAACAGCAACTACGATCGGACCCGCCGGCGGGGCTTGGAGACCGGTTTGGAGTGGCGTCTTCTGCCCGGGCTGTCCGCCGGGATCGACTACACTCTGCTTTCTGCCGAATTCCGCGGGGGAGAATACGACGGCAATCGCGTTCCGATGGTTCCATCCGATACCGCCCGTCTCGAGATCATCTGCCGCCCCTTGGACGATCTTGAACTGGCGGTCGTCGGTTATTACGTGGGCAAACAGAGGTTCCTCAATGACCAAGCCAACAGTTTTCCCAAGCTGGCGGATTACCTCACCGTGGATTTGAAGCTATTCTACCGCTGGGAGGACGTCAGATTATCCGCCGGAGTGGAGAACCTCTTTGATCAGGAATATTCAGAACTGGGGGCGATCGCTTCCTTCCCGGAGGAGCGGGCGTATTATCCGGCCCCGGGGACGAGTTTCTTCGCCGGCGCTGAAATCACTTTCTAACCGGGAGAAAAAGATGTATAGTGCGGTAAGTTCCGCGACTGCTGGCGAGCCGTTCGCCCATCGGGAAGAGATGGGGAGGGGAAGGTATGGTGGACAGCAGATGGCTCAGATTTGTGATGCTGGCGGCCGGCTGTCTTCTCCTGGCGGCCGGCATCCGGCTTTGCTATCTGATTTACCGGGAAGGTATTCCGGCGGAGATGGGTTCCCTGTTTTCCCGTTCGATCCGGCGAGAGGCCGCCCGGGAAAGTTCCGGGACCCCGCCCCGGCTGACCACCGGGGTTGATTCCACCCCGGTAGCGCCGTCCCCCGCGCCGGCGGTTTCCCCCCTCCCTCTGGCGATCGTTACCGAACAGTTGCCGATGGGGGTGGTCGGATCTGAGTACAGCCAATCCTTGGCGGCGACCGGCACCGCCGGCCCGGTAGTCTGGACCCTGGCCGCGGGTGAACTTCCCCCCGGACTGGAGCTGTTTCCGGAGGGAATTATCTCCGGAGTCCCCGGCGCGCCTGGGGAATGGCGGTTTACGGTTGGCCTGCTGGAAGTCGAGGGGGGGACCGCCGAAAAAGATCTCCGCCTGCTGGTCCGAATCGATCCTGAGGGCGTCGAGGGCGGGTTGAGGATCGTCACCGGTCAGCTTCCGCCCGGCCGACTGGGGCGGGATTACCTGGGGAAGCTGGAAGCGGAGGGCGGCGAAACCCCCTACCGGTGGTACCTCGAGGACGGGGAGCTTCCGGAAGGGCTTCGTCTCGGTCCCGACTCTGGAGTGCTCTTCGGGCTTCCCCGGGCGGCCGGGGAATTCGAATTCACGATCAGCATCTTCGATCGGAAGGAAGGTTTCGCCGTCAGCGATTATACCCTCCGGATCGCCCCCGGCGGGGTCGAGATCGTCACCGCCGCCCTTCCCCCGGCGGTCAAGGACGAAACCTACCTGCTCACCCTCCGGGCCCGGGGAGGAGCAGTCCCCTACACTTGGCAGTTGACGGAAGGTCGGTTGCCGGAAGGACTGGAGTTTGATCCGGATCGGGGGATTATCTCTGGGGTGCCCGAACGGTGGGAGACACGGAACTTCACGGTCCGGGTTACCGACCGGGAGGGCGGTTGGGACGTTCGGGAGTTTGAGCTGACGATGGGGGTGATTGCGGAGGGGGAGCTGCGGATTGTGACCGGCACCCTGCCCACGGCCGTGCTTGGGGAGGTTTACCAGGCCTTGTTGGAGACCGCCGGGGGGTTAGCCCCCTATATCTGGACCGTCTCCGCCGGCGAACTTCCGCCCAGTCTGGGGTTGGACGCGGAATCCGGGATGATCAGAGGGTTCCCCGAGCTGCCCGGGAAGGCTTTCTTCACGGTAATGGTCAGCGACGCGGAGGAGCGCACCGCCCGCCAGGATCTGGAGCTGCTTGTTGAACACCAGGTGTTGTATCTCACCACCGGTGACCTGCCGGCGTCGGTGGCCGGCGAGGATTACCAGTTCCTCCTGGGGGCGACCGGGGGATCCCCTCCTTACTTCTTCAGTCTCGATCTCGGCCACCTACCCCACGGCCTGACTCTGGTCGGGACCACCGGGCTGATCGAGGGGACCGTTTCGGATATCTACCTGAGGAAGGGAGACCAGGGGTTCCGATTCCGGGTTAGAGTCACCGACCAGGAAGGTCGGGTGGACATAGCCGAGTTCAACCTGTTGGTTTCCGATCCCCTCGAACCGTTGCTTGCCGCCATTGACCGCGGCGGGACGACCCCCCGTCCGATCCCGACGATCACGCCCGCCGGGATGGAGGATTCGGTCAGCGGACTGCTCGGAGCGGTCAGCAACGCCAAGGTCGGGCTGGCCTGGATCAATCCGACCGGGGAAGATTTTGCGGAGGTCAGGGTGGTGAGAAGAACGGCCGGCTATCCCCGGGAGGCCGATGACGGAACAATCATCTACGCGGGACGGGGGAACAATCTCGTCGACGCCGGGCTGGAAAACCGCCGGAGGTATTTCTATGCCGTAATTCCCTACAACCGGGACGGTTATCCCGGCGAGATCGAGGAGAACAACCGGATATCCTTGACCCCGCGGGCGGTCAGTATATTTGGAGCCAATGATCCCTTTGCCGACGAAGTAGTCAGCTTCCGCCCCCTGGCCCCGTCCGGACAGAACCCGGCCGCCGCCCTCGGAGCGCCCTCGGGCCGGGGGCTATATGATTATTCGAGGAATGTGGTTTCTCTCCACGCCCGGAGCGCTGGGGAAGCCGAGGCCGATCCGCCTTACGGGGGAACCATCATTCTCAAATTCACGGGCAATATGGTCGTTAACGATTCCGGGCCTGACTTTACGGTCTTTGAAAATCCCTGTTACCCCGAGGGCGCTGCCCCGGAGGAAAGATGGATGGAACCGGCGGTGGTCGCCGTCAGCCAGGACGGAGAGAACTGGAGGGAGTTCCCTTTTCGTTACAGTCTCCGTTATGACAGGGGGGGGATGGAGAGGATTAATATTTCCCAACCTTACTCGTATCGGTACGGGTTCGCCGGGATCAATCCGGTCTTCAGCCACAACGGGTATCCGGATCCGACCAACCCGGCGGTCTCGGGGGGCGATCATTTCGACCTGGACGATCTGCCCGGCGAGCCGTTTACTTGGATCCAGTACCTCCGGATCACCTCTACCGGTGACCGTTGGCTGGCCGGCGACAACGGAACCCTGATCCGGCATACCGATTACCGCGGATCCCTCAGCGGAACCGATTCCTCCGGCTTCGACCTCGACGCCGTCAGCGCGATCAATTACTGATTTCGGTGAAGAGCGGGTTTCTCCCGGAGCCGCCCGCACCGCTTATATTGATTCCGCCGAGAGACGATTCGTTGACGGATACCGGATGATTGACAGCGGCGAAAACAGATGATAACTTATCGTTCCCTTGTTTGACGGCCCGGAGGAGGAAAACGAGATGAGCGAACGGCGCTATGGACTGGGATGCTTAAAGGATCCGGCGGACCGGCGGGATCTGCCGATGCGGGTGGTTCTCCCCCGATTTACCGCGCCGGGGAAGGTCGATTACAGCGACCGGATGTCCCCAGTCCGGGATCAGGGGGAAGAAGGCACCTGTGTCGCCTTTGCCGCGGCGGTCGGGGTGAAGGAGTACCAGGAACTGGTCGAACACCGGCAACTGATTGAACTCTCGCCCCGCTATCTCTACCACCTCTGCAAGCGGGCCGACGGGATCCCCAACGAGGAGGGAACATTCCCCCGGGTGGCGATGAAGGTCCTGGCCCGCCAGGGAGTCTGTCGCGAAGAATGTTGGCCCTACCGCCCCTACCAGACCGATTCCCCCTGCTTGGAGGCCGGCGACCAGGCGCTGCCCTTCCGGATCAAGGCTTACGGCCGGCTCTCCGGACTTGAGGAGATGGAACAGAGTCTGGCCCTGAACGGACCTTTCCTGGCCGGTGTGGAGGTCTTCCCGGAGTGGTTCGAAAACCGCGGGGGAGAAATCCCTTTGCCCGAACCCGGCCGTTCATCGTTGGGAGGGCATGCCGTTTGCGTGGTTGGATACAGCCGTGGCGATGGCTACTTCAAATTCAAGAATTCCTGGTCCGGAAGCTGGGGCGACGGCGGTTACGGCTACCTGCCCTACGAGTACCTGGAACGCCACTGTCTTGACGCCTGGTCCGCTACCGACCTGATCGCCCATCCCGACCTGGTGGCCTGTTGCCGGGCCCGCGCCCACTAATCGGTTGGCCCCGGCTGCCGGGGTGATCAAACCGAGAAACCGCTTGCAAGGAGGTTGTAGATTATGCGCATATCGCAAGAAGCACTGAGAATCCTGGTCGGCCTCATCGGCGGCCTGCTCGTGGTGACCCGGATTTACGGGGTAATCCAGCCGCAGAAGATGAAGAGTTTCGGGGGGCGACTGGTTCACCTCGGCCCCGGCTGGGTGAGAACGATTTACATAATTGCCGGACTGGCCGGGATCTGGATTGTCTATTCGGCTCTGGTCACCATCTTCATGGAAGTGCCGGTCTTCCTGGTCATCAGTCTTCTGATCGGCCTTCTCCTTCTCACCTCCGGGGTCTTCGCCATGCACCCGGAGTGGTTCCCCCAGTGTCTGAAGGGTCTCCTGGTCGACCGTAATGACTTTTTTGTCCGGTTTATCTGCCTGATCGGAGTGCTGGGAGGGGTTTTTATCCTCCTGACCGCCATCCTCGGGAGCAAGTGGGGCGGCTGAAGATTATCCGGTCCGAGAGTACTTTTCTTCCTGCTTTCTTTTTTCTCTACTCCCCGGTGATTTTCCTATGACGATCGGGCCCAACGACCCCTGCTGGTGCGGAAGCGGACTGAAATACAAGAAATGCCATCTCCGCGCTGACCGGGATCGGGGGCGAAATTCCATCGCCGGAAGGAAAAGCCGGTCGGGTATCCCGATCAAGACCGCTGAAGAGATCTCCGGGATCCGGGCCTCCGGCCGGCTGACCGCCCGTCTCCTCGACCTGGTGGCCGAACGGATCCGTCCCGGGATCACCACCGCCGAGATCGATTCCTGGGTCCACGAGGAAACAGTCGCCGCAGGAGCTATCCCCGCGCCCCTGGGCTATCGGGGCTTCCCCCGTTCGGTCTGCACCTCCCTCAACGAACAGATCTGTCACGGCATTCCGGACGGGACCGTTCTTCAGGAGGGGGACATCATCAACGTCGACGTTACCACTATCCTCAACGGTTTCTACGCCGATGCCTCCCGGATGTTCCTGATCGGGGAAGTGAGCGCTGAGGCCCGGCGGCTGGTCGAGGCGGCCCGGGAGTGCCTCGTCCGGGGGATCCGGGCGGTGAAAGCGGGGAACCACTTCGGGGAGATCGGCTGGGTGATCCAGGAATATGCCGAGAGACTGGGCTTTTCGGTTGTCCGCGATTATACCGGCCACGGCGTAGGTCTGGAGTTCCACGAGGAGCCGAGCGTCTTCCACTACGGGAAGAAGGGCACCGGCCCGCTGATCGAGGAGGATATGGTCTTCACCATCGAGCCGATGATCAACGCCGGGACCTATAAGTCCCGGTTGCTGGCCAACGGCTGGACCGCGGTGACCAGAGACGGTTCCCTCTCCGCCCAGTGGGAGCACACCGTCCGGGCCACCGCCCGGGGGTCGGAGATCCTCACCCTTTCCGGTAGGGGGAATGGTAATCGGTAATCAATGATCAGTAATCGGTGATTCGGGCGCTCTGCTCACTGCTTACCGCTTACTGCTTACCGCTTACTGTGCACTACCAGGCCATGATCCGGGTCGGAAGAAAGATCACGATTCCCGAGGCCGAGCTCGACGAGGAATTCATCCGCTCCTCGGGGCCGGGGGGCCAGAAGGTCAATAAGACCTCGAGTGCGGTCCAGCTGAGGTTTGACATCCGCCGGTCCCCCTCCCTGCCTCTTCCGGTCAAAACCCGATTGATCCAGCTGGCCGGTCGGCGGGTGACAGCGGCGGGGGTCCTGGTTATCGATGCCTCCCGCTACCGGACCCAGGACGCCAACCGCCGGGACGCCCGGAGGCGGTTGGAGGGGTTGGTCCGCCGGGCCGCCCGCCCGGCCAGGGCCCGGAAGCCGACCCGCCCCTCGCCGGCGGCCCGGCAGCGGCGGCTGGAGGCGAAGAAGAAACGTGGACAGGCCAAGCGCCGTCGCCGCCCGGTATCCCCGGAGGAGGAATGACCCCGGATTTGGAAAGACTGGATCAGGTTCTCTCCGGCCAACCGGCCTACCGGCACCGGCAGGCCCGGTCGGCCATCTTCGGGCGTCTCTGCCGTTCCTGGACCGAGGCTACCAATCTCCCCAAAGATCTGCGGGCGACCCTGGAGAGGGAAGTCCCCCTGGAGATTTCCTCCCGGCTGGTGGAGTCCGCGGACGGCTTAACGGCCAAGGCGGCGATCCGTCTCGCCGACGCCGAGCAGATCGAGACGGTCCTGATGCGGCACCGGCCGCGGCGGAATACCGTCTGCGTCTCCTCCCAGGCCGGCTGTTCCCTGGGCTGCGTTTTCTGTCTGACCGGCGACCGGGGTTTCCATCGCGACCTCACCCGGGACGAGATCATCGCTCAGGTTCTCTTCTGGAATCGGCTCCTGGCGGATTCCTCCGGGCGGGTCGCCAACGTGGTCTTTATGGGGATGGGGGAACCCTTGCTTAATTACGAGGCGGTCATCTCTGCGGTCCGGGTGATCAACGACCCGGACGGGTGCGGGGTTGGGGCCCGGCGGATCTCGATCTCGACCGCCGGGATCATCCCCGGGATCCGGCGGCTGGCGGCTGAGGGGATCCAAGTCAACCTCTCCCTCTCCCTCCACGCCCCGGATGACCAGCTCCGGTCACGGTTGATGCCGATCAACCAAACCTACCCGATCGAGGACGTTCTGGGGGCGACGGCCGCCTGGATAGAGCAGACCGGCCGGCGGGTGATGATCGAATACCTGCTGCTGTCCGGAGTCAACGATTCACCCGACCAGGCCCTCCAGCTGGCCGGTCTCCTGAAATCAAGGCTGCCCCGGCTGTATTTCGTCAACCTAATCTCCTATAACCAGACCGGCCGGTACCAACCCTCCCCGGCCCCGGCGGTTCGGGAGTTCCTCCGGATCCTGGAGGGGGAGGGGATCACGGTCACCCGTCGATACCGCTTCGGAACCGAGATCAAGGCGGCCTGTGGACAACTGGCGGGGGAGTGCCCGGACGGGAACTGAGGAGGGATTTGGGCTTGTTTCGTGCCGGAATTCTATGCGATGATGCAGCCGGTTAAATCCGGGGTCAGGACAAGATGACGACGATGATCGATAATCCCAGCAGCGAGCCCGCCGCCCGCTCGCAGTCGCTGATCGCCTATTGCCTTCTCTTCCTCTCCTTCGTGGTCCTGATGGGCGTAGCCTACCAGCTGCGCTCGATCCTGGTGCCCTTCGCCCTGGCGATCTTCCTCGCCTACATCCTCTATCCTCTGATCGCCGCATTGAACCGAATCCGGATCCCGTATTTTCTGGCGGTGATTCTGGTCCTCGTCTCCTGCCTGGGACTGGTCCTGGCTCTCGGGTTCCTGGTCAGCGGCGAGGTCGGCAGCCTCATCAACGCCCTACCTCAGTACCAGGAGACTCTCCGGAACCAGGTGGAGAGGGGCTTGCAGGCCTACACCGGCCTGGTCGACCGCCTGGCCGCCGCCCTGCCGGGGGATGCCGAACTGGTCCCCAATCCCTCCCCCGGCGACGCCCCCGAGCTCATCTCCGGGATCATCCAGAATCTCTTCAACAGCCTGATCACCCTGATGAACCTCCTCTCCAACTTCTTCCTGGTCTTCTTTATTCTGATTTTCATCCTGGCCGGGGCCAGGGACTTCAAGAAGATCACCATTACCGCCTGGGGAGAAGAGAATGAAACTCGGGCGGCCTCGATCGTGGAGTCGATCAATCGCGAAATCGGCGGCTACATCATCGTCCGGACCCTGATCAATCTGGCCCTGGGGATCCTGGTTACAGTGGTCCTCCTCATCTTCCGGATCGATTACGCCTATATCTGGGGTCCCCTGACCGGCCTGCTCAACTTCATCCCCTACATCGGGGCCTTTATCGGTTTACTCGGTCCGGTCGCCGTCGCCCTCTTCAAGTTCGATTCTTACTGGACGGTTCTGGCCCTGCTCGGGGTGTTGCTCCTGATCCAGAACCTGGAGGGGAATGTCGTCTCGCCTTACGTGATCGGCAAAAAGACCAGGCTCAATCCGCTGACCGTTCTAATGGCCCTGATTCTCTGGTATTTTATCTGGGGTCCGGTGGGGATGATCCTGGCCACCCCGCTCACTTCCTGCTTCAAGATTCTCTGCGACCACCTCGAGCCTCTCCAGCCGGTGGGGAGACTTCTCGGTGGCGCCGCCCAGCGGTGATGAAGACCGGTTCCGCGATCGAACTTCGTGTGCCGGCCGTTCGATCCGGCCAGCGGCCGACGATTATCCTGGTCTCCGTGCTGGCGATCTCGGTCATCTATTTCCTGGTCGGCTCTCCCCATTTTTACGAGAGAGTCCTGGGCAGCTATACCGAACAGGGCAGTTTCGGGTTCCTGGCTCCCAGCCTCTACCACTTTGCCGTTACCCTGGTTCTCTTCTTCCTTCTCCCGGTCGCGATAGTCAAGAACCTCCTGGGAGAGAAGCTCTCCGCCTACGGCTGGCAGGCGGGAGACCGCCGGGCCGGCTGGATCTCCCTGGCCTGGGGAGTCCCCCTGGTCCTGCTCCTGGGCTGGATCTCCGCCGGCCGGCCCGAGTTCCAAAGCCAGTACCCGCTCTTCATCTCCCGGCTCGAAGATCCATTTCAGCTCCAGGGACAGAACATCACCGTCTTCATCCTCTACCAGTTCACCTATGTCTTTTATTACCTCGGGTGGGAGTTTTTCTTCCGCGGTTTCGCCCTCTTCGGTCTGAAAGATTCCTGGGGGCTGACTCGGGCCCTGCTCTTCCAGGCGTTGCTTTCCACCGCCCTCCACGCCACCAAGCCGCTGCCGGAACTGCTGGCGGCCCTGCCGGGGGGGGATCCTCTTTGGCCTGGTGGCGCTGCGCTGCCGTTCGCTGAAAACGGTAATCATCGCTCACTGGCTGCTCGGATTTTCCCTCGATCTTTTCGTCCTGCTCGGCGTCGGCTAATGGGGATGGGGATTATGCTGCCGTCACGCTACAACCGGTTATCCGAGCACCTGATCCTGGCTTACCTGGTCTTCCTGACGATCTTCATCCTCGTCTTCCGGGCGATGATCGTCTCCTGGGGCTGGCTGCTCCTCGCCCAGGTGGCGGCCGCCGCCCTCCTCGCGCTGCTGGTCTCGGCCCAGAAGAGGCGCCCCGCCAGCCGCCTGGCCGTCGCGGTACGCAACTGGCTACCCCTGCCCTACATCCTTTACGGTTACAAGATGATCACCTACCTGATCAACTCGGACCGCAACCCCGGGTTTATGGTGATCCGGGACCGGTGGCTGATCGCCGCCGACCGCTGGCTTTTTGGAGGAGATCCCACCGTCTGGCTGCAGAGGCTCACCGTTCCCTGGCTGACCGAGGCGATGCAGCTCTTCTACGCCACCAATTACTTCCTCCCCCTGATCCTGGTCCTGGTCCTCTACCGGAAAAGAGAGCGGTTTCCGTTCCAGAAGTCGGTCTTCGCGATTACCCTCGGTTACATCCTCTCCTACCTCGGGTACTTCATCATCCCGGCCATCGGGCCCCGGTTCACCATTTACCACGCGGTGCCGCTGGAAGGAATCCTGATCCGAGAACAGCTGGCCGCGCTGATCTACTGTATGGAAGCCTGCCCCCGCGACTGTTTCCCCTCCGGCCACACCGAGATCCCGCTGATCGCCCTCTGGCTGGCCTTCCGTTTCCGGAGGAAACTCTTTTACCTCTACCTTCCGATCGTGACCGGCCTGGTCCTCTCCACGGTCTACCTCCGTTACCACTACGTCATCGACGTGATCGCGGGGGCGGCCCTGGCCGGGATGGTGATCCTGCTGGCCGGGGGAGCGGAGAAGAGGATTGGATCGACTAAAACTCGATTACCAGCGGCGCGGTCTCCTCGTAAGGCCCGATCTCCAGGCCGACGGTGTTCCCTTCCCTGATGACAAAAGCTCCTTCGCGCTCCAACCGTTTTCCCTCGACCTCCTGGTAAAGACGGGGGGCGGGGGTGGGGAAGCCGCCGAATCCGGTCAGGACGATCAGGTTCCCGGCGGGGTCGATCTCCAGGCCATCCACCCCCAAGTACTCCCAGGCGATCATATGGGGGTCGGCCCCGGGAGCGATGGTCCAGCGGTAGACCAGGCTGCCTTCCCGAAATAGACAGGCCAGGTCGATCCCCGAATAGAGGTTGCGGTAGACCACCTCGCCGAAGGTGGGGATACCGCTCCGCCAGTTCTCCCGCGCGCCGACGAAGTAATTGACCTTCCCCGGAAGTTCACTATTCCCCTCAACCGTGGTCTGGACGGAAGGACCGAGGAAGCGCATCCGGAAGACCAGCCGGGTGGGAGAGGGTTCCTCCGCTCCCGGTTCCGGCTGGTCTTCCCCGCCGTCCGCCATCCGGGAGAGGAAATCAAAGACCACTTCCCGCCCGGTCAGGTAGACCGTTCCCCGTGATCCCTTCAGGTAAAAGCGGACTTCGGAATCGATCTGGCCGTCGTTCCGGATGAAGTGAGCGGGTATCCGCCCGAAGCGCGCGGCCCCGGCGGGTGGGGGCGCTCCGGCATCGGGCGAGATGGCGGGTGCCTGATCCGGTTCCGGGTCAGGCGGGGATTCGAGGGGGAAAACCTGCCCGGGGGGGGTGGCTGAAGAGAGGTTCGGGAGGAGGCTCAAACCGGGGGTGGTAGTCGGCGTTGGAGTGGACCCCCGGGGCCGCCCCGGAGAGGGAGAAGCTGCCAATTTTCCGGAGGTCGGGGTTTCTTTCTCCGGCCTCCGGCGGGGCCGGCGGGCCGCCGACCGTCCGCCGGTTCGGGAGAGTTGTCCCCATTCTATGATCTCGACGGTGCCGGGGGCATCGCCGGTGTCCGCCGTCGAACTCGCCGCTGCCGGCCCGTTCCGCCGGGGCGCGGAGTAAGATCCGCCCCGCCCGGCGGCGGGCAAAACCGTCAGGCCGGCAACCAGGGGGGCAATCAACCATCTATTCGCGTTCATAAATCTCTCCTCAAGCAAGCGGGAGGAACTGATATTCTCTGCTTGCCAATGCTAACATCACCCGGTAGCTTATGTCGTGGTAAAAATGACGGCAACCGGAGCCAAGGAGTCAGCTATATGCGCACCATCTATCAGGTGATCCTGGGGTTGACGCTGGCCATCACCGTTACCCCTGCCGTCCACGGCCGGTTTGGGTTTGAGGGCCACGGCCTTTACGGCTTCCAGTTCGATGGGGAGACCGCCTCCTCAGTGGACCTGGATGTGGAAGACCGGATGGGAGGTGGGGGTTCTTTCTTCTTTTCCTTCATCCCCGCGGTCCGGGTCGAGGTGGGCGCGGACTATATCAGGACTCGAGCCCGGGACTTGGGTGACTCCGATCTCCGGATCGCTCCCTTGACGGCCGCGCTGCGGGCCGGCTATAACCTGGGCGATCTCTACCTCTATCTCGGCGGTGGTTTGGGTTACACGTTGGGAAAACTCTATCCCAGCCGGGAGGCGGAGGAGACCTATGCCGACCGCGGCCTTTATGACCTCGACCTCTCCAACGATCCGATCTACTTCGCCCTGGCGGGCGCCGAGTGGGCCTTCTCGGAAAGGTTCGGGGTCCGGGTCGAATACCGGTATAACCGCCTGCGAATGGATCTCACCTCTCAGGACTGGCGCGGCTTCGAGCAGAAGGAGGAGGTCAACCTCGATCACCACCAGGTTCGCGCCGGCCTGGCCGTGTATTTTTAGGCAGTGGGCAGTAGGGAGTGGAGAGTGGGACTTGGCCCACTGCCTACTGCCCA
This sequence comes from uncultured bacterium, assembly GCA_964587835.1. Taxonomy (GTDB): domain Bacteria; phylum Auribacterota; class Erginobacteria; order Erginobacterales; family Erginobacteraceae; genus Erginobacter. Next base: position 17,292 of record CAZPMN010000044.1, read on the forward strand.
CTCCCCACTGCCCATAACCAGCAGGCGACATCGATCTCCCGGCCCTGCCCTCTTTCGGCGAGGAGGAACTCGCGGATCGTCTCCGGCCTGACCGGGATCACCTCAATCTCCTCTTCCGGCTCCAGTTCTTGCCGGGGATGGCGGTTTTCCTCCGCGTTCTCGTCGACCTCCATCCGGTAGACTATGACGTTGCAGTCGAGAATGGCCGGGTTGATCTTCAGCGTGGGGCTTTCCCCGACGACCCGGCCCCGGAAACCGGTTTCCTCCTTTAACTCCGCCAGCGCCTGTTCGCGGGGATCGTCTCCGGGGCCGACTACCCCGGCTGGAAGGGCGATCACCGTTCGGTTGATCCCCGCCCGGAACTGCCGGAGGAGCAGAATCCTCCCGGAGGGAATCAGCCGGGCCAATAGGATGATCACCGTCTCGGCCCGGGATCTCTCCACCACCTCCCAGTTGACCGCGCTGCCGGAGCGGGAGCGGTAGGAAGCCCGCTTGATCGACAGCCACTCGCCCCGAAAGAGTATCTCTTCTTCCCGTTTTCTCATGGCTGCCTATCCTACCATATCCCCCGTCTCGAATAATAGGATTCCGGGAGTTCCTTGAAGTCTCCAAGACCCCGCCGCCGCCCGGCCGGCTATGAGCTGTAATCCCAAAATGATAATGTCCGCTTTCGCCAAAATAGAAATGTCCGGTTTT
>CAZPMN010000045.1:0-8037 GCA_964587835.1 uncultured bacterium
ATGTCCTCTACAATATGACAACCTATATCAGGACGGGACCCTGCTTACTGCTTACCGCTCACTGCTTACCGCTTACTGCTTACCTTCCTCTCCCTCCGGCTCCGCGGCGATGGCCATCTTCTCCCACCCGAGATCCCGGGCCAGGGACATCACCCGGACTACGACCCCGTGTCGGGCCTGCCGGTCGGCCGCCAGGATCAGGGTCCGGCCGGGGTCGGCGGCCAGCGCGGAGGCCAGACGTTCCCGGAGGGCTTCCGGGGTGACCGATTGCTCGTCGATGAAGATCTCCCCCTTCTCGGAGATGGTGACCGTCAGGTGGTCTTTTTCCTGCGGCTCAACCGACTCGGCGGAGGGAAGATCGATCCGCAACCCCGAGGGGGTGATGAAGCTGGAAGTGAGCATAAAAAAGATGATCAGCAAAAGGACGACATCCACCAGGGGAGCGATATCCAGCCTCCCTTTCTCCAGCGCGGTCTTGCGTTTGAACTTCATCTCTGCTCAGGCCGTCTCCCCCTCACCGGAGAGGAGGTTGACCATCTCGGTGGCGCTGGTTTCCATATCCAGGACCATCTTCCCCACCCGGGCGACCAGGAAATTGTAGGCCACGTAAGCTCCGATCGCCACCAGGAGACCGAAGGCGGTGGTGAGCAGCGCTTCCCAGATTCCCCCGGCCAGGTCGGAGGGATTAACGATTCCCTGCATCTCCTCGATGGTCATAAAGGCCCGGATCATACCCAGAACCGTCCCCAGCAACCCGAGCAGGGGGGAAACGTGGGCCAGGGTGGCCAGAACCACCAGGTTCTTCTCCAGCCGGGGGACCTCGTGAACACCGGCATCCTCGATCGCCTCCCGAATCTGGGTCCGGTCGCGGGAGGAACAGGAGAGGCCGGCGCTGACGATATGGGAGACCGGTCCCGGAGTGCGGCGGCAGAGCGCGATCGCCTCGGCGATCTCTCCCTTTTTGACCCGGGAGCGGATCGCGGCCATAAACCGGTCGGTATCGATCCGGGCCCGATGGAGGTGATAAAGCCTCTCGAGAAAGACCGCCAGGCCGAGCACCGAGCCGGCCAGGATCAGGTACATTAACGGCCCGCCCTGGTGGAAGACTGAATATGACATCGCCTATCTCCTGTTGTTTAATCCTGGTCTTATATAATGTTGCGTCGAAATATCAATGCGTTTTCAGGTCATTGCGAGCGGGAGCGAAGCAATCTCAATCCATTGCGACACAATAGATTGCTTTGTCGGCCCGAAAACGTTCGGGCCTCCTCGCAATGACATAATTATTCAAGATTATTTAAGACGCAAAACCGCCCCTTTATACCTTGTACAAGTTAAAGCACGGTCTTGAGGAACTTCCCGGTATGGGATTTTTTCTTCGCCGCAATCTCTTCCGGGGGGCCCTCGGCCACGATCTCGCCCCCTTCCTCACCCCCTTCCGGACCGAGATCGATCACCCAGTCGGCGTTCTTGATCACGTCCAGGTTATGCTCGATCACTATAACGGTGTTTCCGGAGTCGGTCAACCGTTTGAGCACCCCGAGGAGCTTGTCGATATCGGCGAAATGCAGGCCGGTGGTCGGCTCGTCGAGAATGTACAGGGTCTTGCCGGTGGCCCGACGGGAGAGTTCCCGCGAGAGCTTGACCCGCTGGGCTTCTCCCCCGGAGAGGGTGGTCGCCGATTGTCCCAGCTTGATATAGCCCAGGCCCACGTCGGCCAGGGTCTGGAGCTTGTTTTTGATTCGGGGAATATTGGCGAAGAACTCCAAAGCCTGGTCGACAGATAAGTCCAGTACTTCGGCGATGTTCTTGCCCTTGTAGAGGACCTCGAGGGTCTCCCGGTTGTAACGCCGGCCCCGGCAGGCTTCGCAGCGGACGTAGACGTCGGGGAGGAAGTGCATCTCGATCCGGATGATCCCGTCCCCCCGGCAGGACTCGCAGCGTCCCCCGGCCACGTTGAAACTGAAACGGCCCGGGCGGTAACCCCGCATCCGGGCCAGGGGAAGCCGGGCGAAGAGTTCCCGGATCGGGCCGAAAAGCCCGGTATAGGTGGCCGGATTGGAGCGGGGAGTCCGACCGATCGGGGACTGGTCGATGTCGATTACCTTGTCCAGTTGCTCCACCCCCCGGATCCGATCGTGGAGTCCGGGGTTCTGGCGGGAACGGTAGAAAATCCGCTTCAGGGCCCGGCTCAGTGTCTCCTCGACCAGGGTGGACTTCCCCGATCCGGAGACACCGGTGACGCAGCAGAGAAGTCCCAGGGGTATCTTCACCTTGAGGTTCTTCAGGTTGTGTTCCCGGGCCCCCTCGATCGTCAGAAAGTGCCCGGTGGGAAGACGTCGCTCTTTCGGGGTCTCGATCTTCAGGTCCCCGGAGAGGTATCTCCCGGAGAGAGAGCGGGGGGAGCTCAGGATCTCCTCCACCGTTCCAGCCGCCACCAGGTACCCCCCCCTCTCCCCCGCCCCCGGACCGAGATCGACTACGAAATCGGCGGCCCGGATGGTCGCCTCGTCGTGCTCGACCACGATAATGGTGTTGCCGAGGTCGCGCAACCGCAGCAGGGTCTCGATCAGGCGGGAGTTGTCCCGCTGGTGGAGACCGATACTCGGCTCGTCGAGGACGTAGAGCACCCCGACCAGTCCGGAACCGATCTGGGTGGCCAACCGGATCCGCTGGGCCTCCCCCCCGGAGAGCGTGGCGCTGGCCCGATCCAGGGTGAGGTAACCCAGTCCGACATTCTCGAGGAAGGAGAGCCGCTCCCGGATCTCCTTGAGAACCTCGCGGGCGATCTCGGACTTCTGCCCGGGCAGCTGGAGAGAGGAGAAGAAAGCCAGCGCCTCCCTCACGGAGAGGGCGGACGACTCGATGATCGACCTCTCCGCCACCGTCACCGCCCGGCTCTCCGGCCGCAGCCGGGCGCCCTGGCATTCGGGACAGGGTCGCAGCGTGATGTACTTGCTGAAGATCTCCTCTCGCACGTACTCCGAGTCGGTCTGCCGGTAGCGGCGGTTCAGGTTGGGGATGACCCCCTCGAAAGGGGTGTTCTTATACTCCACCCGGCCGGACCGTTCCCAGCGCATTTTGATCAGGCGGGACCCGGTCCCATAAAGGACCGCCTTGCGCTGACGCGCCGTCAGCTTTTTGAACGGGGTGGTGAGGTCAAAGCCGTATTCCCGGGCCACCCCTTCTAGCTGGGCGTAGTAGTATCGGGAGGCGGCCCCCTTCCAGCGGTGGCGGCGGGTGGTGATCGGAGAGGACCAAGGAACGATGGCTCCCCCGGCGATTGATTTGGCCGGATCGGGGATCACCAGCTCGGGATCGACCTCCATTGCCGTCCCCAGGCCCGAACAGGCCGGACAGGCGCCATAGGGACTGTTGAAGGAGAACATCCGGGGCGCCAGCTCCTCGAAGCTGATCCCGCAGTCGGCGCAGGCGTAATGGCTGCTGAAGGGGATATCCCGGTTCTCCGGCGAGCCGGCGGCGATCAGGACCAGGTCGCCCCCCAGCCGCAGCGCGGTCTCCACCGAGTCGGTCAGGCGTTCCCGGATCCCTTCCCCCACCGTCAGCCGGTCAATCACCGCTTCGATATCGTGCTTCCGGTTCCGCTCCAGCTCCGGCGTCTCCTCGATCGCGTAGACCTCCCCGTCCACCCGGACCCGGACGTAACCCTGGCGGCCGGCCCGCTCCAGGATCTCGCGATGGGCGCCCTTCTTCCCCCTGACCAGGGGGGCGAGAACCTGAATCTTCATCCCCGGCGGCAAAGCCATCACCCGGTCGACGATCTCCTGGACGGTCTGGCGGCTGATCTCCCTTCCGCAGCGGGGGCAGTGGGGGATCCCGACCCGGGCGTAGAGAAGCCTTAAGTAGTCGTAGATCTCGGTTACCGTCCCCACGGTCGAACGGGGGTTGGAACCGGCCTTACGCTGCTCGATGGCAATGGCCGGGGAGAGCCCCTCGATCGACTCCACCCGGGGTTTCTGCATCTGCTCGAGAAACTGGCGGGCGTAAGCGGAGAGGCTCTCCACGTAGCGCCGCTGCCCCTCGGCGTAGATGGTGTCGAAGGCGAGCGAGGACTTGCCGGAACCGGAGAGCCCGGTGACCACCACCAGCCGGTTCCGGGGGATGGCGAGATCGAACCCCTTGAGGTTATGCTCCCGGGCCCCCCGGATAATGATTTTGCCTGCGGAATCTGTCTTCATCGGATTGGAGCGGTTAGTATGCCCGAACCTCCCCCGGAATTCCATCGACAAAAGTCGGGGGGACGTTACAATAGAGACGGGATAACAGGATCGACAGGATAATTTGGGGATAGGGAATAGTAATCAGTAATCGGTGATCAGTAATCAGTAAGCAGTATCGCCCTTCGGGCTTGCGGGATCGGAATGCCGGCGGCATTCCTTGTAGTAAATGTAGTATCGCTTCGCTTGCAGCAAAGCGCATAGAGCATAGCGGCAAACCGGTCCCGTCCTGATATAGGTTGTCATATTGTAGAGGACATCCCCCCGGGATTTCCGTCTTCGCAATGCTTAGCCGGACAGGCACCCCCGGGGAATGAAAGTTCATAAGCTAATCAAGAAGGGAAAATCCGCCAACGGCCCCTGCCACCCCCGATATACATCGGGATGCTAGCACTTGTGTGGCAGGGGAGAAAGTTCACAGCTATCCTATTGATATGAACTTATTCACCCGCGGCGCAAGGCCGCGGGGGCCTATTGCCTATATAGCGCTACTGTAACTTATGAATTGATTCACCTGCCGCATAAAGCGGCAGGGATCTGGAAAAGTGACAACTTTAGATCAGGACGGGACAGAGATTAGCGAAATCCGTGCCTGTGCGCTGAAGCGCTCCGGCGCGCAAGCGTATAATCTGCGGACTACAAAGAGGGCGAGGCAGGGTCCTCTATAAGTAAATTAGTGGTAATTAGTGTAATTAGTGGACTAAAAGGGGGCGAGGAGGGGTGACAATTCGAGTTAATTCGTACAATTAGTGGATTATGTCCGAGATCTTCAAAGCCTACGACATCCGCGGGATCTACCCGGCTGAATTGAACGAGGAGATCGCCTCCCGGATCGGGCGGGAGATCCGGGAGATTTTCCCGGAGGGCCCGGTCGGGGTGAGCCGGGATATGCGCCGGGCCGCCCCGGCGATCAAGGAAGCCCTGGTCCGGGGGATGCTCGAGGCCGGGATCGATATCGTCGACCTCGGCTTCCTCTCCACCTGTATGCACTACTTCGCCGTGGGAAACTACGGCCTCCGCGGCGGGATCCAGGTCACCGCCTCCCACAACCCGCCCGAGTATATCGGGATGAAGTTCGTCGGTCCGGAGTCCGTCCCCATCGCCCGGGAGAACGGACTCGACCGCCTGGAGGACCGCGTCCTCTCCCCTTCCCCCACTCCAGCGGCGGGAGCGCCGGGAAAGCTGACCGCGGAAGATAGGACCGGGGATGATTACCGGCAGCGGATCCGCTCCCTGATCGGGGAACTCGCCCCGTTAAAGGTCGTAATCGACTGCTCGAACGGAATGGCCGGGTTGGAGGTGCCCCCGGTCTTTGCCGGACTGCCCCCCCGGATCGAGTGGCTCAACTCCACCCCGGACGGCAATTTCCCCGGCCACGGTCCCAACCCCCTGCTCGAGGAGAACCAGACCGAGCTGATCCGGCGGATACGGGAAACCGGGGCCAAGGCCGGTTTCATTTTTGATGGCGACGGCGATCGGACGGTGGTGGTGGACGAGAAGGGGGAAGTAATCCCCAACGACTTCGTCACCGCTCTTCTGGCCGGGTGGTACCTGAAACAGCACCCGGGTTCGGCGATCGTCGCCGACTTCCGCTCCAGCTGGGCGGCTGAGGAGTACATCGTCGAACACTCCGGAAAAATGATCCGGGGACGGGTCGGCCACTCTTTCCTCAAGGGAGATATGAGAAAGACCGACGCCGTCTTCGGCGGCGACATCGCCGGGCACTATTATTATAAGGAAAACTACTTCTCCGAGTCCTCCGCCCTTACCGCCGCCCGAATTCTGGAACTGATCATCGAGCAAGACGCCCCCCTCTCCCGTCTCTGGCGTCCCCTGAAGAAGTACTTCTCCACCGGAGAGCTCAACTACCAGGTCACCGACCGCGAGGCCGCCCTGGCCGCAGTAGAGAAGGAGTTTAAAAGTGACGGGCTCGAACCCGACCACCTCGACGGGGTAACCTTCCGTGCCGACGACTTCTGGCTCAACCTCCGCCCTTCTAACACCGAGCCCCTGGTCCGTTTTATGGCCGAGGCCAGGACCGAAGAACGCCTCCGCGAGATCGTAGAGCGAGTCCGTGCCCAGTTAGGACAAGACTAAAGGCAAAAAATCCCGAAAGGGTATTTTTCTGGATTTTTCCATCTCTTATTGCACAAAAGTGGTATGACTTGAATTGTGCAATAAGGGTGGAGGTTACCACCAGTCGGGGTAGGGGGGGACGAGGAAGAGGCGGAGGTGGAGATCACGGACGACCCGGAGGAGGAACCTGACCGCCCGCCAGTTGAGAACCGGAAGATGGCGGCGGAGGAAGTAGATGATGGTTCCGGGATCGCGCTGGATCTTCCGGACGATTCTTCTCGAGGCGGCCTGGAGGTCACCGTAGGTCTCGGTCCAGGGGAGTTTGATCCAGGGCCAGGGACCGCGGATGTCCCAATCCCCCTGCAGCGTACCGTCTTTTTTAGCCTCCTCGTAGACCGCGGTCCCGGGGAGGGGATAGAGGACGGGGACGAAGCCGACGATCGGCTTCGCTTGCCTGAGAAAAGCAATGGTCTCGTCGATTGTCTCTTCCGTCTCCTCCGGAAACCCGACCATAATCTCGCCGTAACAGCCGATCCCGGCCGCCTTGGTCAACCGGGCGGCCCGCAGGTTCTGGGCCGCCGTGGTCCCCTTCCCCATCGCCTTCAGGACCCGGTCGGAACCGGACTCGAAGCCGTAGACGATCTGCTCCACCCCGGCGTGCTTCAGTCTATCCAGCAGCTCCCGGTCGACGGCGTCGACCCGGGAGCGGATCTTGAGATGGAAGCGGTAGCCGCCACGGACCAGTTCATCGGCGATCTCCAGGCAGCGTTTCCGGTCGGCGGTGAAGGAGTCGTCCTGGATATGGACGGTCCTCACTCCCCGCCGCCGCAGTTCCTCGAACTCCGCCAGCAGGTTATCGACCCCGCGGAACCGGCACTTCTTCTCCACCTGGAAACAGAACCGGCAGTTATAGGGACAACCCCGGCTGCTGATCATCATATCCAGCTTTCCCCGGGCGGCCAGATTCCAGTACATCCCCTCCCGGTAGTAGCGGTCGAGATAGCTCCGGTCGAGCGGGGACAGGCGGTCGAGGTCATCGATCCGCTCGGGGGAGTTCTTCGCGATCCCCCCCTCCACCCGGTAAACCAGGCCGGGGACCTCTTTGGGTGAGCATTTCCCCGCCAGCATCCCGGCCAGGGCGGGGAAGGCATAGTCGCCTTCCCCCCGGAGGGCGTAGTCGAGCTGGTCCATCTTCTCCAGGGTCCATTCCGGCCGGACGGTCGGGTGGGGTCCGCCGGCGATCAGTACCGCCCGGGGCAGGTAGGTTCGCAGCCTCCTGGTGATCCGGTCGAAGGGGACCAGGTAGGGAGTGTAGCAGGTGAGCCCGACCAGGTCGGGGGCGAAATCCCGGATCCGGGTGAAATATTCGTCGAGGTAACGGAATTCCCCGGCGTAATCGAAGATCCTCACCTCCTCCCCCGCCACCTCGAGCTGGGTGGCGAGACGGCAGAGGTGGAGGGGCGGGTAGTAGCCGGTGGACCTGCCCTGAAAGGCGTCGTAGGCGACAAGCGCGATCTTCATCGACTGTTTGCTTTTACAATGTCATTGCGAGCCCCGCAGGGGCGAAGCAATCTCGATCTTTCGCCAGCAGGATCTTGTCATCGAAGAATGAGATTGCCTCATCCTCCTTGTGGTCCTCGCAATAACTTGGTGGTGGAGATTGCTTCGTCGCTCCGCTCCTCGCAATGACCGGGTGGGGCTTTGCTCCTCGCAATGACCGGGT
>CAZPMN010000045.1:8137-15466 GCA_964587835.1 uncultured bacterium
GGGGCTTTGCTCCCCGCAATGACCGGGTGGGGCTTTGCTCCCCGCAATGACCGGGTGGGGCTTTGCTCCCCGCAATGACCGGGCGGGGCTTTGCTCCCCGCAGGACCGGGCGGGGCTTTGCTCCCCACAGGACCGGGCGGGGCTTTGCTCCCCACAGGACCGGGCGAAGTTTCGCTCCTCGCAATGACCGGGCGGGGGTCGTTCCTTACGATTACGTGGTTTATCACCTCCGGCCTGACCGGGGGCGGGCGAAGAAGAGACCGATGATGGCGACGACGCCGGCCAGGGGGTAGATCATTAGGTAGCCTCCGATTTGGGCGACCGCCCCCCAGAGGAGGGAGCCGACCCCGATCCCGATATCGAAACTGTTGATGAAGATCCCGGTAGCCGTCCCCCGGGAGCAGGATTGGACCCGCTCGATCACCAGGGCGTTGAGGACCGGGTAAAGGAAGCAGTGGCCGAGCCCGCAGAGGAGGGCGGAGAGGATGAAGACCGGCCAGGGTTCGCTGAAAGCGATCAGGGCGATCCCGGCCCCGAAGACAACCAGCGCCGGACCAAGTACCCGGACCCGGCCCAACCGATCGGGGAGGTGCCCGACGGTGAAGCGCAGGAAGATGGTGGTCCCGGAGTAGATGGCCGAGAAGAGCCCGATCGAGCCGAGACCCTTAAGCCGGGAATACTCGGCAAAGAAGGAGGCAAAGGCCGAGCGGCTGACCGCGAAGCAGACCGTGACCAGGAGGACGGCGACCACCCCGCCGCCCATCAGCTCCCGGTGGGAGGGAAAGATCGGATCGCAGGCGGTCTCCGGGCGGCTCTCCCGGAGGAGGATGGAGAGGAGCAGGGCCAGGAACGAGAGGACGGCGGCGAGGAGAAAGACCCCCTGGAAACCGGTCCGGAGCGGGTCAACCAAGTTCATCATCTTCTCCCCGGCCGCGGGACCGAGAGCCAAGGCGACCATCCCGGCGGTCCCGAAGATGCCCAGAGACTGGGCAAGCCGGGCCGGCGGGCTAATGTCGGCGGTGATCGTCCAGACCGCGGTGATGTTTCCCCCGAGGGCGATGCCCTGCAGAAACCTTAAGAAAACCAGCCAGGGACCGGCCGACTCCACGGTGAGAAAGGCCAGGATGACGGCGGTATTGAAAATATTACTGGCAAGCAGTACCTTGCGCCTCCCCCACCGGTCCAACAAGCGACCCCAGAAGAACCGGCTAAGCACCGAACCGATCGGAACCGCACCCATCGCCAACCCGATCGTCAGCGCCCCGCCGCCCAATTCGTCAACCAGGACCGGGAGGACCAGGAAGATGGTCTGGGTAGTCATCACCAAAAGAAAGACAGCGGTGACTAGGAAGAAGGCCGGGGTGAAGAGCGGCGGGCTGGAAGTTCGTACGGACATATCGATTCAATCCGATATTTCGCGGGCTAAAGAGGCTTTCCGAAAATTGCTATCTTATTTACTGTAATGTCATTGCGAGCCCCGCAGGGGCGAAGCAATCTCAATCTTTTCCAAGAAATATCTGGTATTCGAAGATAAAGATTGCTTCGTCCCCTTCGCTCCGCTCGGGGTTCTCGCAATGACTGGGCGGATGAGATTGCTTCGTCGCTTCGCTCCTCGCAATGACTGGTCTCCGTGAGTTCGCCGGCTGGGCTTGAATTCGTTGATTGGACTTGAGTTCGTTCCTCGCAATGACCGGACTGCAGTTCGCTCTTCCAATCTACCCCAGCGCGGAAAAAAGGTTCCGGGCGGTCCTTCCGGTGACCCGGGCGATTTCGTCTGCGGAGACGTGCTTCAGAGCGGCCAGGGATTCCAGGGAATAGATCACGTCGGCCGGCTCGGTGGGGATCCGTTCCTCGCCCACCCGCCGGGGGACCGGGCAGTCGGTCTCCAGGACGATTCGCTCCAGGGGAGCGGCGGCCAGGACCACTTGCAGCTGGGGGCTGGAAGCGGCAGCCGGGGTGGCGGAGAGATAATGGCCACCGGCCAGGATCCCCCCCAGGACCTCGAGCGGGCCGGTGAACCAGTGGAAGAGCGCCCGCTCCACTCCCTCCTCCCCGACCAGCCGCAGGGCGTCGGCCCAGGCTCCCCGGCTGTGGACGATCGGGGTCAGGGAATAATCCCGGGCTTTACGAAGCTGGAGACGGAAGGCTTCCCGCTGGAGCGCCTTCACCCTTTCACGGCCGGGGGCCTTCTTCCTCAGGGGCCGGACCCAGTAGTCGAGGCCGATCTCGCCCAGGGCGGCCAGTTCGGGATGGACCTCGTCGATCAACTTCAGGATCGAGGCGATCTCCGCCTCGGTCACCTCGTCGGGATAAAGCCCGACCGCGGGGGCGATCTTCGGGGAAGAATACTGCCGGGCGATCTCGAGGATCCGCCGGCTGGTGGCTGTATTGATCCCGACGGCGACGATCCCCTCCACCCCAGCCGCCGCCGCCCGCTCCAGGACCGGACCCGGGTCAGCAAACTCATCGAGATGGGCGTGGCAGTCGACCAGATGCATAAACTGTCCTCACTTCTCCAGAAGATCGGAATGAGAACCGGTACGCTCGAAGATCACGGTTTTTTCTTCAATCTTATAGATCAGCAACCAATCGCCCGCCAAGTGGCATTCCCGACGTCCTTTATAGTTTCCGACCAGCTTGTGATCGCGGAGAGCAGCGGGAAGAGGTTCTTCTCCGGCAATCCAGACCATAACCCGCTTCAGCCGAGCCATATCTCTCCCCGATTTGCGGGCTTTCCTGTAATCCTTCTCAAATCGGGTCGTGGTTTTCAGCTTCAGCATCGGTCGAGAGCCTCGAACATTTCATCCAAGCTGTCGAAGGCTTTGAGCCCTTCTCCCCGATCCGTAGCTTCAAAAGTCTTCCGGGTGGTTGCGTTGGGTATCTCCAGGGGGAAAGGCATTCCCCGACGGAGGCGAATCTGATTGTAGAAGATAGTGATCGCCTCGGTGGTGGTCAGACCCAGATTATCGAGCACACGCTCAACCTCGGCTTTCAGTCGCGGTTCGATACGTGCCCTGACTGTCGCTGTCCGATTCATTGTCAACTCCCTTCTTCCCCGACTATTCGGGTTCAGTAGTATAGTAGCCCATTCGGGCTATATAGTCAATGGGATACGGTCAGGAATATTTACACTTCCGGATTGTCCCGCCCGCCGGGCGGGCGGGACAATCCGGAACGGAAGTCTTTGAGGATCAGCTGGACCCGGCGGCGGCCGCGGTAGCTGTCGTCCTGGAGCTGGAAGGCTAGGTCGAGGGGTCCGGCGGCCAGTTCCCCGAGCCGGTCGGCCATCCCCCAGCCCACGCAATCCCATCCTCCCGGCGATCCCGGCAGGGAGAACTTGATGTGATCGCCGGTCTTGCCCATCACCCGGGCCGGCACCGGTTCGCCAAGAGTGGTGGCGAAGACCGGGAGGGGGTTACCCTTCCCGCAGGGTTCGAGCCGGGCCAGTTCCTCCAGCAGTTCGAAGTCGATCTCGGCGGGATCGAGAATGCCGTCCACCTCCAGCCGTGGGACCAGGTCTTCCTCCTCCAGTTCCCCGGCGGCGGCGGCAAAGGCCCGTCGGAAGTCATCGATCCGGGAGGTCTCGATCCGTAAACCCGCGGCGGCTCGGTGCCCGCCGAAGGTGACCAGGTGGTCGCGGCAGCGAGAGATCGCCCCGAAGAGATCGAACCCCGGGATCGATCTGCCGGAACCGGAACCGAGCTCCCCCTCCCGGGCGATCACCACCGTCGGCCGCCAGTACTTCTCCAGGATCTTGGAGGCGACGATCCCGACGATCCCCTTGTTCCAACCCTCGCCGTCGACCACAATCCCTTTCCCCAGGTATCTCCCGCGGTCGGATTCGATCTTCTCCTCGGCCTGCCGGAAGATCGCCCGCTGTTCAGCCTGCCGCTCCCGGTTCAAGCGATCGAGAAGTGTGGCCAGGGAGTTGACCTCATCCTGGTCGTTCGAGGTCAGCAGCTTCCGGGCCAGCTCGGCCCGGCCCAGCCGGCCGGCGGCGTTGAGACGGGGCGCGATCTGGAAGGCGAGGTTGTAAGTAGTCACCGGACCCGGCTTGACTCCGGCCGCGTCAAGTAACGCCCGCAAACCGGGGTGGGGACGCCGGGCGAGAAACGAGAGCCCGGCTGCGGCCAGGACCCGGTTTTCGTCGACCAGGGGCGTGACGTCGGCCACCGTCCCCAACCCGGCCAGCTGGTAAAGTCTCTCCCAGTCGAGTCTCACTCCCCACCTATCCTTGCCGCCGTGGAGAAACTTAAAGACCACCCCGGCGGCGGCCAGCCCTTTGAACGGGTAGGCACAGTCTTTCCGGTTGGGATTGATAACCGCCAAAGCCGGCGGCAGCGAGCCGGAAGGACGGTGATGATCGAGCACGATCACGTCCAGCCCCCGGCGCCGGGCGAAGTCGATCTCCTCCCCGGCCTCGGTCCCGCAGTCGAGCACCAGCATCAGGGAGGCGCCGAAATCCAGCGCCCGATCCACCCCTTCCCGGCTCAGTCCGTACCCTTCTTTAAGCCGGTTGGGCTGATAGAGCCGGCGGGCGAGCCCGGCCGCCTCCAGGAGGTGGTCGATCTGGGCGATCGAGGTCAGGCCGTCGACGTCGTAATCGCCGAAGACAAAGACCCGCTCCCCGGCGGCGATCGCCTCTCCCATCCGGTTGACCGCCCGGTCCATATCCCGAAGAAGGAAGGGGTCGTGGAAGTGCGAGGGGTGGGGGGAAAGAAACCGGCGGGCGGCTTCCAAATCGGCGTAACCCCGGGCCGCCAGGAGGCGGGCCAGGGGGAGCGCGATCCCCAGGGCGGAGGCCAGGGACCGGGCGGCCCGGTCGTCGGATTTTTTCTCAAGCCAGATCATACCGCCGACTCCCCTCAGACCAGGAACCCGATCTGGATTCGCATCACCAGCTGGCGGACGGCAAAGGTGGGCGAGAAGAGCAGGGAAAAGAGACCCCCCGGAATGGGGAGGAAATCTCCGAGCAGGATCACCCCGATCAGGACCATGAATCCATAGCGGGAAAGGCGCAGGTAGGAACGCTTGACCTCGCCCTTGAGAAAGTAGGCCAGGATGTGGGAACCGTCCAGCGGGGGGATGGGAAGAAGGTTGAAGTTGGCCAGCAGGAGGTTGATAAAGATCACGAGATTGAGCAGGCCGAGCAGATCGACCATTACTCTCACCCCGGCGGCACGATAGATACCGATCGCCACCAGGGAGAGAAGGAAGGCGGTAAGGGCCAGGAGGAGATTGGCTCCGGCCCCGGCGGCGGAGACCAGGACGTTGTCCCGCTCGCCGTGACGGAAGAGATAGGGGTTGACCGGGACCGGTTTCGCCCCTCCGATCACGAAACCGGCGCGGCTGACGATCAGGAGTAGGGGCAGGATCACGGTCATGAAGGGATCGATGTGGGGGATCGGATTGAGGGTCAGCCGGCCGGCGTCCCGGGCGGTGGGGTCGCCGCACTGGAGCGCGGTCCAGCCGTGGGCGATCTCGTGGACGATCACCGAGAAGAGGAGGATCGGCAGAATTATGAAGATCTGGGATAAATCCATCAGAAGGTCTGGTCGGGTTTTCCGATCGTCAAAACCCGGATCACGTTGGTATGGCCGGGGCGGTTGATCGGGACCCCGGCGGTGACCACCGCCCGGTCGCCTTTCTTCAGACGACCGGATTGCAGTCCGGCGGCGGAGGCCCGCCGGATCATCTCCTCGAAGTTCTTCGGGGAAGGGATGGTCAGAGCCTCCACCCCCCAGGTCAGGGAGAGAGACCGGCAGACCGCCTCATCCGAGGTAACCGCCAGAATCGGGGCGGACGGCCGGTACTTGGCCGCCCGCCGGGCGGCGGAGCCGCTGGCGGTGTGAACGATGATCTTCTCCGCCCCGATCCCGGCGGATAGGAAACAGGCCGAGCGGGCCACCGACTCCTCGACCGGGAGCTGCTCCTGCTCGGCCAGCATCCGGGAGATCCAGTCCCGGATCGACTTGCGGTAGACCGGGTCGGCCTCCACCTCCCGGGCCACGGAAGCCATCGCCTCTACCGCCCGAACCGGGTAGTCGCCGGCGGCGGTCTCTTCCGAGAGCATTACCGCGTCGGTCCCATCAAAGATCGCCCCGGCCACGTCGGATACCTCGGCCCGGGTCGGCCGGGGGCTGGAGACCATCGACTCCAGCATCTGGGTGGCGGTGATCACCGGCTTGCCCGCCCGATGGGCGAGGTAGATGATCTTCTTCTGCAGGATCGGAACCCGGGGGAAGGGTATCTCCACCCCCAGGTCGCCCCGGGCGACCATCACCCCATCGGCGGCGGAGATAATCTCCTCGATATTTTCCACGGCCTGGGGTTTCTCGATCTTGGCGATCAGCGGGGTTGAGCAACGCCGGCGTTTCAGCCAGCGGCGGACTTCCGCCACCTCTTCGGCGGTCCGGACAAAGGAGAGCCCGATAAAGTCCAGCCCCTGGCCGGCGATGAATTTCAGGTCCTTTTTGTCCTTTGCAGTCAGGATCGGGATCCCCGACGACCGGGTGGGGAGGTTGATCCCCTTGCGCGGCCGGAGGGTGCCCCCGATGGTCACCCGGCAGGTGATGTCGCGGGCCGTGGTGGAGACAACCTCCAGTTCCAGCGACCCGTCGCTGAGCAGGATAATGTCGCCTTTCTTCACCAGCCGGGGGAGGCCGGAGTAGCTGACCGAGACCTCTTGCGCGTCGCCGGGGACCTTCCGGTCGGTGAGGACGAAGGTCTGCCCGGTGGCCAGTTCCGCCGTCCCGGAGGCGATCTCCCCGATCCTGATCTTGGGACCGGCGATATCGGCCAGGATCCCGACCGGCCGGGCGAGACGGTTTCCGGCCTCCCTCACCAGGCGAATCCGGGCGGCGTGTTCCTCTTTGCCGCCGTGAGAGAAGTTGAGCCGGGCAAAATCCATCCCCGCCTTGATCAGCCGTTCAATTACCGCCGGAGAACTGGAGGCGGGGCCCAGGGTGCAGACAATTTTGGTCTTTTTCATGAATCAACGAAAACTGGAGAGAAATTGATGGAATTCCCGTTATGATAACGGTATATCTGGTTATGGAAAGGAAAAACCTCACCCCCGATGAACCAGAATATCGCCAAGACTCGGTCCTACCTCGAACTCCTGATCGTCCTTCTGGGGATGATGGTGGTCCTCCCTTTGATCGAAGTAAAAAGCGATGTATTAAACAACATCATCCTATCGGTGGTTTTCCTCCTTTTCCTCCTGGCCGGGCTGAAGGTGGCGGTCACCAAGGGAGTGGCCCCCCGCAAATCCATTAATACCGTTCAAAAGTTGATGCCTGCTTGAAAAAAAAGTGCCCGCTCCTTTAT
>CAZPMN010000046.1:0-8939 GCA_964587835.1 uncultured bacterium
CGGCCCCTCCGCTTCGCTCCGGGACCTCGCAATGACCAAAAGTTGGCAAAATTGGCAATTGCCGGGTCATTGCGAGGAGGCCCGAAAGCTTTCGGGCCGACGAAGCAATCTCACCCTGTTGGGGCGAACCAGTTCAGTTCAATATTTCCTCGGTTCAGGATTCACCGCCTCCCGGCTCGTAACTTATTCCGTCCTTGCCGTTCTCCTTCGCTCGGTACATCAGCTGATCGACCCGGTGGACGAAGGCGGTCATCTCCTCCCCCGGGCGGTACTGGCCGACCCCGATGCTCATGGTCAGCCTGATCTCCTCCGAGGGAACCGGCGAGAATTTCTCCGCCTCGAGACTCGTCCGGAGCCTTTCCGCTGTGGCGACGCCGCCCGCCCTATCCGTGGCGGGGAGAAGGATGACGAACTCCTCGCCGCCGTAACGGTAGGCGGAGTCCGACCGGCGCAGGCAATTCTTGATCAGCTCTCCCAGCCGGGCCAGCACCCGGTCGCCCTCGATATGGCCGTAGGTATCGTTGAAGCTCTTGAAGTTGTCCACGTCCAGGAGGAGCAGGGTCAGGGGCTCTTCGGTGCGGTCGGCGCGGGCGATCTCCTGCCGCAGTTGATCGTAAAAGTGTCTCAGGTTGTAAAGTCGGGTCAGGTCGTCGATGGTGCTCAACTCGCGATAGCGGATTTCGCTGATCCGGCAGGCCTCCTCCGCCTGCTTGCGTTCCGTGATCTCGGTACTCACCGCGCAGACCCCGCTGGCCTCTCCGTCCTCTCCCCGCAGGGGGAACCGGACTGAGATGAAGTATCTCCGGTTCGGTCCGGTCTCGATGATCTCTTCCCGCTCCACGACCGTACCTGTCTTAAAGGCGGCCAGATCATTACGGCGGAGCTCTTCAGCGGCGGGAGCGGGGAAGAGTTCCTCGTCCGTCCGGCCGAGGGCGTCCCGGCGCTGGTGGCCGGTCACTTCCTCCCACTTTCGATTGACCAGCTCGTAACGGCCGGCGCGGTCCTTGACGCAGATCATCGTTCCGCTGTACTCGACCAGATCGGAGAGGAATCGCCGATTCCGGCGCAATTCCTCCTCGATCTTCTTGTTGGCGATGAAACGGCCGAGGTGGGCGGCCACGGAAGCCAACAAACTCCTCTCCTGGTCCAGAAAAGGATCCTCCCCGGTCTCGCCGGGGGCCTGCCGGTAATAGACCTCGACCTCGCCGATCTTATCGCCCTTGAGGCTGATGGCGGAGCGCATCTTCCACTCCGTCTCGAGGTAACCGTCGGTGCCGTACACCTCCTCCCCGATGGTAATTCTCGCCCCGGCGAGTTCCGGATACCGGAGAGCGGGGGGTAGGACGGTGACGATCCTTCTTAACCTTTCGCCCAGGGGCAGATCGGGGATCTCCTTAATCGCAGAGATCGCGTAGAGACAGGCCAGTTCCTTCTCCCGCTCTCGGAGTTCGGCCGAGAGGCACTGGATTTCCTCCTCGCCCCGCCGGCGCGAGCCCGTATGGTCCCGATTCTTTCCCGCCATTATCTGACTCCAAAACTGGTTACATACGGGAAAGCACCGGAGGCAGACGGAAAATTGCCCGCCTTCACCGAATCCTCCCGTCAGGTTGATTACCACCGGGAAACCCCCCGGCGAGTTTCTCCACCAACATCAGATAACCAAAGATCACGAAGGTGAGGATGGTCCCGGGGAGAGCAGCCTCCGGACCGATCAGGCTCAAACCCAGGGCCGAGGCGAAGAGTGAGTTTTTCACCGTCCCCGAGAGCAGCACGCTGACGGCCCGAGCCCGGGATACGCAAAACCGGATCAGGACGACCCTGATCAGCAACCCCAACCCCCCAACCGAGAGGAGGAAGATCAGGAAGAGTTTCCCGATCTGGACCGGGTCTTGGAGAAAGACCCCCCGGTTGACCCCGCAGAGGATGGCCAGGATCACGGCGAAGCCGGTGTTGACCGCGGGGCCGTAATAGCCCTTCAGCCTCTCCCTCAGGCCGACCTTCCGGATGATCAGGGCCACGACCAGGGGGATGAGGATCAGTCTCCCCATCGTCCCGGTGACATCAAAGACCGTCACCGTATCCTGGCCGATCAGGATCCCCGTCAAAAGCGGAGTGAGCAGGACCGCGAAGAGGTAACCGCCGGCGAAGGCGTTGACGGAGTAGGCCACGCTTCCGCCCATTACTATGGTGAAGGGGACTATCCCCAGGCCCGGGGGGCAGGCCGCGGCGAGGATGATCCCGTCGCGGAGGGCGCCGGCGGGGAAGAACAGGCAGCCCAGCCCGAGGACGATCGCCCCGGCGGCGAACATATTCAAGAGCACACCGGAGAGGGCGGCCCGGACGATCGCCGACAGGCTCCGGAAATGCCGGAACTGGAGTTCGAGGGCGGCCACCGTCATCACCACCATCAGGACGGGGATGTTCAGCCCGGCGAGCTTATCCATCCCGGGTCCGACCAGCAGCCCAACGATAACGGCGGCGGCGAAGAGCGCGTTCCTTTTCTTCAGTATTTCGACGATGATCGTCACGACGAGCTAACGGAAGGGCGATTGCCCGGGCTGTCTTCGGTCATAGCAATTTTCAGATCCCGAGCGCCGAGGCGGCCCCTGGTGGAGCCGCCTCGGCCCGCCAACTGCCGCGGGAACGACTTTTCTCCTCGCAATAAAATCTTTGACCGGCCGGACCGGTCTCAGTAGGAGGTCGCCCCGACCGGCATCGAATCGGTGGACTGGGCGCTGAATGCCACGCTCCCCACCGGCAGACTCGAGTATTTGATCCACCACAGCCCCCCCCGGACGGGACGGAAGGCGGTCGGGTCGGCCAGGCCGGCTTGGGCGGCGGCTTCCACCTCCGGGGGAACCGGTCCCGCGCGGCCGGCAGAGACGAACAGGGCAAGGAGGAGAAGAAGGGGGGAGAGGAGCCGGACCGCGGAAGGGACAAGTATTTTGCTCATCGCTGATACCCCCGGCTGTGATTGCGGAACCGGCCGCGGAGGCGACCGGATATAATAATACACCGCGGACCCGCCGACGACAACCGCCCCGGGAAAAAAATTTGATCTCAGAGCAGGCTCTGGAAGCGCAGGGCGAACTCCGTCTCGCCCCCGGTCCGGACCCCGATGAAGCGGATCCCGTCCCCCGCGTCGAAGGGGAAGAGCTTCACCGGCCTCTCGGAACGGAGCCGGTCCTCCCAGTTGTATTTCAGCACGACGGTCTCGCGGGCCTCGGGAAGAGATACCCGGATCAGATTGCTCTCCGCGGCGACTTCGCCCCGCCCCTCGAGGAGGAACGAGGGTTCGCGCCGGACCCGGAAGACAAAGACGTCGTAGCCCGACCGACCGTAGGGAAAGTGGACGGATCGTTCCAACCGGTAACGGCCAGGATCGCCGCGGAACCGATCCACCCATTCCGGTTCGTAGGCGACCACCCAGATGACGTTGTACAACTCCATATAGCGGAAGAGCTGCTCGGCGTCCCGATTGAAGGGCGGCGGGGGGAAGGGGGTGGCGGTCCACTCTTCGGGAAAGTAGTAGTAGTCGAGGGCCAGCATCTCCTTGCCCGTCAGGACGGGCAGATAGGCCGCCTGGCCGCCGCCGTAGGCGTTGTGCGCGGCCCCGGCCAGGAGCACGCGGCCGCCTCCCTGGGCGTTTTTGAGAAAGTCGATCAGTTCCTGCTGGGGACGGTCGAGAACCCGGGTCCGGGAGATGTGCCGGTTGGAATAGATCCGCGCCTGGTTGACGACGCCGAGCAACAGGAGTGCCACCAGGGCCGCCCGGACCGGGGCGAGGAGGGGGGCGCGGGTCCCGAGCAGCCGCCCGGTCGCCAGGGCGGCGGGGATCACGGCGATCATAGTCAGCGGCGGCAGCATCCGATCGAGCTGCAGCCGGGGATTCCAGACACCGAGCCAGACCAGGGCGAGCAGCGCCAGGAAGATCGGAGGATACCATCTCCGGACGGAGACGAAGGGGCAGACGAAGACCGCGCCGATCCCCAGGTAGACCACCAGTGGATGGATCCTCCGTAGCGTTGACAGGTTCCGTAACCAATCCCGCGCGATCTTCACACTGAAGAGCGGCACCGTCCCGGAATACCTGCCGACAGACTCCCGGAAGTATCCGGTAACGTCCCGGGCCTCCACAAGATCGACGATCAGCCAGCGGCCGCAGAGGACGATCACCGCCAGCCCGATGAGAACCAGGAAGATCCATTTCCGCCGGGTCCAGAGGGAGGGCCGGACCAGCCAGGGCAGGACCATCGCCCCGGCGATCAGGAGGGCGGGCGGCCAGAGGAGAAAGAAAAATCCCCCGACCAACAGCGCCGCCGCCGCCCCGGGACCCCTCCGGGGAAACCAGGCGACCCGGAAGATCCCGGCGGCGAAGAGCAGGCCGAAGCAGGTTGAGAAAACCCCGGGCATGGTTCCGAATTCGAAGGCCCAACGGAAAAGATCGGGTCCCTGGGTGAGAAAGAGGAGACCCCCGATCGCCGCCGCCGCCAGCCGGCCTCCGGAAATCCGGACCGCCGCCAGGGCCACCAGCGGACCAACCACGATAAAGGAAAAGCCGACGATCACGGTGTAGACCTGGTGGACGGGGAAATACCGCCAGAGGGGGAGGAAGAAGAGACCGATGGAGGACGTGCCCGAGGTGGTGCTGTAGTAGTGGGCGTAGCCGGCGTTCCAGTGGGGGAGGTAGTTGACCGCCTGGGGAAAATTGCGGGCGAACTCGTGAAGCCGGAAGAGGAAGGAGGGGTGGTCGTTGCGGTAGAGGACCCCGCCGCCGAAGGTGGCGAGGAAGCTGTAAAAACAAACCGCCTGGGCCGCGATCAGCACGGCGGTGACGGCGAGACCCGGGCGGCGGACGCCGCGGATCAAGAAGGGCGTCAGCAGCAACGTGAGGAGCGAAAACTGGACGAGCCCCGCGGCCCAGGGGCTCTCCGTCACCGGGCGCCAGGCCAGGAAACAGAACCACCGGTCCCGCACTGCGCTCGAACAGAGGCTCAGGAGCAGAAAGAGAAAGAGTACCACCAGCGCCCCGTCACCCCGCCGCAGTCCCCGCCCGCGCCGGAGAGCGGGCCAGAGGCGGGACGCCTCCCAGGCCCCGAACAGGGCCAGCCCCAGCGGCAGGAGATAGACCAGGAGGTCGGGACAGATCAGCCGACCCCGGGTATGATTGACGGTGAGCAGCAGCAGGCCGGCCACTCCGGCGCCGGCGGCCCGATGTGTCCTGCCGTTCTTCATCCGCCCGACCTTCCTGGGGTTCGATTTGCCGGTGGCAGACAAGGCTTACCGTTGATTGTTCCAGTTCCCTGGTTAGACCGTACCGCCCCGGGCCGGCCCCGGAGAATCCGGGATCCGGCGGGCGGGAGTGATCTTCGCGCCAACCGACCGAATTCATTTTACAGATAGTTGCCGGCCTGACAACAGGTTTCCGCCGAATTTTTGCGCGCGGGCGAAGGTTGAGGCCGGCTCCCTGACGGGGGAGTCCGTTGAGAATAAATCCGCGAAGCTTCCCGCTTTATCTTCCGTCGATGGTTATCTTCCATCTAATGCGGGTTGCCTACCATCGGTCAATGCAATCCCCGATGACAATCGGGGAGAAACTATCTCGCCAAGCTTTCTATAGTTCGGGTATATATATTTTTCGGCATACAACTATATATAGATGTTGCTTCGTCGCTTATTGCCCCGAAAGCCTGCCTGCCGGCAGGCAGGCTTTCGGGCCGAAGAAGCAATCTCGACAATTATGCCGAATTGAACTGATAATGAATAATCCGGGTTAACAATATAGTTTGCCGTAACTATATATATATGATAGTGTGGTTACCGACGCTGACATTGGTTGTTCCTCTGTTAGTTTGTTTTCAAACGGAGCCATTAAACAAGGAGGCATCAGATGGCCAAGAAAAAAGGCAGCACAACCCTGGCAAACCTGACCGGCATGCTGGAGGAAGCAAAGAAGGGGCTCGGCCCCCTGGCCAAGCAGGTGGAGGCGGTCAGCAAACTAATCGCCGAAACCGAGCAGGCGCTGGCCGGGTACCAGGAGATCGCCGATGGCCTGCTGGTCCGGAAAGCCAAAACTACCCGGACGAAGGCGAAGAGAAAGACCACCCGGAAGAGCGGTCGAAAGAAGGTTGCCGGCGTGGCCAAGGAATTGAAGGCCTACCGGAAGAAGGCTAAATTAAACCAGGAAGGCCTGGCCAAGAAGCTGGGGGTGCACGTCGCCTCAATCCGGGCATGGGAACAGGGTAGATCGAACCCCCGGAAGGCGGCCCGGCAGAAGATCGAGGCGCTTCTCCAGGGTAAGGCAGGCAAGCCGACGCGGGCCAAGAAAACGCGTAAGGTCCGGAAGACCGCCGCGACCAAGGCCAAAGCGACGGAACAGTCGAAAGCGTAGATCACCGGAAACAAGCCGGGGGCGGCGTCCATCTGGACGCCGCCCCCTTTTTTGCCTACTCCTCGCTGATCAGGTTGCCTTCCTCGTCCCAGTCCTGATGGCTGATCTCCTCTCCGTCCCGCCACTCACTCTCCGACATTTTCTGGCCGGTTAAGTACCAGGTGGTCCAGATTCCGTGGCGCTTACCTTGGCGGAACTCACCCTCCTCGGCCTTCTGTCCGTTCTTGTACCAGTAAGTCCACCGTCCATGACGCTGGCCGTTTTGGTAATCGCCCTCCAGCCACCGCTGCCGGTTCGTATACCAGAAAATCCCCGGCCCGTGCCTCTGTCCGTGGCGGTAGGTAACCTCGTGCCGCTTCTTCCCGTCGACGTACCAGGTGGTCCACTGCCCGTGTCTCTGGCCGTCATAGAACTCGACCACCGCCGACTTCTGCCCGTTCTCATACCACCTGGTCTCCCTTTTATGCTTCTTGTTGTGGCGGTACTCGACCTCGTGCCTTTTGTTTCCATTCGGCCAGTATTCAACGGATACCCCCGTGAAAGGCTCGTCGGGGTCCAGCTTTTCCCACTGGCCGTCCCGCATAATGAACCGGTCCTCCGGTCTCCTCCTATCGCACCCCGCCGCTGACAGGAAAACCGCCAGGGCAGTAGCGACGCTCAAGGCCCTCAGCGCTCTGTGCGCTTTCCGGCCGGGAGCGGAAACGGAGATCATCAACCCGGTTTCAGGGATCGGCTGACTCATTTTATTCTCTGGTCGCCTGTTTGATCGTTTCTGGTATCAGTATACCACCGGAACGACCGGCCGGGTAGTCGGCCGCCGCTTAATCCCCATCCCGAAACCCTGCCCTTTCTACTTCAGGAGAAAAACGATTTCCGTTTCCAATTTATCCGGGGCCGTGGTCCGGGGATCGTTCAGGTAGAATTGGTAAGCCGGACCCGCGGCAGTGTGTCCCTGCTCCTCCAGCCATCGCTCCAGCGCGGCCTGGGCTGGGGGCAGGCCTTCGTAAGGACCGGTGTAACGGCAGACGGCTCCCCTCCCCCCGGGGGTCGACCCGACCGCTATCTCACCCTTCCCCTCTATCCCGGGTTCGGTGGGAAACCCGGTCTCGATCTCCATCTTCCGGCCGTCGTAACCGCCGACAGCCAGAAATGGTGGCCCGGCGGGGGTGTAACCCCTCTCTGCCGCGTAGCGGGCGAGCGCCGCCAGAGAATCGCCCACCGCCCGGCTCAATTCCGGCAGCGAGACCAAGCTTCGGATGACCAGAGCGGGGCGGGAGGAGAGGACGCGGATCGCGCATCGGCATTCCGATTCCCCGGCCGGTTTTCTGCTCCGACCCGACGCCGGCCGGTATTGCCGCCCGAGGCTCCAGCCCGGCCCGAGGTCCTCGCCCAGGCCGCGATACCGGTTTTCCAGACCGGAGTAACAGAACGGGTTGGCTTTCAAGATATCCAGTTTTCCTTCCCCGCTCACGATCTCCCGGTCGGCGTAAACCTGGACCACCTCCCCGAAGTAGACGGTATCCATCTCGAACTCCACCGACCGCCCGGTGTACCGACACTCGCAGGTGAGGGGGAATTCGGCGATCATCGGGGCGGTCTTCAGTTCCCCGTAAAAGGTCTCGAAGACGGCCGACTTGTCGACCGCCCGGCCGCTGACCAGCCCGCAGTAGTCGGTCTCGATGACGTAATCGGCCGAGGGGATATTGAGGCTGAAGGTGCCGTTGGCAACGATGCCCTTTGGCGTGTGGTGCCTCTTGTTCAGGCTGACATAGACGATCGGCGGCTTGACGTTCACCCCACCGACGAACCCCGCCGCCAGGTAGTTCGGCCTCCCGTCCACCTCGGCCCCGACCAAAACGATCGGAACCAGCGGCAGCGGGTTGTAAGCGCCTGTCCTGACCTTATCCATCTGCCAACCTCCCCTGATCTTCGGTTCTAACGATGATACCACGCGATTCGGTTTGTTCAAGACCGGGCCGGGCCGGACCTTCAGCCGGGGAAGACGATGATACTGGGGGTCCAGGCGGCGACCTTTAGCTTCATACCCGCCTCCAGGCCGAGACGGTGGCGGATGTAGGCCGGGAAGCGCAGCTCCAGATCGTGGGAGCGGAGGCTGCCCGCGAGTCGAAAGAGCATCACGCAGGATTCCGGCGTCTGGAGCAGGTCGATCACCTTTTCGGGAAAGACATTGGAGCGGAGGGCTTCCGGTTATCCGGGGCGGGCCGAGGACGGGAAACCGTAGGTGAGTCCATCCTCCCCCTGCTCGCCCCCTCCCCTCCCGGCTGTTGACCCTCCGCCCGGTCAATGCTATATTATTAATTGGAAACGTATAATTTGTTCCTGAACGCCCGCGGAGAGGATTAGTCTAAAAAATCGTATCACCCGGGTAAGAAAAGGAATGTTATGAGATTGCTTCGGCCTCCGGCCTCGCAATGACTTAGTGCAGCGAAGCAATCTCTGCGATTAATTAATAGGTCATTGCGAGAAGGCCCGAATGCTTTCGGGCCCTAATTAATAGGTCATTGCGAGAAGGCCCGAATGCTTTCGG
>CAZPMN010000046.1:9039-15112 GCA_964587835.1 uncultured bacterium
AATGCTTTCGGGCCCTAATTAATAGGTCATTGCGAGAAGGCCCGAATGCTTTCGGTCCCTAATTAATAGGTCATTGCGAGAAGGCCCGAATGCTTTCGGGCCCTAATTAATAGGTCATTGCGAGAAGGCCCGAATGCTTTCGGGCCGACGAAGCAATCTCTACAATTGATACAAAAGAACAAGCAATCCATCCAACTCGTAGGAGACAGGAGACAAGCCGATGTTCATTCCAAATAACCGCTTCCGGGCCCTGCTGCTCGGCGGGATCGTTATCTTTCTGGCCCCGGTCTTTGTCTCCGCCCAGACACTCGAGATCCACGTAATCGACGTCGGCCAGGGCTCCAGCGAGCTGATCATCGGCCCCAACGGGACCACCATCCTGATTGACGGGGGAACCTCCGACAAGGGATATTGGAATGTTGTTCCCTACCTCAATGCTGAATTGGGCGGGCCGCAGCGGCTGGACTATATGATCGCCTCTCACGATGACGGCGACCACTATGGCGGACTTATCTCGGTACTGAATTCAGGTTATACCGCCGAGCACACCTATCACTGCGGCGTCAACTCCTCTTTCGGGCGCGGGACGAAGATCCCCCTCGGCCTGGAGATCGACCTCGGCAACGGGGCCACGGCAACCTGCGTGGGCCGCAACGCCGAATTCATCGACGGGTCCAGCGGCTGGACCTCCGACAACAACCGCTCGGTCTGCCTCCTGATCGATTACGGCGGCTTCCAGTACATCACCGCCGGCGACCTGGAGTCGAACGAGATCTGGCTCTCCCTCGCCCTCTACAACGCCGGCTACCTCGAGGAGGAGAACGGAGTTGACGTTATTCACGTCAACCACCACGGGAGCGCGGGGTCCTCCAGTGCCACCTACGTCAACTCCCTCAAGCACGAGCTGGCGGTAATCAACGGGGGGACGGGTTACGGCCACCCGCGCCGGGACGCGGTCGACCGTCTCCGGGGAAAGGCTTACTACAGCAACGGCGGTTCCGGCACCGGTGTCACCTGGACCGGCTGCGGCGACAATGTCTACCGTACAACCTGGGTAGCCGATTGGAAAGATCCAGACCGCGCGCCGGAATCCGAATGTCCAACTCTTAAAAATATGGTGATAACTTACGACGGCGGGTCGGACCACTACTACGAACTATACGGCGATTGGACCAACTATTTTAATCAAGGCACGCCATTCTATCGAGAGTTCAAGATTGACGAAGACCTCCCCCCCACTCCCACCCCGGCGCCCGCCCCCACCCCGGCCGCTGGGGACGTGGTCATCAACGAGATCCTGGCCAAGGTCCCCCTTGGTGATGACGGCGACTCCAACAATGACGGCTACCGCTCCAGCTGGGAGGACGAGTTCGTCGAGTTCGTCAACCGATCCTCCGCCGCGATCGACCTCGGCGGCTGCACGGTCAGCGACAGCTCCTACGTCCGTTACATCTTCCCCGACCCGACCTGGCTCCCCTCCGGGGGGGGCCTGGTCCTCTTCGGCGGCGGCAACCCGACCGGTGACTTCGGCGAAGCGATCGTCCTCACCGCCAGCCTCCAGTCCACCTACGGGCTCGGCCTGAACGATGACGGGGACACCGTAACCCTGGCCCGGGACAGCCAGATCTACGACCGGGTGACTTACGGAGAACAGACCCGCTGTTCCATCAGCCGGCGGGCAGGTGACTTAACTGGCGAATTTGTCCCCCACGACAAGATCCTGCCTCGTTTCCCGCGGCTCTTCTCTCCGGGAAAGGATTCAAACTTGCAGGCCTTTGAGGCCTTGCCGATGCCCACGCCCGTCCCCAGCCGGACTCCACCGCCCACCCCCGGCCAGCTGGCGAAGCCGATTTTAAGCTCCGGCGATTACGACGGCGACGGTACCGCGGATATCGCCGTCTTCCGTTCCGGTTCCGGGCTCTGGGCGGTCCGGGGGGTGACCCGGGCTTACTGGGGCCGGGACGGCGATGTCCCGGTCTCCGGCGACTACGACGCCGACGGGACCACCGATATCGGCGCCTACCGCCCCAACACCGGCTACTGGTTCATCAAGGACCTGACCCGGGTTTACTGGGGCAAGTCGGGGGACATTCCCGTCCCCTTCCAACCCAACCCCTCCAGCGCCTGCGCGATAGGGATTTACCGCCCTTCGGCGGGCCTGTGGGCGGTGCGGGGGATCACCCGGGCTTACTGGGGCAAGGCCGGCGGGAGTGATATCCCCCTCCCCGAAGACTACTCCGGCGACGGGACCACCGAGATCGGCTGCTACCGCCCCTCCACCGGCTACTGGTTCATCAAGGACCTGACCAAGGTTTACTGGGGTAAACCCGGCGCGGACATCCCCGTCCCCTTCCGCCTTAATCCCTCCAGCGCCTGCGCGATCGGGGTCTACCGTCCCTCGGCAGGTCTCTGGGCGGTGAGGGGAGTGACCCGGGCTTATTGGGGGAAGGCCCGAGGAAACGATATCCCGACCCCCGGAGATTACGTGGGAAGCGGCGTTGACAGCGTCGGCTGCTACCGCCCCTCCACCGGCTACTGGTTCATCAAGGACCTGACCAAGGTTTACTGGGGTAAACCCGGCGCGGACATCCCCGTCCCCTTCCGCCTTAATCCCTCCAGCGCCTGCGCGATCGGGGTCTACCGTCCCTCGGCAGGTCTCTGGGCGGTGAGGGGAGTGACCCGGGCTTATTGGGGGAAGGCCCGAGGAAACGATATCCCGACCCCCGGAGATTACGTGGGAAGCGGCGTTGACAGCGTCGGCTGCTACCGCCCCTCCACCGGCTACTGGTTCATCAAGGACCTGACCAAGGTCTTCTGGGGCAAGCCCGGGGCGGATATACCGGTTACTCGGTGATCAGTGATCAGTAATCAGTGATCAGTAAGCGGAGCAAGCATAGCGCATAGGGCATAGGGAATAACGTTTGAGGGTCATTGCGAGGAGGCCCGATTACTTTCGGGCCGACGAAGCAATCTCATCGGGCAAAGGCCTATAAAAGATTGCTTCGACCTGAGGCCGCAGGCTGCACGCCGCATCCCGTAGGGTGCAGAGACCCTACCGGAGACCGATCACAGATTACTGATCACCGATCTGGACAGGTCTCCGCTCCTGAAGAGGCTCTTCGGGGCCGCTTACCCCCCACACGGACCTCCGCCTGCTCCCCCCTGCCCCCACTGCTCTCTTAACGGACCTGGGGCGGCAATACCGGAGGGACAGCCAAGAAACTGACTGACTTCACCGATGAATCCTGCGATAATCCGGCAAGACTTATGAAAGAGAGAGCGATAAGACAAAAACTCTACCGGGGGTACGGGGGCATCGGGCGGGGCTCCCTTTTCTTCATCTACCGGTGGACGGTCTTCCCCCACCTCCTGGTTGAGAGCTATATTCCCAGGGAAGGACTTGTATACGATATTGGATGTGGTTACGGAATCTTCAGCAATATGCTGGCCTTAACCAGCGATAAGAGAAATGTGGTAGGAATCGACTTTTCCAGCCACCGGCTCTCAAACGCCACCCGGGTCGGCCGGAATTTACGGCTGCCGAATGTAAATTTCTTCCAGGATAATGTATTCAAATTAAAGCTGGAGGAATGCAGCGCGGTTGTCATTATCGACGTACTGCATCATATCTCCTCCTGGGAGAAGCAGAAGCTTCTCCTGGATGAGGTCATTCCTTATGTAAAACCATCCGGGAAAGTAATTATCGTCGATATTTTACCCCTGGTATCCTGGAAATATCTCCTGGCTGTCTTTGTGGACAATGTAATGTATATGGGCTCGAAGATCAGTTATCCCAAGCAGGATAAGCTGATCAACCTGCTTGAGAGGCACGGTTGTTCGGTGGAGACTCATCATATTTACAGGCAGATGCCGTATGCCAACATATTGTATGTTGCCGAAAAATTGTGATCCGGGGAATCTTCCCCAGCTTGTTCCGGCCCTTTCTCACCTCGTCACCGGCACATCTCCACTCAGCCCAAAGTAAACCCGGGTGAGATCCCTCACCGCCCACAACCCGCTTACCCCCCGGAAGACCCCGATCTCGTCGGTGGAGTCCCCATTCAGGTCGGCGGGAACGGGAGAGTCCTTCAAGGTGCCGAAGTAAACCCGGGTCACTCCTCTTGCCGCCCACAATCCCGACGAAGCGCGGTAAACCCCGGCCTCCCAGGTACCGTCGCCCGAGTAGTCCCCGGGAATCGGCTCATCTCCCGCGGCGCCGAAATATAGCCGGGTGAGATCCCGGACCGCCCATAGTCCCGTGGACGGCCGGTAGATCCCCATCAACATCAGTCCCTCCGGCCCGTAATAGCCCGGGACCGGGAGGTCTCCGGCGGCGCCGAAGTATGCCCGGGTGAGCCCCCGCACCGCCCAGAAGCCCGAGGAGGGCCGGTAGATCCCGATCTGGATCGAGGAGGCGGCAGAGGGGTTGGCGTAGAGGCCGGAGACCGGGATGTCCCCCGTCCTTCCGAAGTAGAGCCGGGTCACCCCCCGGACAGCCCAGAAGCCGGAACCGGAGCGGAAGACGGCGATGTCGCAGGTCCCGTCGCCGGAATAGTCTCCAGGGACCGGATCATCGCCGGACATCCCGAAGTAAACCCGGGTCACATCCCGCACCGCCCAAAGGCCGGAACCGGGACGGAAGACGGCGGGATCGGAGGTGCCGTCGCCGTCGTAGTCGGTACCCCAGGGGCACGTCCGGGGCGGCGGAACGGTCTGGTTCGAGAAGGAGACCGTCCAGAGGCCGGGGATACCCCGGCCGTCAAGTTCGGTCAGGACCGTCCAGGTGGTGCCACCGTCGGTGGTGTGCCAGATGCTCCCCTCCCAACCGTAATAGGAGACCGCCCAGGCCTCCCGGTCGTTGACCGCGCTGACCCCCATCGTGTACTCGTAGGACAGCTGCTCGCCCCAGGTAGCACCGCCGTCGAAGGACCAGGAGATGGTGGAGTCGCTGGCCCCCCAGACCGTGGATTCGTCCACCGCGCAGATCCCGTTCCCGTCGTGTGGGCCCCGGGTCTGGATGGACCAGGAGTTTCCACCGTCCGTGGTCTTGAGGATGAACCAGGAACCGCTGTCGGTCTTCCCCCCGATCGCCCAGGCCGTTTGTCCGTCGACCGCCGAGATCCCCAGGATATGGTTGAAACCCGTCGTGGCGACGTCGCCCCCGCTCTGGCGGGTCCAGGTGCTCCCCCCGTCAACGCTCTTGAGGATCACCGGATAGCCACTCTCCGGACCCCCGCCGACCCAGACGGTTCCGTTGTCCGGGGCGGAGACCCCCTGGAGATGAACGCTCCCGTAACCGGCCGGAACCTGGTTGTTCCAGCTGTCGCCGGAATCTTCGGAATAAAGGATGGTGCCGACGCCCACGGCCCAGACGTGGGCGCCGTCAGGAGCGCTGACTTTGAAGAGATCGGTATCCGGGACATCGGCAGGGGAGCCCTTCCTCTCCCAGGTCTTCCCGCCGTCGGTGGTATGGTAGATGGCGGCGTAACCGTCGGAGTACCCGACCACCCAGGCGATATCCGGATCGAGGGCGCAGACCCCGCCCATATCCACGTTGGCGATCTGCCCGGTCCCCTGCCGGATCCAGTTCTCTCCGCTGTCGGTCGAGCGGAGAATCGTCCCGTAACCGTCCCGGGTCCCCCCGACCGCCCAGCCGGCGTAGTATTCCTGCCCGGCCCGGAGATTTGAACCGGAGACGAAGCAAGCCCCCAGAGCAAGGATCAGGCCCAGTTGTTGTCTCGCTTTCATCATACCCTTCGGAACGAGGTGTGTGCTGGTTGATAGATCCCGGGGTCCGGCATACGACGGACAGTATCAGCCCGCGGGCCGGAGCAATCTTTCAAAAGCCGCGGCCTGGTGAGATTGCTTCGTCGGCCCGAAAGTATTCGGCCCTCCTCGCAATGACTCCCAGTGTAGACCGATCACTGATTACTGATCACTGATTACCGTTTACCGCTTACCGCTCACTGCTTACTGCTTACCGCTTACTGACTACCGACTCACCGGCACGTCCCCGGACTTGCCCCAGAAGACCTTGGTCACGTCCTTGATGAACCAGTAGCCGGTCGAGGGG
>CAZPMN010000047.1:0-14157 GCA_964587835.1 uncultured bacterium
AGGAAGGATACGCTCTTTTTCTATCTTCTATCCACAACTTTTGGTTATACCTCGGGGCCGGGCCGGTGGAGGATGAATATAGCCAGAGGCTCTATTTCCTGCTGTGACTGCTCTGATATTATCCCAGGCGTGTTTATTTCCTAACGCCCCTGCCTTCCGCCAATCCGCTATGGCATCTTCACGATCACCCAGGTTGTATTTACACGCTCCCCTGTTGAGATAGGCAGAATCATTCTTTGGATCGAGCTCAATGGCCTTGGTGTAGTCCACTATGGCTCCCGCTTGGTCTCCCAATTCATCCTTGGCATATCCTCTGTTGGAATAGGCATAAGAATTCTTTGGGTTGAGCCTAATGGCCTTGGTGAAGTCCGCTATGGCTCCTTCGTAGTCTCCCAATTTACACTTGACCAGCCCTCTGCAGTAATGGGCGATATCGTCCTTTGGATTGAGTTCGATAGCCTTGGTGCAGTCCGCTATGGCTCCTTCGTAGTCTCCCAATCTGTTCTTGGCAAGTCCCCTGTTGTGATAGTAATCACCATCTTTGGGATCGAGTTCGATAGCCTTTGTAAAATCCGCTATGGCCCCTTTATGGTCTCCTAACTCATTGGTCTTGACGACTCCTCTGTTGTTGTAGGCCCAATAATTTTGGGGATTGAGGCTGATTGCTGTTGTATAGTCGGCTATCGCTCCTTCGTAGTCTTCTGACTCAATTTTGGCGGCTCCTCTTTCGACATAGAAATCATCCTCAATTTTGTCAAAAATATCACCGCCACGCTTTTCCGCAAGATAAGCATCGGGATCAAACTTTGTAGTCTGTGTTTCATCCCAGATGGGAGTAGGTTCAGCTGAAGCCCCTAAAAACTCCTCGTCTGTTAACAACCGGGGTAATTGATTCTCATCTCCATCATTTGCAGATTGCCCGCACGCCACCGCTCCTATAGACAGCAATACAATCGCCATCGCTATGTTTAACGCTCTCATTGCTGTTCTCCCTTGCGGATAACTCAGAATATCCCCAGGAACCGGACCCGGTCATCTGGTTCAACTGACCTATAAATTGCCACTTTTTTCCTTATCACCCTCATGGTGGCAACTCACCATTGCTTACCGCCGTTTCCTCAAAAAACCCCGACTTTTGCCTTTGGAAGTTCGTTGAAACGGGGTATTGAAAAGAGATCCCCGGTCGCCATAAAGTAAAAGCCACCGCCTCCATCTGGAATGGAGCGGTGGCCTGACCTTCCGTAAGTCCTATGCGGACTTCGTCCCATCGGGAATCCCCGAGGTTATAGTCAACGAACAAGCGGGGTTATTCTACAACCTTCTTCGGGGACATTTCAAGGCGAAACGCCCACGCAGGCGCTTTCCTTTGGGCTGGGGGGTGTTTCTCATAAAAACGGGGGCAGGTCTTGATTACCCTTGACTCAGGCAGTAAGCTTAATATAGTTAAAGATTATTCGTAGATACGAGTGCTTCAGCCGACAAAGAATATTTATCGTGTGACGATTACGTGACGTTTATCTGGCATTTTATGGGCTTTTCTGGTATATTTATAACACAGCAAATCGGCTATTACCCCTTGCATTTAAGCCGCTAGCATATGGTTGGCAATTAAGCGAGGTTGCTACCGGTTAGCACCCGCTCTGCTCCATACACATCCCCCAACCGGCGCCGGCGGCGCCGCTCCGTATCCCGCCGTCGGATCCTGGAGCCAAGTGATCAGGGATATCATCATTTCGATGCGGCCACAACAGTGGCTGAAGAACGCCTTTGTTTTCGCGGCCCTGGTCTTCGCCCGGAAGTTCACCGAGGCCGAGTCGGTTCTGCTCGCCCTGGCTGCCTTTATCATCTTCTCCCTGCTTTCGGGAGCGGTCTATCTCCTCAACGACCTGGCCGATGTCGCCGAGGATCGGCTCCACGCCGGGAAACGGGACCGTCCGATCGCCCGCGGGACCCTCTCCGGTCGAGCGGCCCGGGCGGCGGCCACCGCCGCGGCGGCGCTGGCCCTGGCGGCGGCCTTTTCCCTCAACTGCAAATTGGGCCTGGCCGCCGGCGGGTATTTCCTCCTGATGCTTCTCTACTCCTGGAAGCTGAAGAGACTGGTCATCGTGGACGTTCTGGCGATCGCCCTCGGCTTTATCTTCCGGGTGCTGGCGGGCGGGGCAGCCATCGCCGTCCCGGTCTCGGAGTGGCTGCTGATCTGCACCTTCCTCCTCGCCCTCTTCCTTGCCCTCTGCAAGCGGCGGCACGAACTGGTCCTGCTCGGGGAGGGGGCCGCCGGTCACCGGAAGATCCTGGCCGAGTACTCCCCGGTCCTCCTCGACCAGATGATCGCGGTAGTCACCTCCTCGACGGTGATGGCCTACGCCCTCTACACCCTGGCCGACCGGACCCGGGAAGCGATCAGTCCCCGCCTCTACTACAGTATCCCCTTCGTCCTTTACGGAATCTTCCGCTATCTCTACCTGGTCCACCAAAGAGAGGGCGGGGGCGAGCCGGGCCGGACCCTGATGGCCGACCGGGCGTTACTCCTCGATGTCCTGCTCTGGGTGGCGGCGGTCGTCCTGGTCCTGCGTTTCTTTCCTCCCGCCTGAACTGATGACATTCCGGATCGGCCAACTGAAACCCCTCCTCCCCCTAACCGCCCTCCTGGTGGGAATCGCGGTCTGGGGGCTGTACTTCACCCACCAGTACGACCGGGAGCAGGGGTTGAACGTAAGCAACGCCATCACCAGCCTCGACCTGGCCCAGGTGGCGCGGCGGGTGGCCCAGGGAGAGGGATTCACCACCGGGTTTATCCGCCCGGTCAGTCTCCGTTTTCACCCCGATTTTCTCCGTCACCCCGAGCTGACCCATCCCCCGCTCTACGTCCTGATCCTGGCGGGAGCGTTTCGGGTTTTCTCTGCCCGCGACCTGACCGTGGCCGGGGTCTCGATCTTCTTCTTCTGGGCGCTGGTCCCCTGGACCTGGTTCTGGGGGAGAAAGATCTTTGACGACCTGACCGCCGGCCTGGCCGTACTCCTGCTCTGTCTCAACCCGCTCCTACTCCGGGCCTCGATCAGCGGCAACCCGATCCCCTTTCTCGCCTTCCTCCTCTTCCTGCTCTTCTATCTGCTCTACCGCGGGCGGGGCGATTCCCGGTTTCTGCCGGCGGCGGCCGGGGCGGTGATCGGACTGGCCTATCTAACCCGGTACAGCTGCGGCCTCTGGCTCTTGCCGGCCGGCTTTTTCCTGGCCGGGGAGGGAAAGCCGCACCGGCTCCGACGCCTCCTCCTCCTGGCCGGGGGGGCCGTCCTGGTCGCCCTCCCCTGGCTGATCCGGAACTGGGTGGTCGCCGGGGGGCCCTTCTTCACCCTTGACGGCTTCAAGCCCTCGATGTTCTCCGATCCCCGGCCCGGTTACACCCTCTGGCGGGGCTTCTCCGCCCGCTCCCTCCTGGTCCCCGAACGCGCTTTCTTCATCTTCAAGAAATTCCTCCTCGGTCTGCGGGAGAGTTACCTGAGAGTGCTGCTTTTGACCGGCAACTTCGCCTCCGTCTTCGCCCTCCTCTCCCTCCTCCACCGTTTCGAGAACCGCAGATTCGACCGCCTTAAATACGCCTTCTTCCTGATGCTGGCCCTGGAATGCGGTTACCTCAGTCTCTTCAGCCCGGCCGGGCCGGGGACCGCGGTCTTCGTGCCCTTCGCCGGACTGCTGGCCGCCGCCTTCTTCCTCCATCTTCTTGAACGGTTCAAAAACCGGCGGGCGGTTCTCTCCCGCACCGTTCTCGCCCTCTTCTTCCTCCTCCTGGTCTCAATCCCGATCTCCGACAAACTCGGATCCCGCGCCTTCCCCCGCCTGCGGCTTTACAACATAGAGAATATCCGGGAGGTGGCCCGAACCGTCGGG
This sequence comes from uncultured bacterium, assembly GCA_964587835.1. Lineage (GTDB taxonomy): Bacteria > Auribacterota > Erginobacteria > Erginobacterales > Erginobacteraceae > Erginobacter. The sequence continues at coordinate 3,886 of CAZPMN010000047.1, forward strand.
CCCGGCGAGATCCTGGTCTCGGACATCCCCTGGGCGGTCGCCTGGTACGGAAACGTGAACGCCCTCTGGCTCCCTTTTCGCCTGGAGGATTACGAGGAGATCCGGATCTACCGGGAACCGGAGATCGCCGGTCTCTTGCTCACCCCTTTCTTCGGAGGCGATTTCTTCGAACCCGGAGAGATCAGCCCGGACTGGCGGAGGGTTTACGATACCGGCTGGGTCCCCGGGGGCTGGGGACTGGAATACCGGACCCCCCTGGCGGATAATTATATCTACATATCCCGAAAACCCCTCCCGATCGAAGAAAGCGGATACTGATGGCTCCCTCTCCCATCCTGATCGCGCTGACCGGCGGGAGCTGCGCCGGAAAAACCACCCTGGCGAGGCTGATCCGGAAGATGCTTCCCCCAGGGGAGACGGCCGTCATCTCCACCGACCGCTACTACCGTCCTCTCGATCACCTCCCTCCCGGCCGGCGCCACCTGGAGAATTTCGACTCGCCTGAGATGCTCGATCGGGACCGGTTACGAGAGCATCTCGGATTGCTCAAGCGGGGGAATCCGGTTGAGCTCCCCGTCTATGACTTCCGGCTCCACACCCGCTCGGCCGAAATCGAACTGCTCCGACCCCTGCCGGTGGTCCTGGTCGAAGGAATTTTCCTCCTGGTCGATCCCGATCTGCGGCTGTTCTTCGATCTGACGGTCTATGTCGATACCCCCGAGGAGGTCCGGCTCGGCCGCCGGATCCGGCGGGACAGCGAGGAACGGGGACGGTCGGAGGAGGAGGTGCGGAAGCGTTACCTCGTCCAGGTCCGCCCCGCCCACCGAAAGCTGGTCCGGCCCGGGCGGGAACTGGCCGACCTGGTGGTATCGGGCGAGCGCGGCCTGGAGATCGCCGCCCGATCGGTGGCCGAGCGCATCGGGAGAATCGCCAGCGGGGACGTCGCCCCAGGGCCGGCGGCGGAATCGACGCGATGATCGACTCCGGATTGGCAGCCCTGCACTGGGCATCGAGCTTCCTCTTCCAGGTCTTCTTCGTCCTGGCCGTCGCGGTAAGCCTGGCCCTCTACGGAATCACCCTGACCGTAATCTTCCTCCGGCGCCGGAGAGAAGAGAAGGAATTTAACCTCGAGCGGGCACCGGAGGTGACCGTCCAGATTCCCACCAAGAACGAGGTCGTGGCGCTGCGCTGCGCCCGGCTCTGCCTGCAGTCGGATTACCCTTCCTCCCGGCTCCAGGTCCTGATCGGCGACGACTCCGACCGGGCGTGGATCTCCGAAGAGATCGATTCCTTCGCCGCCGCCCACCCCGGCGTGGAGGTGGTCCGGAGGGAGGACCGTTCCGGGTTCAAGCCGGGCAACCTCAACGCAATGCTGAAAGCCAGCCGGGGCGAGATCATCGTGATCCTGGACTCGGACTTCACCCCGGGAAAAGATTTCATCCGCCGGATCGTCGCTCCTTTCGTTCACGATCCCAAGCTCGCCTCGGCCCAGGCCCGTTGGGATTTCATCAACGCCTCCGAGAACCTGGCCACCGTCCTCGGCGCAACGATGGGCTACTCCTTCCACCGGGTCTTCCTCCCCTTTATGAGCCGCTTCGGGTGCGCCTTCATCTGCGGCTCCGCCGAGGCCGTCCGCCGGAGCGTCCTCGAGGAGCTGGGAGAATGGCGTTCGGGGATCTTGACCGAGGATATCGAATTCTCGCTGCGGATGATCCGGAACGGTAAGAAAATGCTCTACCTCCCCGATCTGGCCTGCCCCGGCGAAGTCCCGCGGACGGCCCGGGACCTTAACCGCCAGCAGATGAGGTGGGCCCACGGGGTGATCAGCGCCTATATGATCCACCTGCGGGGAATCTGGTTTAACCGGGCGCTGGCCTTGAAGCGCAAAACCTTCGCGATGTTTTCCGGCCTCGGCTACGTCTTTCCGATCCTGATTTACGGGCTGATTCTGACCAGCGTTCTGAAGATCCTCACCGCCCCGCCTCAGCCGGTTGATCCGCTCGGGGTCGCGGCCGAGACCACCCGCAACGTCCTGCTCACTTCGGGGCTGCTCTTTATGAGCATGGCGGCCCTCTGGCGGGCGGGGCAGGCCCGGCTCTTCTTCCGGATGGCCGCCGGCGCCTTCACCCTCGGCCTGGTGATGATTTTCTTTGTCCTGAAGGGAATCGTCACTGCGCTGCGCCGCCGGCCGATGGAGTGGTTCCTGATCCGGAAGACCTTTGGCTGATTGAAATCAGAAATCAACCTTGAGGGGCTTTTTCAGGAGCAAGCCGAAGACCAGCGCGAGGATGAAGTAGGCGATCGACCAGTGGGTCTGGAACCAGAGGAAAGGAATATCCCGAGCGGGGTAACCAATCCGGATCGACTGAAACGGTCCCTCGGGGGGAACCTTCGGACCCCCGGGATAGAGGAGGGCCTGGGTCAGGGAGTCCCCCCCGGCCTGAGGGTAGATCGGATTGAGGACGGGGTCGGCCCGAAGCACTAATTCCATCCCGGCCGGCCCGGCCCGGAAGAGCAGGGGATGATCCCCCCTCTCCTCTACCCGCAACCGCCAGGCGGTCTCGGACCGGGACGAGATCCGCAGCGGGGGCGTCTCCACTTTCACCCCTTTCGGGGAGATCAGCTCCGGTTCGACGGTGAAAGGATCGAACCCGGGTTCGAAGAGCACGGTGGCATTGACCGTTTCCCCGGGGACCGGGGGACGGTAGCCGTAATAGAGCTGCATCTGGATGCAGAGGAGCCCGATCGGGATGATAATCAGGAGCAGGGGCGGCAGGGCGTAGGTCATATACCTGAGCACCGAGCCCATTACCTGTCCGAACTGGCCGATGATCCGCCCCAGGTCGTCCCGGAAGAGGTAGATCCCAAAAAAGTGGCCGAAGATCCGCTTCTTGGTCCGGGTAATCCCTTCCTGGTTGGAGACCAGTCTGTAAATCAGCAGGGCGAAGACCGCGGTCAGGAGGGCGAGAAAGGCGATTCCAGCCAGCGGGGGAAGGCCCTTAAACGGGGCCAGGATCAAGCCGACCAGGGAAGTCGGGATCTTGAAGAATTGGTTCATTGTTTTGATCTTCTCAAAACCGGCCGGTTTTTTCAATTCTATAATTTTCCCCCGGCGGAGAAACCCGGCGGGCGAAGCTGCCGATAATCAGTTAAACCATTTGACAACGGCTGAACGACCGAAGTAATATCTTTTCCGATCAATTGATAGACCTATCCACCCCACGGAATCAAATTTCCCGTACTTTAGATGTCTCATCTTTCCTCCGAATCCACTTCGACCCCCGGCCCGGCGTCCTTTGACCGGCTCGGCCTGGGTCCGGAAACGCTGGGGGCGGTTTTCCGCGCCGGCTTCGACCAGCCGACCGAGATCCAGGAGAAATTCATCCCCGCCGCCCTGACCGGCCGCGACTGCGTGGGCCGGGCCAAGACCGGAACCGGGAAGACCGCCGCCTTTCTCATCCCGGTCTTCCAGCGTTTCTTCCAGGGGGAGAAGGCGCGGATGCTGGTCCTCCTCCCGACCCGGGAGCTGGCCGCCCAAATCAAGCAGGAAAGCCGGAAGCTGGCCGGGAACGGCCCTCCCCGGGTTCTGGCCGTTTACGGCGGAACCAAGGTCAACCCCCAGATCGAGAAGCTGAAAAGCAAGCCGGAGATTGTGGTCGGCACCCCGGGCCGGCTGATCGACCTCGGGGAACGGAAGGCCCTCGACTTCTCAGAATTCCAAATCGTGGTCCTGGACGAGGTCGACCGGATGTTTGATATGGGTTTTCGCCAGGATATCGCCAAGATCTTGAAAAAGTGCCGGGGTCGGAAGCAGACCCTCTTTCTCTCCGCCACCCTCCCTCCGGAGATAATGCGCCTGGCGGAGCGTTTCCTGAAGAACCCGATCCGGGTGCTGGCGGGGGAAGAGGAGAAGCCCTCGGTCGAGACCCTGGAGCAGTCCTACTTCATCGTCTCCGCCCGGAGGAAAAGATCACTGCTGAAAAAACTCCTGGAGAGGGAAAATCCAGAGCTGGCTCTGATATTTGTCAGAACCAAGCGGGGAGTCGAGCGGTTGGGCAAGGCCCTGGAGAAGACCCACCAGGCGGCCTACGTCCACGGCGACCTGAGCCAGAAAGAACGGGACCGGGCAGTTAACCGCTTCCGCGAGGGGAAGGTCAGGATCCTGGTCGCCACCGATTTGATGGGCCGGGGGATCGACGTTCCCGGAATCTCCCATATCATCAACTACGATATCCCGGAGTACCCCGAGGATTACCTCCATCGGGTCGGACGCTCGGCCCGGATGGAAGCCGAGGGCAAGGCCTTCAGCTTCGTCACCCCGGAACAGGGCGAGGCCCTGACCAAAATCGAGATGCTCTGCAACCTCCTGCTTTTCGAGGACCATATCGAGGGCTTCGACCCCGGGCTGCACGAACACGAGTAATACAGATATCCCCCTATGTAGTCCTTTGTTACGGAAGGGATAGCAGTAAAATTAAAAAAAGAATTCAATATCCAATTTCCAACAAGGAATGATCAAGGCCGAAGGCCCCGGGGGCGGGGGCGGACCTTGGTAATTGGATATTCCTTGTTGGATATTGGATATTCAGATGAACCATTCTTCAGGTCACTCTCCACCGAGGATAATGAAAATGAGTTTCCGGGTCATCATCACCAAAGACTTCGACCAGATGAGCGAGGTCGGCGCCGAAATCGTGTCCAGGGATATCGGAAACAAGCTGGCGGCCGGGAATAAGTACAACCTCGGCCTGGCCACCGGAAATACCCCGACCGGCCTCTACAAGCACCTGGCCAAAGCGGCCCACCGGGGGGATTTTGATCCCGCCCGGGTGGCCACCTTCAACCTCGACGAGTACCTCGGCCTGCCGGGCGAAAACGCTCAGCAGCGGGCCGTCCACCCTGAGAGCTATACCTTTTTCATGATCCGGGAGCTCTTCGGGCTCCTTCCGGCCCCCTTTGCCAAGACCTGGCTGCCGGCCGGCACCCTGATCGAGCAGGCGGAACTGGACGAGGCTCTGGCCGACCATCCCGGGGACTGGGAGGAGCGGGGGGAGGACAAGGGCCGGGCGATCGTGATCAGGAAGGACGCCGATTCCCCGGCACTCGCCCGGATCCGAAAAGAGATCCTCGATGGTTATGCCGCCGCGATCGCGGCGGCCGGGGGGATCGATCTCCACATAATCGGGGTCGGCGGGAGGGGACACGTCGGTTTCCACGAGGCCGGAATCCCTTTTGACGACGAGGATGTGCTCCTGGTCCGCCTGGATGAGAATACGATCGAGAATGCCGTCGCCGACGGGCACTTCGCCGACCGGGCTTCCAGCCCCCGGTTCGCGATCTCGATGTCCGCCCCCCTGGTCTACCGGGCGAACCAGGTCCTGCTGGTGGCCAATGGACCCCGCAAATCGGACCCGGTCGCCCAATCGCTCCTGATCGATCCGGACCCCGCCGTACCCATCTCCCACGCCTGGGTGGCGGTTCGGGAAGGCCGCGACGTGATTTATCTGCTCGATCTCGCGGCGGCGGCCGGGGTCCGGGAGCGGGCCGGAGAGATTCGGGAACGGGGGGTCGAGATCGAGGATATCAGCGCCCGGGGTGCCAGCGTTTCGGTAGGGGATCTCTGCTTCCGCCGGAATCCGGATTCCTGCCTTCTGGAGTAGGCCCGTTCAATAAAGTCCTTCCCCGCTCTCTTCCCGGGTCCGGAAGAGGTCCCGATCCCCTCCCGCCTCCAGCTCCGAGTTGAGACCGAGCAACCGGGCTTCCGCCTTCTCCCGGGCCCGCCGGGCCCGGGCGTTCAGGCCGGCGAGTTTCCCCGGAATCTCCCGCTCCTCGAGCAGATCCTTGACCGCACCGAAGAGGTGGGAGCTACCGGCCAGGAATCGCCCCTCGTGAAGGATCTTGGCGGCGACTATCCGTTCGAAGGAGTCGAACTGCAACTGCCCGCGGACCCGGGAAAGGGGCTTGATCAGGTAGTCGATCTCCTCCCGGTAGCGGGGGTGGACCAGGAGAAGGTGCTTGCGGTCGTGGATGGCCCGATCGAGGCCGGCGATGAGCTCCGGGTCGAGCTCGTCCTCGGTCACGGCCACGATATCAAGGTCCGATCCCCTCACCAGTTTCCCGGTGGAACGTTCCGGCCGGGGAGCCCGGTGAGCCATCGAGTAAACGATATCCCCGGCCAGGATGAAGGCGGTGCGCGCGACGATCTCCTCCCCCCGGCTCAGGGAGGCGATCACCGAACCGATCGTCTCCCGAGCCAGCTCGAATTTCTCCCGGCTGATCGTCGCGGCCTCCCCCTCCAGGACTCGGGCCAGCTCCTCCACCCGCCGGCCGTCGACGGCCCGGCCGACTACGGTGTAAGTGGTGAACTCCCGGCCGATCGAGGGCGAGAGCCGGGCGGACCCCTCCACGTTCCGGTCGAGGCGGAGGAAACGCCTCCCGAAGATCCTATCCGCGATCCGGGGGGAGCTCCGGCAGACCCGCCAGAGAGTGAAGAGGTCGATCAGGGTGCGCTCCGCCAGCTCTCCCCCGGTCAGGGGACCGGACTCCCGGAGGACCGAGAGAATCTTGTCAACCGCGGTGGGCACCGGAGAGCTCTTCCAGGATCAGGCCGGCCGCCTTGCGGCCGCTCTTCAGCATTCCGCCGAAGATCGGTCCCATCCGAAAACCTCCGCTGACGTTGTTGGCGGCCATTCCGGAGACGAAGAGTCCGGGGTAGAGCTCCTTGGTGGATCGAACAGTGGCCTCCTCTCCCTGCTCCACCCACATCGGCCGCTCTCCCATAATCCCCCCGGTCTCGGTGGCCAGCCGGATTCCGGCCTTCCGGACCGCCAGGGCGGCGATCTCGCTCGGATGGCCGGTACCGTCGAGAACCGCCCGGGAGGTCACCACCAGCGGGTCGACGTGCATCTGGAGACGTTCCACCGGTGACCAGTTGATGACCACCCCGGCGACCCGATCCTCCTTGAAGACGATATCCTCGACGGAAACCGCGTTGAAGAAGGCCACCCCGGCCCCGCAGGCCCCGAAGATCAGCCCGGAGGCCAGTTCCACCGCGGCCACGGTATGCCGGCCGTCTCCGCAGGGGCGGGAACGGATCTTGAAGTCTTCGAGAATGGGGAGGGCGTCTTCCTGGACCACCACCTCGTTGAAGAGCATCCCCCCGCCCCAGATCCCTCCGCCCGGGGCCAGGCTCCGCTCGAAGACAGCCACCTTCTTTCCGGCCACGGCCAGGTCGCGGGCGGCCACCATCCCGCAGGGACCGGCTCCCACCACCGCCGCGTCGACCGCGAGGTTGGAGCGGAGTTTTTCGAAATACCTTTCTATAATCGCTTGGGAAATCTTTTCTTCCATCTTGCTTCTCCGGCTCCGCCCCGATTCCGGCCGGGGCGGCTCTTGTGATGTCGCCCCGACGGGGTGACGATTTTGTTTTCTTCGGCTCTTGACGATTTGAGTCAGGATATCTTCACCATCGCCTCGACGGCCCTCCAGGCCCGCCGGCGGATCTCCTCGGGAACCGTGATCCGGTAACGGTTCTCCTCCAGCGCTTGCCGGACCTTCTCCGGAGTGATCTTCTTCATATCCGGGCAGACCAGGTGGGGTGAGGCGGGGTAGAACTTCTTCTCCGGATAATCCCGCCGCAACCGGGTGATCATATCGATCTCAGTCCCGACGATGAACTCCGCGTGTCCGCTCTCCCCCGCCGTCTTTACCATCCCGGAAGTGGAGAGAACCTCATCCGCCACCGCGACCACTTCCGGGGGGCACTCCGGATGGACCATCACCAGCGCCTCCGGGTGTAGTTCCCGCACCCGAACGATATCCTCCGCGGCGAGCTTCTGGTGAACCGGGCACCAGCCCGGATAGAGGATCAGCTTCCGCCCGGTAACCCGCATCGCATAGTCGCCCAGGCAGCGGTCGGGGACGAAAATGATCTCCTTCTCCGGCGGAACGGACCGGACCACCGCCGCCGCGTTGGCCGAGGTGCAGCAGAGATCGGCCTCAGCCTTGACCTCGGCGGAAGAGTTAACGTAAGCCACCACCACCGCTCCCGGATGCTTCTCCTTGAAATCGCGCAGCTGCTGGGCCGTGATCATATCGGCCATAGGACAGCCCGCCTCCAGCTCAGGGAGGAGGACGGTCTTGTTCGGAGCGAGGATGGCCGCGGTCTCGGCCATGAAGCGGACCCCGCAGAAGACGATGGTCCCGGCCGGGGAAGCCGCCGCTTTTCGGCTCAGGTCGAGGGAGTCCCCCAGATGATCCGCCAGGGCCTGGATTTCGGCGGGCTGGTAGTTATGGACCAGGATGACGGCTTTTCGGCGCCGTTTCAGCTCCCCGATCCGTTCGCGCAGTTCCCGGTCACTCACCCTAAGTCTTCTCCCCTTCCCCCGCCCCCGACTTCTTCCGGTAATCCTCGATGGCCGCCTTCAGGGCCTCCTCGCCCAGCATCGAACAGTGCATCTTGGCCGGGGGAAGGCCGTCGAGAGCAGCCGCCACCTCCTTGTTGGAGATGGCAATCGCCTCGTCGAGGGTCTTGCCCTTGGCCAGCTCGGTGACCATCGAGCTGGTGGCGATGGCCGCCCCGCAGCCGAAAGTCTGGAACCGGGCGTCGCTGATCTTTCCGTCGGCGACCTTGATATAAAGCTTCATCACATCGCCGCAGACCGGGTTGCCGACCGTTCCCACCCCGTCGGGGTTTTCGATCTTACCGACGTTCCGGGGGTGGTGGAAATGATCCATTACTTTATCGCTGTATAGCTGTTCGCCGCTCATCTTATTCTCCTCGCTGATCGCTCTCCGGCTCATAAAAAGGCGACATCTCCCGCAGGCGCTGGACCACCGGAACCAGGGCGTCAACGGTAGCGAGGATATCTTCCAGGGTGTTCTCCCGTCCCAGGGAAAACCGGATCGATCCCTGGGCCAGGGCCGCCTCCACACCCATCGCGGAGAGCACGTGGGAGGGCGCCAGCTCACCCGAGGTGCAGGCCGAACCCGTGGAAGCAGCGATCCCCCTCTCCTCCAATCCGAGCAGGATCCCCTCGCCTTCAACGTACTCAAAGCTCAGGTTCACGGTGTTGGGCAGCCGTTGGCCGGCGGCCCCGTTCAGGTGGACCCGGGGGATCCTCTGCGAGACATCGGAGCAAAGCCGGTCTCTCAACAGACGGATCCGGTCGGACTCGCCGGCCAGTTCAGCCGTGGCCAGCCGGCAAGCCTCGCCGAAACCGACGATTCCGGCCAGATTCTCGGTACCCGGACGCCGCTTCCGTTCGTGGTGGCCGCCATAGGTCAGCGGGCGCACCTTGACCCCCCGGCGGATAAAGAGGGCCCCCACCCCCTGGGGCCCGTAAACCTTGTGCGCGGAGAGCGAGATCAGATCCGCCCTCGTCTCTTCGGCCGAGAGGGGTATCTTCCCCAATCCTTGGATAGCGTCGGTGTGGAAAAGGATCTTCCGATCGCGGGCGAGCTTCCCGATCTCGCCAACCGGCTGGATAACCCCGGTCTCGTTGTTGGCGGCCATCACCGAGATCAGGATCGTCTCCGGGCGGATTGCCTTCTCCACCTCTCCCGGGTCGACCAGACCGTCCCGGCTGACCGGAAGATAGGTGACGGAGTAACCCCCTTTTTCCAGAAAGCGACAGGTGGCCAGGACAGCCGGGTGCTCGATCGACGAGGTGATGATATGGTTGCCCCGGTCCCGGGAGGCGTAGGCCACCCCCTGGAGAGCCAGATTGTCGGCTTCCGTCCCCCCGCCGGTGAAGACGATCTCCTCCGGGCGGACCCCGATCGCCTCGGCCACCTGACTTCGGGCGGTCTCCAGACGCCGGCGGGCCTCCCGGCCGAGAAAGTGGATGCTGGAGGGGTTGCCGGAGATATTCCGGTAGATATCAACCATTGCCTCCAGGACTTCTTCCCGCAGCGGCGTGGTCGCGTTGTGGTCAAGATAGATAGTTTTCATTCTTCCACCGATATCCGGTAAAGTCAGTCCACTAATTCCACTAATTACCACTAATTTCTATTGAGTATCCCACCCCCGCTCCCCGGGCGCTCTGCTCTCCTATCAAGCAAAGCGATACTGCAATTACCACAAGGAGTGCCACCGGCGCTCCGGTACTACAAGCCCGAAGGACGTTACAACAATTATTGCCAGGAACGCCCCCGGCATTCCGATCCCACAAGCCCGCAGGGCGATCCCGCAGTTGCCCTGCCGCCCACTGATTACCGATTACTGATCACTACTGTCCGGTTATAAGTCGAATAATAGCAACTGGTTACTGG
>CAZPMN010000048.1:0-9523 GCA_964587835.1 uncultured bacterium
CCTGTCATTGCGAGGAGGCCCGAGTTCTTTCGGGCCGACGAAGCAATCTCACCCCCGCCCTCTGGACTCGCATGGTTTCAACCCCGCGAGCTTCCTCCTGACTGTTCCCCCCAACCGGTCCCGTAGAGGATGATCCCGGCGGCCACCGCCGCGTTGAGGCTCTCTCCCCGCCCGGCCATCGGGATGGCAATTTTCTGTTGGGCGGCCAGGAGGATCTCGCCCGGGAGGCCCTCTCCTTCGCCTCCGATGCAGACTGCAGCCGGGGGCGTGTAATCGGCCTTCCGGTAGGGGATGGCCCCGCCGTCGCCGGTGGCCGCCAGGATCCGCAGCGGGGACCCCTCCGCCGCCCGGATAAAATCGGCCGTCCGGCCCCCGGCGCAGGGGATCCTGAAGGCGGAGCCCATCGACCCCCGGAGCAGCCGGGGGTGGGCGGGATCGATTCCATCCAGCAGGAGGCATCCGGTGGCTCCGGCCGCTTCGGCAACCCGGACGATCGCCCCGGCGTTGCCCGGGTCCTGGAGTCCGGCGGTCACGACCAGCCGGCATTCGGGGGTAAGCAGGTCGGGGATTTCCACCCGGCGGATTTTGATCGCTACGGCGGCTCCCTCCGGGTTGTCCAGCCGGGATATTTTCTGGTAGCAGGAATCCGATACCCGGAGCACTTCCACTCCCCGCTCCCGGGCCAGGTTCTCCAGCGTCTCCCCCGCGGCCGTTTCCAAGAGCTTCTCCGCCAAAACCAGTGTCCCGGCCTCCGCGTCGACCAGGGCCTCCCGGGCCAACCGGACCCCCTCCGCCAGTGTCAGCTCGGCCTCATCCCGGTTGGATTTCTCCTGGAGTCCGGCCAGGCCCAGAATCCTCGAATTCCGTCGACTGGATATAATGTCCGGCACCCTGTTCACCGCTTATCGTAGCGAAGCGAAGATCCCGAACCGCCTCTTCGGGACTGCTTACTGCTAACTGCTTACCGCTTACTGTTTACCGTTTTTCTTCCCCCTACCTCGGCCCCTTTTTTATCCACTAATTACACTAATTGACACTGATTTAAAACCCCCTACCTCGGCCCCGGGTTGTCCACAGATTTCACAAATTACTCAGATTAGTTCCAACTGCCCACTCCCTACTGCCCACTGCCTAATTAAACCGCGAATCTCGCCAATCTTCGCGAATGTTACCGCTTACTGCTTACCGCTGACTGCTCACTGCTTACCATTATTTTAGACGGGATGAACAGGATTTAGTTATTGCCGCCACTCTTGCCTGGCCTGGCCCGCGAATGATGGTCTGCTTCAAGCGGAGCGATACTACATCTGTCACAAGGAATGCCGGAGGCATTCCGATCCCGCAAGCCCGAAGGGCGATACCACGATACTGCCCCGATTACCGTTATTGTAGACAGGATAACAGGATCAACTGGATCTTGATTCAGCTATTGCAAAAATTAAAGGGGGTCCGGCGGGGACACTGAATATCCCGTCAATCCTGTTATCCTGTCAAAAAAACATCAGGTTATCCCGTCGTCGGTCAGAGGTAGCCCAGGATAACCTCGGCCACGGTCTCGGCTCCGTTGACCGGGAGGGGAGCGAATTCGTCCGGTCCGTCAAGGAGGCGGAAGAGCTCCTCGCTGATCTCCCCGCTGAGCAGTTTCTCCTGGGAGATGAAACCGCAGGGGAGATACTTCTCCATCCCGGCGACCAGGACCGGGTATTCCCGGAATTCGCCCCGGGAGGTGTAAAGCATCTTTGTCCGGTTGGCGATACATTCGGAGATAATCCCGTAGCCCGGCTTGGTGATCACCACCGCCGCGGCGCCGATCAGATCGGGGTAGCCGAGGCCGAGCCGGGCCAGTTCCTCGCGACCAACATTGCGCAGGCCGGGGAGGTCGAACCCGACCCGTTCGCTGGCCAGCCAGAGGCAGTCACGGTTTTTGATCAGATTCCGGTAGTATTCCTCCCCCAGGCTGAAACCGCCGAAGGAGAGAATGACCAGCGGGCGTTCCCCCTCCAGTCCGAGCCGCTTCCTGACCTCCCCGGCTGCCACCCGGGCCCGGCGGGCGATCAGGGGGATATCCCGAATTTTCGGAAAGACTTCCATCTCCCCGGCCAGGGGGAGGCGGAGGAGGATTCCGGCCTTCCGGTAACCCTCCCGGATCGCGGAAACCAGGTAGCGGTACTCCGGCTGCCTCTCGACGTAGGGTTCGTAGATCCAGTCCCAGCTAAAATTGGCCACCGCCAGCGAGGGAACCGCGGCCCGTTCGGCGATATCAAAGGCCAGGGGGGGGATATCTCCGACGATCAAACGGCAGTCTTCCCGGGCGGCGAATTCGGCCTCGGCGTTTATCTTCTCTTCCATCCCTTTGAGAAATTGGGCGTAAGCTTTCAAGCTGGCCGCGGGGTCGAGGTTGAGGCTGTCGGCCTGGACCACACCGGTGTCGCATTCCAGGGGATGGAAGGAAAAGCCCGCCCGGATCTGCTCCTGGAAGAACCACTCCGGGGCCGAGGTCTTGACGATCACCCCCGTCCCGGGTCGGACTTCCAGCAGCCGGTCGATGACCGCGGCCGTCCGGGCGGAGTGCCCGAACCCGTGGCCGGATATGTAAAAGATGATGGTTGGCATAACGGTATGGATTAGACCCCCGCCGGCTTGTCCGGCGGGTGAATAAGTTCAATGGCTACGGGGAGATTCAAAAAAATATTTCCGATCCGTTAACGACTCCTCTCCCCCGGCCCCCACCCCCCGGGGAGGAAGAGACTGCTCCGGCCGGGGCTGTTCACTCCGCGGTCTCCTCCGGGGCCGGACGGGGAAAGATCGCGGCGGCGGCGGCGGCGATCGCCAGTCCGACCAGGGCCGCGGCGAAGGAACGGAGCGAGCCGCCGGCCAGGCGCGAGATCAGGGCGCTGAAGACCGCCCCGCCCGCGAAGCAGAAGAAGTTGTAGAGTGCCGAGGCCGAGCCGACGTTTTCCGCCGGGAATAGCTCCAGCGCGCCGGCCCCGGCCAGGGCGTTGATCGTCCCGATCCCGAAAGCGGCCAACAGCATCGGGATGACCAGGAGCCCGGCGCTCTCCTCCAGGAAAAGTCCGGCCCCGGCCATTATCCCGCTCCCCAGGAGCATAACCAGAGCCCCGGTCACGATCAGCGGATAGATCGACGAGTTCTTGGCCAGGACCGGCGCCAGGTAGCTCATCAGGACCAGGGGGATGGCGATGGTGGCGAAGACCAGCCCGAAGTAGGCGACCGGGAGGCCGAAACGCTCGATCAGGAGAAACGGGGAGACGGCCACGTAACTGAAGAGAACGGCGTAGGAGAAGGCGCTGGTCAGGGAATAACTCCGGAATCTGTCGTTGGAGAGCAGCGCGAAATACTGCCGGAAGATCGCCGTCGGGGCGAGAGCTTCCGGGTTTCTCGCCGCCAGGGTCTCCCGGAGGACCACGATCACCAGGACCAGGCAGTATATCCCCAGGGCGAGGAGAAAGACGAAGGCGGCCCGCCAGCCCCAGTGGACCTGGAGGTAGCTCCCCAGCACCGGCGAGATGACCGGGCAGAAGCCGATGATCCCCATCATCGCCCCGATGATCGCCAGCCGCCTCTGGCGGGGAAAGATATCCTGGACGATCGCCAGCAGGGAGACGATGGTTCCGCAGGCACCCGCTGCCTGGAAGAACCGGGCGATCAGCAGCTGCCCGATCGACCGGCTCCCGACCGCCGCGGCGGACGCCACGACAAAGAGCACCAGGCCGGCGATCAGGACCGGTTTCCGGCCGAAGCGGTCGAGGAGGGGCCCGTAAAAGAGCTGGGTAGCGGCCAGCCCGAGCAGGAAGACGCTGACCGCCAGCTCGGCGCCGGTGGTGGCGAAGACCCGGTTGATCTCCGGCAGGGAGGCGATGAAGATGTCGGTGGCGAAGGGAGTGAGCACGCTGACCGAGAAGAGCATCAGGAAGAAGAGCCGCGGGTGCTGGAATTTAGGATCGTCCATTGCTTTAAATTTCCATTGTTTCCGGATGATTACTATGGATAAATCGGGCTAAAGTTATTGCGCGCGGAGCCGGCTGATTCCTCGATTATGGGAATTGAGCCTTAGCCTGCTTCAAGGCCAGTAAACCTTCGTTTACCCCCCGGCCCCGGAACCCGGTCACCCGGAAGAAAAGGTCGCTGTTCAGCGAGGCATCGGGCGGGGAGGGGGGGTAATGCGGCATCTCGGACATCCGGACCGGGTTGATCACGGAAGGGTCGTAATCGAAGATCTCCGCCGTCCGGTATCCGAATTCCGCCCGGTTGATCCGCTCGCCCCCGCCCAGGTGGTAGGTTTCCCCCAGCTCCGGCTTGGTGAGCAGCAGCTCGATCCCCCCCCCGGCGTCCTCGACGTAAAGCGGGGTGCGGAACTGATCGATGAAGAGGTTGATCCGGCTCCGCTCCCGGAAGCCCTTGAAGATGAAATCAAGGGAGGAGCCGGAGAAAGGGGAGGGGGGACCGTACATCAGGGGGAGACGGAGGATCGGGTGGCCGGGGAGGATCTCCCTGACCAGTTCTTCCCCCGCCAGCTTGCTTTGCCCGTAGGGGCCGAGCGGATTCGGGGCGTCCTCTTCCCGGTAATCGCCCTTGCGGCCGTCGAAGACCCGGTCCGTGGAGATATAGATCAGCCGGGCTCCGATCCGTCGGGCCGCCCGGGCGATCCGTTCCGTCCCCCCGGTGTTGACCTCCCGCGCCAGCCCGGGGTCTCGCAGGCAGGCAGCCGGCGAGGTGAGGGCGGCGCAGTGAACGATGACGGAGGGGGATATCTCCCGGCAGACTGTCTCCGCCGCCCCTGGATCCCGGAGGTCGAGCGCCCGGACCGCCTCCTCCGGCAACCGGGGCCGGTGGCGGGAGTAGGTTCCGACGACGGGGAAACTCCCCCGGAGCCGTTGGAAGAGGTTCCAGCCGAGAAACCCCGATATCCCGGTAATCAGAATCTTTCGCATCATCTGGATTAATAGCCGAAGGCTGGAAAAGGTATGGAGTATAATTCCCGGCTGGTATAAATTAGGCAGTTGTCTTCCATTTCTAGCGGATAAAGGCTCTGTAGGTCATTGCCAGGAGCGTTTGCCCCGAATACTTCGGGGCAATGAGCGACGATGCAATCTCAATTCCCGGCTCGTCGTCATTGCGAGGAGCAAAGCGACGAAGCAATCTCTCTATAGTGATTGAATGCCGAAGCTTGATTATAACCCAAATGTTGAGAACTTGAAGAGATTGCTTCTTTATTTACTCTAACCCGATTTATCAATAAATCGGGTTAATGACAATGAATGCGACAGGGAAAAAGTTGCGCCTGCCCCTCCTCCTCTTTCTCCTGGTTCTTCTCTTCTACTCTTACTTCTTCCATTTCATCGGGCGGGAATCCTGGAATGTCTCCAGCCGGCTCAACCTGACCTATGCTCTGGCCGAGTACGGCACCTTCCGGATCGACCATTATCATCAGAATACCGGGGATAAGGTTTTCTACCGCGGCCACTATTACACGGACAAAGCCCCCGGAATCTCCCTGCTTGCCCTGCCCGGTTACCTCTTCCTGAAAGCGGTCGGGGTGACTTCCGAGCAGTATATGCGCTACTGGCTGACCCTTCTGGCGGTCGGCCTGCCCTCCGCCCTGGGAGCAGTGGCCCTGTTCGGCCTGACCGGGATCTTCCCCGATCTCTCGCCTCGCCCCCGGCTCGCGGCCACCCTCGCCTATTCCCTCGGCACCCTGGCTTTCCCCTTCTCCACCGTCTTTTACGGTCACCAGACCGCCGCCGCCGCCGGCTTGGGCGCCTTCTACCTCCTGGTCCGGCAGAATCGGAGCCGCCGTCCGGGAGAGTGGCCCGGGCTTTTCTTGAGCGGATTGCTGGCCGGCTACGCCTTTCTCTGCGATTTCCCGGCCGGGATCATCCTGGTCCTGCTCTTCATCTACGCGGCCGTCTCGCTCCGCCGGAAAGCCACTCTCCTCTCCTGGCTGGCCGGCGCCGCCCTGCCGGTCGGTTTCCTCCTCTATTATAACCAGGTCTGCTTCGGATCACCCTTTATCAGTTCCTACTCCCTCCACCAGACTTACAGCCACTCGGCGGGCTTTCTCGGCATCACCCTTCCCCGGCTGGATGTTCTCTGGGGGATAACCCTCAGCCCCTACCGCGGCCTCTTTTACGGTTCCCCCGTTCTTTTATTCGCCATCCCCGGTTTCTACCTCTTCTTCCGTTATCGCCCGGCCCGGACGGAGTGCCTGGTCTGCCTGCTGGCCGTGCTCGGTTTCCTCTTCTTCAATGCCGGCTACGAGTACTGGGACGGGGTGGGTTCGACCGGGGCGCGGTTTATGGTTCCGGCGCTCCCCTTTCTCGCCCTGGCCCTGGTCTCCCCGGCCCGCCGCTGGCCGCGCCAGTTCGCGGCCCTGGCCTTCCTTTCCTTCCTCCTCATGCTGGTGGTCGCCGCCACCGATCCCCGCGCGGAATGGCAGGTGAGCAGCCCCCTGCTTTACTATAACTGCTTCCTCTTCCTCCGGGGCGACCTCTCCGATAACCTGGGTCATCTGTTCGGTCTGCCCGGCACCGCCAGCCTCCTTCCCCTCCTGGCCGCCGGCGCCGGCCTCGCCTGGATGCTCCGGAGGTCGGCCGGCCGTTTCCTCACCGCTTCCTCCCCGGGGGACAGTGCCCTGCGGGCTGCCGCCCTGGGGTTGCTGGCGATCGTTTGGGTGGTGGTGGCCGGCTGGCGGGAACCTTATTTCGCGGAGATGGATAAGGCGGAGAGCATCTTCCGCTATTACCGGGGGAGGGGGGATGTGAACTGGAACGAGGTGGAGGGGTACTACCAAAAGGCGATCGAGTACGAGCCTCGCCCGGTCAAACCCTACCTGAGGCTGGCGGAAATCGCCCGCCTCCGCGGTTGGCCCCGGGTGGCCCTGGCCTATTACCGGCAACTGGCCGAGCTCTACCCGGAATCTACCGAGATTCTCTTGGAGATGGCCCTGGTTCAGGATCTGTTGGGAGATACCGCCGCGGCGGAAGATCTGCTCCAAAAGGCGGTAAAGATCGCTCCCGGAGATCCTCTGCTCCGGGAGCAGCTGGGGGCCTTCTACCTCTACCACGGCCGTCCGGAGGAGGCCATCCGGCAGCTGGAAGAAGCTCGGCTTGCCAATCCCGGGGAGGACCGGATCCTTCGGCGGCTGGAAGAGGCGCGTCGGGCCCGCCGAGCGGGGGAAGGTTCGGATTGACCGCCGGTCAGGACCCGATCACCGCGATCAGCCCGACGGCCAGGAGAGCGGCGATCAGGGGCGTCAGTAGCCAGCCGAGGAAGATCCTGACCAGGGTCTTCTGATTGATCGTCCGTGATCCGTGGTAGAGGCCGATCCCGATGACCGCTCCCACCACCGCCTGGGAAGAGGAGACGGGAACCTTGATCCAGGTGAAGACGTGGAGGGCGAGGGCGTGGGTTATGACCACGATCAAGGCGGAGAAAGGGGAGAGGGGAGTGATCTTCTTTCCGATCGTCTCCATTACCCGCCGGCTGTAGGTCAGTGCCCCGATCGCGATGCTGATCCCCCCGAGCGTCGCCGCCCAGCGCGCCGCCTTCGTTCCCGGCTCGCCGAACATTCCGGCGTGGTAATAAGGGGCGGTGGTGACGACGACGTTATTCGCTCCCAGGGCGTAAGCACCGTAACAACCGAAGACGATCAGCCCGCCGGTGACGATCCGGCTTCGAACATTATGGTTCCTAACCAGACGGCCGAGGAGGTAGCCGATCGCCCGGAAGAGGACGATGCAGAGAATGACGCAGGCGATCGGGTTGATAATCCAGCAGGAGAGCATCGTCAGGAACTTGGTCCAGTCGACGCTCCCAAAGCCGGAGGCTCCGATCGCGATCCCCATGAAGGCGCCGACCGCCGCCTGGGAGGTCGAGGTGGGGATGGAGAGGTAAGTGATGATGGTGACCGTGATCGCCGCCGCCAGGGTGGCCGCCAGGGCCAGGTTGTTTCCGGCTGCTTCGGAGAAACTCATCTCGTCGAAAAGAGACGGTCCCTCGATCACCGCCCCGAGGATAACGAAGACGGCGATCAGGATCACCGCGGTCCGAAACCGGATCACGTTGGTGGCGACCGCCGTCCCGAAGATATTGGCCGAGTCGTTGGCCCCGATTCCCCAACCGAGGTAGAGTCCGCCCAGCAGCTTGTATCCGGCCTGGCCGATCAAGAATCTTCCGATCACATCTATCCCCCTCGCTTTACAGAGGCCGCTTGATCAGCATCATCCCCAGTCTTTCCGCGGCGTCTTCGGCGAGATCGGAGATAAAGGCGATGTCCTCCACCAGCTCCCTCAGGTGGAGCTTATGGGCCAGGTTAAGGTCGGACTTAAACAGTTTCTTGATCGTTTCCCACTCCAGGCGGTCGGCCTCGGTTTCAAAGGTTACTACCCGCGCGATCGACTCCTTCACCGCCTCGATGCTGTCGTTCATATTCTCCAGGGCGCTTTTGAAGCCGTCAAAAGAGAAGATCGCCTTGTCGAGCAGGAGGGTGAGATCGCTGCCGAGGAAATCCGGGATCTCGGGGCGGGTGAGAACGATCAGGTTGGCGGTGGTCTCGGCCTGGTTGGCGATCCGGTCGATAAACTCGGCCAGCATAATGTAATCCCCGCGGTTGATCGGGAGAAAGGCCCCCGCGTAGAGCTTGGCCTCGATCTCCTGCTTGACCTCGTCCGCCGCCTGTTCACTCTGATGGACCCGCATCGAGGCGTCCTTGAACTCCCGGTCGTCTTCCAGGTAGGCGACGAGCAGTTCCTTCAGGTTATCCAGGGCTTCGCCCACTCGGGCATAATGTTCCGCGAATAGTTTTTCGACTTCCTTTTCTTTCCGGCTGAAGATCATCGTCTTCTCCTTGTAAATTTTACCTTCACCAAAATGAATTTTCTCTATCCGGTATCGCCGGTAATCATAGCAAAAAAATTTTCCGGCGGAAAACGTTTATCTTTCGTGAATAATTAAGGTTCAGGCTATTCGCTCGTAATGACTTTTGTCATGGCGAGGCGGCCCGAAAGTCTGCCTGCCGGCAGGCAGGCTGTCGGGCCAACGAAGCAATCTCCCCCGCGCAATGTCATTTCGAACACTCCCCGCACTGTCATTGCGAACACCCCTGCGCACTGTCATTGCGAACACCCCTGCGCACTGTCATTGCGAGGAGCGAAGCGACGAAGCAATCTCAACCCCAGACGCCTGCCCGCAGAAGATTCAGCGAAGGCGGGAAGCAATCTCGACAATTTATGCCGAAGTGAACTGATGATGAATGATAGGGTTAGGGGGCAACTTTTCAAACGGTTGAGTTTTCTTAGCTTAATCCGGTTTTCCCAAAAGAATTGGCTAAATCCAGATTTCTCCAAAAGACTATAATGTCTCGATAAACTGGGTGAATTATGTTTCGCCCCCTGCGGGGGCTCTTTAATGTTTTTCGTGTCTCTATACCACGGGCTGTCGCCCGTGGCTAAGAATGTATCGCCCGCTGCGCGGGCTTCTATTATGAAATAGCTGCGTGGAATCA
>CAZPMN010000048.1:9623-12997 GCA_964587835.1 uncultured bacterium
GGTTAAGTAGCCCCCGCAGGGGGCGTTACTTCTATTAGCCACGGGCGACAGCCCGGTGGAATCAGGTTAAGTAGCCCCCGCAGGGGGCGTTACTTCTATTAGCCACGGGCGACAGCCCGTGGGTGATGGAGCAGAAAAAGTATTCCAGAGCCCCCGCAGGGGGCGACACAATTCCAATCCGTCTAAAGTCCATCTAAAGCCGGTTCTTCGACCGAATGATGATAAATTTCCTTATCAGCAGGGTGAACGATAACCTTGAACAAATTCCCACCTGATTTTGTGCTTTAGAACTGGCTTCAACGCATCTCCATCATTTATTTAGGCAACTGATCGGCTTTGAAAAATCCGGATATAGCCTTTTTCCTGTACCAGCAGGTAGGTTAATTGCCTGGTCAACAAATAAATTGCAGAGACGGGGGGAGGGGAATGATGGTATATTGTTAAGCAATAAAAGTCTGATTTACCCTCCAAATACAGTGAAGAGAAAGACTGCCATATTGATCTTCTCCGGTTGGATCGCCCTTTTCCTGGCGGCTGCCGGTCATTCCCCGGCTTGGGGCGAAGATTCCGGAGCCGAACTGTCTCCGCCCCTGACTATGCGCTCATATTACGGGAGCGGTGAGCTGGAGATCCACGTTATCGACGTGGGGCAGGGGGCCAGCGAGCTGATCATCGGGCCGGACGGGACCACCATCCTGATCGACGGAGGTACCGGAAGTAAAGGTTCTAATGAGGTGGTTCCCTACCTCGACGCCATCTTCCCCGCCGATTCCCGCCACCTCGATTATATGATCGCTTCCCACGACGACAATGACCATTACGGCGGCTTGATCTCGGTGCTCGACTCCGGTTATACCGCGCAGACCATCTATCACTGCGGGTATAATTACAACTTCGGCCGCGGGGAACAGATCCCCCTCGGCCTGGAGATCGATCTCGGCGATGGGGCTATAGCCACCTGCGTCGGCCGTTACGGGGAGTTCATCGACGGTACCATCGGAGACACCGGTTCCAACGACGACAGTAACAACGCCAGTGTCTGCGTATTAATCCAGTACTGCGGTTTCTCCGGCGGTTACGGCGGGTTTGACTACATCACCGCCGGGGACCTGGAATGGAACGAGAGTTACCTCTCCGAGGCCCTGATCACCTACCCGCCAGGGGACGATCCCCTCCTTAACCCCGAATACGGGGTTGATGTCATCCACGTCAACCACCACGGCAGCGACGGTTCCTCCAGCGCCACCTACGTCAACCGGCTCAAGCCCGACCTGGCGGTCATCAACGGCGGGACCAACTACGGCCACCCCCGCTGGACGGTGGTGGACCGCCTCAAGGGCCGGCCCTATTACTCGGACGGCGGCTGGCCCACCTATGTCACCTGGACCGGGGCCACCCAGGTTTATCGGACGACCTCTGCGGAGGACTTCAAGGATGGGCGAGCCCCGGAATGGGACTGCCCCACCTTAGGCGATATGGTCATCACCTACGACGGCTGTTCGGCCGACTATTACCTCAACGGTATCTCCTTCCCGGTGGACAACCCCTGTATCTGCATCACCCCCACCCCGACCCCGTTCGGCTACCGGACCCCGTCTCCCACCCCGACTCCAGCCCCGACCGCCACCTCCTCGCCGACTGCCACGCCCACTCCGTCAATTACCCCCACTCCCTCGATATCGCCGACCCCGGAAGGGTATCGCACCCCGACCCCGTCGCCTTCGGTCACCCCCACCGCCACCGTCACTCCCACCCCTCCACCCACGGCTACTCCTCCCCCCGTCGGGCTGCCCTTCTTCGACGACTTTGAATCCGGGGGGCTGAGCGATTACTGGACGGCTCTCACCGAGGCCGAAGGCCGGGTCCAGGTTTCCTTGGAATACCCCTTTTCCGGGAGTTATTCCGTCTTGCTCGACGACAGTTTTGACGGTGGCGAATATTCCACCGCCGCCCTGATCCTGACGGCCGATCTGAACGGCTACTACAGTTCCGAGGTGACCCTGGGTTTCTGGTGGCGGGAGTTCCAAGACGAGAATGACCCGGAAGACGGGGTCTTCGTCAGCGACGATTACGGAAGCAACTGGGATAAGGTCTTTTCTTTCAACTACGGGCCCCAGGATTACGCCTATCAAGCGATCTCGCTCACGGATATGAGGGGGGCTTATGGCTTTGATTTCAACGATCACGTCCAGATCAAGTTCCAGTTCTATGATAACTTCGAGATCAGCCTGGACGGATATGCCATTGACGACGTGAATCTCTGGGCGGTCACTCCGACCCCGGTGGGGTACCATACCCCTACTGCTACCCCCACTCCCACCCCCTCCATTACCCCGACCCCGAGTATCACTCCGACTCCTTCGGTCACGGCCACGCCTTCGGTTACACCCACCCCCTCCCTGACCCCCTCGCCTTCGATCACCCCGACCCCCGGTCCCCTGAACTGGATTTATGACTACGACGGCGACGGGACCTCCGACATCGCCATCTTCCGCCCGTCCTCGGGTCTCTGGGCGATCCGTGAAGTGACCAGGGCTTACTGGGGGAGGAGTGGGGACATCCCGGTTCCCGGCGACTACAACGCCGACGGAACCACCAATATTGGTTGTTACCGCCCCTCCACCGGCTATTGGTTCATCAAGGACGTAACCAAGGTCTTCTGGGGCAAGCCCGACGACCTTCCGGCCCCGGGCGACTTTGACGGCGACGGCACTACCGACCCCGGGGTCTATCGAAGCTCCTCCGGCCTCTGGGCGATTAGAGGAGTGACCCGGGCCTACTGGGGCAAGGCCGGGGGAAATGACGAGCCGATCCCCGGGGATTATGACACTGACGGCACTGCCGAGATCGGCTGCTACCGTCCCTCGACCGGTTACTGGTTCATCAAGGACGTAACCAAGGTCTTCTGGGGCAAACCCATTAACGACCAGGCGGCCCCCGGCGGTTACGGCGGGGAGAGGAAGTGGGGGCCTTCGATCTTTCGCCAATCTTCGGGGCTCTGGGCGGTGAAAGGAGTCTCCCGGGCTTACTGGGGACGCGACGGGGATATCCCGGTCCCGGGGGATTACGACGGCGACCTTACCGACGCGATCGGCAGTTACCGCCCCTCCACCGGCTACTGGTTCATCAAGGACCTGACCAAGGTCTTCTGGGGCAAGCCCGGGGACGTGCCGGTTAGTCGGTAAGCGGTAAACGGTAATCAGTAAGCGGTATCGCCCTTTGGGCTTGCGGGATCTCAATGCCTGCGGCATTCCTTGTAGTAAATGCAGTATCGCTCCGCTTGCAGCCAGGCGCATAGAGCATAGAGCATAGCGTGTCTCGTCCTGATATAGGTTGTCATATTGTAGAGGACATCCCCCCGGGGTTTACCCCCG
>CAZPMN010000049.1:0-12435 GCA_964587835.1 uncultured bacterium
AATGCCCTTTTCGAATTATGAGTCCGGTGCTCTAACCAGCTGAGCTACGGGCCCTTTTTTTCTTCGAAAAAAAGGGGACATCGGGGGAGTCTCTTCGCTCCTCCCCCGATGGAATGTACTAATTCGATAATTACGTACGAATATCCAGCGGACTGGCGAATCAGAATCTTAACACTATAATTTTCCCGGCGGTTTTCCAACGGAAAACCGCCGGGACAATCATATGTCCCAGATGGTATCGGTCCGGCCGTCGTCCTCGGCCAGGTCGAGGAAACCCTTGAGCTTTCTCGAACGGGTGGGGTGGCGCATCTTCCGCAGGGCCTTGGCCTCGATCTGCCGGACCCGCTCCCGGGTGACGTTGAAGATCTTCCCCACCTCCTCCAGGGTCCGCGGCGAACCATCGGTGATCCCGAAGCGGAGGTTGAGGACCTTGGCCTCCCTCTTGGTCAGGGTGGTCAGGACCGACTTCATCTGTTCCTTGAGCAGCGAGTAACTGGTGGCGGTGGCCGGGGACTCCGCCGCCCGGTCCTCGATGAAATCCCCGAACTGGCTCTCGTCCTTGTCCCCGATCGGGGCCTGGAGGGAGATCGGGTGCTGGGCGATCTTGATGATGTCGCGGATCTTGTCGATCGGGATGTCCATCTCCTCGGCCAGTTCCTCGGCCGAGGGCTCCTTGCCCCGTTCCTGGAGGAGTTTCTTGGTCACCCGCATCAGCTTGTTGATGGTCTCGATCATATGGACCGGGATCCGGATGGTCCGGGCCTGGTCGGCGATCGCCCGGGTGATCGCCTGGCGGATCCACCAGGTGGCGTAGGTGGAGAACTTGAAGCCGCGGCGGTACTCGAACTTGTCGACCGCCTTCATCAGGCCCATATTCCCCTCCTGGATCAGGTCGAGGAAGGAGAGGCCGCGGTTGGTGTACTTCTTGGCGATGCTGATGACCAGTCTCAGGTTGGCCTCCACCATCTCGCTCTTGGCCCGGCGGACCTCGTTGAGGGCCTCGACCAGCTCCCGGTAGCACTCCTGGAATTCTTCGGCCTCCATCTCCAGGTTGACCTGGAGACGACGGATCTTCCTCCGCTCGTTCTTGATCCGGTTGCGGACCTGCTTGGTCTTCCGGGACCGGGCGACCAGGGGTTCCAGGACATCCTGGATCTCGACGATCCGGCCGTGGAGACGGGTGAGAATAGGGCAGAAATCCTCGACCACGGGCTGCTTCAGGCGGAACTTCTTCAGCTCGCGGGCCATCTCCTTCTTCAGCCCCGCCAGGTTCTTCTCGTGCTTGAGCCGCTCCTCCTCCTTATAGCGGCAGGAGCGGATGGACTTGGCTTCCTGCTTGATCTTCTTGTCAATCTTCTCCACCTGCGCGATCAGATCGGGCAGCTCTTCCAGGTAACGCTCTCTCCGGCGACCCTTGCGCTCCACCACCACGCGGTCGAAACGCTCCTTGCCGGCCAGCAGACGGCGGGCCAGGGAGCAGACCTCCCGAGGGATGACCCCGAAGGAGAGGGTCAGGGAATAAACCCGGACCTCCGCCTTCTCGATCCGTTTCGAGATCGTCACCTCCTCCTCCCGGGTCAGGAGGGGAACCTGGCCCATCTGCCTCAGGTACATCCGGACCGGGTCGTCGAGGATCTCGTAGGCCCGGGACGGTTCAACCTTGGCCTTCTCCTCCTTGGCGGGCTGGGCGGAGTCGCCCTCCGGGAGATCGAGAATCTCCAGCCCCAACCCCTGGATCAGGATCTTGATCGACTCGTATTCCTCGGGGTTGATCAGCTCCCGGGGGAGGTGCTGGGAGAGATCGATCGGGGTGAGAAACCCCTTCTTGGATCCAAGTTCGATCAGTTTCTTGATTCTTTTGTCTTTATCCGATGTCTTCATAATTGGGCCTGTTCCCGGATCCTGACCGGCAACGTCTTCAACTCCTTCTGGAGGGCGGCGCAGCGGCGCAGGACCTCAGCCTTCTCCTCTTCCCTCCCGCCGCCGGGGGCCAGCTCCCGGCGGGCCCGGGCCAGCTCGGCCCGAATCCGCTTTTTCTCCAGGTCGGCGAAAAGTTCGGCCGCCTCCCGGAGGTCCGGCCTGCCGGAAGCCGGCTCCAGCAGCCACCGGGAGACCATCTCCTGCTCCTTCCGGTTCCGGAGGGCAGCGACCAGGGTCCGAGAAAGCGGAAGCTGGCCCTGCCGGAAGAGTTCGAGGACCAGAGACACGACCGGTTGCAGAGACGGCGAGAAGGCGGCCGGGGACAACATCCCGGCGAAGCGCTTTAAGAAGTTATCATCCTCAATCAGGAATTTCAAGAGGCGGGCCTGATATTTATCGATTTTTTCCGCTGGCTCCGCCGGTCCGGCCGGCACCGAGCCGGAGGGGGAATCCCGTTTGCCGAACTCTTCCCAGACCGCCTCCGGGGAGACCTCGAGCCGGGAGGCGAGCTTGCGGGCATAAGTCTCCCGCAAGACCGCGTTCTCGATCCGGGAGATACTCTCCAGCATATCGCGCAGGACCGCCACCCGGCCCCGATCGCTGGAGAGATCGTGGTGGCGGCAGAGCCAGTCGAGCTTAAAATCCAGGAGCGGCGGGCTGGCAGCGGCCAGTTCGCGGAAGGCCGCCGCCGAATTCTTGCGGATATAGCTGTCGGGGTCCTCCCCCCGGGGGAGGACGATGATCCGCACCTCGAAATTCTTCTCCAAAAAGACCGCCAGCCCCCGCAGGGCCGCCGCCAGCCCCGCCGGGTCGGCGTCGAAGGCGACCACCACCTTGTCGGTGTAACGCTTGAGGATCTGGGCCTGGGTCTCGGTGAAGGCGGTTCCCTGGGCACAGACCATATTCTCCACCCCCTCCTGGTGGGCCCGGATGACGTCGAAGTACCCCTCCCCGACGATCGCCTCCCCGGCCTTCCCGATCGCCGCGCGCGCACGGTCGAGACCGTAGAGGACGTGGCCCTTGTGGAAGAGCGGAGTCTCCGGGGAATTGATGTACTTGGGCAGGGAATCGTCAAGCACCCGCCCCCCGAAGGCGATCGGACGGCCGCGGACATCGCGGATGGGGACAATCAGCCGGTTGCGGAAACGGTCGTAACAGCCCCCCCCCTTCTCCCGGCTGATGGCCAGCCCCGCCTCCACCAGCAGCTCGTCCGGGTAGCCCTTTTTCCGGGCCCGACCGAGGAAGGTCTCCCACCCCGGCTGGGCGTAGCCGAGGGAGAAGTTCTCGATCACGGCGTCGGCGATCTTCCGACTCTGCAGGTACGCCCGGGCACGCTCCCCGGAGCGGGAGCGGGTCAGGCCCCAGTGGTAGAAGTCGGCGGCCTCGGCGGTCAGGGCGTAAAGTTTCTCCCGGCGGGAGGCGGCCCGGGGATCGGCCTCGGGGAGGGTGATGTTGGCCCGTCGGGCCAGGTGGCGGACCGCCTCGGGGAAGGTCATATTCTCCTTGCGCATCACAAAGGCGATGACATCGCCCCCGGCCCCGCAGCCGAAGCAGTGAAAAATCTGTTTCTCCGGGCTGACGTTGAAGGAGGGGGTCTTCTCGGCGTGAAACGGGCAGAGGGCCTTGAAGTTCCGGCCGGCGCGTTTCAGGGGGAGATACTGGGAGATGACCTCGACAATATCGTTCGACGAATTGACGAGCTCGACCTGCTCTGGAGAGTAGCGAGGGGACATAATGGCAGAACTGATCCGGCCGGAGACGGCTTCCGGCGATGGTCTCTTACTACCATATCGGGGCGGGAATGTCAATCGCTACCGACGGAAGGAGGGACTTCCTCCGGTTTTTCAACCCGGAGCGCCTCGTCGAGGAGGCCGGCCACCCGGCCCCGGTAGAGCCGCCCCGGCGGCAATCCCGGACCGTCCAGGACCGCCCGGAGGTAATGTCCCTCCAGCCCCCGGGTCCGGCCGGCGGGCCCGGTCTCCTCCGCCAGGACCTCGACCTCCCTCCCGACGAAACCCTCCCGGTAACGGCGCGCGGCGCGGGCGGCGATATCCGCCAGGATTGCCGCCCGCTCCCGGACCACCGGCGGAGGCGGAGTGGGAGCGCCCGCCGCCCGGGTCAGGGGACGGCGGCTGTAGGGGAAGATATGGACCCGGCTGAAACCGATCTCCTCCACCGCCCGGCAGGTCCGGAGGAAGTCCGACTCCTCCTCCTCCGGGAATCCCACCAGGCAGTCGGTGGAAATGGCGAGGTCGGGGCGGCGGGCCCGGAGATCGGAGACCAGCTCGCGGTAATCGTCGAGGGTATAGTTTCGGTTCATCTTCCGCAGGATCCGGTCCGACCCGCTCTGGAGGGGGAGGTGGAGGTGCGGGCAGAGACGCCGCCCGGCCAGGAGCCCCGCCAGGGCAGCCACCCCCTCCCCCGGCTCCACCGAACTCAGCCGGATCCGGAATTCGCCCGGCAGTTCGCAGACCCGTCCGACCAGGCCGGCCAGGTCGAATCCTCCGTCGCGGTAACGGCCAAGGTTGACCCCGGTCAGAACGATCTCCCGGTAGCCGGCGGCGGTCAGGGTGGAAACCTCCTCCAGCACCGCGGAGGCCGGGCGGCTGATGGGACGCCCCCGGAGCAGGGGGATGACGCAGTAGGAGCAGAAGGCGTCGCAGCCATCCTGAACCTTGACCAGGGGCCGATGGTGGCCGGAGAGAGAGGTTACCCCAAAAAGTTCTTCCCGGGCCGGAGGGAGAAAAGAGTCAGGCCGCCGGTCAGGGGGGATGAGCTCTTCCAGGCCGGACCCGGTCAGGCGGGAGTAGCGCAGGCCGCAGCCGGTGAGGACAAGCCGAGCGCGGGGCTGATCCTTCAGGGTCCGGCGGAGTAATTTCCTCGCCTTCGCCTCCGCCCGGGCGGTCACCGCGCAGGTGTTGATGATCACCAGGCCGGGATCGGACCGGGTCGGGCGCCAGCCGGCCCGGACCAGCCGCTCTCTCAGCGCCTGGCTTTCATACTGGTTAACCTTACAGCCCAGGGTGAGGACGGAGAAGGTGTGGGTGGGCTCTTGCATCTTCAGGTGTAGGAACTGATTGCCGTTTGCCGCTTACTATCCCTCACCTTTCTCCTGCAATATCCAATAACCAACAAGGAATATCCAATTTCCAAGTACCGGCATTCCGATCAAGCAAGCCCGAAGGGCGATAGGACAATCTTAGCCTTCCCACCAGGTGAGATTGCTTCGTCGGCCCGAATACCTTCGGTCCTCCTCGCAATGACCCGGTGCTGGCCCCGATTACTGATTACCGATTACTGCTTATCGCCGGTACCGCCCGCCGCTCACCGCTTACTGCTTACTGCTTACTGCTCACCGCTTACTGTTTACTACCCCACTCCCCTCCCCCAGGGCCAGCCTCAGGTAGGCCACCGTGGCCAGGCCGGCGGTAGCGGCCCGGAGGATACCGCTGCCCAGGGTGACGGTGACGAACCCGGCCGCTTCCGCATCGGCCGCTTCCGCTTCGGTAAATCCGCCTTCGGGCCCGATCGCGACCAGGATCCGGGATGGAGCCTCCCCCCCGGAATCCCCGAGGATCGCCTCTTTCAGCGGTCGGGCCGTCTCCTTCTCCCAGGGAAGGAGGGCGAGATCGTACTCTCCCGCCCGGGCGAGGAACTCACCCCATTCCTGGACCGGGTGGACCGCCGGGACGGTCTTCCGGCCCGACTGCCGGGAGGCGTCGACGGCGATCTTCAGCCATCGCTTCCGGCGCTTCTCCCCCTCCGAGCGGAGACGGGGGATGGCGTACCTGGTGGCGAGGGGGAAGAACTCCGAGATCCCCAGTTCGGTGGCCTGGCGGAGCACCCCGTCAAGGGCGGATCCCTTGAGCAGCGACTGGGCCAGGGCAATCCGCGGAGAGGGGGATTCCTGCGCGACGGCGGTTCGGCTGATCACCGCCTCAACCCGCCGGGGGGAGATGATGGCGATTGTCCCGGTATGCTCGGTCCCGGCCCCGTCAAAGCCGACGATCTCGGCCCCCCGGGGCAGGCGGAGCACCCGGCAGATATACCGGGCGTCGGAACCGGTGAAGACCATCCGGCGCCCCTGGAGGGAACCGGGGGGGAGGAAAAAGCGTTTCATGCGTAGGCAGTAGGGAGTGGGCAGTGGGCAGTAGGAAAGAAACAGATGTTCGTATCTGATATCAAAGAGACGCCAGCGGGCGGTGGTTACCACTCCCAACTGCCTACTGCCCACTGCCTATTTTGCTTAAAAACTCTTGAAACTTTTCCAGAAATCCCTTATGCAGGGGGCGGTTGCGGTCGGAATAAGTTTCATCGAACTGGCGGAGGAGCTCTTTCTGCTTCTTGTTCAGGCGGGTGGGGACCTCGACCCGGACATTGACCTGCTCGTCCCCCCGTCCGGAACCGTGGAGATGGGCGACCCCGAGACCTTTCAGCTTGAAGACCTCCCCGCTCTGGGTTCCGGGGGGGATCTTCAGGACGGTTTCCCCCTCCAGGGTCGGAACCTTGATCTCCCCCCCTACGGCCGCCAGGGGAAAACCGACCGTGACCTGGCAGAGGATGTCGTCTCCGGACCGGGTGAAGATGGGGTGCTCGCGGACCCGGAGGTAGATTACCAGGTCGCCGGGAGTCCGCGAGCTCGGTCCCGACTCTCCGCCCCCCCGCTGTCTGAGGATGGAGCCGTCCCCCACCCCGGCGGGGATTCGGACGGTGATCTCCCGCTCCTTCTCCACCGTACCCTGACCCCGGCACTCGCGGCAGGGCACCTTAATGATCCTCCCCGACCCGCCGCAGTCGGGGCAGGGGCTCTCGGTGGCGAAGGTCCCGAGCAGGGTCCGGCGGGCCTGGCGGATCCGGCCGGCCCCCCGGCAGCGGGGGCAGGTCTCGCGTTTACTCCCCGGCTCCGCTCCCTCGCCCCGGCAGCGGGGGCAGACCTCCCGGCGGAAGATCTCGATCGTCTTCTTGGCCCCGGCCGCGGCCTCCTCGAGACTGATCTCCAGCTCGTACTCGATACTGGGCCCGGCGGACGAACGGGAGGGGCCGGCGCCGAAGCCGAAGATATCGCCGAAGATCCCCCCGCCAAAAGCCGCTCCCATAAACTGCTGGAAGATGTCGGAGGGGTCGTGAAAACCAAATCCCCTGCCTTTGAGACCCTCGTGTCCGTAGGCGTCGTAAATCTCCCGTTTCCGGGGGTCGCTGAGGACCTCGAAGGCCTCCGCCACCTCCTTGAAACGTTCCTCGGAATCCCGGTCGCCCGGGTTCTTGTCCGGGTGATACTGGACCGCCAGACGGCGGTAAGCCTTCTTGATTTCCCCGGGATCGGCGGAACGCTCCACCCCCAGCACCCGATAGTAGTCACGCTTACTCATCGCCCGGGGACCCTTCCGCTGGGGCTCGGGAGACCCTGACCTCGGCCGGCCGGAGCAGCCGGCCCCGGAAGAGGTAGCCCTTCCGGATCACCTCGAGGACCGTATTCTCGGGAGAGGAGTCGGTCTCCTCGACCTGAACCGCCTCGTGAAGGTGGGGGTCGAAGGGTCGCCCGTCGGCCTCGACCTCCTCGAGGCCCTGCTTCTTCAGGACTTCCTCCAGCTGGAGGAGGATCATCTTGACCCCCTCCAGAAGGGGGGCGGACGCCCCATCCGGCGGGATCGACTGCAGCGCCCGGTGAAAGTTGTCCAGGACCGGGATGAGTTCCCCCATCAGTTCCTGGTTGGCGTAATTGATATACTCCTTCCGGTCCCGCTCCAGCCGCTTACGAAGATTCTCCATCTCGGCCAGGGTCCGGAGCATTTTGTCGCGGTACTCGGAGTCAGTCCCGGCAAGGTGGCGGAGTTCCTCCAGTTCCGCCTTGGGGATCTCCACCGTCTCCTCGTGGGTTTTCGGCGGCGGGGCCGGTTCGGCCGGCTTCTTCTCCCGTCCCGACGGCGGCGGGCGATGATGTTTTTTGTGACTGGTCATAATTGTCTTCCTCGGATTAAGATTGTCCTCGGCCGATAGATATAGCCGAGGCGGTAGAAGTTGTCAACCCCCCGCCGGGGACCGGGCGGCGCAATTACATTAAACCTTTCCTCTCTCTTATCCGTTTGAGAGATAACACGACGGGCGGAATTTGTAGAAGCCCGCCACCTTAAACTTCACCGGGAGGTGAAAAGATGAGAGTGTGGATCGCATTACTGGCACTGCCCCTGCTGCTGGGATTGTCCCGGCCGGCCGAGGCGGAAGATGGCGGAAGACAGGGAAGATGGGGGAAACGGAATTTCTGGCGCAGCGAAGAGATGGTGGAAAAGCTGGCCCTGACCCCGGAACAGATCGAAAAACTGGAGGCCCTTGACGACAGCTTCGACGCCCAGCGCCTGGAACTCCGGGATCAGGCCCGAAAGAGCCGGGAAGAGATGAAAGACCTGCTGGCATCCGCGGAGTTCTCGCAGGAGAAAGCCGCCGGACTGGCCCAGATCATCTCCGGGCAGGCCGCCGAAAGGGCGACCCTGGATACCGAACGGCTGATCGCCATCCGGGGCACCC
The DNA here is from genome assembly GCA_964587835.1 of uncultured bacterium. Lineage (GTDB taxonomy): Bacteria > Auribacterota > Erginobacteria > Erginobacterales > Erginobacteraceae > Erginobacter. The sequence continues at coordinate 8,443 of CAZPMN010000049.1, forward strand.
TGACCGCCGAGCAGTGGACTGAACTGGAGTCCTGCCGGGAGCGGATCGGGGAACGGATGGGGGAACGGATGAGGCAGAAGGGTCGGGTCGGGCGCCGGGGAAGGGTTTCCCCCGCCGGCGAGGAGACGGAAACAACCGAGTAGAACCGAAACAACCACGGGTTGATCAGCGCGCCGGGGGTCCGGAAAAAGCGGACCTGCCGGCGCGCTTTTTTCCGGGACCGGGCGCGGCGCCCGGAGGCGGTTTCGACTAAACCACCCGGATCGGCACCGGAATGAAACAGGCGATCAGGATCAGGCAGCCCGCAACGGCCAACCACTGCCGGGCCGGGGTGAGCGGGGTGATATCATCGAGGGGGGGGCCGTGGCGGGAGCCGAAGACGGCAACCAGGACGGCGATGAAGATCCAGAAGGGAGAAGAGGCCAGTAGCCCGAAGACGGCCAGGACCAGAATCATGCCCCTGGTGATCAGGCTGTGCCTCGCTCCAAAGACGGCGTAGGAGATATGCCCGCCATCGAGCTGGCCCATCGGGAGAAGGTTGAGCGCGGTAACAAAGAGCCCCACCCAGCCGGCGAAACCGACCGGCCCGAGCACCAGCTCATAACCGACGGGGAGAGGACCGAAGCGCAGGTGGAAAAGGGCGGCGGTCAGGAGGGAGTCGCCCAGGTAGAGACCGGGCAACTCGAGCAGGGGCGAGAGGCGGGCCGGGACGGCCGTCATCTCGCCGAAGCCGAGAAAGATCGCGACCAGGGAGAGGATGAAACTGGCCAGGGGGCCGGCGATCCCGACGTCGAAGAGAGCTTGCCGGTCGGGAAAAGGAGAACGGCTGACGATGACCGCGCCCATCGTCCCCAGGATGTTGGGAAAGGGGATAAAATAGGGAAGGCTGGTCCGGATCCCGTGCCGGCGGGAGACGAAATAATGGCTGAACTCGTGGCAGGCGAGGATGATCATCAGGGTAGCCGAGAAGGGAATTCCCCGGTAGAGCAGCCAGGGCCGGGCCAGCAGTGCGGGCGGCGGGGTGCCGGCCATCAGGGCGCCGACCGAGACAGTGCTGAAGACGGTGGCCAGGAAGAGGACGAGCGGGAGCCAGCGGCGCCGGCGGGCGGGGCGGCGGCGGACGACTCCGCACCGGATCAGGGTCTCACCCCCCTCCCGGGAGAGGAAGGGAAGCATCCCGAACTCCGCCAGCCGGGTCCGGAGACGGCGAGCCGCCACTGCCGGGGGGACTTTCAGCTCCCCGCGGAAAACCAAGTGGCGGCCCTCACGGTCCTGGCGGTGCACCGCCATCACCGCGGCGACCTCCGCCGGCAGGGTCCCCCCAGCGGCGTTCGTTTCTTCCCTCTTTGGGTCCAAGCCGCCTCAACTCCTTTCAGTACAACCTGATCTTGCCTTCCAGCCGCTCCAGGGTCCGGTCTCCAATCCCCCGGATCCTCTTCAGCGCCTTCACCCGGCTGAAGCCGACGTAACGTTGGCGGTAAAAAAGGATCCGCCGTGCGGTGGCGGGGCCAATCCCGGGCAGGGTCATCAGCTCTTCCCGGCCGGCCTCGTTGACATTGACGGTGGTGTAGTAATCGCGAGGGAAGAAGATCCAGCGGTCCTCGTAAACCTCCACCTCCGGCACCCCGGGATAGGACGATCGGGTCAGCTGGTCGGCGGGGATCCCCGCCCTCCCGGTCCCGGACTTTGTCAGAACAAAATCCGGATCGGGGAGGGCAAAGAGCAGCTCCCGGTAAAGACAGAAACCGGGCGGGAGCGGCGATTCCCGGGGCCGAAGCAAGCCGGAAATCCGGCCGGCTGCCCCCCAGAGCAGGGCCGCCGCCAGCAGCCCCAGGACCAGCAGTTCCCGGCGGGTCAGGCGCTCGAACAGGGACTGGATCGCCCATGGCCGGTAAGAATCTCTACCTCTCATCTTGCCCCCTCCCCGGCGGTCTCCGGGAACCGTATGGTAACAGTACTGATGAAAATAATCAATTCGTGCTATCCTTCTGCCGATGCCGCCGGCTTATCTTCACCCAGGAGAGATTATGGAAAACGAGAAAATCGCCCGGATCTTCAACGAAGTCGCCGACCTGCTCGATATCCGCGGAGACAACCCTTTCCGGATCCGTTCCTACCGGGCGGCCGCCCGGTCGATCGAGGATCTCCCCGAGAACCTGGCCGGCGAGCTGGCCGGAGGCAAAGATTTGACCGAGCTCCCCGGGATCGGCCGGGACCTGGCGGAGAAGATCTCCGAGATCGTCCACTCCGGGCGGCTGCGGTTTCTTGACGACCTGAAGAAGAAGCTCCCCCCGGAATTGCCGGAACTCCTTCGCCTGGAAGGGGTCGGGCCGAAGAAGGTCAAGCTCTTTTACGAACAGGCCGGGGTGGACTCGATCGACAGCCTGGAGCAGGCGGCCCGGGAGAAGAAGCTCCGGGCCCTGGAAAGGATGGGGGCGAAGGCGGAGGAGAACATCCTTCGGGCGATCGCGAACTACCGGAGTACCGCCGGGCGCTTCCGGCTCGATACCGGCTTCGCCTACGCCGAGGCGATAGTCGCTTCCCTGAAATCGGCGGCGGACACTCTGGTCACGGCTGGGAGCCTGCGCCGACATCGGGAGACGATTGGGGATCTGGATATCCTGGCCGTCTCCCGAAAGAAATCCGACCTGATGGAGAGGTTCGTCAACCAATCCGAGACCGAGGCGATCCTGGCCCGGGGGCAGACCAAATCCTCTATCCGCCTGGAGAACGGTCTCCAGGTGGACCTGAGGCTGATGAAAGAGTCAGAATTCGGTTCGGCCCTGCTCTACTTCACCGGTTCGAAGGCGCACAATATCGCTCTCCGGCGGCGGGCCCGGCAGATGGGCCTGAAGGTAAGCGAGTACGGGATCTTCCGAGGCCGAAAAAAAATCGCCGGGAAAACGGAGCAGGCCTGTTACCGGGTTCTTGGCCTGCCCTGGATCCCCCCCGAACTGCGCGAGAACCGGGGCGAGATCAGGGCGGCGGAGGAAGGCAAACTCCCCCGGCTGCTGGAGACCGGAGCGATCCGGGGCGACCTCCAGATGCACTCGACCGCCTCCGACGGCAAGGAGAGCGTGCTTGAGATGGCTCGAGCCGGCCGGCAACGAGGCTACCGTTACCTGGCGATCACCGACCACTCCCAGGCAGTCCGGGTGGCGCACGGGATGAACGAGAAGGAACTGGCCGCCCATCTGAAGGAGATCGAGAAGGCCGACGGGAAGTGTCCCGGAATCCGGATCCTCAAGGGGGTGGAGGTCGATATCCTGGCCGACGGCTCTCTCGACCTAAAGGACTACATCTTGAAAGAATGCGAGGTGGTGGTCGCTTCGATCCATTACAACTTCAACCTCCCGGAGAAGGAGATGACCCAAAGGATCGTCCGGGCCCTGAAGAACCCTCATGTCAATATCTTCGGCCACCCCACCGGCCGGCTGCTCCTCCAGCGCCAGCCTTATCGATTTGACTTTGAAGAGGTGACCCGGGTCGCCGCCGGCGAGAACGTGGCGATGGAGATCAACGCCCACCCCGCCCGGCTCGACCTCAACGACGTTTTAGCCCGGCGGGCGCGGGAATTGGGCGCGCGGCTGGTCATCAACACCGACGCCCACTCCGCCGCCCAGCTCGACCTGATCTCCTACGGGGTCGCGGTCGGCCGGAGGGCCTGGCTGGAAGACGGCGACGTCATCAATACCTATCCCCTGAAAAAACTGCTGGCCGCCCTCAACCGGGGATAGCCCCGACCCCGAGCCCGGTTACTGATCACTGATTACTGATCACTATTACTTCAATGCCTTAAAATTTCCCCCCTCCTATCCCCCCCCCGCAATATCCAATAACCAACAAGGAATATCCAACTGCCAAGCACCGTCTTTCCTTCTTCATTGGATATTCCTTGTTGAATATTGGATATTCAGTAGCTGATTACTAGCCCCCATGCCCCCCAAACCCCCCTTGTCCGCCGGGGCGGACCTGTGCGATAATATCTCGCCG
>CAZPMN010000050.1:0-12187 GCA_964587835.1 uncultured bacterium
ATTCAGTCACTGATTACTATCCCCCATTCCCCCCAAACCCCCCTTGTCCGCCGGGGCGGACCTGTGCGATAATATCTCGCCGTCAAGGCAAATCTCCGCGGTGCCGGGGCGGAAGACCCCGGGATTCGAAAACGATGAAAAAAAACGAGAAATTAAAGGAACTGCTTAAGGTCTGCAGTGCGAAGTCCGAGCTGCTGATCATCCCCCACAACCATCCCGATCCCGATTCGCTGGCCAGCGCCTGGGCGCTCAAATACCTTTTGGGGGAGAAAGCCGGGGTCGACTCCACCGTCGCTTACGGTGGGATCCTGGGGCGGGAGGAGAACCGGGCCTTCAAGAACCGGCTCAAGATCAAGGCGGTGGGACTGCGTTCGTCCCACTTCAAGAAATTCTCCTCGGTCGCCCTGGTCGACTGCCAGCCGAAGGGGGGGAACGTCAACCTCCCGGAAGGACTCGAACCACTGATCGTGATCGACCACCACCCCCGGCGCAAGTCAACCCGGGCCCGCTTCACCGACATCCAGCCCGACTGCGGAGCAACCGCCACCATCCTGGTCGAGTATCTGCGGGACGCCGGGGTGGTTATCCCCCCGCTTCTGGCCACCGCCCTCTACTATGCCCTGATCTCCGAGACCCAGCACCTGGGACGGGACGTCACCGACCGGGACATCCTGGCCTCCACTTACCTATTCCCCCTCGCCCGGCATCGTCTGATCTCCCGAATCGAGCATCCGGCCCAGAACCGAGAGTATTTTCAGCAGCTCTACCTGGCCTTGGGTAAGGCCTTCACCTACAAGACCTTTATCGGGGCCCGGCTTGGCGAGGTCCACTACCCAAGCTTCGTTGCCCAGCTGGCCGATTTTCTGGTCTCGATGCGGCGGGCTACCTGGTGTTTTGTCACCGGGCGTTACCGGGATTCACTGCACATCTCGCTGCGGACCACCCACCCGCGAGCCCGAGCGGGGAAACTACTGCGCAAGGTCATCGCCAAGCGGGGGAACGCGGGAGGACACGAGATGATCGCCGGAGGCCAGGTCCGGCTGGCCGGGATGTCCACCGAAGAGAGAGAAGCCCTCGAGGAGACCCTCTTCAAGCGGCTTTACAAGGAACTGGGCCTTCCGGAGGATCTCTCCCCCACTCCGCTGGTGGAAGGAGAAGAGGTGGGCGGTAAGCGGTAATCAGTAAACAGTAAGCAGTAAGCAGTAAGCAGTAAGCAGTGAGCAGTGAGCGGTGAGCGGTGAGCAGTGAGCGGTGATCGGTGATCGGTAATCAGTGATCGGTATCGGCACCTGGTCATTGCGAGGAGGCCCGAAGGTATTCGGGCCGACGAAGCAATCTCAACGGGAAGCAAAGGCAAGATTGCCTTATCGCCCTTCGGGCTTGCAGGATCGGAATGCCGGCGGCATTCCTTGTGGTAATTGCAGTATCGCTCCGCTTGCGGGAGGCAGGAAGCGGTAAGCAGTAAGCGGTTCGGGATAGGCAGGGACTGAATATCCAATCTTCAGCAGGGAATATCCAATGAAGAAGGAAAGACGGTACTTGAAATTTGGATATTCCTTGTTGGTTATTGGATATTGAGGTTTAAGCTTAGACAGCGGGGCCGAAATGGCTGAATCCTGTTCATCCTGTTATCCTGTCAATAGAAGCGGTAATCGGTGATCAGTGGGCAGGGGCCGGTGAGGGGGTGGATTGCCTTTTCGCCCGGGCCTGTTCCTTCAGTTCCACGGCGTCGGGTTTGAGGTAGGCGATCTGGTAAGTATTTCCATCGGTGGTGACGACGACCGTGTCGTCACCGTGACATTCCGAGGCCGCCTTTCCTTTGTCCAGCCGGTCCGTCCGCCAGACCCGGACCCCGTGATCCTCATATCTCTTGATCAGAGAGGCGTCGGGCAAACCATGCCGGTTGCCGGCCATAATGATCCCCTCTTTCGGGGCGACCGCCTCGATGTAGGGGTTGGTGCTGGAGGTCTCGCTCCCGTGATGGGGAATCTTCAGGATGGTGGATTTCAGCTTGTTCTCCTCTTCGCCGAGATAGGTGTCGAGGAGAAAACGCTCCACCCCGATCGCCTGATCGGGATTGTGCCATCCCGCCGAGTTGGGTCGGAACTTCCCCTCGGAGTCGCCGGTGAAGAGGAAACTGACCTCGCCGTATTCCAGCCGGAGAACAATCGAACTGTTGTTGACCGTGGACTCGGAGACCGCCGGGTTGCTGTGGAGAATCTCCACCTTGAGCTCCTCCCCCCAGTCCAGCTTTAGAGGCACCGCCTGGCCGAGAGATTGAGTTCCCGGGATGGCAGGGATCCCAATGGCGGGGAAGTAAAAGACGCACGCGGGCTCGACCAGGGCGCTCCAGCAGAAGGACCCGAAGTAAGAGCTGGTGGATTGAAAACCGGGGTCGAGCACCCGTTTTGCCCGGTACATCTGTAACATCCCCACCAAGCCCCGGTAGTGGTCGTTATGAGCGTGGGTGTTGATCATCCACTCGATCTCCGAGCCCCACTTCAGTCCGAGGGGAGGCATAATATCCTTGATCCTCTGCGAACTGGGGCCGCCGTCGATGATGATGTTGTAGCCCTCACAGCGGCCGTTATCCCGGATCCCGTCGTCCGGGGTTTTGATCCAGATGCAGTCCCCGTGGCCGACGTCGATGAAGTGGACGACCAGGGGCGTGATCTCGGCCTCGGCCGCCCAGAGGCCGGAGGCGAGGAGGAAGAGAAGCAGGAGCGCCGATAGGGATTGGGATCGTTTTACGGGCAGGTGCATATCTCTCTCCCGGATGCCGGCGCCGGGTGAAGCAACCCGCGCGCTGTTATTATTGTAGCATAAGGCTAAGGCAAAGGAAGCCAATAATCCCGGCCCAGAGATGGCTTTACTTCCCCCCAGGATAACCTATAATAATCCGGAGCGGACAATCATACGCCAACCCCAATCAGGGAGGACTACCTATGGACCTGCTGATCAAGAACGCCCGGCTCCGGAAAGAGGAAGGGACCTTCGACATCGCCGTCACCGGAGGCAAGATCGAGAAGATCGCGGCCGGGATCACCGGGAAGGCCGAGACCGAGCTGGACGCCGGCGGGTGCCTGGCCACCGAGTCGTTTCTCAACGCCCACCTCCACCTCTGCAAGGTCTATACCCTGCAGATGATGAGCGAGGACGCCCTCAAGGATTATCACGACGAAGGGATGGGCAAGGCAATGACCGCCATCGAGGCGGCGGCCAAGGTCAAGGAGAACTACGACGAGAAGTGGATCCTCCCCAACGTGAGAAAAGCGGTCAAGCTGGCCGCCCGCCACGGCACCACCCACATCCGGGCCCTGGCCGACGTTGACAGCAAGGCCAAACTGGAGGGAATCAAGGCCCTGCTCAAGGCCCGGGAGGAGTTCAAGGATATCGTTGAACTCCAGGTGGTCGCCTTCCCCCAAGACGGGGTGGTCCGGGAACCCGGCGCCGCTGAACTGGTCCGGGAGGCCCTGGAGATGGGAGCCGACGTGGTCGGGGGCATCCCCTGGATCGAGTTCACCGAGGCCGACGAGCAGGAACACATCGACCGGATGGTCGATCTGGCCGTCGAGTTCGACCGGAACGTATCGATGCTGGTCGACGACGCCGGCGATCCGGGACTGCGGACCCTGGAGATGCTGGCCCTAAAGACCATCGAAAAGGGATGGGAGGGCCGGGTCCTGGCCCATCACGCCCGGGCGATGTGCCTCTATCCCGACCCCTACTTCATGAAGCTGGTCGCCCTGCTGAAGCGGGCCCGGCTGGGCGTGGTCAGCGACCCCCACACCGGGCCCCTGCACGCCCGGGTCCGGGATCTGCTCCGAGAGGGTGCGCTGGTCTGCCTGGGCCAGGACGATGTCTCCGACGCCTACTATCCTTACGGCCGCAACAGTATGCTCGAGGTCGCCTTCCTCAACTCCCATCTGCTCTGGATGACCTCGACCGAGGATATGGAGACCCTCTACGACATGATCTCCATCGAAGCCGCCCGGGCGATGGGGGTGGCCGACTTCAAGCTGGAGGCCGGACGGACCGCCAACCTGGTCGTGCTCCAGGACGAGTCGGTGGTAGAGGCCTTCCGGAATCACCGGGAGGTGAAGTACCTGGTCAGCCACGGCCGCCTGGTCGACCTCGACTCCCTCCGGGATTGAGCTCTTGTTGCACAAAACATACATGACATGAAATGTGCAATAAGGGGGCGGTGATCATAAGATATCAGAGCCTGATTCCGCTACTTTTCCTTCTGGCCGCGGGGTGCGGAACCGAGACCGGACCGGAGCCGGCGGCCGACCCCGCCGACCGCCGGGCCCTGCTGGAGAGTAAACTCCGCCTGGCCGAGGGATACCTGGAGAACGGTCGGGCGGGCAGCGCCGAAGAACTCTTCCGGGAAATCCGCCGGGCCGATCCTGAATCAGGCCCCGCCGCCGCCGGCCTGACCCGGGTCTATCTCCTCACCGGACGGACCCGGGAGGCAGTCCGGATGGGAGAGGTGGCCGTCCGGATCGACCCTGACCGGGCCGAAACCTGGCAGGACCTGGCCCGGGCCCAAGCCGGCGAAGGAATGCCCGGGGAATCGGTCTGGTCGCTGCGGAAGGCAGTTCAGCTAGAACCCGGCAACCCTCTCTACCAGAACGAACTGGGGGCGGCCCTGGGCCAGGTCGGCAACTACCGGGAAGCGATCGCCGTCCTGAACCGCGCTCTCGCCCTGGACCCCGATTATCCGGACGCGCTCAACAACTTGGCGATGGCCCATCTCCAGGCCGGCGAACGCGACCGGGCGGAGGAACTGATCGGACGGGCCCTGGAAGTCAAGGCCGATGAAGCCCGGACTCACCTCAACCGGGGGATCATTCTCCGCGAGCGGGGGGAGATCGAGGGAGCCCGGGAGAGCTTCCGGGAAGCGATCCGGCTCGATCCGAACCTGGTGGCGGCTTACTACCTCTCGGGCACAATCCACCTTGAAGAGGGACGCCTCCGGGAGGCCCGGGATGACTTCACCGCAATCATCGAACGCATCCCCGGATTCACCGCCGCCTATATCCGACTGGGTGAAGTAGCGCTCAGGCTCGGGGAGACCGACCGGGCGGTGGAACGGCTGGAGAAGGCAATCGAACTATCCCCCCGGGAAGCGGAGCCCTACGCCCTGCTGGGCCGGGCCCGGCTGGCGCGGGAGGAATACGATCGGGCCTCCACCGCCATCACTTGGGCGCTCAACCTGGCCCCCGACAACCCTGATTACTATCGGCTGGCGGCTGAACTCTTCCTGGCCCGGGACCAGGTGCGGGAGGCGGAGGAGGCCCTCACCCGGGCCAGGAAGATCGCCCCGGAGGATCCCCGAATCCCGCTCGACTTGGGCCGACTCTATATCCGGGCCAGCCAGCCGGAGCAAGCCCTCGAATTGCTCGAGGAGACACTGGCCCTCGACCCGGAAGGCGAATCCGGAAGGGCGGCCCGACTGGAACTGGAACTGCTGGCCGGTGAGAGCAAAACGGCCCCGGAAGAGGGGGCCGGACGGGAGGAGCACTTCTGGGAGACCGTTTTCGAGCGGATCAATCTCTCCCCCACACCGGAGGAGGAGTGAGGGGACAGAAACTGCATATTATCTTGTCAGCGTCTCCGGGATGGGGAATAGTGAGCGGTGAGCGGTGAGCAGTTGAATATCCAATATTCAACAAGGAATAACCAACCAGGAAGGATAAGCCGGTACTTGGAAATTGGATATTCCTTGTTGGTTATTGGATATTGAAGTGGGGGGCGGAACGAGGTTTGTGCTTAGAAAGCGGGGCAATAGTAATCGGTAATCGGTAAGCAGTATCGCCCTTCGGGCTTGCCGGATCGGAATGCCGGCGGCATTCCTTGTGGTAATTGTAGTATCGCTTCGCTTGAAGGGAACTGTTACGCGCGGTTTAGTACAAGAAATCGAGGCCGAAATGGCTGAATCCTGTTCATCCTGTTATCCTGTCAACATTATCTGTAAGCGGTAAACAGTAATGGAGGAACAAGAATGACCGCGAAGAAGATGAAGATGGAGGATTTCCTGAAGTTCATGGACAGGGTCAAGGTCTACGACCTGACAATGCCGCTCTCGATCCACACCCCGCCCTGGCCCAGCTATATGCCGCTGCAGATTCAGTATTTCAAGCGCATCGCCGGCTGTAACGGGGGCGGAGCGGGGGCTAACGGGCAGGTGATCAAGCTCAGCAACCACATCGGGACCCATATGGACGGGGAGATCCACTTCTACGGAGCCGGGCGGCCGATCGGGAAAGTGCCGATCGAGGAATGGATCGGCCAGGGCGTGGTGGTCGATATCTCGAAAGAGGTTTCCGACTACAGCCTTTACTCTCCCGAACTGCTGATGAGCAAGGCCGATATCCGTCCGGGCGACATCCTGATCATCAACACCGGCTACCACCGCTTCGACTGGACCCACAAAACCGCCGACGAGGTCCGTTATATGGTGATGCACCCCGGGCCGGATCCCGATTTTGACCGGTGGTGCCAGAAGATGAAGTTCAAGTGGATCGGGGTAGACTGCGGCAGCGCCGACCATCCGATGAACACCATTATCCGGAAGTGGCAACCCGATCACTTCGCCCGGGCCGAGGCCAAGCTGGTCAAGGATTACGGGAAGAAATGGAACGAGCTCTTCCCTCCCGATTATTATTACCAGGTGATGCACCTCAAACTCTTCCCGAAGAAGATCGTCCACGCCGAGTGCCTGGGGGGCGACATCGATAAGCTGAGCAATCAGCGCTGCTGGATCGGCGCCTTCCCCTGGCGGGCGGTGGAGATGGAATCCTCCGGCTGCCGGATCATCGCGATGACCCCATAGGTGAGCAAAGCGCAGAGCGCATAGAGCCCCGGTACCGGGCGCTTTGCCCTATGCGCTATGCTCTATGCTCTCTGCGCTATGCGCTATGCGTTCTCCACGAAGATATATCTTCCACATTATTCTCCTCATCCTGGTCGGGACGGGGGTTTACTGGAACTCGTTGGATAACGGGTTCGTTTACGACGACCTGGTCACGGTAGAGGAAAACTATTTCATCCGGGACTGGAAAAATCTGGCCAGGGTCTTCTCCCGCGATTATTACGTCCGCGCCGAGGAATACTCCTTCCGACCCCTGGTCACCCTGACCTATTTCAGCGATCGGGCCCTCTTCGGAGGGGACCCGCGGGGTTACCACCTGACCAACCTCATCCTCCACCTCCTGGCCGGTCTGGCGGCCTACTTCTTGGCCGGGAGGATCTCGGGAAAGCCGCTGAGCGGTTTCCTGCTGGCGCTGCTCTTCCTCGTCCATCCCGCCCTGACCGAGGCGGTCAACGGCATCTCCTTTCGGGAGGATATTCTCTGCGCCCTTTTCTGCTTCCTCGCCCTGCTCGCCTATGCCAAAAGCGGCTGGAGGGGCCGGGTCGACCGAAAGCTCTACGCCCTCTCCCTGTTCTGCTTCCTCCTCGCCCTGCTCGCCAAGGAGATGGCGGTCGCCCTACCTTTGGTCATCACCGCCTACCTCCTCCTGGTCCAGAAACGGCACCGGCCCGAACTGCTCCGCCCCTCCCTGCTGGTCTTTTTTCTGATCGCTCTTTTCTACGGAGTTGCCCGGCTGGCCTTCCTCTTCCAGTCCGGAACCCCGCCCGCCGCCCCTGAATTCGGCAACCCGGCCGCCCGGCTGGTTCTCGTCCTGAAGAGCCTCGGTCTCTACGGGCGGCTGGCCTTTCTCCCCGTCAACCTGACCGTGGAATACCCCGATCCCCTCCCCCCGGTCATCTGGTCCGATTACCTTATTCTCCCCGCCCTCTTCACCACCGGCTTCCTCCTGGCGGCCTGGATCCGGGGCAAGAACCCGATCGCCCGGTTCGGCCTGGCCTTCTTCTTCCTCAGCTGCCTGCCCATTCTCAACCTGGTTCCGTCCGCCCGGATCGGCGCCGAGCGGTTCCTCTATCTGCCGCTCTTCGGCTTCCTCCTCTGGGGGGTCGAAACCCTGACGGATCTCCGGGCCGGAAGGAAAGCCCGGAACTTCGTCGCCCCGATCGCCGTCCTGATCCTCTACCTGCTGGGAACGGGAACGATCCGGCGGAATCGGGACTGGGCGGACAATCTCACCCTTTTCAGCCGGGCGGTCGAGGTCAGCCCCTTAAGTTCCAAGGCCCACCACGGCCTGGGCAACGAGTACTTCCGGCTCGGGCGGACCGGGGAGGCGATCGAGCAGTTCCGGGAAGCAATCAACATCTTCAACCGCGAGCCGCTCTTCTACAACTCCCTCGGAGTGGCCTATGGAGAGGAAGGACGGTTCGACTTGGCCCGGGAACAGTTCCAACTTTCGGCCGCCCTCAACCCCGGCGACCCCCTGGTCCGGCTCAACCTCTCCACCCTCTTCCTCCGGGCCGGGGACACCGTCCGGGCCCGGGAAGAGATCGGCCGGTTCATATCCGAGCGGCCCTTCGACCCCAGCGGTTACCTCAACCTGGGAGAAATCCACCTCGCCCGCGAGGACTGCCGCTCGGCGATCGACGCCTTCTCCCGGGCTCTCGCCATCGACCCTTCCTCCCTCCCCGCCCTGACCGGCCTAGGCTTCTGCCATTATCGGCAGGGAGACGAGGAGCGCGCCCGGCTCTACTGGAAACGCGCCCTGGAGATCGATCCCGACAATCTCGGAATGCGGCGAAACCTGGAGCTGGTCGCCGATTGACCGGCCCGGCGGCCGGGCGGGGGGAACAGGGGGGCGGCTTTCCGGTCTTGATTTTTTTCGGCGGGTCGGTAATATCGATTCCCGGTGCAAGGACCCGAATACCTCTAACCCGATTTATTCATAAATCGGGTTAGTGTAAATCAGGTGGTCCGGAAGTAAGTTAATCGAAAAAGCAGAGTGTAATTTCAACCTTAAGGCGTCTCTATTTCTAAATTAATGCCTGGTAATTCACAACCTGGATTGTTCACGAAAAATTGCCTTTTTCGTAAACAATTCAGGTTAACAGGAGGAAAATTGTCATGGCAGAGAAGCAATACCACATCGACCTCGCCCCCGGCGACGTGGGGCGTTACGTCCTCCTCCCCGGCGATCCCGCCCGGGCGGAGAAGATTTCCAAGTACTTCGACAACCCCCGGGAGGTGGCCTGCAAACGGGAGTTCCGAACCTTCACCGGGACGGTGGAGGGAATAACCATCTCCGTCACCTCTACCGGGATCGGCTGCCCCTCGGCGGCGATCGCGCTCGAGGAGCTGATCCAGGTCGGGGCGGATACCTTCGTCCGGGTGGGGACCGCCGGATCGCTCCAGGAGAAGGTCGACGTCGGCCATCTGGCAATCGCCACCGGGGCGATCCGGGAAGAGGGGACCACCCGGCAGTACATACCCCTCTCCTATCCCGCCGTCTCCGACCCCGAAGTCCTCTTCGCCCTGAAGGAAGCGGCCGCCGAACTCGGCTACCCCGCCCATCTCGGGATCACCCACTGCAAGGACGCCTTCTACTCCGAGCACGAGGGATACGCCGCCCAGGAGGAGGTAAACCAGGACCTCTGGAAGACCTGGCTGAGAGCCAACGTCATCTCCACTTCGATGGAGGAGGCCGCCCTCTTCGTGATCGGCTCCCTGCGGAAGGTCCGGGTGGGCGCCCTGGCCACCATCATCGGCCAGACCTGGGCCGGAAAACCTATCATCAAGTCGGTTGACCCGGAAAACGCCATCCGGACCGCCCTGCGGGCCTTCGTGCTTTTGGAGAAACGCCAACATAAAGAACCGCGCGACGAGCGCGGGAGAAACCAAGGAGGAGAATAATGTCCAAGGTAGCCTTCATCTTTCCGGGACAGGCTTCCCAGTACGTGGGAATGGGCCGGGAAATCGCGAAAACCCCGATCGGGGAAAAACTCTTCTTCCAGGCCGACGAGGCCCTCGGCTTCCCGCTGAGCACCCTCTGCTTCGAGGGTCCGGAGGAGGAACTCACCCTGACCTACAACACCCAGCCGGCGATTGTCACCGTCAGCCTGATCGTCTTCCGGCTCCTGGCCGAAAAGGGCATCAAGCCCCTGATGACCGCCGGGCACAGTCTCGGCGAGTACAGCGCCCTGGCCGCCGCCGGTTCCCTCTCCTTTCTCGACGCCGTCCGGTTAGTCCGAACCCGGGGACAGCTGATGCACGACGCCACCAAGACCGTCCAGGGGGGAATGGCGGCCATTATCGGGCTCACGCCCGCAGAGGTGGAGGAGATCTGCCGCGAGGCCTCGGCGGCCGGGATCGCCCAGGCGGCCAATTACAACTCCCCCGTCCAGACCGCGATCTCGGGCGACAAAGCGGGTCTGGAGAGAGCCATCGAGCTGGCCACCGCCCGGGGCGCCAAGCGGGCGATGATGCTGCCGGTCAGCGCCCCCTTTCACTCCCGGCTGATGGATCCGGTAGCCGGCCAGTTCCAACCGGAACTGGAGGCGGCCGCGGTCAACGACGCCGAGATCGAGGTGATCGCCAACGTGACCGCCCAGCCGGAGACCGCGGCCGACGAGATCCGCCAGAACCTAATCGCCCAGGTGAACGGTCCGGTCCGCTGGACCGAGACCGTGGAGTATATGGTCAGCCAGGGGATCGACACCTTCGTCGAGGTCGGGCCGGGCAAGGTCCTGACCGGGCTGATGAAGAAAACCAACCGGGAGGTGACCTGCGTCCCGGTGGAGTCCCCGGAGTCGATCGAAGCGTTGGCCGCCGACCTGGGCTGAGGGGGAGGAGGGGGAGCTAGTAAGCGGTAAGCGGTAAGCAGTAAGCAGTAAGCAGGTATCGCCCTTCGGGCTTGCCTGATCGGAATGCCGGCGGCATTCCTGGTGGTAATTGCAGAATCGCTTCGCTGGCCAGGGGCAGGAGTCAGTAATCGGTCAGCGGCAATGCTGGTGAATATCCAATAGCCAACAGGGAATATCCAACTTCCAAGTACCGTCTTTCCTTCGTCATTGGATATTCCTTGTTGGATATTGGTTATTCAGGCTTCTTTCTCCGGAGCCGGGCGATAGGGCTCGACGTGGACGAGGACGCCCTTCAGGGAGGGTTCGTGGGCCAGAAGTTCCCCCTTCACCCGCCCGGCGATCTCGTGCCCCCTGACCACGGATAGTTTCGAATCGACCTCCACGTGGATATCAGCCAGCAGAGCCATCCCCGACTTCCGGACCAAAAGCTTCTCCACCCGCTTTACCCCCGGGACCGCGAGCGCCCGGCGCTCGATCCCCGCCGCCACCGGGCCGTCCACCGCCCGGTCCATCAGTTCCGAACTGGTCCTGCCGAGCAACCTGATGCCGGTATAGCAGATGATCCCGGCCACCGCCATCGCCGCCAGGTGGTCGGCGACGTGGAACCGGGGTCCGCCCCAGATGGCCAGCGCCACCCCGGCCAGGACGGCGAACGAGGAGAGGGCATCGGAACGATGATGCCAGGCGTCGACCAGCAGCGAAGAGGAATGCAGCCGGCGCGCCAACCGGCTCTTGTACTGAAAGAGTCCCTCCTTGACCAGGATGGAGACGGCGGCAATGATCGGGACGTAATCCGCCGGGGCCGCGAAGTCGTCCTCCCGGATCCGGCAAAATGCGTTGTAGAAGATGATCCCCCCGAGAAAGACCAGGAAGATAGAAACAATCTGGGCGGCCAAACTCTCCGCCTTGCTGTGGCCGTAGGGATGCTCGTGGTCGGGGGACTTCCGGGCCACCTTCATCCCGACCAGCACGATCGCCGAGCTCAAGATGTCGGAAAGACTGTGAACCGCGTCGGCGACCATCGCCGAAGACCGCCCCAACACTCCGGCCGACAACTTGATCAGGGCGAGGAATATGTTGCCCCCGATCCCCACCCAGGCCCCGAAGGCCCCCTGCCGGTAGATGTCATCAACCTGACGCCGTCTGCTCATATTTTTCAATAACCAATAACCAACAAGGAATATCCAATTTCCAAGTACCGTCTTTCCTTCTTCATTGGATATTCCTTGTTGAATATTGGATATTCAACTGCTCACCACTCACTGCTTACTGCTTACTGTCTTTCCCTCCCCCCGCCTCGCCCCCTTGGTGAGTCCACTAATTACACTAATTACCACTAATTGCTTGTTGAGAATCCCCCGCCGCGTCCCGTTTAAGTTCGCTGATTAAAGGGATTACTCAGATTAGTTCCCGTCGCTATGCGCTCTGCTTTCAAACGAAGCGATACTGCAATTCC
>CAZPMN010000051.1:0-11064 GCA_964587835.1 uncultured bacterium
GGAGTCCCATTCCTTCTGGAGCCGGGAGATCGGGATCCCGGTCAACTTTAGCACCTCGAGGGCCCGGATGATCCGTTTCAGGTTTCTCGGATGGATCCGCCGGGCCGAGACCGGATCCTCCCGGGCCAGACGCCCGTGGAGATAGCCGGGGCCGTGTGCGGATTCCTCTTCCCTCAGCCGCTCCCGGAGGTTCGGGTCGGCCGGAGGGGAGGAAAAGATGCCGTCCACCAGGACCCGGATGTAGAGCCCGGAACCGCCGACCACTACCGGAATCGCGCCGCGCTGCCTGATCTCATCCAGAAGTGATAGGGCCAATTCGCGGAAGCGGGCCGCGCTGTAATCCTCTCCCGGATCAAGGATATCAATCAGGTGGTGAGGGACGCGGGCTTGCTCTTCCGGGGAGGGCTTGGCGGTGGCGATATCCATCCCCCGGTAGATCTGGAAGGCGTCGGCGGAGACTATCTCGCCGTCGATCAGTTCGGCCAGGCGGACCGCGACGGCCGTCTTCCCCACCGCGGTCGGCCCCAGGATGACCGGGATCACGGCCGAAGGTCCCCTCCCATCCCCGTTCTGCTGCAGCGTTTCAGGAATCAAGATACAAAAACCGTCACTGCGAGATATTTCTCACTTCCTCAATCTGCTGATTTACACTAACCCGATTTATGAATAAATCGGGTTAAAGCAATCTCTCCCAGCACACCGTCATTGCGAGGAGGCCCGAAAGTTTTCGGGCCGACGAAGCAATCTCATTACTTTCTCCCGAAGCGTTTCTCCAGTTCCTCCCAACCGAAGGTGATCATCGTCGGCCGGCCGTGGGGACAACGTTCCGGATCCCGGCAGGCCAGCAGTTCTTCCACCAGTTTATCCAGCTGGCCCGTATCAAGTCTCTGGCGGGCCTTGATCGCGGCCAGGCAGGCCAACCGGATGATGATCTCCTCCCGGGGATCGGCAGGGGACCGCCCCTCCTCCAGTTGGGAGATCAGCTCCAGGATTAGTTCCTCCCGGTTCCAGTCGAAGAGAATCGCCGGGAGGGCGCGGATGATGAAGGAATCAAAACCGAAGGGTTCGATCTCGATCCCCAGTTGGTGGAAGATCTCGATCCGCTCGGCCAGGCGGGCCGCCCGGACGGGGGAAAGTTCGATGTTGACCGGGGCCAGAAGAGGCTGGACCTCAATCCCTCCCTCCGGCAGAGCCTGAAGGAAACGTTCGTAGAGGATGCGTTCGTGGGCGGCGTGCTGATCGATCAGGGAGACGCCCCGGGACGATTCGACCACCAGATACCGGTTGCCGACCTGCCCGACCACCGCGAACGGCGGTGGGGCGGGCGGGGCGGGCCCTTCCCGGCTCCCGGAGGAGGGGATTTCCCGGGCGGGGAAGAGTGTCAACTCTTCCCCGGAGGCGGTGGGGGGAGAAGCCGGTTCCCCCACTCCCCCAACCGGGAATTCAGCCGCCGGCCGGTAAAAGGATTCTCCGGCCCGGCGGAGCAGTGCCTCCGCAACCGCCCTCGAAACCAGTCCCCGAATCAGGGCGGGGCGGGAAAATCGCACCTCCCGCTTGGCCGGGTGAATATTGACATCCACCACCCGGCCGTCGATCTCCAGGGCGATGATCCCGGCGGGATGGCTTCCCCGGGCCAGGCGGTGCCGGTAGCCCTCTCGAACGGCGGCAAAGAGCATCCGGTCTCGGACCGGACGGCGGTTGACGATCAGAGTCAATCCCTTGCGCATCAGACCGGCGTCTTTTGGGTCGACGATCCAGCCCTCCAACTCCACCTCTCCCTCGCTCGCCCGCACCGAAACCAGCCGGCCGGCCGCCGGCGGCCCCCAGAGATCCTCTATCCGTTCTTTCCGTCCGGCCACCGCGGGGAGGGTGAAGGCCTTCTCCCCGTCCCGTTCGAAACTGAAGGCGATCCCCGGGTTAGCCAGGGCGTGGGAGACCACCTCCTCGGTGATTCGGGCCGTCTCGGTCCGGCGGCTCTTCAGGAACTTGCGGCGGGCCGGGGTGTTGAAGAATAGCCTCCTGACTTCCACCTCCGTCCCCTCCGGGGCCCCGGCTTCCGTCACCCAACGGATCGCGCCTCCCCGGATCTCCATCCGGGTCGCCGCGAGCGTCCCCGGCGGCCGGGTGGTGACCCGGATTTCGGAGACGGCGGCGATACTGGGCAGGGCCTCGCCCCGGAAACCCATCGAGGTGATCCTCTCCAGGTCGGAGAATTTCTCCAGCTTACTGGTTGAGTGGCGGTCGAAGGCCAGGATCAGGTCGTCGCGTTCCATCCCACCACCGTTATCGACCACCCGGATCTCCCGGGCCCCGGCGGCGCTCACGGCGATCTCGATCTTGGTCGCCCCAGCGTCGAGCGAGTTCTCGAGCAGTTCCCGAACCACAGCGGCCGGGCGGTCGACCACCTCGCCGGCGGCGATCTTGTTGATGACTTCCTCGGGGAGCAGCTTGATCCGGGCCATATTCATCCCTTCTCTTTATCCCTTATTGCACAAAACATGCATGACTTGAATTGTGCATTAAGCGATGGGGAAAGCTTACTCGAGCAGCTTCTCGTTGAAGACCACGGCCCAGATATGCTTGCAGGCGAAGCCGTATTCGCTCCCCCGGTAGGTGAAGTCGGGACACGAGCAGGAAGCTCCCAGAAGGGGTCCCTCCCGGACCAGTGTGACCGTCGACCCCTCTACATCGTACCTGCTTTCTCCCGCAGCCCTGACCTGGCCGGCGAGCCGGCGGCCGGCTTCGTAGCGATCCCCCTCCCGGACCATTCCGGAAACGATCTCCACCGTCCCTTCCGGAAGACTGAAGATCTCCCGTCCGATCGTTTCCGTCTCTTGCCGGACCGCGGCCGTGCGAGCCCCGATCGCGGCGGGACGCCACTCCGGATAATCCCGGGCTACCTTTTCGTAAACCTCCAGCGCCGCGGAGAGGGAGTTGTAGGCGGCCGGCAGGTCCCCTCCGTGGAGGGTCCGTCTCCCGTCGCGTTCCAGCAGGTAGGCCTTTCTGTACAACTCGTCGGGCGACGCCCCTTCGTCCTCTCCCCGGGTCGAGCCGGGGACGATCATTGTCAGAACGCAGATGGCGAGCCCCCAAACCGGGATCTTCCTCTTCATTATTGGTGCTCCTGTCATATCCAGAGTTTTCGGTCGAGGACCCGGTACTGGATCGCCTCCGAAACGTGCTCCGGGGCCAGTTCCTTCGCCCCGGCCAGGTCGGCGATGGTCCGGGAGACCTTGAGGATCCGGTCCCAGGCCCGGGCCGAGAGACCCAGCTCCTCCATCGCCCGCTCCAGCAGTTCCCGGGCCGGGCGGGCCAGGCGGCAGAATTTCTTCAGGTCCTTCGGACCCATATCGGCGTTGGCGTGGATACCGGTGGCCCGGAATCTCTCCTCCTGGACCGCCCGGGCGGAGATAACCCGACCGCGAATGGCTTCCGAAGTCTCCCCCTCCCCTCCCCCGGCCAGCTCCCGGTAGTTGACCGGGGCCACCTCCAGATGGATGTCGATCCGGTCGAGGAGCGGCCCCGAGATCCGGGACATATAGTTCCGGATCTGCCCGGGACTGCATCGGCATTCCCGTCTCGGATCGGTGTAGAAGCCGCAGGGGCAGGGATTCATCGCCGCCACCAGCATCAGGCGGGCGGGGAAGGTGAGCGAACCGGTGGCCCGCGAGATGGTCACCTCCCCGTCCTCCAGCGGCTGGCGGAGGACCTCGAGCACCGAGCGGTTGAACTCGGGGAGCTCGTCGAGGAAGAGCACCCCGTTATGGGCCAGGCTCACCTCCCCCGGCTTGATCTTCGACCCCCCGCCGATCAGCCCGATGTTCGAGATCGTGTGGTGCGGGGCGCGGACCGGGCGGCGGGCGAGCAGCCCCTCGCCCTTGGGCAGCAGCCCCACGCTGGAGTGGATCCGGGTCGTCTCCAGCGCCTCGGCCAGGGTGAGCGGGGGTAGGATGGTCGGGATCCGCTTGGCCAGCATGCTCTTGCCCGCCCCCGGCGGCCCGATCATTATCAGGTTGTGCGATCCGGCTACCGCCACCTCGATC
This sequence comes from uncultured bacterium, assembly GCA_964587835.1. Classification (GTDB taxonomy): domain Bacteria; phylum Auribacterota; class Erginobacteria; order Erginobacterales; family Erginobacteraceae; genus Erginobacter. The sequence continues at coordinate 4,044 of CAZPMN010000051.1, forward strand.
GCCCGCTTCACGTCCGCCTGCCCCTTAACCTCGGCGAAGTCCACCGGGTAGCGCCCGGCCGTCCGGAAGAGCTCCTCCGTCTCCACCCGCTCCGGCGGAATCTCCACCTCGCCCAGCAGGTACCCCACCGTCTCGCCCAGGGTCCTCACCCCCCGCACCTCCAGCCCCTCCACCACCGCCGCCTCGCGGAGGTTCTCGGCCGGGACGAGCAGGCTCTTCTCCCCCCACTCCCTCACCGCCAGCGCAATCGAGAGTACCCCGTTGACCGGTCGGATCGTCCCGTCCAGGGCCAGCTCCCCGACAATCACCTGACCGGGGAGTCTGTCGGAGGATAGCTGATCAGAGGCGGCCAGGACCCCGAGGGCGATCGGCAGATCGAAACTCGGCCCCTCCTTCTTCACGTCGGCCGGGGCCAGGTTAACGGTGATCTTGTCGTCGGGGTAGGTGAAGCCGGAGTTGGAGATCGCGGTCCGGACCCGGTCACGCGACTCCTTGACCGCCGCGTCGGGCAGCCCTACCACCACCTCGGTCGGCAGCCCCCCGCTGACGTCAACCTCGATCTCGATCGGGTAGGCTTCGATCCCTAAAAGCCCCGCCGAATTTACCTTGGAGAGCACCTTGAGCAAATCCTCACGGTTCAATAAACTTAAACAACCGGCAGATACGGCTTTAGTATAAGGGATTACCCCGCCCGGGCAAGTTTTATATCCCGGCAGAAAGGGAATCATCTCAGCGGCTAATCCCTGCCCGGACCCCCGCGGCCTCGCGCCGCGGGTGAATCAGTTCAGAGGCTACTGCCGCCGGAGGGACACGCCCCCTCCCCCTACCCCCTCCCCGATGGGGAGGGGGGAAAGTATGGTAGAACCGCTCGAAATATAGCTGTTGAACTCTCGCTCCGGCGGGACAAGCCCGCCGGGGGCGACTCCCAGACCCCCGCCGGCTTGCCCGGCGGGTGAAGAAGTTCACAAGCTACCAGTACGCCACTCCCCCACCACCAAAGACCCCCGCGGCCTCGCGCCGCGGGTGAATCAGTTCACAAGCTCTCGAAGTCTCAAGAAAGCACCCAAGACCCTCTCCGGCTCCCGGAACCGTTCCTCCTCATTTTTGCCGGCACATTCCGATCCCGATAATCTCCAAGGGGTTGTTGATTTAACCGTCGGTCAGTGGTATTATTTGTTCAGTCACAACGAGAAAGCAACCGGGGAACTATGTTATGAGGGCGATTAAGATCGTCGTGGAACGGCACCCCGATACCTATGTTGCCTATCCCCCGGGCGTCAGGGGGGTGGTCGTGGGTGAAGGGGATACGTATGGAAAGGCGGTCGATGACCTGAAATCCGCACTCCGCTTCCATATGGAGACATTTGGAGACGACGTTCTGGATGTGGATCCGCCCATTCTCGAAGCATTCATCGCCGAGACAGGAATATCGGCCTGATGCCGAAGTTCCCGGTCGACGCCTCAAGAGCTCTACCTTGCGGACGATCCTGACCCAGGCGGGTATTCCCAGAGACGAGTTTCTCGCCGCGTATGAAAGCTCTTGATGAGGTCTTCTCGATTTTACTCTGTCCCATCAGCTTCTTGATGATTTGAATCGGTATTCCCTTCCTCCCCAGCTTGAACCCGAAGGTGTGACGGCAGGCGTGGGGGTGGAACTTCCGCTCCAGCCCGGCCTTCCTCGCGTACCGGTTAACCATATACTGGACAGCTCTGTCGGTTATCCTCCGGTTCCCCGGTTTACTGCAGAACAAAGGTGATCGGGGGTGGACATCCTCGTCGTTTTAATAATTCCCTTGACTGCTAATTTAGTGTTCACTATATTACTCGTTATATAGTTTATCGTTCAATATGATGGGCTTTAAGCAACGAAGGGGATTGCTTATGAATACTGCCAAAAAAGAAAGATGTCGCCATATATTACCGATTCCGGTTCAACGGGCTTTACGTAAGCTGGGGAATGATCTTCGTGATGCCCGGCGAAGAAGAAGAATACCTACTAAAATTCTCGCTGAACGGGCATCCATCAGTCGAACGACATTAAATAAAGTTGAGAAGGGAGAACCGGGCGTTTCGATGGGGATATATGCCACGGTTTTATTTGTTTTAGGAATGGTTGATCGTCTCGCTAATCTAAGTGATGTCCATTATGATGAAGTCGGACTTGCCCTGGAGGAAGAAAACCTCCCCGAACGCATTCGAAATTCATCAAACCAATAAACATTCAAGGTTCAGAGATGAGTACACCGGTTTTTGTTTATATCCAGTTGGACGATACCGACCACTTGGTCGGACGATTATGGCCTCGGATGGGGAAAAGGTCGCAGGGGGCAACATTTGAATATGATCGGTCCTGGCTGGAAAATCCATCCCGCTTTGCTTTAGAGCCGGCGTTATCACTGCATCCCGGTTCCTTTCATACTCCGCCCGGAAAAGCCATTTTCGGCGCTATTGGTGATTCCGCTCCCGATAGGTGGGGTCGGATTCTGATGCGAAGAGCCGCCCGCCGACAGGCGAAACAAACCGGGAAAGCCCCGCAGTCCTTAAGAGAGATTGATTTTCTCTTGTTGGTTGATGATGCAGCGCGGCAGGGAGCATTACGTTTCGCCCGGGCTGAAGGGGGTCCATTCCTTTCCCAATCCGAAAGCGGTCGGATCCCTCCGATGCTGGAGTTATCTCGATTACTTAGGGCCGCTGAAAATGTCATTGCCGATAAAGACAGTGATGAAGAACTCCAGATGCTGCTGGCTCCCGGATCATCCCTGGGAGGAGCCAGACCGAAAGCCTCGGTCCGGGACCGGAATAGCAACCTTATAATCGCTAAATTCCCCCATCAAGACGATGAAATTGACGTGGTCACCTGGGAAGGAGTAGCGTTGAATTTAGCCCGGCAGGCAGGAATATCCGTGCCCGAAACGCGGATCAAAAAAATCGCGAATAAGCCGATATTGTTATCCTATCGATTCGATAGGAAGGGGAATAATCGAATTCCTTTCCTGTCGGGGATGAGTATGATAGGCGCGGAAGATAACGAAATCCGCAGTTATCTGGAGCTGGCTGACGCTTTGCGCAGATATGGCGCACAACCTCGTGAAGATCTTAAGAATCTCTGGAAGAGGATGGTATTCAACATTCTTATTTCAAATGTTGATGATCATCTGCGCAACCACGGTTTTTTATATAGCGGTACCGGGGGCTGGACTCTGTCTCCGGCTTACGATCTAAATCCAACTCCGGTGGATGTCAAACCCAGAATTCTTTCAACTGCCATTGATTATGAGGATCAAACCGCTTCGCTGGAAAACGCATTTGCTGTCGCCGAATACTTTGGAATTGACCCCACTCAAGCTAATAATATTGTCGCTGAAATTGGCAAAGCAGTCACTCAATGGGATTATGTCGCCAGGGAATTTGGACTTTCCCGAGCGGATATTGATCGAATGTCAACTGCTTTTGAACACAATGATTTAAAAATCGCACGAAAAACGATTAGGGTTTCGTAAAAGGTGCCTTTTACAAAACGGATTTCAGAGCATTTTCCAGCTGATCCATGTCAGGATCCACGTAGATCAAGGTGGTCTCGATCTTGTCTTTGAGACCATCCACGACCCCGATGGGAATGGTTCTCTCCTTCCTCCCTTTTCCCACCACGGTCAGGTAGTCTTTACCGGCGACATCCCCGACGTTCAGGGCTGCCAGTTCCCCCAGGCGGAGACCGGTGTCGAACAGTAGATCGAAGATCAGCTTGTCCCAGGGGCTACCACCCTCCCCCACCGCTTCCCGGAACCTCGTCTCTTCCGAAACGGTGAAGTGTTTTACCTGGGTTTTCCTGATCCTGGATTTCATCAGACCGCTTAAACGAAAAAGCGGCCCCGGGGTGGGGCCGCCTTTCCTGGTTGATTGGTGGATTTAGATCATCTAGTCACCGGCACATCCCCAGTCTTGCCCCAGAATACCTTGGTCACGTCCTTGATTAACCAGTAGCCGGTCGAGGGGCGGTAAGCTCCGATTTGGTCACGGCCATATCCTCCGTAATCGCCCGGAACGGGGATGTCCCCGGTCCTCCCCCAGTAGGCCCGGGAGACTCCTCTGACTGCCCATAATCCGCTGGATTGCCGGAAGACCGAAGCTTTCCACTTCCTTTCAGCATCATAAGACCCGGGAGCCGGAAGATCGTCGTTGGGCTTGCCCCAGAAGACCTTGGTCAGGTCCTTGATAAACCAGTAGCCAGTAGAAGGACGATAACACCCGATATTGGCAGTACCATCACCTGAGTAGTCTCCGGGTAGAGGCTCGTCGTTTTCTCCGGCTTTGCCCCAGTAAGCCCGGGTAACTCCCCGGATCGCCCAGAGTCCGGAGGACTGTCGGTAGACTCCGATATCGGTACTGCCGTCTCCATCGAAGTCACCAGCAGCTGGAACGTCGTCGTTGGGCTTGCCCCAGAAGACCTTGGTCACGTCCTTGATGAACCAGTAGCCGGTAGAAGGGCGGTAGGCCCCGATGTCGGTGGTGCCGTTGGCATTGTAGTCGCCGGGTACCGGGATGTCTCCGTTCCGACCCCAGTAGGCCCTGGTTACGTCCCGGATCGCCCAGAGACCCGAACTGGGGCGGAAGACCCCGATGTCGCTGGTACCATCACCATCGTAGTCGGTCATCCCGTACGCCTTGGGACCGAAGAAGCGGGCGATGAAGATGTCGTAGAACTGCCTTCCGAATGTCTCCAGATAGGTCTCATTCGGTTCGCTCTGCCCGAACCATGCTCCGTTCTGGAAATACCCCGCCACTGAACAAGATCCATCCGGATTGGCAGCAATACCCCGGCCTTCGTCTTCACTTACGCTTCCGGCCCGCCGGACCCAGGCCAGGGTCCCGTCCGCATTGTAGCCGGCGATGAAGACATCCTGTAATCCGGCGGAAGTCAACGTCGTCCAATTATCCTCGCCCGGACCGAAATCCGCCGTGCTTCGGAAGGATCCCGTGACCGCGCTGGAGCCGTCCGGATTAACGGCCACCCCGCTGCCTTTTTCGGGATTACCCGCTCCCCCGGCGCGCTTGGCCCAGGAAAGGAACCCGTCCGCGTTGTAGCGGGCGACGAAGATGTCGGCGCCGCCCGCCGAGGTCAGAGTCGTCCAGTAACCATCGGTCTGACCGAAAAAGGCCGTGCCTTCGAATTTCCCCGTGACCACGCAGGACCCGTCCGGACAGGAGTCGACATCATATCCAATGTCCGAATCCATCCCGCCCGCACGTTTGGTCCAAACGGCATTGCCCCCAGCGTCGTAAAGGACAAGGAAAACGTCGTAATATGTGGCACCCGCCATTTCGACATGTCCCGTAACCACACACGATCCATCTGACCAGCTTGCAATGCCATAGCCATAATCCTTACCCGTACCGCCCGTCTGTCTGGCCCAAGCCAGTTCTCCGTTGGGCTGGTAGCAGGCAACGAAGACATCATAGTCAAAAGCCGTGGAGGTGGAAAAAGTCGTCTCATTGGCTTCACCGGGTCCGAAAGTCGCCGTGCCCTCAAAGATTCCGGTGATCACACTTGTCCCTCCGGAGAAAGAAGCGACAGCATAGCTGCGTTCTATTCCGGCTCCCCCGGCGCGTTTGGCCCAATCCAGGGTTCCATCGTCGTTGTAGCGGGCGATGAAAATGTCCCAGCTGCCCGCCGAGGTCAATGAAGTCCATTGATCCCCGGGGGAAGTGGAACCGAAGAACGCGGTATCGGCGAACATTCCCGTCACCAGAACTGATCCGTCCGGGCAAGAAGCAACGCCATGTCCTTCATCTACACCTGTCCCCCCGGCGTGTCTAACCCAGGAGAGGGTCCCGTCCCCGGTGTAGCGAGCAATAAAGATATCCGCATTTCCATAAGTGGCCAATGTCTGGCCGGGACCGAATTCCGCCGTCCCCTTGAAATAACCCGTAACCACTCCGGAACCATCGGAATAAGAATCCATCCCAAAGCCCCAATCCAAGTCCAAACTTCCGGCTTGCTTCACCCACCTCAAATCGCCCTCGTCCGCTTGCAGATTTCCTAAGAACAAACAAGATACAAACACCGCAATCAGAACGGCAATAACCCGTCTCGGCAGTTCCATAGCATCCTCCCTTAAATTCGAGTTGAATCTTTCGTCAATTATATAGCTGATTAATTGAAAATTCATTTCATGGTTACAGATATCGGAAAAACAGGGTTATTTTACAAACCGGACTGGGAGTCATCAAGGAAAAAGTCCAGAAAAAAAGCCCAGGCTATCTCACCCGGGCTTCAAGGTCAGGATCAGTAGTCCCCTCAGTGGTTCCCCATCACGGAATCCACCCCCGATGGCGCCACTACTATCTTCGAGATCGTGTGGTGCGGGGCGCGGACCGGACGTTTGGCGAGCAGGCCCTCGCCCTTGGGGAGCAGCCCCACGCTGGAGTGGATCCGGGTCGTCTCCAGGGCCTCGGCCAGGGTCAGCGGGGGGAGGATGGTCGGGATCCGCTTGGCCAGCATACTCTTTCCCGCCCCCGGCGGCCCGATCATGATCAGGTTGTGCGATCCCGCCACCGCCACCTCGATCGCCCGCTTCACGTCGGCCTGCCCCTTGACCTCGGCAAAGTCCACCGGGTAGCGACCGGCACGCCGGAAGAGCTCCTCCGTCTCCACCCGCTCCGGCGGGATCTCGACTTCACCTAATAGATACCCCACCGCCTCGCCCAGGGTCCTCACCCCCCTGACCTCCAGCCCCGTCACCACCGCCGCCGGAAGGACACGCCCCCTCCCTCTACCCCCTCCCCAATGGGGAGGGGGGAAAGTATGGTAGAACCGCTCGATCCATATAGCTGTTGAACTCTCGCTACGGCGGGACAAGCCCGCCGGGGGCGTACAGACCCCCGCCGGCTTGCCCGGCGGGTGAAGAAGTTCACAAGCTACCAGTACGCCGCTCACCCACCAACCAAAGACCCCCGCGGCCTCGCGCCGCGGGTGAAGAAGTTCACAAGCTACCAGTACGCCACTCCCCCACCACCAAAGACC
>CAZPMN010000052.1:156-10973 GCA_964587835.1 uncultured bacterium
GGACCCCGTTGGGGTCCGGGGATTAATCGTGCGATGTCGGAGACCCGGGGCGGTGCCCCGGGCTATGATGTAGCACCCCGTTGGGGTGCAGCCTGATAATTTCCGAACGATTTAATCCCCGGGGCGGTGCCCCGGGCTATGATGTTGGACCCCGTTGGGGTCCGGGGATTAATCGTGCGATGTCGGAGACCCGGGGCGGTGACCCGGGCTATGATGTTGGACCCCGTTGGGGTCCTATGAGGATGAGGACCTTGGTTATTTTCGGGGCCAAGCTTGATATTGGTTTATGAGGTGGATTTTCAGCTTTCACCCCAAAGGGGTAGCTTGTCCTGAGCGTAGCCGAAGGGAAACATCATAGCCCGGCGTGAAACGCCGGGGCTGAACGGAAAAGCCTATTAATTCGCACCCTGAAAGGGTGCCACATCAAAACGGAAAATTATCTGAACCTTGATGAAGCAGCCATCTTCCAAGCAACCTGATTTCGGGGGATACGCGGGGAGGATTGTCCGGGTTGACCTGAGTCGGGGGAAGGTCGAGACGGAGGAGACCTCCGGCTACCTGCCGGACTGGATCGGAGGGCGGGGACTGGGGGCGCGGATCGCCTGGGACGCGATCCCGGCGGGGACGGGGGCCTTCGACCCGGCGGCGCCCCTGATGATCCTGACCGGGCCCCTGACCGGGACCGCCGCCCCCTTCTCCGGAAGGACCACGGTCTGCGGCCTGGCCCCCCAGTGCTGGCCCGAGGAGTGGTACACCCATTCCTCTTTCGGCGGGCGGTGGGGGAGCGAACTGAAGTACGCCGGGTTCGACGGAATCGTGATCACCGGCCGGGCGAAGCAGCCGGTTTACTTGAGGATCGAGGACGGCCGGGCCGAGATCCGGGACGGGCGGGAACTCCAGGGCCTGGGCCTGATCGAGAAGCAGCAGAAGTTTCGCCGAGCCGAGGGGAAGGAGTGGCGGGTCTTCGCCATCGGGCCGGCCGGGGAGAACTTGAGCCGGATCGCGATCGGGGCCACCGAGACCGAGTCGGCCTCCGGCCAGGGCGGCTTTGGGGGAGTGATGGGGTCGAAGAACCTGCTGGCGGTGGCGGTCCGGGGCCGGCAGCCGCTTCCGATCGCCGACCCGCCACGCTTCGCCCGGATCTGCCGGTTGATCCGGGAGGAAGCCCACGGCTCCCACGGCTGGCCCCACCAGCCGAAACTTGACCCCGAGCTGGTCAAAAAGTACGGCCAGCGGTTCCAAGCCTGCACCGAGGGTTGCTCGCTGCGCTGCTACGACGCCCGCAGCTACCGTGCGGTCCCCGGGACCCTCTGCCCGCAGAAGATCTACTCCGGCCAGGTCGACTGCATCGCCCAGCTCTTCCCCGGCCCGCCGGATACCTTTTACGATTGGAACCTCGGCTTCGAGGCCGGGTTCGAGATCGGCTGGATCTGCAACGACCTCGGCCTCAACCACTGGGAAATTCTGGTCGGGATGATCCCCTGGCTGCGGGGGTTGGCCGCCCGGGGGGAGCTGAAGAAAATCGATCAGCTTTCAATCGACTTCTCCTCCCCGGCTTTCTGGAAGGAGCTGCTGGAGAAGATCGCTTTCCGGCGGGGGGAGATGGGGGACGCCCTGGCTGAGGGGACCGTCCGGGCGGCTCACCGCCTGGGGCTAGGACTCGACCTGGTCGACGGGTTATACCCGGCCCGGGGCTACGCCGGCCACTGGGACGGCCACGGCGACCGGATCAACAAGGTCTTCTTCCCCTTCTGGATCGTCTCGGCGCTGCAGTGGGCGCTCGACGTCCGCGACCCGATCTCCTCCGCCCACGGCTACGCCCAGAACGTGATGGGCTGGTCGCCCTACTGCTCGCCGGACCACGGCATCAGCTGGGAGCGGATCGCCGAGGTGGCCTCCCGGGTTTACGGAACAAAGGAAGCCGCCCATCCCTTAAGCGGATACCGGGCCAAGGAGATCCCGGCGGTCTTCCATATGACCCGCTCGGTGATCAAGGACTCCCTGCCCCTGGGCGACCAGGTCTTCCCCCGGATCTACTCGAAGAAGACAGCGGACAACTTCGCCCGAGCGGGGGATATGGAGGGGCCGTCCTTCGAATACCACCTCTTGACCGCCGCCACCGGGATCGGGTGGTCGGAGGCCGAGTTCGATGCGGCGGCCCGGCGGGTCCTCCACCTGGACCGGGCGATCCTGGCCCGGAACTTCGGGCGGGGACGGAAGGAGGACGAGGCAGTCATCCCCTACTTCGCCCGGCCGGAGACCCTGGTTAACCCCTTGATCGGAGAGCGGGCGAGCCTCGATCCGGCGAAGTTCCGGATGCTGCTCGGGAAGGTATATGCCCGCCTGGGGTGGGGGGACAACGGCCGGCCCACCGCGGAGACGCTGCAAAGCTGCGGGCTGGGGTTTGTGCAAGGCACCGTGCCTGGTGAACCAGAAAAGACCTAAGCCCGATTATTCATCATCATTTCAATTCGGCATAACTTGTAGAGATTGCTTCGCCGGCGCGGGGGGTCCTGGGCGGGGCCCGGAGAACGCGGGGCTGGCCGAAGAAGCTTCTTCTCCCGGAAAGTTTTTTCCAAATCTTCTTGCGCACGCTCGATATATTTTCGTATATATATCGGCTTGCGCAAATTCAGGGAAGAGGAGATATGGATATGAAGAAGATTATCCGGCTGGCGGTTTTCCTGGGAGCGGTCGGGGCGGGGGGAGTATTCGCCGAGGGGGAGGAGTTACGAGTCCAGGGGGTGAACAGTTTCATCGAGACCGGGGTTGACCTGCCCGACACCAGGCCGGCCTGGTATGCCCCGATGCTGAATCAACCCCACGCCCCCACCTTCGAGATCCTGGCCACCCGGGGAACCCAGGGCCGCTACTACGACTACACCTATGCGGTCGGTCTGAAGGAGATCATCAAGTTCCACGGGCACGACTGCGAGGGACTGACCCACGCCGCCTGCTGCTGCCAGGTCGCCTTCGATATCCTCTTCCCGGACGGAATCATCGATCGCAGCGTCCTGCGGGGGATCAGCGGTCCCTCCCCCTGCTGGAGCGATGTGGTCGCCTTTCTTACCGGGGCGCGGATACAGTACGGCAATCTGGGCTTCTTTCGGAACAGCGATTACGGTCATGCCATCCTCCTCTACCGCGAAGACACCAAGACGGCGGTCCTGGCCACCTGGAAGAAGGGGATCAACAATATCACGGGGGAGCCGGTAGTCCTCGATGAGGAGATCACCTGGGAGCCGGAGGTCGATATGGACGAGGTGAGGGAGTTGAAGCGGGCGGTCAAGGGTCGGAAGGAAGCGCTCCCCTGCCAGGTAGACCTGATGCGCTACTGGCAGTGGAAACACATCAACGACATTCTCTCCCGTCCCCTGGAGGAAAGTTACCAGGCCAAGGTGATCGCAGAATTCAAATGGGACGAGTGGATCGACCCGGCGAAACAGATCCCGGCCCCGCACGCGCGGGGAGATATCAAGCTGAAGAATCACCGGTACCGGGCGGCTCCGGTCGCGACCGAATAATTCGGAGATAGCCGATATGAGAAGACACCTCCTGGCCGCCTCATTCCTGGCCGCCGCTCTCCTGGCCGGCCGGGGCGCAAATGGAGAAACGATAACGCCGGCGGCCGGGCCGAAAACGGTCCCGCTGCGGATCGCGGTGGAATACTGCAACCACGCGGCCGGGTTCTACCTGGCCCGGGAGAAAGGCTGGCCGGAGGAAGCCGGGCTGGAGGTGGAAACCTACGAGGCCTACGCCACCGGGATGGCCCTGGCGGCCGCGCTGGCGAGGGGGGAGCTCAACGCCGCCTACCTCTGCCTGGTCCCGGCGATCACCGCCTACGCCAACGCCGCCGTTCCCATCCGGATCGTGGCCGGGACCCACCGCGACGGCTACGGCCTGGTAGTCGATCCGGAGAAGGTCAGAGACGTTAAGGACCTGGAGAAGCCGGTGGTCCGGATCGGCTGCGTCCGGGAGGGGGGGGCGGTCGATGTGGTGATGAGAAAACTGATCGACACCCGGGGAATGGACCGTGATTCGATTCTCCCCCGCATCGCCCGGATGAACCCGGCCCAGCTGGTTATCTCGCTGCAGACCGGCCGGCTCGACGCAGTCTTCCTCCCCGAACATTACGCGACGATGGCCGAATCGCTGGGGTTTAAGATGCTCCTCGAAAGCCGGGAGGTCTGGCCGGCGATGCCGGGGTCGGTTCTGGCGGTACGGAAACAGCTCCTGGACGAGCACCCGGAGACGGTGGAGAAGCTGGTCAGGGTCTCCCGGAAGGCGGCCGGCTGGATCAACCGGAATCCCGGCCCGGCGGCCGAGATCGTGGCGGCGGTCTTTGCCCCGGGGGGCGAGAGCGCCTCTCCCCCCGAGGCGGCCCGGGCCGCCGGGGAACTGACCCCCTCGGCGGCGACGATGGCCCGCTCGATGGCCCGGCTCGATTACCGCGACGGCCTCGAGACGGCTGACGTCCAGGCGGTGATCGACTACCTGGCCGCCCTTGGTTACATCCCGCGGAGTTTCCCGGCGGAAGAGATCCTGGATTTGAGGTTCTTAAGGTGAAGAAGAACCGGTCGTGGTCCCGAGTCGCCGGGGGGCTGATCCCGGTGGCGGTCTTCCTCCTGGCCTGGGAGGCGGCGGCCAGGTTCTCCCTCCTTCCCGGCCGGCTCTTCTTTCCCCCCTTCACCACGGTGATGGGGAGGTTCTACCAGCTGGTCGCAGACGGGGTGCTCCTCCCCCACTTCTTCAAGAGCCTGATCCGGGTCCTGATCGGCTTCACGCTGGGCTCGTCGGCCGGCCTGGTGGTCGGCTTCGCGATGGGCTGGAACCGGCTGGTCCACCGCTCCTTCCACCCGATCTTCAGCCTCCTCTACCCGATTCCGGCCCTGGGCTGGCTGCCGATCCTGATGATCTGGTTCGGGATCGGGGAGCTCCTCCCGATCACCATCATCTTCATCTGCTCCTTCTTCCCCGTCCTTTACAACACGGTCACCGGGGTGCGGGGGGTCGATCCGGCCTTGATCCGGGCGGCCCGGACTCTGGGGGCGGGCCGCCGCAAGCTCCTGACCACGATCGTTCTCCCCCTGGCCCTCCCCAACATTTTCACCGGTTTTCGGTTGGAGGCGGGGATGGCCTGGCGGGTGATCATCGCTGCCGAAATGGTGGCGATCCCGACCGGGATCGGGGCGCTGCTGATGCGGGCGGAGAGCCTGCTCAGGCTCGACATCATCATCGTCTGCCTGATGGTCCTGGCGGTGATGTGCTTCTCATTTGAACGGATCTTCATCATCCTCGAGCGCAGGTTCACCGGAGCCTGGCGGAGTTCCGCCGGCCACAACCCCTACCTGTGAGATGCCCGCGATCGAACTGAAAGGCGTCGCCAACCAGATCTGCCGGGGGATCACCCTGACCGTCCCCAACCGGGAGTTGCTGGTCCTGCTCGGGCCGGTGGGGGCGGGGAAGACGACGCTGCTCAACATCATCGCCGGGCTGGTCCCTTACCGGGGTTCGGTCCTCTTCGACGGCCGGACCATCGACGCCGTCCCGGTTGCCCAACGCCAGATCGGCTACCTCTTCCAGAACCTCCTTCTCTTCCCCCACCTGACCGTGGAGGAGAACGTGGTTTACGGGCTGAAGGTCCGTTCCGCCCCGGCCGGGAAGATCGGGCAGCGGAAGGACTTCCTGATGGAGTTCTTTGGACTCGAAGACCTGGCCCGCCGCTACCCGCCCGACCTGAGCGGGGGAGAGAAGCAGCGGGTGGCCCTGGCCCGGGCGTTGGGGCCCGAGCCGGAGGTCCTCCTCCTCGACGAACCCTTCTCCAACCTCGACTACAAGACCACCAAATACCTGCGGCTGGAGCTAAAGAGGCTCCAGCGGGAACTGAAGATCACCACCGTCTACGTCACCCACGACCAGTTCGAGGCGGAGGAGCTGGCCGACTCCATCGCCGTTCTCCACCAGGGCAGGTTGGTCCAGGCAGGGACGGCGGAGGAGATTTTCTTCCACCCCGCCGACGACGCGGTCGCCGACTTCATCGGGCGGCCGAACATCCTCGATTGCCAGAACTCCCGGGTCCTGGGCGGGGGACTGGTCGAGGTCGTCTGCTCCGGGGCTCGAATCGTCGTCCCCCACCACGGCGGGCCGATTAGGAAAATCGCCGTCTTCCCCCGGGATATTTACGTCTCCCCCGAGCAGCCGCCGGGGCCGGAGATCAACCGCTTCCCGGCCCGGATCACCAAGATCCGCCCCGCCGGCTCCCTGGTCGCCCTAACCCTGAAACTGGGAGAGAATACCCTGGTCAGTGAGGTCCCCCGGGCCCTCTTCGACACCCTGGGGGTGGAGGAGGGATCGGCGGTCTTCCTGATCCTGAAGTTCCGCTGGATCCGGGTCTGCTGACTTTTATTTTCCCCGGAAATGTTAATTTCCGGGGAAAATAAAAGTATGAACATTTTCAAGCAGCATTCAATCCCGGGAAAAACCTTTTCCCTTTCCGCGGTGGAGGGGATTCCTTTATGATCCAGCTTTTAACTTATTTTATTCCCGAACAATTATGCCTTCCCGCCTGAAACTGAAGGTTGTCGAGGATACTCCGATCGGGCCGGTGGGGATCGTCTGGGCCGGACTCGAGGGAGGACCGCGGGTGGTCCGGGTATTGATCGGCGGCTGGGAAGCGGATCCGGAGACGGAGGCGGATTCCTGTCCGGAAATCGAGAGGGTGGCCAACGCCCTGCGGGACATCCTCTCCGGCCAGGCGGGCGCGATTTCCCTGAAGATGACAGCCCGGCAACTCTGTAAGCCCTTCCAGCGGGCCGTCCTGGAGGCAACCGCCCGGATCCCCCGGGGGAAAGTCACCACTTACGGGGGACTGGCCCGAAGCCTGGGCCGGATCGGGGCGGCCCGGGCGGTCGGGAACGCCCTGGCCACCAACCCCTTCCCCCTGATCGTCCCCTGCCACCGGGTGATCCGCTCCGACGGAACGATCGGAGGGTTTACCGGCGGGAAGGTTTTGAAACGGAAGCTGCTCGAACTGGAAGGGGTCCACCCCAACAGCGACGGATACCTGATCCGATAAGATGAACTTTGCCACGGTTGAATTCGGGATTTTCTTCGCCGTTGTCCTGGCGCTCTACTTCATCCTCAGCCATCGCTGGCAGAACCGGATGCTGCTGGTCGCCTCTTACGTCTTCTACGGCTGGTGGGACTGGAGGTTCTGCTCCCTGATGCTGATCTCCAGTCTGGTTGATTACTTCTGCGGTCTCCTGGTCGACCAGGGGCGTCACCCAGGATATTCCCCCGGAAGACGGAAACTGATCCTCTCCGCCAGCATCGTCACCAACCTGGTCATCCTCGGTTTCTTCAAGTACTTCAACTTCTTTGCCGACTCCCTGGCCCTCCTGGCCGGACAGATCGGTATCCGGATCGACCCCCCGACCTGGCGGATCATTCTCCCGGTGGGGATCTCCTTCTACACCTTCCAGTCGATGAGCTACACGATCGACATCTACCGGGGGAAGCTCAGGGCGGTAATAAATCTCCCGGATATGATGCTCTACGTCAGCCTCTTCACCCAGCTGGTGGCGGGTCCGATCGAGCGGGGGGCCCACCTGGTCCCCCAGATCGTCCATCCCCGAACCATTCTCCCCGAGCGTTTCTCCAGCGGGCTGCAACTGGCCCTGGTCGGACTCTTCAAGAAGGTGGTAATCGCCGACAATATGGCGGTGGTGGTCAACAGCGTCTACTCCGGGGCCGCCCCCACCGGTTCGGCGGTCTGGCTGGCCACCTACGCCTTCGCCCTCCAGATCTACTGCGACTTCTCCGGCTACACCGACATCGCCCGGGGGACGGCCCGGATGCTCGGTTTCGACATCCGCCTCAACTTCCGCCTCCCCTACCTGGCGGCCAACCCGGCCGACTTCTGGCAGCGCTGGCACGTCAGCCTCTCCAGCTGGCTCCGGGACTACCTCTACATCCCCCTGGGGGGAAACCGGCACGGGGAGTGGAGGACAGTCCGCAACCTGATGCTGACTATGCTGCTGGGGGGATTGTGGCACGGGGCGGCTTGGAACTTCGTCCTCTGGGGCGGTTTCCACGGCCTGCTCCTGGTCGTCTACCGCCGGATCGGTAACTACCATCGGGAGAAGGCCCTCACCTTCGAGACCCGCCGGGGAGGGCGGTTCTGGCTCTCCGTCCTCCTCTTCTTTCACCTGACCTGCTTCGGCTGGCTCCTCTTCCGGGTCGAGGATATGACCCAGGCGACAAGACTGCTGACCGCTCTGATCGCCGGCCCTTTCCTCGATCCGCTGAGTCTCCCCCTGCTCAAGATGGTGGCGGCGGCCGGGGTGCCGCTGGCCCTCTTCCAGCTCTACCAGTACTACCGCCGCGCGGCGGAGCCTTGGGTCTCCTGGCCGGTCGTGGTCCGGGCGGTCTTTTACGTCATCCTCTTTTACGGCATCGTCATCTTCGGCGCTCCCGAAACCAATGAGTTCATCTATTTTCAATTTTAATTTCGCCTTCGACTCCATCCGCCCAGGCCGGCGGCCGACCGGATTGCTGCTGGCAGCGGGGCTGATCGTCCTGGTTGAGGTCTCCCTCTCCCTCCATCCCCGGCCGGAGCGGCAAGACCTGGTCCGGGACCGTTTCTACAACCCGGCCGTGACCCCGGGGATCGCCGAGAGTATTGTCCAGTGGCAGGTGGTTCACGCCACGCGCCTGGGTGATCGTCAGGATCTCTTGCTGCTCGGCGACAGCGCCTGCCTCAACGGCCTGCTGGCCGGAGAGATTATGAAAGCGACCGGGCTAAGCACCTGGAACCTGGGGACCTTTGGTTTCATCTACACCGACGGTTATGCCGACCTCCTCGATCTCTTTATCGAGCAGAACGGTCCACCCCGGTTCCTAATCCTCTACACCTCCTACTACCCCCTGGCCCGCTCCTGGAGAACCCCGGCCGTCCGGGAATGGGTCACCCGGCTGCGGAACTGGCTGACACCCCCCGCGCAGGTATCCCATCCGCTGCCCAGTCTCCACTATCGCCGGCAGTTGCGAAACCTGATCTGGTCGCTGGGGGGAGACCAGGTAGAATACACCGGCCTGGACGTTCCCCGGGGCAAATTCGGATCGGACAACGAGATCCGGAGGGAACTCTGGGAGAACCGCGGGTCCTTTCCCGGGGATCCCGAGGATATCCCCGATGAGGATCGGTTTGAGGGCGGAATCACCTGGCATCCCGGATTCCAGCCCGACTGCGAGGAAGGCCTGCGCCGGATTGCCTCAACGGCGCGGAATTACGGATTCCCCGTCCTCTTCCTCTTCAGCCCCCTGCCCGAAACGGCGGACACCGAGACCGTCCGGCACCAGGTAGCCGACCTGGAGACCAACCTGGAGCGGGTCTTCGCCCCCTACCCGGAGGTTTCTCTATATCAACCCTTCCTCCGCTTCTATCCCGACGATTATTGCGTTGATATGCGGCATCTGACGCTGGCCGGCGCCCGGCGCCATACCGCCGAGATCATCTCCTGGATCAGGGGGCACTGGCTGGAAAAGGCCGAGTAACTCCAACAATCCCTTTTTTCCCTGATACCCCCGCCAGCGTTATGTTATCCTCCCCGGAACCTTTGGAGCCGATATGCCCTCGCGGGCCGAAGAAATGATTTCCCAGCTGGAACTGTCCCCCCACCCGGAAGGCGGGTATTACCGGGAGGTCTTTCGCTCCCCCCGGAGGGTCACTCACCCCGAAACCGGAGGTATCCGGACAGCCCTGACCGGGATTTACTTTCTCCTCGCCCGGGGACAGGTCAGCCGCTGGCACCGGTGTCTCTCCGACGAGATCTGGCATTACCACGAGGGAGCTCCGCTCGAAATCTGGACGGCCGGCAACGGATGCGACCGGCTCGAAGGGGGAATCCTCAGTCCGCCGGGGCAGGGCGGGGTGCCGGTCCGGGTGGTCCCAGCCGGACACTGGCAGGCCGCCCGGTCGGTCGGGGACTACACCCTCGTCGGCTGCGCGGTGGGGCCGGGGTTTGAGTTCGAGGATTTCCAGTTCCTCCGCGACTTTGCGCACGAGGCGCAAAGGCTGAAAGAACACCATCCCGCAGCGGCCCGGTTTCTTTGACGGCCAGGTACTACGTGTACAGCAGCAGGAGCGAAACTATGGAAGGAGACGAAAAATTCCGGGGACTGCCGGAAGAGAAGTGGAACGAACTGGCCGCGGCCGCCTGGAGGGTCCGGAGAAACGCCTACATCCAGGGCGATACCAGGGTCGGGGCAGCCCTGCTCGCCGGCTCGGGAAGGATCTATGCCGGCTGCAACCTCGAACACATCTTCCGCTGCCACGACATCCACGCCGAGGTCAATGCCATCGGCTCGATGGTGGCAGCAGGGGAGACTGACCTGCAGGCGATCCTGATCGCCGCCGAGTGCGGTTTCTTCACCCCCTGCGGCGGCTGCCTCGATTGGATCTTCCAGCTCGGGGGGAAGGACTGCCTGGTCGCCTCCCAGTCCCGGCCGGACGGCGAGATCAAGGTCTTCAGGGCCTCCGAACTGATGCCGTATTACCCGAGGTACTAAGGAACCAGTAAGCGGTAAGCAGTAAGCAGTAAGCAGTAAGCGGTAAGCAGTAAGCGGTAAGCAGTGGGCCATTGCCTTATCGCCCTGCGGGCTTGTGGGATCGGAATGCCTTCGGCATTCCTTGCAGTAAATGTAGTATCGCTTCGCTTGACAGGTGAGCACAGCGCAGAGAGCATAGCGCATAGCGCCCGGGGGGTCCCGTCCTGATATAAGTTGTCACATAGCAGAAGGAGGAAGCTGCTATGGGA
>CAZPMN010000053.1:0-10923 GCA_964587835.1 uncultured bacterium
CTGGCGGTGGACATCGGGACCACCACCGTGGCCGTCCATCTGGTCGATCTGGCCGACGGGCGGACGCTGGCCTCGGGGGCGACCTATAACTCCCAGATCAACCGGGGCGAGGACGTGATCAAGCGGATCATCAGTTCGGAGGAGGACGGGGTGGAACCGCTGGCCGAGGCCGTCCGCAGGGACATCAACGACCTGATCACCAAGCTGACCGCTGAGACGGAAGCAAACCCAAAGGATATCCTGGCGGTCTGCTGCGCCGGGAACTCGACGATGATCGCCCTCTTGCTGGGGATCACCCCGCGGCAGATCCGGCGGGAACCCTACATCCCCCCCCTGGCGGCCGTCCCCACCCTCCGCGCCGCCGAGGTCGGGCTGAAGGTTCACGAGAACGCGGTCCTCGACTGTGTCCCCGGAATCGCCGGCTGGGTGGGGGGCGACATTACCGGCGGAATCCTGGCTTCCGGCCTGAACCGTTCCCCGGAACTGACGATGCTGCTCGATGTCGGAACCAACGGCGAGATCGTGATCGGCAACCGCGAGTGGATGCTCTCCTGTTCCTGCTCGGCCGGACCGGCCTTTGAGGGAAGCGGAATCACCTCGGGAACCCGAGCGGTGGCCGGGGCGATCGAGCGGGTCGATCTTCCCGACGATCGGACGGCGGTCTGGGAGACGATCGGCGGCGAACCACCGATCGGGATCTGCGGATCCGGCCTGCTCGAAGCCCTGGCCGAGCTCTTCCGGGCCGGAATTCTCCAACGGGACGGACGGCTGGCTGACGAACATCCCTCTCCCGCCCTCGGCCTTTTCGAGGGGCAACCCGCTTTCACCCTGGCTTCGGCGGAAGTTAGCGGACACGGACGACCGATCGTGATCACCCAGGCCGATATCGACAACCTGATCCGGGCCAAGGCGGCGATCTACGCCGGAGTCGCGGTGCTGCTGCGGGCCGTCGATCTCTCGCCGGACCGGCTGGACCGGGTCTTCATCAGCGGCGGATTCGGCAACTATATCAACATCCGTCGGGCCCGGTCGATTGGGCTTCTGCCCGAGATCGACCCGAACCGGATCTCCTTTATCGGCAACGGTTCATTGCGGGGCGCGAAGATCTTTCTCCTCTCCCGGCCGGGCCGGAGGGCGGCCGGAGAGATCGCCGCCAGCGCCACCTATTTCGAGTTGAGCACGGACAAGAATTTCATGGAAGAATACACCCGGGCGATGTTCCTGCCCCATACCGACGTGGAGAAGTTTGATGGAAAGCGTTACTGAAAAATGGCCGGCGTCAATCAATACGGTTACGATCGGGGCCGGGGAAGCCGAAGGGGGAACCAGGTCCGCCACCGTCACCATCGGGGGGGAGACCGCCCTGCCCTTTCTGACCTTTGAAGGGACCATCCCCCACCGGCCGGCCCTGGCCCTGGATATCCTGGATTACCGTCCCGACGATTGGCCGGAGGTTCTGCGTAAGCCTGGCGGGAAAGCTCTGGGAGACCCGGCGGAATGGGCCGGTCTAGTTGAGGATAAGTACCGGCCCGATTTGATCTGCCTTCGTCTCCAGAGTCTTCACCCCGACTGGGGGGATACCCCGCCGGAGCAGGCGGCGGAAACGGTGAAATCGGTTTTGGCCGCCACCTCATTGCCCCTGATCATCTGCGGCTGCGACCACGCGGAGAAAGACAACCAGGCCTTCCCTCTCTGCGCGGCCGCCGCCGCCGGGGAGAACTGCCTGATCGGGTTCGCCACCGAGGACAACTACAAGACCGTCACCGCCGCCTGCCTGGCCGATCGCCACGCGGTCTGGGCCCAGTCCCCGATCGACATCAACATCGCCAAGCAGGTCAATATTTTGATCTCCGAGATGGGCTTCCCCCCGGAAAGAATAGTTATCGATCCCAACACCGGAGCGCTCGGCTACGGAATCGAATATACCTACTCAATTATGGAACGGATCCGGCTGGCGGCTCTGGATGGTGATCGGATGCTCGCCATGCCGATGCTGGCCGACGTCGGAGCCGACGCCTGGCGGGCCAAGGAAGCCAAGGCCAGACAAGCGGACTTCCCGGACTGGGGAGAGGAGAAACTCCGGGGGCCGCTCTGGGAAGCAACCACCGGGGCGCTGCTCCTCCAGGGTGGGGCTGACCTGGTGATCCTCCGTCATCCCACCGCTCTGGCCAAGCTGCGGGAGCATATTGAACTCCTGCTCCCCGCCGGATGAATTTCCGCAGTTCACCGGGGCCGGGGCACTGGACTGAAGGTCCGGTTAATCAGGTGATCCGGCCATCAATTAGAAGGGGAATAAGATTGAAGTACATAACATCTTGGCTTATAATTTATTGCCAAGTTGTTGCCTGGCAAATCACAATCTGAATTATTCACGAAAAATGAAATTTTTCGTGAATAATTCAGATTAATGATCCCTAAATCGCCGGAAGAACCGGAGCCGATCTGATATCTGCATTGATACCATGTATATCATCAGCGAAAGAATCAACGGAATGTTCACGGCGGTCAAGAAGGCGATCGCCGGATGGGACGGAAAGGCGATCGCCCAAATCGCTCGACGGCAACTGGCGGCGGGGGCGGACGCCCTCGACCTCAACGTGGGGACCGCGGCCGAGGAACCGGCCGAGGCGATGTCCTGGCTGGCGGGGACAGTCCGCTCGGTCACCGATCAGACCCTCTGCCTGGACCATCCCAACATCGAGGTCATCCGGGCGGCGGCGGAGGCCGCCGGCGGCAAATTGATCATCAACAGCACCACGGCCAAGGCCGAGGATCTCGACCGATTCCTCCCCCTGGCGGTGGAGACCGGAGCCTCCCTGATCGCCCTCACCCTGGACGAGAAGGGAGTTCCCAACACCGTCGACGGCCGGGTGGAGATCGCCGCCCGGATCTTCCTCGCGGCCGAGGGGGCCGGGCTCCCCCCCGACCGCCTCTTCATCGACCCGGTCACCCTGCCGGTCAACGTCGCTCAGGATCAGCCGAAAAGACTACTGGAAGCGATCACTCAGTTCAAGCTCCTCTCCGATCCCCCGCCCCGGGTGGTGATGGGCCTGAGCAACCTCGCCTCGGGGACGGGGGAGAAATCACTGCTGACCGGGACCTTCCTGGCGATGGCGATGGGTGCCGGTCTCGACGCCGTCATCCTCGACCCGGAGGACAGTTTGCTGATGGACCTGCTGATCACCGGAGAGGTCCTGCTCAACCGGACTGTTTACAACCGGGATTACCTGAAGGCCTGGCGGAGCGGGCGGGGAAGATGACGGCGGAGATTATCGACGGCCGGATGATCGCCCGGGAGATCCGGGAAGAGATCCGGCGGGAAGTGGCGGCGTTACGGGAGGAGACCGGGGCGGTTCCCGGGCTGGCGGTGATCCTGGCCGGAGACGACCCGGCCTCGGCGGTTTACGTCCGAATGAAGGAAAAGGCCTGCCGGGAGGCCGGGATCGCTTCCTCCAACCACAGCCTCCCGGTCGGGGTGGGAGAATCTGAGCTACTCGGCCTGGTCGGAAAACTCAACAGAGACCCGGAGGTGGACGGGATATTGATCCAGCTTCCCCTTCCCTCCCCTCTCGACGAGACGAGGATAATCGCGGCGGTCTCACCGGAAAAGGACGTCGACGGTTTCCACCCGGTCAACCTGGGACGGCTGGTCCGAGGCGAGGATGGATTCCTACCCTGCACCCCGCTCGGGATCCTCGAGCTGCTCCGCCGAAGCGACCATTCTCCAGAGGGAAAGCACGTGGTGGTGGTGGGCCGCTCCACCATCGTCGGCAAGCCGCTGGCCCTGATGCTGGCCCGGAAGACTCCCGGGGCCAACGCCACTGTCACTCTCTGCCACACCGGAACAGACGACCTGGGTAAGTTCACCCGGCAGGCCGATATCCTGATCGTCGCCGCCGGCCGTCCGGAGACGATAACCGCGGAGATGGTGAAAGAGGGAACGGTGGTAATCGACGTCGGGGTGAACGTGATCGGGGAGACTCCGGAAGGCAAACGAATCCTCGCCGGGGATATTGACTTCGCCCCGGTCAGCAAGAAGGCGGGGGCGATCACCCCGGTCCCGGGCGGCGTGGGCCCGATGACCATCGCAATGCTCCTGGGCAATACCCTGACCGCCTTCCGCCGGCGGATCGCGCTCTCGGGCAGTCCCCGGAACTGATCTCCCACCGGGACCGGGACTATCGGCCGATCCGGGGCAGGCGGGCGGTGGCGTCGTACCACTTACGATAAATCTCGCCGTAAACCCCGTCCTCTTCCAACTTTCTCAGGGTCCGGCTCAACTCCTCGGCCAGTTCCGGATTCGAACGGCTGACCGCGATTGCGTAATCCTCGCTGTCGAGCTCCCGTTCCACGATGTTGAACTTGTAATGCCGCCGGGCCAATTCCCAGCGCAGGATCGGCTCATCGACCAGGATCAACCCCACCTCGCGATCGTTGAGAGCCCGGGCCAGGCGTTGCGGAGAATCAAAGGTGGAGCGGGTCGCCGCCAAGTTCTTTCTGGCCCACTCCTCTCCGGTGGTCCGGCGGAGTACCCCCACCCGAATCGCCCGGTTGAGGCCGTTGCGGAAAGCCTGGTGGTCCCAGTCCACGTCCCGGTAAGTGGCCACCGCCAGACTGGTCCGATAGTAGGGGATGGTGAAACGAAAGTACCGCTCGCGTTCGTCGGTGGCGGTCAGGGCGGCGATCACGGCATCTGCCCGCCCGGCATTGAGCTCGGAGGCCAGCGAGGGAATGTTGAAGGGCCGCTGGATCCATTCCACCGGGCGGTCCAACTCCTCCCCGATCGCCTCGGCGAGATCAACCTCGAAACCGGCGTTGCGCCCCGCCTCCTTGTAAATGAAGGGCGGAGCGTCAAAGCTGCTGATAAACCGCAACGGCTTCACCGTCTCCAGGACTGGGGGAGCAGTCGCCGGTTCTCCGCCGACCTCCTCCGCCATCCCCGCCCCAACAAAAATCCCCGGCATTATCAAGCTGACAATTACCCACCAGTTCCAATTTTTCATCACCGCCTCCTGAAGAAAGTTTAGCTTTTACTGCTTACCGATTACTGATTACCATTCCCCATTCCCTATTCCCTATTCCCCATTCCAAAACAAATCTCCTGAAACTCGCAGTATCGGCAGAGCGCGGAATTATCCCGGCGGGGAAAACTATCCTCCCCCCGGGGGATATTCTTCTCCGGATCTTCCAGCAAGGAGGCCATCTCCTCCATATCGTTCCGGATCACCCCGCAGGCCCGCTCTCGCTCCACCCGGCCGAGGGAAAAACGTTTCACCTCCCCGGTGCCGGTATAGACCAGGGCACCTTCAATCTCGGCATCCTCCGGGACCAGCTTCTCGACCGCCCAGACGGCAGCCGCTTCCATCTGGACCCGATCTGACTCGTTCTCTTTTCCGGTCTTCCAGTCCACAATCACCACCCGGTCCCCCTCCCGGATCACCAGGTCGGGGGCGGAGATCGCCTCGAAAGGCGGAACCGGAAAGATTATCTCATCGGAAAACCCCTCGTCAACCGGGTCCACCCAGAGAAGTCCGGACGGTTCGAGGTCACGGATCTGTTGGTAAAGCGGCAGACCGGTTACCACCTCCACCGCCCGGCGGGCCCGGTCGGCATACGCCCGGAGATGATCGGCGGAAGGTATCCGGTCATAGTAAATCTCGAAGATCGGAGGATATCTCTTCGGGTTGTTCCGCCAACGCTTCTTCTTCGCGTTCACCCAGGCGGTTCGCATCAGTTCGACCGCCTGTTCCGGATCCGGTTTTCGGAAAATTCCATTGCGGAGAACCCGAAAATGCCGGGAGAGCACCTCGTGGACCGCGGAGCCGGCCAGGATCGCCATCGAAGTCATCTTGCCCAGGCGGTAAGCCAGCCGGGAGATCTCGTCAGCGCCGTCCTCCCACCCGCCCCAGTGCCGGTAGTAACGGAGAAAGTACTTGCGACGACAGGAGGCGAAAGTCGAGGCCCGGCTCTTCGACCAGCGGAATTGATTGCTGATTTGGGTAATCTGGCTTCTCCAGCGGCCGATTTCGACTTGACGGGAAAATCCTTTTTGGATTACCCTGACTACCCTTTAGCGGCCGCGGTGGCCCGAGGCAGGGTAGCGGGAAAGATGCCCGTGATCTGAGCTTATTTAAACACCGAGTAACCCTAAGTCAAGGAGGAATCCCGATGAGAACAGGATCAATCCTCATCTGCATCCTTCTCTTCCTGGCGGTTCTCCACGTCTCCGGAGGCAGCCGGGTGGACGCGGCCGGGTTCGCCCTGGTCGAGCAGAGCGGGAAGGGACTGGGGGAATCTTTTGCCGGAGGCCCCACCGACACCAGCGACCCCTCGAGCCTCTTCTATAACCCCGCCGCCTGTGCCTTCACCGAGGAGAACGCCATCGGCGCTTCGCTCTCGGCGATCGACCTGTCAGCGAAATTCAAGGACAACGGCTCCACCGACGCCACCGGCCGACCCCTAACCGGGGGCGACGGAGGCGAGGGCGGCACCTTCAACTTGGTCCCCAACCTCTACTACGTCCAGCAGGTGGCGGAGGGGGCGGTCATCGGCCTGTCCGTCAATGTCCCCTTCGGCCTGGCCACCAAGTACACCAAGGACTGGAAGGGCCGCTACCACGGGGTGGAATCCGACCTCCAGGTGATCGGGATCAGTCCCACCGCTTCCCTCCAGGTTGTCCCCGACGTTCTTTCGCTGGGGGCCTCCCTCAACATCCAGTACGCCCACGCCAAGCTCACCAACGCCATCGACCTGGGAACCATCCTGGCGGCGGCCGGGGCCCCCACCTCACCCCAGACCTTGGACGGCTTCGCCGATCTCTCCGGCGACGACTGGGGAGTGGGATATTCCCTGGGGATGCTGTTGAATATCACCCCCGAGACCCGATTCGGCTTCAGCTACCGCTCCAAGGTCGACCACGAACTCTCCGGCGATGTCAAATTCGACGTCCCGGTGATGGCCCGGGGTATCCTCGACGCCGGAGGGATGACAAACTACTTTGTTAACTGTGATGCCAAGGCCCGGATCACGCTTCCCGAGATCATCACCGCCGGTCTGGCCCAGGATCTGGGTGAAGATTTCACGGTGATGGCCTCGGTTTCCTGGACCAAGTGAAGCCGGTTCAAGGACCTGACGGTTAAGTTCGACTCCGGGCAGCCCGATTCAACCACCGTGGAGAACTGGGATGACAGCCTCTGCTACCGCCTGGGGATCAACTATTTCCTCGACGAGAAGTGGACGCTGCGGGCCGGGACGGCCTACGACGAGGGGGCGGTGAAGACCGCCTATCGGACCCCGCGAATCCCCGACACCGACCGGGTCTGGATCTCGCTCGGCGCCGGCTACCAGATCGACGAAGATCTGCGGGTGGACTTGAGCTACGCCCACCTCTTCATGAGCGACGCCAAGAGCAATCTGCGGACCGACCCCAAGCAGGGTTACCTGGTCGGGGAGTACGACACCTCGACCGACATCTTCGCCGTCGAGGGGGTCTGGGCCTTCTAAGCGGTTCAGTCGTCTTCGCGAGGAATACCGGCCCTTAACCCGATTTATTCATAAATCGGGTTATTGAAAATTAGGTTGACCGGAAATCTATGAGCAAGAGAAACGGTGTAAGTACTTAACATCTTGGTTTATAATTTATTACAAAGTTAATTGGCGAATTTCCCCGGCCTTGGAAAAGGAAGAAAAATCTCGAAGTCAGTTACTCGAAATAGCAGAGTGCAATTACAACCTGAAAACCTCTCTATCTTCAAGTCGTTGCCTGGCAACCCATAACCCGAATTATTCACGAAAAATCGCATTTTTCGTGAATAATTCGGGTTAAAGAGATCAGGGCCGGTATTTCTTTTCCAGGCGGCTGATTTTCTTCACCCGCCGGGCGTGCCGCCCCCCGGCGAACTCACTCCCCAGCCAGGCCTTGACGATCGGGCCGACCTGCTTCCGGGAGAAGGGCCGGCCGGGGATAACCAGGATGTTGGCGTCGTCGTGCTCGACCGCCAGACGGGCAGTCCGGGGGTCGCGGACCAGGGCGGCCCGAACGCCCGGGATCTTGTTGGCGGCGATCGAGATTCCGATTCCGGTCCCGCAGCTCAAGATCCCCTTCCGTTTCCGTGAGCCGGCCACCCTCCGGGCCACCTTCTCGGCGAAATCGGGGTAATCCACGCTCTCGCGGGAATAGGTACCCAGGTCCTCGACCAGGTATCCCAGCTCCCGGAGCAGTTTTCCAACGTATTCCTTGAGGCCGAAACCGGCGTGATCGGATCCAATTACGATGGTGGGTTTGGTCATAGTAATCAGTAATCGGTGATCGGTGATCGGTGATCAGCAGGCAGAGACAGCCGCCCGGAGGGCGGCGATGTTTTTACGGATATCGCCGCGGAAGACCGCCGAACCGGCGATCAGTTCCGTGGCCCCGGCTCGCACCGCCTTCGGGGCGGTTTCAACGGTGATCCCCCCGTCCACGGCGATTGTAATCGGCCGGCCGGATTGATCGGCCAGGCGCCGGGTCGTTGAGATCCGCTCCTCGCTCCCGGGAAGAAAGACCTGGCCGCCGAAACCGGGCTCCACCGACATCACCAGGACCAGGTCAACCAGTTCCAGAGCGGGGACGATCGCCTCCACCGGGGTCGCCGGGCGGGTCGAGATGCCGGCCCGCAATCCCAGCTGCTTGATCTTACGTAGCACCCCCAAGACATCAGTGGCGATCTCCTGATGGACGGTGATCTCGTCCACCCCGGCGGTGGCGAAAGCCTCCAGATACCGCTGCGGCTCCTCGATCATCAGATGGGCGCCCAAACGCAGCGAGGTCACCTTCCGGATGGATTCGGCCACCACCGGCCCGATCGTCAGGTTGGGGACGAAGTGTCCGTCCATCACGTCGAGGTGGAGCACTCGGACGCCGGTTGCTTCCACCTGCCGGATCCCATCCGCCAGGCAGGAAAAATCCGCCGAGAGCAGAGAGGGGGCGATCTCCACGGTTTTGCTCTTTCGTTCGTTCATAATTCTCACCAGTTCGCTAATCCCGAAAGCGGGAAGATGGATTATACATAATCCGGCGGGCGGGAGAACGGAAAAATGCCGACACCCCTTCCCCACAATTGATTTGGCTAATGGGAGGGGGGCTGTTATATTTAATCTAACTCTGCTCCCCGGTTCGCTCCAATCGGGGATTTCCCCTTTTCCGCTCAGAGATGAAGAAGATTACGGTCACGATCGCAGGCGAACCGCAGAACTACGCAGCCAGCGTTTCGGTGGAGGAGATCCTGCGCCGCAACCCCGGAGAGTACCCTTTTCTCACCCTGGGGGCGGTTCTCCACAACCATCTCCTTGACCCTGACTACCTTCTCCAGCACGACTGCGAGTTGCGCCTGCTCACCTACCGGGACCGGGAGGGACTCGCCATCTACCGCCGGTCCGCCACCCTGATCCTGATCGAAGCCGTCCGGCGGGTTTTCCCCGACCGCCGCCTGCTGATCGGCCAGTCGCTGGAAGACGGCTATTATTTCGACCTCGAACCATCCGGCGACAACGGAGAAGAAGAAGTCGAGCGGATCCGGGAGGCGTTCTCGGCCATCGTCAGGGACAATCTCCCGGTGCGCAAACTCTACTTCTCCTACCAGGAGGCCCGGGATTACTTCCGGAGCCGGGACCTGATGGACAAAGTCGGCCTGCTCGAGTTCTATCGCTCCCCCGAGGTCTGCCTGATCGGCTGCGGAGAGTCACTGGAGTTCTACCAGGGTCCGCTGATTCACCGGACCGGCCGGGTGACCACCATCGCCCTCGAACCCTACCAGTCGGGCCTGATCCTCCGCTTTCCCACCTGGGAGAAGCCCGAAACGATTCTCCCGCTCCGCTACGAACACAAACTCTTCACCGTCTTTCAGGAGACCCAGGCCTGGAACCGGATCCTTTCGGTGGAGAACGTCGGTCAGCTGAACAAACTCTGCGTCACCGGGAAAATCCGCGATCTGATCATCATCGCCGAATCCCTTCACGCCAAGAAAATCGCCGCCATCGCCGACGAGATCTCCCAAAAACAGTCGGAGATCAAACTGGTTCTGATCGCCGGTCCCTCGGGGGCGGGCAAGACCACCTTCGCCAAGCGTCTCTCCATCGAACTGCGGGTCAACGGTCTCAATCCGGCCATCCTCTCGATGGACAATTACTTCAAGAACCGTTCGGAAACCCCCCAGGACTCCAACGGCGATCCCGACTTCGAATCCCTGGACGCGGTCGATCTCGCGCTCTTCAACCATCACCTGGAGCAACTGGTCGAGGGAAAGCCGATCGAGGCCCCCAGCTTCGACTTCAAGAAGGGAATCCGCCGCGAGAGAACGATCCCTCTCCATCTCACCCGGGGGAGGATATTGCTGATCGAGGGAATTCACTGTTTGAACAGACGGGTCACCGAAAAGATACCCTCCGGGAACAAGTACCTGATTTATATCAGCGCTCTGACCCAGCTCCGGGTGGACCACCACACCCGGATTTTCACCTCCGACACCCGCCTGCTCCGGAGAATCGTCCGGGACCGGATCTTCCGCGGCTGGTCGGCACTCGATACCATCCGTCGGTGGCCGGCGGTCCGGCGGGGGGAGAGGCGGAACATCTTTCCCTTCCAGGAAAACGCCGACGCCATCTTCAACTCGGCCCTCGTCTACGAGCACTCGGTTTTGAAGAACTACGCCGAGCTGGCCCTGCTCGATACGACTCCCGACCAGCCGGAGTACGTCGAGGTTGAACGACTGCTGGCCTTCCTCTCCTGGTTCGCCCCAATCTCGGAACGGGACGTCCCTTACACCTCGATCCTGCGGGAATTCATCGGAGAGAGTTTCTTTAATTATTAGAAGCCTGGGGAATAGGGAATAGGGAATGGGGAATGGGGAATGGGGAATGGGGAATGGGGAATAGGGAATGGGGAAT
>CAZPMN010000054.1:0-1078 GCA_964587835.1 uncultured bacterium
AGTAAGCAGTGAGCAGTAAGCGGTGGGTAGTAAATAGTAAGTCAGTAACCAGTGCTCAGTAATCGGTACCGATCATTGTCAGGACCCCGAACGGCGCCCCAGGTCATTGCGAGGAGGCCCGAAGGCATTCGGGCCGACGAAGCAATCTCATCTCACCGCTGGAATTGCAATTAGTGGACTCAGCAATCCAGCTGCGAGCACAGCAACCGGGACCGATAATCCGCTTAATCCGCGGCTCCAAAAGAGGGCCGGACAACCGGGAATCCATTCCCCATTCCCCATTCCCCATTCCCCATTCCCCATTCTAACCGAAGAGGTGCCGGGCCACCTGGAAAAAGTCGGAAAAGGGGACGCAGGGGAGGTTCTCTTCCCGGCAGTAGTCGGCCAGCCGCTCCCGGGCGAAGACCAGGTCGGCGACCCGTCCGGCCGGGGTATCGCTCCAGCCGTTTCCGGCGAAGATCACATAGTATCCTTCCCCCTGAAGTTCCCGGACGGTCTCCGCCTTCCCGATCAAGCAGTTGTCATGGCGCAGGTTGCGGTGCTCGCGGAAGGCGGGAACGAAGCGTCCGGCGGTAATCCGGGCACGGTGGCAAAGGATATCTCTTTCGGCCAGCCGGACCCCCCATCGTTCCAGGAGCGGGTGGAGGTAGAGGTCGAACCCGTTGGAGACAATCATCGTCCGGATCCCGTAGCCGGAGAGTCGGCTGAGCAGTTCCCGGAATCCGGGACGGAGCCGGGCAAAAGAGGCGATGAATCCGGCCACTTCGCTCTCACTGCCCCGGAAGTGCTCGGCCATCGCCAGGTAGGCTTCTTTCATACCGATCTCGCGGTCATGATAGGCCCGGTGAGCACCACGCCATTTTGGATCGGCAAAACGGGAAAAGATCCCGTCGAAGATATCCTCCTCGGTAATGGTCCCGTCGAAATCAAAGACCATCGCCGCCCTCTTGCCCAGGGTGTCGATCGCCAGCGTCATCGTTCAAAGACAAAGGAGCCCCGGATCGCTCCGGGGCTCCTTGGGGAAAAATTCAAATCCCTTATCGCTTCTTTTTCTTGGCCGGGGCCTTCTTCTTGGCGA
>CAZPMN010000054.1:1178-10911 GCA_964587835.1 uncultured bacterium
CAGCCTTCTTCTTGGCCGGGGCCTTCTTCTTCGGGGCTGCCTTCTTCTTGGCGACAGCCTTCTTCTTGGCCGGGGCCTTCTTCTTCGGGGCTGCCTTCTTCTTGGCGACGACCTTCTTCTTGGCCGAAGCCTTTTTCTTCGGTGCGGCCTTCTTCTTCGCCTGCTTCATCCTCTCTCCCTCCTTGCTTTTTTCCCCGGAGACTCCGGCCACCGTGGCCTTTGGCGCCCGAGGATTGCTGGAGACGTAACTCCGTACCGTAGGGACAAGGTTATACGAAGCGGGAGATTATGTGAAACAAATAAATCAAAAACGGAAAAAAAATTTCGCCGGAAGAATCAGACCGCGACTACAGACTTGATATCGGGCACTTCTTCCCGGATCGCCCTCTCCACCCCGTGTTTGAGGGTCATGGTCGCCATCGGGCAGCCGCCGCAGGCTCCGGTCAGCTTGACCTTGACGACACCATCCTCGGTCACCTCGACCAGTTCCACGTCGCCGCCGTCCCGCTGCAGGAACGGGCGAACCTTCTCTAAAGCCGCTTCAATTTTTTCTTTCATCCTGTTTAACTCCTTGCCGTTTGATCTCCGCTTTTTCCCGAGAGCCGGACGCCATACCCGAAAACCCGGGCCAGGACGGCTCGGGTTCGGAGTCGCGATCGGGATCGGAAACGGTATCGGTTTTCTATTATTCCGCCGCCGGCGGGGTGAAGACCCGCGTTCCCATCTCCCGATCGAGCATAAAGAGCCCGCTCCCCTTCTCTCCGGCCAGTTTCAGCCGCTCCACCACCCCGTCGGCCGTAGACTCCTCCTCGACCTGCTCGGTCACGAACCACTGGAGGAAAGCCTCGGTGGCGTAGTCATCCTCCGAGCGGGCCAGCTTGACCAATCCGTTAATCAGACTGGTCACCAGGCGCTCGTGCTCCAGGACCTGCTCGAAGACCTCGAGGACCGAACCCCACTCGTTCGGCGGGCCCTCAATCGGCTGGAGGAGGACCCGGCCACCCCTCTCGTTGAGGTAGCCGAAAAATTTCTCCGCGTGGCTGACCTCTTCCCGGGCCTGGATCGTCATCCAGTTGGCGAAACCGCTTAAGTTCACCGACTCGCACCAGGCCGCCATCGAGAGGTAGAGATAGGCCGAGTACAACTCCTTGTTGATCTGAACGTTTAAGGCTTCCTGCATCTTCTCGCTGATCATTATGACTCTCCTTAGCTCGTACTTCGTACTCGTACTTGTCCTCGTACTCGATAGAGGAGTGAAAGAAGGTTCGAGTACGAGTAAGAATACGCAGATGGAATCAGGATTTCCAGAGCCCGTGGACGTTGCAGTACTCACGGGCGGTCGCCCCGGGGATCTTCATCTTGAAGACCGTCTCCGCCGGCTGGCCCGGCTTGAGGAAATGCCGGGGGGCGTGAACCCCATCGGGGGAGATCAGCTGGATCTACTCGATATAGTGCTTCTCTTCCATCAGTTCCATATCCTGACCGCAGCAGACCAGGGTCCCGGCCCCGGCGTGGAGAACTTCCACGATATTCCCGCAGACCCCGCACTTGTAAATCGCAAATCTCTTGGTCATCGTCAACCTCCTTTCTTAGGGGGGAATTCTTATTGAGAATTTTTGCTCTTTACCAGTTCTCGCCCAGGAGCTCGAAGTGGGCCCGGGGGTGGACGCAGGCGGGACAAGTCTCCGGCGCCTCGGACCCCCGGTGAAGGTAGCCGCAGTTCAGGCAGCGCCAGACCACTTCCCCATCGCGTTTGAAGACCCGGCCCTGCTCGATATTCTTCATCAGGTCGAGGTAGCGCTTCTCATGCTGTTTCTCGGCCACCGCGATCGACTCCATCGCTTTCGCAATCGCCTCGAAACCTTCTTCCCGGGCGATTTCGGCAAAGCCGGGATACATCTCGGTCCACTCGTAATGCTCCCCGCCGGCGGCCTCCCGGAGGTTCTCGGCGGTCGAGCCGATAACCCCAAAGGGAAAGGCGGCCCCGGCCAG
The DNA here is from genome assembly GCA_964587835.1 of uncultured bacterium. GTDB lineage: Bacteria > Auribacterota > Erginobacteria > Erginobacterales > Erginobacteraceae > Erginobacter. The sequence continues at coordinate 3,171 of CAZPMN010000054.1, forward strand.
AACACCTTCCTCGCCGCCGGTCATAAAGTTGAAGAGTCGTTTGGCGTGCTCCTTTTCCTGGTTGGCGGTCTCCGCAAATATATTGGAGATCTGAACAAAACCTTCCTTCTTCGCCTTGGCAGAAAAGTAGGTATAGCGGTTGCGGGCCTGCGACTCGCCGGTAAAGGCGGTCATCAGGTTCTTGGCCGTCTTCGATCCTTTCATTTCCATAGTCTCTTTCTCCTGTTTTTACTGTTTTCTCCGCCGTTCAGACGGCGGCTTCTCGCTTTTTCCTCTCTTTTCGGCAGCGGGGGCAGATACCAAAAAATTCCAGCTGATGGCCGGTCACCTGGAATCCGCCCGGGTCCGCGACCAAACTCTCCGGGTCGGGCAGGGAGGTCAGGACCAGGTCGGCCACCCGGCCGCAAAACTGGCAGTGAATGTGATAATGCGGCGCCACAACACCATCAAACCGCTTCTTCCCTCCACCGATTTCCAGCTTGCGGATCAGGCCTTCGCGGGAGAGCGTCTCCAGATTACGGTAAACCGTTCCCAGGCTTATCCTCGGAATCCGCTGGCGCACCTGACGGTAAAGTTCGTCCGCGGTAGGGTGAGATTCCGTCCCCCGGAGTTCCTCCAGAATCACCTGTCGCTGTTTGGTTACCCGTAGTCGCGGTTCCATTCCCCATCCTCCCCAACTGTTTTAGTAATAATTACTATTCTTATAATAAGCTATAACAGCCGGCCCTATCTGTCAACCCCCGGAGGGGAAATATTAATTTCTCCCGTCGGGGCAAATCACCACGCCATCGGGGGCTCTCATCTCCACCAGCTCCAGGAAGTAGGTATCGAAACCGAGCAGGGCGATGATCATACCGGAGAGACCGCCGGCGTCAATTCCCACTTCGGCCTTGACGATCCCCACCCCCGAGGCCAGCCACTGTGTGGAGATACTGACCGTGCCGTCATCCGACCAGGTTGTCACCTTGACTTTAAGACAGTCGAACTCGCCGGCCGGAACCGTGATCTTCTCCTTGCCCTGGACGGATCCCCTGACCCGACTCTTGATGATGCTTTTCCGTTCCACCACCTCCTTACCTTCCCACTCCCAGGTCTGGCCAATCCTAATTTCAGCCGGAAAACGCAGAAGGAAAGGGTGGTAGGTCCGGGTGCTGGAAAAGAGGAAGGTATCGCTGTGGGCCGAAGTCAGGAGGACCCCTTCCGGGGAGAGGAGGTAGACCTGGATGATATCCAGCCTCCGGGACCGGGAATCAACAATGATTCGGTCCCCCTTGATTGCCACCGAGGTATTGACCTCTCCCAGATTGGAGTCATACCTCCAGCTGAAACCATCTTCCAGTGGGAAATGCTCGCGCAGGGAGATTGTCTCCTCGGCCGGGGCGGCCAGAAGCAGCGTTGTTGAGAGGAGAATGACCAGGAGGAAGTCCACTATCGCAAAGGAGCAGGTTATCGGTAATCGGTCCTGAAGAAGCGGTTCGGGATCTTCGCTTCGCTTAGACTTAAAGAGGGTGGGGTAAGGTTCTCTTTAAACATAAATTAGTGCTAATTCGTGCAATTAGTGGACTATCCGGGGGGCCGGGTGGTGCGCTTCAGGACCATCACCGTGACATCGTCGAACTGCTTTCCCTGCTGAAACTCGGTAACCGCTTCCATGATCCGATCACAGATCTCCCGGGCGGGGAGTCGGGCGGTCTCTCCTATAAGCTTCTCCAGCCGCGGGCGTCCGAAGAGTTTGTTCTCCGGCGAGGTGGCCTCGGTCACCCCGTCGGTGTAAAAGACCAGCGCCTGGCCGGGAGCAATCACCTTCTTCCCGCTGGTGTAAACCCGGTCCTCGACGATCCCCAGGGCAACGCCGTTCATCGTCCCGAACGGCTCGATCTCCCCATCCCCCCCGACCAGGAGCAGGTCGTCGTGGCCGGCGTTGGCAAAGATGAACTCGCCGGTGGAGATCCGGTAAAAACCTAGAATCAGGGTCACGAACATACAGGCCTCGTTGTCCTGAGCGATCGCCCGGTTGGCCTCGGTCAGGGCCCGGCCGGGGTCGGTCTCCCGGACGCAGATGTTTTTGAGCACCGTCCGGCTGACCGCCATGAAGAGGGCGGCCGGGATCCCCTTCCCCGAAACGTCGGCGATCACCAGGGCAAGGCGGTCTTCATCCACCAGGAAGAAGTCGTAGAAGTCCCCGGCTACCTCCTTGGCCGCCAGGTTGACGGCGAAAAGATCGAACTCCCTCCGGTCGGGGAAGGGCGGAAAGGAATGGGGGAGCAGAGACTCCTGGATCTGGCGGGCGATCCGCACCTCGCTCTCCACCGCCTCGCGGGCGGAGACCTCCTGTTTCAGGTTCTCCATATATTCCTGCAACCGGCCACCCAGCCGGTTGAAGGCCCGGGAGAGTTCGGCCGTTTCGGTCGCCCCCCCGGAGGGAACCTCGACGCTGAAGTCGCCCTCCCCCAGCTTCTCCACCGCATCCCGGAGCCGCCGGATCGGACGGGAGATCCGCGAGGCCAGGATCAGGCCCAGCCCCCCCCCGAGGAGGAGCACGAAGAGGCCGAGGTAAAAACTCCGATCCTTGATCAGAACGCTGAACCTGTCCGCGGCCGTTTCGATCTCCCGTTCGGCTTCGGCCGTCGTCTCCCGACCAACCTTCCGGATCGCCTCGTGGACGGGAAGAAAGTACTCATCGATGTTCACCGTTGCATAGACGATAAAGGGAGTCCCCCTGACCCGGCGGGTTACCATATACTTTTTCCTCGACAGGTCGCGTTCCCGGTCAAGAAAGCTGTAGTATCCCCGGACTTCCTCTTCCTCGAAAGATCGGACCACGTACTCCCACATATCGGGGAACTCTTCCCGCCACTGGGCGAAGTTTCTCCCTTCCACGGACTTATTGGGATGCCAGACGGAATGCCCTTGCTCGTCGCCGACATCAACGTAACCGGCTTGGCGGGCTTCGGGGAATTCGGAGTAGATGTCTTGAGTGGCGATCTCTCTCAACCGATCGTTTTTCCGTAATTTCCGATAGTCGTATTCCGACCAGCCGGCCAGGAGGAGGGAGAGTTCGTTGGCCACGGAACGGGCCTTCATCTCCACGATCTTCTCGCCGTACCGCCCCAGGATATCCTCGGAGAGCTCGTAGTTCTTTCCCGCGATCGCTTCAACGCCGTCGATGGCCGTCTCGATATTTTGCCGGGTGAGATCGTCGATCCCGTACTCGGTGATCACCAGCAGGGCGGTGATCGCGAAGACGGTAACGAAGGCGAAGGCCAGGGTTAAGCGGGTCCTCAATCTCATCGGAGGCGGAAAACCGGGAACCTGATTACTGGAGCAGGGAGCGGAGCCGGAGCGACAACCCGAGCATTGTGACCCCGGCCACCACGGCATAAATCCCGATCAGCCAGAGAACCGCTGTCACCCCCGCCCCGGGTCGGGAGAGAAGAAGCAGACCGATCAGGAGCGAAAAGACCCCGCTTAAACCGAAGAGCCACTTGCCTCCGCTTCCTTGGGGAAGGTTGAGCGCCGCCCCGATCTCCAGGATCCCGGTGACCAGGGCCCAGAAGGCGATCACCCAGATCACAATGACCAGGAAGACTCCAGGGAAAAGGATCAAGGCCAAGCCGGCCCCGATCCCGATCAGTCCGTGGAAGACCAGGGAACCGCGGTGAGGCGCCGATCTCAGATCGGCGGCGGTCAGGAGGGTGGCGAGGCCCTGGACGAGGAAATAGATCCCGAATACTGTTACCGCGATCTCGGCGGACAGTCCCGGCCAGGCAAATATCAGCAGACCGAGCAGGATAGCGGCGACCCCCCGGACCGCCAGGGCCCACCATTGGCGAGTGAGAAAACTCTTTCCGATCGGCACGGCGTCATCCATAACTTACTCCCGGTTTTGATTGCGATTGGCGGGGAATTGCGCTCTACCGCTTGAATGAGCGGGCACTGGAAAGAATATCATAGAAGCTTGCCCAAATCCCATCATTTTTCTCCGACACTGCTTGAATTCGGCCGTGGTCTGGGTTAGTATTGGGAGGCAGGGTAAGCAGTGAGCAGTAAGCGGCAAGCCCGGCAATCCAGGTCATTGCGAGGAGGTCCGAAAGCCTTCCTGCTGGCAGGCAGGCTTTCGGGCCGACGAAGCAATCTCATCTCACCGCCGGAAGTTGGATCAGTGGACATAGCGGTCCAGCTGCGGGGGCTGCGGCCGGGACCGATAATCCGCTCAATCCGCTTAATCCGCGGTTTCAACATAATCAGCGGACAACGAGGAGAGGTTACCGATGGCAATGAAATATCTCGGAAGAAACATCACCCGGCCCGACGCCGCAGCCAAGGTTACCGGCCGGGCCCAATTTCTCGACGATATCAAGCTCCCGGGGATGCTCCACGCCGCCATCCTCCATCCCGAGTATGCTCACGCCTGGATCGTCTCCATCGACACCTCGGAAGCGGAGAAGATCCCCGGGGTGGTCAGGGTGGTAACCGGTAAGGGATGTGACCTGGTTTACGGGGACAACATCCGGGATTTGACCCCGATCGCGGTGGATAAGGTTACCTACATCGGGCAGCCCGTGGCCGGGGTGATCGCCGAGACCCTGGCCGTAGCCAAAGAAGCGGTGAAGAGGATCAAGGTCGAGTACGAGCCGCTCCCGGTCTACACCGACGCCCGGGACGCCCTGGAGAAGGATGCCGTCCTCATCCACGAGAAGAGCGGTGATTTCTGGCACCTGCCGGGAATCGCGCCGATCGGAGGCACCAACATCGCCAACCGCTACACGGTGAAGAAGGGGGACATTGACCGGGGTTTCGCCGAAGCCGATGTGACGGTGGAGGGAGAGTTCAACTATCCCTTCGGATCGTGCTCGGCGATCGAACCCCACGGATCGATCGCCTGGTTCCACGAGGACGAGACGATCGAGCTCTGGTCCTCTTCGATCTGCCCCTTCATCATTCGGGAAGAGGTGGCCCGGGTTTACAGGCTGCCGATCTGCGACGTCAGGGTCCATATCCCGGAGCTGGGCGGATGCTTCGGCTACAAGTCGGATATCACCGTCGAGCAGACCATCGCCTTTCTGGCCAGCCAGGTTCCGGGGCGGCCGGTGAAGTGGATCGCCACCCGGAAAGAGGACTTCCTCAGCACCCTGATCGGCCACGGGATCCGAACCCGGATCCTGATGGGGGCGAAGCGCGACGGCACCCTGACCGCGCTCAAGACTGAGATCCTCCATTCCACCGGGTCCTCCGCGGATACCGGGGTCCACGTCCTGATCGCCGCCACCCACAACTCCACCGGCACCTACGAGTTTCCCCACTGCCGGCTCGACGGCTTTTCCGTCTACACCAATACCCCGCCGGTCGGCGCCTTCCGGGGCTACGGCCACCAAGAGACCCAGCTGGCGATGGAGAGGATGATGGACATCCTGGCGCGCAAGCTCAAGATGGATCCCTTCGAACTGCGGGAGAAGAATTACCTCGGCCCCGGGAAGATCACCTCACTCGGCGAGACGATCAACGCCACCAACGGCGACGTCAGGCAGTGCGCCGAACTGGTCCGGAAGGCAATCTTCTCCTCCGCCAAGGAGAAGGACGAGGACGGGGATTATTATTACGGCCGGGGTTTCGCCGCCCTGATGAAGACCCCTAAGGGGGCGCCCTTCTCCTCCAAGAGCTGCTACCTGAAATTCAACCGCGATGGATCGGTCTCGATCAATATGGGCGGGGCGGAAGTCGGTCAGGGCCTGCGCAACGTGGTGCGGATGGTCGCCGCCGAGGCTCTGAAGCTCGACCCCGAGCGGATCAGGGTCTACACCGAGATCGATACCCAGTTCAGTCCCTGGGAGTGGCAGACGATCGGCTCGATGTTTACCACCCAGGGCGGTCGGGCGGTGGTTCGGGCCGCCGAAAAAGCAATCGCCAAGCTCAAGGAGACCGCCTCAATCGTACTCCGGGTCGAGGTCGACCGGCTCGATTACGACGGTGATTACGTCTTCGTGAAGGCGGATCCCACCTTCCGGGTCCCGGTCGCCGATCTCGGACGGGGCTACACCTTTGACGACGGCGTGACGGTGGGAGACGTCGTCCATACCACCTCCGACGCGCGGTTGCCTATGCAGTCGAACCCGGACGAGAACGGCCAGGGGAGGATGGGGATCACCTATACCTTCGGGGCCCAGGCCTGCGAGATCAGGATCGAGAAGGCCACCGGCAGGGTCATCATCGACCACTTTGCTTCCGCCTTCGACGTCGGTCAGGTGATCAATCCGGTTCAGATCCGCGGGCAGGTGGTCGGCGGGGTGATGATGGGAATCGGGGCCTCCCTCCACGAGGAACTGAAGTTCGACGGGGAGGGCAAGGCCGTCAACCCGATGTTCCGCCGCTACCGCTTCCCGACCCTCAAGGACGCGCCCGGCCGGCAGACCGTGGAGTTCATCGAGAACCCGGGCGAGGTCGGCCCCTTCGGGGCGCGGGGGATCGGCGAACATCCGCTGGTCGGGGTGGCCCCGGCTATTCTTAACGCCATTTACGACGCCATTGGGGTTGATTTCTACGAGATCCCCGTAACCGGGGAGAAGATTTTGGAAGCCCTGAAACAAAAGTAGCACCGGCAATCCTGTCTGTGCGCACCAACGCCGGCACAAACCCCGTGCCACGACGGAAGCAACATATACATTACCGTCGGCGGTGGGCGCAAGTTAGTGAGCGGAGCATGAAATGTTCGTCATTGCGAGTCCGGAGGGGCGAAGCAATCTCATCTTGCCGCCCGGGAAGAGATTACTTCATTACGGCCGCCATGACTCTATTCGGAAATTGAAGCCGTATCCTGTCCTCAAAAAACACATCATTCAGGGAGCCCCAAAATGACCGAAAAGATTAACTTCACCGTCAATGGAACCCCCCGGACGGTCGAGATCGAAAAGGGGGAGAAACTGATCTTCGTCCTGAGGGAGCGGCTCGGCCTGACCGGGACCAAGCGGGGCTGCGACGATGCCTCCTGCGGCGCCTGTACCGTGCTGGTCGACGGTAAAGCAACCAAGAGTTGCACCTTTCCCGCGACCAAGGCGGCGGGAAAGGAGGTGGTCACCATCGAGGGAATCTCCAAGGGAACCCAACTTCATCCGATCCAGACGGCCCTGATCGAGGCCGGAGCGGTCCAGTGTGGCTACTGTACGCCCGGGATCGTGATGGAGCTCTACGCCCTCTACAGCCGCAATCCGCAAGCCTCCGACGACGAGATCCGGGACGCCCTCGAGCTCCATCTCTGCCGCTGTACCGGTTACGAGGCGATCTGGGAAGGGGCGTTGAAGGCCCGGGGGCGGATGGCAGCGGTGCGCGTTTGAAAGAACCGATGGTCTCGGCGGCGAAGAAGATCATCTGCCCCGCCTGCGGGCAGGAGTCGGCCCTGAAGGTGGAGAAGATTTACCGGGGCTTCACCCCGGTCGGCGAGCGCAAGGTCTGCGCCTTCTGCGGACATGAGTTCGGACCCGACGAGCCGGAGGAACTGGCCGAACGACCCCCGGGCTGGACCGAGGACCGGGACCTGAAGAAGATCTGCCGCCACTGCCGCCACTACGTGGTCAACCCCTTCATCCAGAAGTGCACCCTCCACTCCCGCGAGGTCGAGGCGACCGACTCCTGCCCCGACTTCTCCCCGCGACCCCCGGTCCAGCCGGAAAAGAAGCAAGATCCCTCTCCCTCCTCCCTTCTCGGCCCCCCGCCGAAGCAGCCGAAGATCTTTTGACCCCCCCCGCCT
>CAZPMN010000055.1:0-10326 GCA_964587835.1 uncultured bacterium
GGTGCCCAGGTCCCGAGGTTGGCGGACGGGATGCGGAGGCGGGCTGCGGGGTGGGCAGGCGTCGGCTGTTGCGGGACCTTCGGGGTCGACCCCCGGGACCGGATGTCGAGTATGATGACCGGGGGGGAGATGCCGCTGAGCGTGAATATCCTGAGCAAGGACCTGGACGCCGCCGACAGGTTCGCCGACCGGCTCCGGGACGAGATGGTGAAGATCCCCGGAACCGTGGACATCTCCAAGTCGCTGAAGAAGGGCGCCCCGGAGGTCTGGGTCGACGTCGACCGCCAGAAGGCCTCGGCGCTGGGTCTGAACGTCTCCGACGTGGCCGGGACGGTCCGGGCCGGCATCTACGGCTATCCGGCCGGGAAGTTCCGGCCGGCGGGGGACGAATACGACATTATGGTCCGCTTCCGGGAGGAAGACCGTTCGGACCTCGACGCCCTCCGGCAGATCCCGGTCCGGCTGCCCTCCGGCGAACTGATCCGGGTGGCCAACGTGGCGGAGATCTCCAAAAAACTGGGACCCCTGGAGATCCAGCGGAAGGACCAGCAGAGGGTGGTCCGGGTGGAGGGCGATGTCTCCGGCCGGTCGCTGGGCGAGGTGATCGCCGAGACAGAGGAGACCATCGCCGAGATCGGGACCCCCCAGGGGGTGACCGTCGATCTGGGCGGCCAGACCGAGGATATGCGCGAGGCCTTCCTCTGGCTGACCGTCTCGTTGGTGATCGGGATCGTCCTGGTCTATATGGTGATGGCCTCCCAGTTCGAGTCGCTGATCGACCCCTTCGTGGTGATGTTCTCGGTGCCGGTGGCCTTTGTCGGGGTGCTCTGGGCGCTGGGCCTGGGCGGTCACACCCTGAACATCGTGGTCTTCCTCGGGATGCTGCTCCTGATCGGGATCGTGGTCAACAACGCCATCGTCCTGGTCGACTACATAAACATCCTGCGGGCGCGGGGGAGGAAGATGGAGGAGGCGGTCCGGGAGGCGGGCCGGACGCGGCTGCGGCCGGTCCTGATGACCGCGATCACCACCATCGTGGCCCTCCTCCCGATGGCCTTCCGGGGAGGGCAGGGCGCGGAGACCTGGAACCCGCTGGGGCTGACGATCCTGGGCGGCTTGCTGATCTCCACCCTGGTCACCCTGATCCTGGTCCCGACCATCTACAGCGTCTTCGAGAGCCGCTTCAAGCGGCGAAAGGACTGATGGGAGAAGCCCAATGAAAATGGTGATTATCGTTTACAACGGGGCCCTGGACAGGGAAGTGGGGAAGATCACCGCCGCCGCCGGGGTCGAGGGTTACACCAAGTGGGTCGAGGTCTACGGCCGGGGCCGGACCAGCGACCCCCACCTGGGAACCCACGTCTGGCCGAAGGTAAACTACCTGATGCTGATCTGCGTCGAGGACGAACAGGCGCGAAAGCTGCTGGAGGGGATCCGCGAACTGAGAAAAAGGCTGGGCAGAGAGGGGGTGAAGGCCTTTATGCTCCCCTGCGAGGACGTCACCTGACCCGGCCGCCCTCACCGGGGAGGGTGGCCCAGAACCTCGTCCATCTCGTTCAGGGCCTTCCGGACAGCGGGGTCGCGGCCGTAATCCGTCTCGACCCTCCGCAGGGCGTCCACGAACCGCGGGCTGACCTCCTCAATCCGCTCCAGGACCGTGCGCAGATCTTCGGGAAGGTTCTCCCTGTCCAGGTCGGCCAGCCCGGGATGCTCCGTGGTCAGTTTCAGCATCCACTCCCGGCCGGCCACCGCTTCTTTCTGAAATTTTTTCAACGCGGCGGCGATCTCTTCCGGGCCGGAAGCCCCGGCCACCGCGACCGTGAACTCGTCCATCATCCGGTACTGGTGGCGGAGAGCCTTCTCAAACTCGCCGTACTCGCTGCCGCCGCAGCCCGCCGCCAGAGCGGCGGCGGCCAGGAATAAAACGATCTGCTTTTTCATTGATTATCCCTTCTTCATTGGATATTCCTTGTTGGATATTGGATATTGATCTCTCCGGCTTCTCTCTTTCCCTAAACCCTTTATCTCACTTGAGCGCGTTTCCCTCACTTCAGGCCCGGGGATGGGTCCGGTCGTAGACTTTCTTCAGCCTTTCCTTGGAGACGTGAGTGTAGATCTGGGTGGTGCTGAGCGACTCGTGGCCGAGCAGTTCCTGGACCGCCCGGAGGTCGGCGCCGGCGTTGAGCAGGTGGGTGGCGAAGGAATGCCTCAGGGCGTGCGGGGTGATCTTCTTCTTGATCGCCGCCCGCTCGATGTACTTCTCTAAAAGCTTGCGGACCGAGGCCGCGCTGAGCCGCCCCCCCGAGCGGTTGACGAAGAGGGGCCCGGAGGAGTCGTTTTCCGGAAAGGACTTCTGGTAGTCCCGCAGGGCCCGGACGGCGTAGGTCCCGAGCGGGCAGAGCCGCTCCTTCTTTCCCTTTTCCCGGACCCGGGCCAGGTCGCCGATCAGGTCGACATCGGAACGGTTCATCGCCACCAGCGCCCCCACCCGCATCCCGGTGGAGTAGAGGGTCTCGAGGATGGCCCGGTCGCGCAACCCGAGCAAGGTCGAGGTGTCGGGCGCGGCCAGCAGCTCCCCGATCTCCTCCCGGGTGAGAAAGGAGGGCAACCGCTTCTCCGACCGGGGGAGCCAGACCTGGCGGGCCGGGTTCTCCTCGAGCAGGCCTTCCCGCCGCAGGTAGCGGAAGAAGGAGCGGAGCGCCGAGACCTTGCGGGAGAGGGAGCGCTTCCCCACCCCCCGCTCCTGGAGCGCGGCCATATAGCCCCGGATGGTCAGCCGGTCGATCTCCTTCAGGCGGGAGGGACTGCCGCTTTGCGGGGACTGGAGAAAATCGCGGAACTGGACCAGGTCCGACCGGTAGTTCCGCAGGGTATGGGCGGAGGCGTCCCGCTCCAGGCGAAGATAGCGGATGAAGGCGTCAATGTACTGTTCGAACTTCTCGACCACTGCTTCGACCTTTTTCAGACGGGATTTACTGGATGATTATTTAGACAGGATAACAGGATCGGCAGGATAGTGTTTGGGGATTGGGGAATGGGGAATAGGGAATGGATAATGAAAAACTCTCCCGTATGGCACAATCCATAATTAAACCCCATACCTGCGGATGTTATCCCGTTGATCCTGTTATCCTGTCAAAAACTTTCTTCGCCGGCGGCGAAGCGGTCGGTGTAATCGCGAAAGAGTTCCATCACCTTTTTGGTCCGTTCTCCGGGCCGGCCGGAGGAGATCACGGTCTCGTCAACCCGGATGACCGGGACCACCTCCTTGTTGGTGGCGGTCAGGAAGACCTCGTCGGCGGAGAGCAGTTCCTTCAAGGTGAATTCCCGGATCTCGACCGGGAAGACATCCGCCGCCAGTTTCAAAACCAGGCCCCGGGTCACCCCGGGAAGAACCCTCTCCCGGTTGGTCACCAAATTCTCCCCGATCCAGGTGAAGACCGTCACCGTCTGTCCCTCGCGGACCCGGCCGGACCGGTCGATCAGGATCGCCTCCACCGCGTCCCGGGCCGCCGCTTCTCGAAGGGCGACCACGTTCGAGAGGTAGTCGAGGGTCTTGGCGGCCGGGATCGGCCGGCGGCCGGCGACGGTGATCACCTTCACCCCCCGCTCGTACCACCAGCGGGGAAAGGTTCTTTGGGGGGTGACCAGGACCAGGAGGCGGGGACGGCCGGTCGGGGTCAGGAAATCCTCGCTCGGCCCGCCGGTGGCGATCACCCGGATATTCGACTCCCGCTTCGGGTTCCGGGCCAGGGTCTCGGCGACGATCCCGGCCAGTTCCTCTCCCGACCAGGGAATATCCAGGCCGATCAGCCGGGCCGACTTTTCCAACCGGGCGAGATGCTCTTCAAGAAGGAACGGCCGACCGCCGTAGGTCCGGATAAAGTCAAAGATCCCGTAGCCCCGGAGCAGGGCAAGGTCGTTGACGGGAAGGGCGGCCGCGGCCGCGGAGACAAATTCTCCATCGATATGGTAAACGCCGTCTTCGTTCATGGGCAGAGCATAGCAGGACAGGAAAAGGAGAACAATTATAATGCCGGCGGCCCGGAGAACGGGGAGAGTCTTCCCTTTAATAATTCCGCGGTTTCCGGTATAAGAGGCTTCCCGGTTCTTCGATTCCGACAACAGATAATTTTTCCCAATCGGCAGATAGCAACGGAGGCAGACAGAGATGGTCAAGATCAGAGAGTTCAGGGCCCTGCGGCCCCGGGAAGACCTGGCGGCTGAGGTGGCCTCACCGCCTTATGACGTCCTCGATTCGAGAGAGGCCCGGCTTCGGGCCCGGGGCAAACCGCGGAGTTTCCTTCACGTGGTCAAGCCGGAGATCGACCTGCCGGAAGAGACCGATCCCTACGATGCTTCGGTCTATCTCAAGGGGCGGGAGAACCTGGACCGGCTGGCCGAAGAAGGGGTCCTGGTCGAGGACGGGGAGCCGGCCCTCTACTTCTACCGGCAGGTGATGGGGAAACATTCCCAGGTCGGCCTGGTGGCCGGCGCCTCGATCGAGGATTACGAGGAGGACCGGATCAAGAAACACGAGCATACCCGGGCCGACAAGGAGGCCGACCGGATCCGCCACGTGGAGACCCTGAACGCCAATACCGGGCCGGTCTTCCTCACCTACCCCGCCGACGGGGAGATGGATAAACTGGCGGAGGAGATCACCGCCTGTGACCCGCTCTATGACTTCACCGCCGAAGACGGAATCCGGCATACGGTCTGGAAGATCGCCGATCCGGAGCGGGTCAGCGAGATCAAGGGGATCTTCGACCGCCTTGATACCCTCTACGTCGCCGACGGCCACCACCGCTCCGCCTCCGGGGTCCGGGTCGGACAGCGCCGGCGGGAGGCCAACCCCGCCCATACCGGGGAAGAGGAGTACAACTTCTTCCTCGCCGTCCTCTTTCCCCACGACCAGCTCAAGATTATGGATTACAACCGGGTGGTCAAAGACCTCGACGGCCTCTCCCCGGAAGAGTTCCTCGCCCGGGCCGCGGGAAAATTCGAGATCGAGGCCTCCCCCGGCAACCGGCCCGTCCGTCCCGGTGCTCTCCACGAGTTCGGGATGTACCTGGCCGGTCACTGGTACCGGCTGAAGCCCCGGCCGGGGAGTTTCCCGGACAAGGACCTGGTGAAGTCGCTCGACGTCTCCATCCTCCAGGACAACCTCCTCGGACCCCTCCTGAAGATCGGCGACCCCCGGAAGGACCGGCGGATCGACTTCGTGGGCGGGATCCGGGGGTTGGAGGAACTGGCCCGGCGGGTGGACGCGGGCGAGGCGGTTGCCTTCGCCCTCTACCCGCCCTCGATCGAGCAGCTGATGGCCATCGCCGACCGGGGGCTGATTATGCCCCCGAAGTCGACCTGGTTCGAGCCCAAGCTCCGTTCCGGCCTCCTTGTCCATCGCCTGGACTGAGACCTGGAAAACCGCCTGGAGCTGGCGGTCGACGGAGTGATCACCGCCGTCGAGATCACCCCCCTCTGAACCCCTTATTGCACAAAACAGGTCATACCTGTTTTGTGCAATAAGGATCGGTCAGGCGGGCGAGGCGGGCCTGCATCGCCCGGTGGTGGGAGCCGGGCCAGTAGACCTTCCCGCAGGCGGTGCAGATCCGGAAGCGGTGATGCTCCTCCCGGGTTCGGGGGGGGAGGCGGGCGAGGACCTCTTCCCGGGAGACGTCCTTGAGCAGGCCGTTGCAAGAGATACAGCGGCTGAACGGATTGATCTTCTCCCCCAGCTTGAATCGCTGGAGAACTTCGCGCACCTGTTCCTCCGGAGCCCGGGCCCGGATCCAGTAACCCCGACGGACCAGGGAGTGCTTCAGCAGGCCCTGGTCCCGGGTCAGGATGATCCGGTCCTCGCGCAGGGCGGTCCGGACGATCTCGATGTCCTCGTAATCGTTCCGATAGAGGCAGTCGAAGCCGAGCATCCTCAGCCAGCGGGCCGGCTTGCCGAGGTGGACGTCAAGGATGAAGGATGGAGAAGACGGCGGCGGAGACTGGAGGTGGTGAAGTGGGGAGAGATCCAGGTTAACAAAAGGAGGATAGACGGCAATCCGCTCACCCGGGGAGAGTCGGTGATCGAATCCCACCGTCCGGCCTGAGGCAACGATGAGATCGACTTCCGGGTGAGGAACCCCGAGGGCCTCGATCGAGTCCTTGACCGCGGGCGTTCCCGAGAAATCATAGCGGACCGAACGCTGCCTCAGATCCGGGGGAAGGAAGTCGTTCAGACCCCCGTAAAACCGGAACCGGGCGAACCGGATCATTGCTCATACCTCCCACCTGGCCTGACCGCCATCGTCAACTCAACGAAGTGGATTGATCCAGCGCAGGACAGGAAACCGCGCGAAATCGGAATCCGTGGAGGCAAGTTCACATCCGTGCTCCACGGCTAACGCCGCCAGATGCGCGTCCGTTACCAGGTTGGCGACGGCCTGTCCTTCGCGGACCATCTTCTGGAACACGGCCCAGTGCCTTTCGGTCGGCCGGGCAATCCGCACACAGGGCTGGTCCAGCCAGCTCTGCACCCGGGAAAGCGCCTCCTCGAGGGAAAGGGGCCGCTGGAAGACCCGCGGGTTGGTACTGACCCGGATAAAGGCGGTAATAACCGTCCAGCAGAGACAGACAGGCGACGCGCCGGAGAGCTGTTCATCCCACCATAAACGGGCGGCGGCATTGCAAGGGCTGGCCTCGTCTTCCGCGTAGAGCAGGATGTTGGCATCGACCAGGATCACCGATGATCTTCCCCCTCGACCCGGGCGATCAGTTCCTGGATGTTGTCCAGGTTCATCCCCTCTCTCAATCCCATTTTGTGCGGCCGGGTCCGATATAGCCGGGACCGCGCCGGCTTTTCAACAGTTTTAAGGCCGGCCCGGAGAGCTTCATTGACCACCTTCCTAAACGGCTCGCGAAGCCTTTGGGCTGCTGATCTAGCCCGCTCGAGGACATCGTCGTCAATTGTCAGGGTTGTTCTCATATTTACATCATATCATCATTGTGGATGATGTCAAGTCATCACCAGATCCCGGTACAATTCTTCTCCATCTCATACCTGACTCGACTCCAGGTAGCGCCGGAAAAACCTCCAGATCCCTCGCCCCGCCTTCCCGCGGGGACCGTTTTCCTCCCGGCCGGAGGCGGCGAGGGCGGAGAGGTTATACCAGCGTTTCAGCCGGAAGAACCGGAAGAGCCGGGGGGAGATCGCCCCCCGGGGACAGAGATAGATACAGCGCATACAGATGATACAGCGGTCGCCGAAGACGATCTTCCCTCCCTCCCGCCGGATGTTGCCGGTCGGGCAACTCCGGAGGCAGAGCCCGCAGAGATCGCAGGCGGAAGAGGCCTGGAGGTCGCGGCCGAAATACTTCCCGCCCTTAGTCTCCAGCCGGCTCAGGTGGCGGGTGAGAAACCGGGCCAGCGGCCCGGGGCTCCGGAGACGGGTGGTCCCGGCGGCAACATCTCCGGCGACGGTCTCCGTCCGGCTTTCCGCCGCCGCCAGCAGCCTCCGGATGAGGGGATCGGCGTATCGGACAAAGACGTTGGAGGGCATCACCACCATACTCTCGTGAAAGACCTCCCAACCCCGGACCTGGAGGGCCTGGATCACCAGATGGGCGGAGCCGCCGTCAAACAGGGGGTCGGCCGGTCCCCTGACGATGAAGGCCCTCCGGCCGCCGCCCTCCGGGAGGGCGGCGATGAAGTCGAAGACGGGAGCGGGGGCGTTGAGGGCGTGGACCGGGTAAGCCAGCCCGAGCACCCCGCCTTCCGGCGGGATGATACGGGTCAAGGCATCTCCGATCCGGATCCGGCGGACCGGAATACCCCGGCGAATAAACTTTTCCGCCAGCCGCCGGGCCAGGTATTCGGTATTCCCGGTCCCGGAGAAATAGGCCAGGGTGATCGAATCAGGTCGCGCGTTCATACCGGATTCATCTTACCTGCCCGGTCGAATAACCGCGAGAACCAAGTCAGAAAAAAAATGCGCGCCCCGGCAAAGCCGGGGCGCACGACGGGAAGGCCGGCCGAGGGGGCGGCCGGCCCTGTTACCCCGCCTTGATCTCAATCTTCCGGGCCCGGGGCTGGGCAACCTTGCCCAGGACCAGTTCCAGAACGCCGTCCTTTAAGGTGGCGTTGACCTTCTCCCGGTCGATCACGTTGCCGAGGATGAAAGTCCGGCGGAAGTTGTAGGGACATCTTTCCCCGTAAACCATTCTCACCGCCTCACTCTCCGCCGACCGGCGCCCGGTGATGGTCAGCCGATCGTCCTCGATATCGATATCGAGGTTATCGCGGCTCACCCCGGGCAGTTCGGCCTGGAGAACGATCCTCTCATCCTCCTCGTAGATATTCACCCGCGGTTCGATAAACCGGGCCTCAGTTCCTTTCTCCTCTCTCATCGTCACTCACCCCCTTTGCCCTTTTTGCTCGGCTTATCTCCGGCCTTGATGGCGATCTTCTTGCCCTTGACCTCCTCTTTCTTGGGCAGCTTCACCGCCAGGACGCCATCCTTGTAGGAAGCCTCCACCTGGCCCTCGTCGACATCCGAGGGAAGCGCCACCGTCCTCTGGAAGAGGCCGTAGCTTCTCTCCACCCGGTGGTAGTTCTCCTCCTTGACCTCGGATTCCCCTTTCTTCTCGCCTCTGATGGTCAGGGTCCGCCCGAGGATGGAGAGATCGATCTCCTCCTTCTTCAGACCGGGGAGATCGGCCCGGACCAGGACGTTGTCCTTATCCTCGCAGACATCCACCAGCGGAGTCCAGGCTCCCTCCAGCAAGTCGCCTTCCGAAGCCTCCCAGGGGGCCAGCTTCCTCTCGAAAAACTGGTCGAGATCGTCGCGGAACCCGCTCAACCAGGAGAAGGGATCCCAATCCGATCTCGGACGATAACGGACAATACTCATCTCCCTCACCTCCTTTGTCTTGGTTTTTACCCGGTGATTCCGCTTTGAATAAAAGCATAACCCGTGCCAGAAATCAAAAAAGTCGGCCCATCTGTTTAAGTCATTGATTCCAGATGGATTAGAAATACAGATTTTCGCCCGGCCTGACTGCCCTAACGCCCTGCATGTGTCAACTTGTTACACACACGACGCGGCCAGGGCATAGTGTGCCAGATTGCAGCAGGGACTAGGCAGATTTTCCCTTTCCCCGGCCAAGCGCGATTATCCGGCAGACGGTGACGGCGACCGGGTTGGGACGGTACTCGGCCCGGGTGGCGAGGATACCGGTGAGAACTTTTTGGGCGGAGGGGGATGGGTTGGGAGGATGGAGCCAATGGGCCGGCGGCCGGGCCGGAACCCCACCATCGGGTCCGGCCCGGCCGGTGTCAACCCGGCCCCCGAAGTTCGGCTAAGACTCCAGGGGGACGTAAACCTCGGTCTTAAGCTGGTCGGCCGGGGTCCGGTGGGGATCGTTGAGATAGATTTCCAGGCAGGGGTCCGAGCTGAGCACCCGGCCGCTGCGGGGGGCCCACTCGCCGGAAATTCGGCCGTAGGTTTCGGCCAGCTTTTCGTATGGCCCACAATGAACCGTCATCGCGTAATCCCCACCCTTGAGAGTCTGCACCCCGATCTCCCCTTCCGGTTCGACCTCCTCGCCGACCGTGACGCAGGCGTCGTAACGGATCTTCTCCGGCGGGGTGATCTCGGGATCGTCGTAAGAGATCCCGATCATCGTGGTCTGGGGCCCGAGCAGTCCCCGGGGACCCGCCCAGGCGCAGAGCTTGCCCCAGGCCTCCCCGCACGCTGCGTAGGGTCCGATGTGCCGGACAAAAGCGACCCGGGTCGGTTGACGTTTGACAATTTTCATTTCCATCTCCGCACCTCCTTCGGTTAGCGGTTTGAACTTCGGGATTTCACCCCGGGGCTGGTAGTGGACCCCGGAGCGGGGGCCCTCCGCCGCCGCCAGCCGGACCCCTTCCCGCGCGCTGGAAGGAGCCAGGCCGAACTGGGAACGGAAGGCCCGGGTAAAGGATTCGTGGGTTTCGTAACCCGCCTCGAGGGCGATATCCAAAATCGAGCGGGCGGAGGCCCTCAACTGGTTCATGGCCCGCTCCAGTCGCAGTCGCCGGACGTGTTCCATCACCGACTCGCCGACCAGGCCCCGGAAGATCCGGTGGAAATGGAAGGGAGAGAAGTAGGCCAGGGCCGCCAGTTCGTTGAGCTCCAGCGGTTCGTCGAGGTGGCGCTGAATATGGATCAGGACCCGGAGGATCCGCTCCTGGTAAATTTTCCTGGTCGTTGTCTTCATCATTCCTCCTCCCCTTCCGGGGGTGCGTATTCCGGTGAAAGTAGCCGGGTATTCCGCTCCAAGGTAGCCGGGCATT
>CAZPMN010000056.1:0-9716 GCA_964587835.1 uncultured bacterium
GACAGGATAACAGGATCTGTGGGATGCAGTTGCACCCCTGGTCCAGCCTCTTTTCACTGCTTACCGTTTACTGCTTACCGCTTACTTTCTTTATTGGTCCACAGATTACACTGATTGCTCAGGTTAGTTTCCACTGCCCACTGCCTACTTCCCACTCCCTATCTTAACCGCGGATTGAGCGGATGAGGCGGATTAGTTGCCCCCGCCCCTCCCCTTCAATTTGAACCGGAGATTGCACTAATCTCAGTTCCGGCGATGGATTGAGATTGCTTCGTCCACCTCACTCCGTTCGAGGTCTTGGCGATGACCTTGGCCCGCCGCACTGATCACTGATTACTGTCTTTCCGGTTCCTTTCTACCTGGTGCCCGGAGCACGTTTCAAGCGAAGCGATCCTACATCTTCCACAAGGAATTCCGCAGGAATTCCGATCCAACAAGCCCGAAGGGCGATACCGCTTACTATTCCCCATTCCCTATTCCCCATTCCCCAAAAAACTATCCTGTAGATCCTGTTATCCTGTCTAAAAATATCCTGTAATCCCGTCAGAACCGCACCGAGACCGCCCCTTCCGCCCAGAAATTCTCTCCCCGCCGGATTCTCTCCTCGGAGTGGCGCAGCCCGCTCTTTGACAGTTCGTAGTAATCCCCCCGCGCCGTGAGGAAGAACGGGCCCCAGAGGTTGAGTTCCGCTTCCAGCGAGGCGGTGAAGTCGAGGAAACTGTCCTCCCGGACCCCGAAGTAGAAATCCTGGTACTTGCTGGTGGCGAAACCGATCCCCAGCCGGGGAACAATCCGCAGGGCCCCGACGTCGATGAACATCCCCATCGAGGAGTTGAAGTAGAAGCCTCTGGCGTTGTCGAAGTCGTAGTAGGTATCGAACCCGACGAAGAACGGATACCCCCAGCGGATCTCGAGGGCGACCTCCTGGGTCTTGGGATAACCAGTCTCCCGGTTGTCGTAATATATATAGGAGAGCGCGATTTCCCCGTCCCGACTCCGCCGGGCCAGCCCACCCCGGTAGATCCAGCGGGTGAATTTGCTCCGTTGACCGTTGGAGCCGGTCAAGTCCATATTCCCGATCGCCTCGATCTCCACACCCCGATCGTTTATCCGGACCGCCGGCTGGAAAACCGACTGGTGGTTCAGCTCCACCCCCCGCCAGATATACTGAGTACCGAAGGGAAAATCGAGCCGCCCCTGGAACCCCGGTTCAAGCAGAGATTCCGGAGGTCCGGACTGGAGCGCTTGATACCGCGTCTGCGGATAACCGACCATCGGCGCCAGCAGCAGGATGGTTAACGAAAGTACGTTGATAATCTGGTTCCTTGACATCCCCGACCTCCCGCGATTAAATTACTTCTCTCTCACTGCTCACTGATTACTGCTTACTGTTTGCTGATTACTGATTGCTATCCCCCATTCCCTATTCCCCATTCCCCAAAGGAGGCAACAATGAGATTATCAGAGTCGGATAAATGGAAATCAAGCTTTCTCTTCCTGCCCCTGGCCGCCCTTCTCCTGCTCCCGGCCGGCTGCGGCGAAAAAACCGATCCGCGGGCCGCGCCGGAGATCGAAGTCGAGCGGCCGGCGGTGGTCGAAAGGGTGATCGACGGCGACACCATCGAGATTGCGGACGGAGAGAGGATCCGGTTTCTCGGGATCAATGCCCCGGAGATCAAGAAGCGCCCGGAGGATTCCCCGGACGCTCCCTGGGGGAGGGATGCCGCCAACTTCGTCGCCCTGCTCCTCAAACCCGGAACCGAAATCGGACTGGCCTTTGAACCCGCCGCCCTCCGGGGGACTTACGGCCGGTCCCTGGCCTACGTGGTTATTGACGGGGAACTCCTCAACGCCCTCCTCTTGCGGGAGGGCTACGCCGTTTACGCGGACTACGGGACTGAACTGAAGCACGCTGATTACCTGAAGCGGATGGAGAGCCGGGCCCGGGTCTACGGAAAGGGGGTCTGGGAGGGACAGGGCAAACTCCCGGCACCGAAATACTACATCGCCAGCAAACACGGAAAGCAATATCACGACCCCGGCAGCGATACCGCCGGCAAGATCAGCCGCTGGAACCTGGTCCGTCTGACCGAGGAATCGGCGCAAATGGCGGGTCTGGAACCCGGGAGCTCCGTGAGGTAGCACAGGCAGCCTGCCTGTGCCGGCCGGGACACAGGCAGGAATACCTGTGCTAAATCCGGCGGCGGACCGAGCCGTCCCTCCCCGCCTCCAGCACAATCGTCCCCTCCCGGTCGGTCCGGTAGAGCCGGACCCCGGACTCTTCCAGACACCTGAGTGCCTCCTCGTCCGGGTAACCCCAGGGGTTCTCCCCCACCGAGACCACGGCGATCCGGCAGGAGACCGCTTCAAGGAAACCCGGACCGGTCGAGTCCCCGGCCCCGTGATGCCCGACCTTGAGTACTTCCGCCTGGAGATCAGCCTCTCCGTCCTGGAGGAGGATCTCCTCGCCCGCGGTGTTGAAGTCTCCCGCCAGCAGGGCCCGGAAATCACCGTACCGGAGCCGGAGGACCAGGGAATTGGTGTTCCAGTCTTTTGTCACCTCGGGGACCGGCGGCCAGAGAACATCAAGGGTGACCCCGGCCCAAAAGATACTTTCGCCGGCCCGGAGCACGGAGTAGTTCTCGCCCCCCCGGAACTCCCGCTCGTATTCCCCCGCCAGCTCCCGGGTCAGGTATTTGTCGAACCGGTCGAGCGCCTGGCCGTTGTCCCGGAGTTGTTCCGCGCCGAACCGGTCCAGAACCGCCGCGGCGTTCCCCAGGTGATCGGCGTGGGAGTGGGTGACGATCAGGTACTCGAGTCCGTCCACCCCCTGCCCCTCCAGGTAACCGATGATCTTCTCCCGGGTGGCGGGGGGGCCGGTGTCGATCAGGGCGAACTCGCCGTTCGGGGATTCGATCAGGATCGAATCCCCGTATCCGACGTCGATGAAATGCAGGCGGAGTTCGGGAGATCTCGCCCGGCAGGAGGGAAGAATGAGAACGGCCAGGACGAATATCGCCGCCGCCAGCTTCCTCATCTCAGAACCATCCCCGTCTCCGGAAGAACGTCAGCATCGCGGCCGCGATCAGGACCATCAGCCCGAGGACCAGGAAATATCCGGCCGGCCAGGAAAGTTCCGGCATATACTTGAAGTTCATCCCGTAAATCCCGGCAATGAAGGTCAGGGGGATGAAAATGGTGGCGATGACGGTCAGGACCTTCATCACCTCGTTCATCCGGTTGCTGATACTGGAGAGAAAGGTGTCGTGCATCCCGCCGAGGAGGTCGCGATAGGTCTCGATCATATCGATGATCTGGATGGTGTGATCGTAGAGATCCCGGAGGTAAATTCGGGTCGCGGCGGCGATCAGCGCCGACTCACTCTTGGCGACGGCGGCCACCTCCTCCCGCAGCGGCCAGACGGCTTTCCGCAGGGCGAGAATCTCCCTCTTCAGGCGGTGGAGTTCCCGCATCTGCCCGGCCTCGGGAGCGGTCAGGATCAGCTCATCCAGCCGCTCGACGTGGTCGCCCAGTTTCTCAATCGCCACGAAGTACTCGTCCACCACCGAATCCATTATCCGGTAGGCCAGGTAATCGCTCCCCGAGGACCTGACCTTGCCTTTCCCGGTCCGGATCCCCTCCCGCAGCGGATCGAGAACATCCCCCTCCCGCTCCTGGAAGGAGATGAGATAACCCTCTCCCACGATCAGGCTGACGCTCTCGCTGGCAATGGCGTTGCGGCCCTCGTCGTAGGTCAGCATCCGCAGGGCGAGGAAGAGGTAATTCCCGTACTCCTCGGCCTTGGGCCGCTGGGCAGTGTTGACGATGTCCTCGGTGGTCAGCGGATGGAGACGGAAACGATCGGCCAGATCCTGGATCAGGGTTACATCGTGGATCCCGTAAACGTTGATCCAGGTCACGAAACCGTCCTCGAGGGGGCGGAGACAGTCGGCCGTGGTGGCCTCCCGGTTCTCCTTCACCCGCTCCGGCGAGTAGGAGAGAAGCTCGATCTTCACCTTCTCCTGCTTCCGCTCGCCGAGAAAAACCGGCGTGCCCGGCAAGAGCCCGGCTTTCTTTCCCCGCCCGCTTCGCGGACGGCCCGGCGCCCGCTCGGAATTTTTCATCGTACACCCCCTTGGTAGCTCTACCGCAATATTATCCCATCACCGTGGAGTCAGGAACGAAAGAGCCCGCCCCGTCGGATCACGGCGGGGCGGGCCTGAACATTCCCGGAGGCTGGCTGGCCGGCTCAGCTGTCATCGCCGGAGGCGACCGGTTCGCCGGAAACCTTCTCCCCGCCGCTATCATCCTTCGCTTCGCCGGACGCTTCGCTTTCCCGGAGAGGCGGGGGGAACGGCATCTCGGCCAGATGCTCGCGGGCCGCGCTCCAATTTTCCTCCCAGCGCTTCGGGGTGGCCTGGCGCCACGTGAAGGCATTATCCGCCCCGGTCCCGGCCGCCGCCGCGCCCGTCGCGCCCTTGGCCATCTCGCCCCCGGCGGCGCCGACCGTATCAACCGCCTGGCCGGCGGTGCCGACCGTGGCATCGGAGAGACCGCCGACCGCGCCTTTCAGGTCCCCGGTCGCCGCACTGGTCACGGACTTGAAGAGGCCGCCGCCGACCGAACCGACCATCCCGGCCGCACCCTTGCCCACGGCCAGGGTCGTATTGGCCGTCCCCGAGGCGACCGCCATTCCGGCGCCGCCGAGGTTGCCGGCCAGGCGCCCCACCCCGCCGCCGAGGTGAGCGACCACTCCGAAGAGGACACCCCCGGTGGCCACCTTCGGTTCGTCCGGCGTCCCCCCGATCTTCATCGCGAGGGTATGCCCCCCCGCCACCTCGACCTCGATGTCGACGTCGAGGATATAAGAGGCCGCCGCCAGGTCAGCCGCCAGGTCGAGTGCGCTCCCGCCCAGGGCCAGGGCTACGGAGCCCGGAACCACGGCTCGCAGCGGCTTGAGTTCCAGGTCGCCCAACCGCAAAACCGCGTTGACGGGAGGGATCTCTCCTCCCACCGGTCCGATCCGGGCGGCCAGCCCGAGCAGGCCGTCGGAGAACGGTTCCTGGACAATCCGGGCGGTGAGCACCGCCTCGGCCGGCGCGACCTCCGCCGGGTCGGCCGCCGGGTCGATAAGCAGGTCATCCACCTGCAGGTCGAAGGCGGTGATTATGACCCGCAGGATTTCTTCCTCCGACCCCGGCCGGTCCGAAACCTCAGTCTCTTTCCCGGAATCCGGTTCAGCGGTCCCGGATTCTTCCGCTTCGCCTTCCTTCTTCTCCCCGGCGGCGATCGCGTGGTCGGTGTAGGATAACGAGAGGTTCCTGATCGAGAACGACTTGACCAGAATCGGCGAGACCGGTTCTTCATCCTCTTCCGGAATCGGGGTCGGAGCGGCGCCCGGTGAGGGCGGAGGACTGAGCTTCTCGACGTTCATCATCCCGTCCCGGTTCTTGACTACGTTTACTTCCCAGTCGGTAAGCGCCACCTCCTCCACGATCAGGGGAGAGCTGAAAAGTGAAGCCAGACTGACCTTCACCCGCAATTCCGGGACCCGGAGGAGATCGCCTTCCCCGAAACCTTCCGGCTGGGCGATTCGCAGATCCCGGATCGCCACGTAGCCGCTCAGCAGCCCCAGCTTCAGCGAACCCAGCGAGGCCTCGGTGTTGAGCAGCTCCGGGAGTTTCCGGTTGGCGATCTTGACCGCGGCCACTGGCAGGATTAACCGGATCGCCGCTAACAAAACGATTAAAACGACAATGATGTAGAGCGAGATTTTAACTAATTTCTTCACTTTATCTCCTTTTCCAGTTTGTTTGGAACCCTTAACCGGGGCCTTTTTTTCAAGCATTCTTCTCCGTACGGAATATCTTAGTTCAAACCCAGCAGGCCGTCCCGGAGCCCCGGGTTGGGGGGGGATCCGCCCAACCAGATCGAGAAAAAGGAGGCGGCGAAGTCGCTCCCTTCGATGACCCCCTTCACCTCTCCCTTGACCGAAACCTTCAGACCAAAGTTGGGACGGTAGGTGAAAGCCATCCTCTCCCCGTCCTCCATGGCGGTCATCCAGGAGTTGAGGGTCTGAATCCTCTCGATCAATCCCGAAAGGTTATCCCCCGAGTTCTTCTCAAACCCCTCGGTCCAGGCGGAGGTGATGTCCGACCCATCCACCCCCCGCACAAAGTGGAGGATCAGCCGCTTGGTCTCCTCCGATCGGGCTGCCCGCTCCCCGTCGCGGCAGGGTTTTTCCAGGTAGAGCGCGGCCACGTAAACATTGACCTTGAAGATGGTGGCTTCCCTGGTCCCCAATCCGTTCAGGACCAGCTCGACCCCGTCCACCTCGATTCGGTCGGGATAGGTTACCCCGTCTTTCTCCACCGAATAGGCACTAAAGGCTACAAACAGCAGAGCAAAAAGAAGCGCCGTTACAACTTTGTTTTTCATAACCATTCCTCTCTCCGGAACAACCATTACCCAAAGCAAAAAAAATCGCCTGCCGGTCATTGCGAGGACCCCGAACGAAGTGAGGGGAACGCCTGTCCGCCGAAGTTTTAACGAGGGCGGGAAGCAATCTCAATTCATTGCAATTGAAGAAATTGCTTCTTCGCTCCGCTCCTCGCAATGCCATTATTATTTAAGTTATTTCTAGGACACAACAAATAGATAGATCTACCTCAAAAACTCTTGCCAGATTATACCCCTTAGCCCCGCTGGGGTCAAGTGAATTGAACCGCGCTCCCATCGGCCCTGCGAACCTCCTTCTCTAACCCGAAAAACCGCAAAATCCCCCTCTCTCCTCCCGAGTGAGAGTCGTCAGGGGTGATGGGTCCCGGGAGGAACCGCCCCCGGAAACGCTTGAAATGATCTGCCCGGTTCTTCACCACTTTCGCCCACCAAATCCAGCCTCTGCCGGCAATAGTCCAGTGCCTCCCGGAATTCAGCCTTTCTCCCCGGATCGAGTTCCAGGGCGGCCTGAAACTCCCGGGCCGCCTTATCCCAGTCCCCCAGCTCCAGGTAGAGGGTCCCCAGGTTGCCGCGGGCGGGCGCGTAATAAGGATTGATCTCGACAGCCGCCGCAAAAACCTCGGTCGCCTGATCCATCTTGCCCTGCTTCTTCAAGGCCAGCCCCAGGTTATTCAGAGCCCTAAAGTCATCCGGGTCGGACGCAAGAGTTGCCCGGTAATGTTCCTCGGCTTTATCGTAGCGGGAGTTCTCGGCCCAGACATTGGCAATCTCGAAATGGAGTGCGCCCGGGCGGCTCTTCACCGCGTCCAGGATTCGGGCGACAATCTTCTCCGCCTCTTCCTCATTCCCTCTCTTCAATTCGACCTGGGCCCAGGCCAGGTAACGGCGGTAGGAACTGAAGGTGATGGGGAGATATTCTCTGCCGGCTTCTTCCCGGGCTTTCTCGAGATACTCCACGGCCCGTTCCATCTCTCCCTCCCGGGCGAAGACCTCGGCGGCGGTGGTGCAGACCGCGCTGGCCGGCGGACGGTAATCCGGACCGGCCAGAAAAACGAATAAAATACCCACCAGGACCGTTTCCCCCGCCGCCGGCAGCCAGCGGCGATGGCTCCAGTTATGGAATATCTCTACCAGCACAGCGGACGCCGACAGGCCCAGAAGCGGCACAATCTGAATCCTAAGCCGGCTGGTAACAAAGAAGAGGACGATGGAGAAGATGTAACAGGCGATAAATATATGCAGGAGAGTTGCCGGGCGCCCGCGGGGCCGGGCGGCGATAAAGCCGCCCAGGGCCAAAGCGGAGAGAATCCGCCAGCTGAAGGGGAAGGCCAACAGAGAAAACTGGCCGCGGAAGAACTCCAGGCTGTAATTGTCGAAGAAATCGGCCCCGCAGAAGAAGAGATAGACCTTGAAAAACAGGAAACGGATAAATCTCAGCGGTTTTGCCCGGATAAAGGCCAGACCCCGCTCGAGCCAGAAACGGGAGGACTGGCCCGAAGTGAGTTCCCGGCCGGTCAACCGCTCGGCTTCTTCCCGGAAATCCTTCCGTTGCAGTTCGGGGATCCCGCGGGCGAACCCGGGCATCATCCCGAGACCGGAGGCTTCGGGGTTGTTGCCGATGTAGAAGTTCTCCCCCCCATGGGGGGAGATAAAAACGATCTCCTGCTCGTGGAAGTAATAATGAAGGGAGAACAGGATCAGGGGGAGGAGAAGTCCCGCCCCGAAGAGCAGGAGTTTCGCGCCCCTCCTGCGGAAACCTTCCCCCTGCGAGCCGAGGACGATCCAGGCCGCCGCTCCCAGCGGGACCAGGCTCGGCCGGGCCAAAAGGAGGAGACCGGCCAGGATCCCTCCCCCCAGCCACCCGCGCCGGAAACGGCCGTCGGCGGCCAGGAGGGTGGCCAAAAGAGCGGCCAGCAGGAAGGCTTCCAGGGCGGGGGAGAGCAACCACCCCTCGTAGAAAACGGCCGGCGGGAAGACCGCGTAGAGGAGGGCGGCCAGCAGGCCGATAACCGGGTTGAAAATCTTCCGGCCGCAGTAAAAGACCAGCCAGCAGGTCAGGATCCCGAGCAGGTGCTGGATCGCCCGGATCAGCACCGGGCCGGCCTGGAGAAACCGGACCAGGAAGGCCAGAAAGTAAGGATAGAGCGGGTTGCCGGAATAATCCCCGGCAAACCTGAACCCCCCGGCCGCCAGCTTCCGGGCCCAGCCGAAATAATAGGCGGCGTCGAGGATCGGATGGCGGCCGAAGGGGGAGTCAAACAGCTCGAAGAAATAGACCGCCCGGAAGAGGGCCGCCATCCCCAGAACCCCGATCAGCAAAAGCGGGACCAAGCCGACCGGCTGCTGAGCCGGAGACAGTAGGGCCAACCTTCGCTCCTTGAGATCCGGTCCCATAAACTCGATTATGGACAAACCCCGGAGAGAAAGCAAGTCGGTCCTGGTCAAAGGGGCCAGGGCCGATCGGGCCTTCATTCATGGAAAAACCTGGCAGAACGGCAGGCCGCCGGCCGGCGGTTAGATGGGCTGGCCGCTGGGGGTCCACTTCTTCCGGCTGATTATTATGCCGTTACGGTACTCCCCCTCCTCCCTCTTCTGGCCGTTATTGTACCAGACGATGGCCTTGCCTTCCCTCTGGCCGTCACGCCATAAGCTCTCCGCCATCTTCTGCCCGTTCACATACCAGTTAACGGACCGTCCGTGCTTCTTGCCGTCGCGGTATTCGCTTTCCGCCTTCTCCTGCCCGTTAGGCCAGATTTCAATCGCCATCCCCGTGAACAGCTCGCCCGAATCCCCCTTGTAAACCAACCCTTCCCGCAGAACGAGCTGAGCCCGGTCCACTACCTTCTGCTCCTGGCCGAGCGCCACCGGGCCGATCATCATCAACACTACCGCTGTAAATATACCCACTGCCTTCATATTTCTCCTTTCAATAACCTGCTCAACTGTCTCCAATCCGAAATTTCGCCATCGAGACCCTCTGGTTAACCTGAATTGCCAGGGAATAACTTAGGGATAGAGGCACCTCTAGGTTGAAATTGCACTCTGCTTTTTCGATTAACTTACCTCGATATTTCTTTCCCTTCCCCAAAGTCGGGGAAATTTGCTAAATAACTTTGCAATAAGTTCTAAGGCAAGGTGTTATGTACTCAAGCTTCTTCTCCTTCTCATTAATTACCGAACCACCTGATTTACACTAACCCGATCCCCTTGATTCTGAATTAACAGCCCAAAGTTAGATTTGTATTACACTACATGGT
>CAZPMN010000057.1:0-8098 GCA_964587835.1 uncultured bacterium
CCGAGCATAGCGAGGGGGACGCCTGTCCGCCGAAGTTTTAACGAAGGCGGGAAGCCATCTTACCTTCTGAAACAAGCCCCCGCAGGGGGCGAAACAAAAATAGCCACGGGCGCAAGCCCGTGGCCCCCAAAGCATAGAGGTTGAAATCCAAGCCCCCGCAGGGGGCGACACAAGGTTAGCCACGGGCGCAATCCCGTGCAAGAGATCCAGTGAAAATCCTCGTCGCCCCCGCCATCTCGGTCGCCGGCCGCCCCGCCACCCCCCTCGGCCGCCCCCTGGAAGGATACACTCCGCCGGAAGACGCTACCGCCGTCCGCCTCCTTAAGGAATTCGGGGCCGAGCTTGCCCATCCGCAAAGATCCTCCGAACTTGCCTTCGGCCTGGCCGGCGACGCCACCGCCGAAACCCTGATACAGACCACCGCCTCCGCCGCCCTCCTCCCCGACACCCTCGGCGAGGTTCGCCTGGCCGCCGCCGCGGCCGGACTTGTCGGCTACAAACCGAGCTGGGGCATCTTCTCCCGCTCCGGCCTGATCGGCCTCGTCCCCTCGATGGAATGCCCGGGTATAATCGCCCGGGAACTTTCTGTGGTTAAGGAGCTATCCGCCCTCCTCGCCGTCCCCGACGGGGCCGACTTCTCGATGCTCCGGAAAGATCTCCCCGACTTCTCCCAATCCACTCCTCCCTCCCGTCCCCCCGCCCTGGGTTTGATCAGGGAATGTCTAACCGACCTCCTCCCCGGGGAGAAGGCGGCCCTCGACCGGGCCGTCGAGCTCCTCACCGGTCGCGGCTGCAACGCCAGGGAAGTCTCCCTCCCCGACTACGACCTCTTCACCACGGTCCACCGGATTGTCGGCTCGGTCGAGGCCTCCTCCGCCGCCGGCAACTACGACGGCGTCCGTTTCGGCCATCGGGCCGGGGATACCGAAAACTGGAACGAGATGTACCTCAAGACCCGCGGCGAAGACTTTTCATTCCTGATCAAGTCCTATCTCTTCCAGGGCGCCTACTTCCAGTTCGAGGACTACGGGGCCTTCGAGAGCGCCGCCCGGATCCGCCGTCGCCTGTTCGAGGAATCCGAAAAACTCTGGCCGGAGATCGACCTCCTGGTCCTCCCCGCCCTCCGCCCGGGCCGCGACCCTCGGAAGGCGAAGACCGTCGCCGAAACTTACGAAGCCTTCCGCCATACCCTCCCCGCCAACGTCCTCGGCCTCCCTGCCGTCACCCTCTCCGACCTCGCCTTTGCCGGCGACCGCGACCTCGGCCTCCAGCTCCTTGGCCCGCCCCTCTCCGACGCGCGCCTTTTGAATTTTGCCGTTTGGTTGAACGATCTCCCCGTCGTCAAGCTCAACAGCAAGGAGTCCCGATCTTAAGAACCACCAGTCATTGCGAGGAGCGAAGCGACGAAGCAATCTCACCCACCCCTGTTTTTAGTCATTGCGAGGAGCGAAGCGACGAAGCAATCTCACCCAGAAAGGGTGAAACTTAATTAATAGCCCCGTTTTCCAACTCGGGAAATTCAATGATGAACTACGAAGCGATCATCGGCCTGGAGATCCACGTCCAGCTCAACTGCCCGACCAAGCTCTTCTGCGACTGCCCCAACGACCCCTCCCTCCCCCCCAACACCGCCGTCTGCCCGATCTGCCTCGGCCTCCCCGGAACCCTCAAGCGGTTCGGCCTTGAGCCCCTGGCGAAGGCCGCCCTCTCCTGCCTCGCCCTCAACTGCGAGGTCCAGCCCGTCTCCGCCTTCGACCAGAAGGTCTACTACTACCCCGACCTGCCCCGGGGCTACCAGCTCTCCCAGTTCCATAAGCCCCTGGGGCGAGACGGCTGGCTGGAGGTCCCGGAGGAGGACGGGACCTGGAAGCGGCTGCGGATCCGGGAGGCCCATCTGGAGGAGGACGTCGCCCGCCTGGTCCACGAGACCGAGGGGAGAAAGAGCTACAGCCTGGTTGACTTCAACCGGGCCGGAGCCCCCCTGGTCGAGATCGTCACCGAGCCCGATATGCGCTCCGCCCGCCAGGCGATGGAGTTCATCCGGATGCTCAGGGCCAGCCTCCGCTACGCCGGGACCGCCGAATGCAGTATGGAGGAGGGGACCCTCCGGGCCGACGCCAACATCTCCATCCGCCCGGCCGGTTCAAAAGAGTTCCTGGCCAAGGTCGAGGTCAAGAACCTCAACTCCATCCGCCACCTCGGCGCCGCCGTCGATTACGAGATCGCCCGCCAGACCGCCCTGGTGGAAGGGGGGAAGGCGGTCACCCTCCACACCCGTCTCTGGGACCCGGAGCGCAACGTCACCACCCCGATGCGGGGAAAGTTCGCCGGCCCCTGCGTCCCCGACCCCTCCGTCCCCCCGGTGGTCGTCTCCGAAGAGTTCCTCGCGGAACTGGAAAACCGTCTTCCCCGGATGCCCGCCGCCCGCCGCAAGGATTACGAAAAGCTCCACGGCCTCACCCCCGACGAGTCCGGACGGATCTCTTCCGAGCGCGACCTCGCCGACTACTTCGAGGCCGTCGTCACCGCCGGCGCCCCGGCCAAACCGGCGATTGACTGGATCGACAACCGCCTCCGCCCCCTGCTCAAGGAGAAAAACGAGACCCTCGCCGGAACCCGGATCACCCCCCAACGCCTGGCCGAGCTGATCCTGCTGGTCGAGAAGAAGGAGATCAGCTCCTCCTCCGGGAAGGAAGTTCTAAGCCAACTTCTGGAGAGCAATCTCTCCCCCGCGGAGATCGCCGGGCAGGAAGGCCTGACCCGGATCTCCGACACCGAAGCTCTGGAGGCGATCGCCGCCGCTGTGATCGCCGAGAACCCGTCGGCGGTTGAGGACTATCGTAAGGGCAAGCAAGCCGCCCTTGGCTTCCTGGTCGGGAAGGCGATGCAGGCCTCCTCCGGCCAGGCCGACCCCAAAGAACTCCGCCGCCTCCTCGAATCGCGCCTCACCGCCCCCTCTTTTTGACAGGATAACCCGCCTCCGTTAAAACTGCGGCGAGCAGGCAGGATCAACAGGATTTAGGCATCCGCTCCTCAACCTCTGTTTTCGAGCTGCGGATCAGTGGTCTGCTTCAAGCAAAGCGATACTGCAATTACCACAAGGAATGCCACCGGCGCTCCGGTACTACAAGCCCGAAGGGCGATACAACAATTACCACAAGGAATGTCACCGGCGCTCCGGTACTACAAGCCCGAAGGGCGATACCGCTCACTGCTTACCGCTTACCGCTTACCGCTTACTGCTCCCCATTCCCCATTCCCCATTCCCCATTCCCATCCCCCTGTGCTACTCTCCGGGTTATCGTGGCGTGGTCATTCCGAACAATACAAACAGGCCCCCCGCCGTCGGGCCGGGATTGCTGATGAACTCCATCCGGGGAAAGATGCTGCTCTGGTTCGGTGTCCCGGTCGCCCTCCTCTTCCTCCTTTTAGGCGCGGTCAATTACCTCCAGGTCAAGCGGGCGGTCTTCCCCCTCAACGAAGAGCTCAGCCGGGAAGTCCTGGCCGCCCGGGCGTCGGAGATCGGCCGGCTGATGCACGGCTACGTCAGCGAGATCAGGACTATGTCGCGGGACGATATCCTCCGCGATGGAACCTGGGAAGAGATCAAATCCGATATCCTCGGCCGGGCCGCCACCCGCAACCCCGACTACGAGATGGTCTTTTACGCCGATCTGACGGGCCGCTTCATCACCTCCACCGACACCGAGGGCAATGTCGGCGACCGAGATTACTTCCGGGCGATTATCGAAAAAGGCGCGGACAGCTTTATCAGCAACCCTCTGGTCTCCCGGTCGACGGGCGAGAATATATTTGTCGTGGCCTGTCCGGTTATCGACCGGGACGGAGAGAGAAAAGGGGTGATCGCCGCCACGGTCCTCCTCGATACTCTGACCTCGATCGCCGGCTCGATCAAGATGGGGGAGAAGGGCTTCGGCTACGTGGTTGACTCCACCGGTCTCCTGATCGCCCACCCCTCTGAAGAATGGCGGCTGAAGCTGAACCTTCTGACCTCGGCGGAGCTGGACTTTGACAACCTCGACGAGGCCGGCCGGATGATGGTCGCCGGAACGCCGGGGCTCGTCCACTATCGCCGTCCGGACGGTTCGCGGATGATCGCGATCTTTGACGCGATCCCCGAGACGCCCGGCTGGTTTCTCGGTCTCGCCCTCTCCGAGGAAGAACTGATGGGGAGGGTGACCGCCCTGACGAGCCGCCTCATCATCCTGCTCCTGGCCATCCTGATCGTCGTCGTTCTGATCGTCATCTTCATCTCCGGCCGGATCGCCCGGCCGGTGGCGCTGCTGCAGCGGGGCGTGAAGAAGGTGAGTGCGGGAGACCTCGACCACAGCCTGGAGATCCGCACCGGGGATGAGATCGAGGAGCTGGCCGCCGCCTTCAACCGGATGACGGTCGACCTCAAGGAGCATATCAAAAACCTCCAGGCCGAGACCGCCAAACGGCAGGCGGTGGAGAGTGAGCTGCAGATCGCCAAAGAGATCCAGGAGAGCATCCTCCCCCGGGTCTTTCCCCCCTTTCCCGGCCGGGGCGAATTCGACCTCTACTCCGTGATGCATCCGGCCAAGGAGGTCGGGGGGGACTTTTACGACTTCTTCTTCTACGACCAGAAGACCTTCGTGATGATCATCGGCGACGTCTCCGGCAAGGGGGTCCCCGCCGCCCTCTTTATGATGCTCAGCCGGACCCTGATCCACACCGTGGCCTCGGAGGAGAGGGACCCCGCCCGGGTCTTGAGCAAGGTCAACGACATCGTCGCCGCCGATAACGAGACCAGTATGTTCGTCACGGTCTTTCTGGCCTACTACGACGTTGAGACGGGGAGATTGACCTACTCCAACGCCGGCCATACCCCCGCCTTGAAGATCACCGCCGCCAAGCAGGTGGAGGAACTGACCACGGCTAACAGCGTCGCCCTGGGAGCGATGGAGGGTGTCGACTACCGTTCCGCCGAGACTGTCCTCGAATTGAACGACCAGTTCGTCTTCTATACCGACGGCGTCAACGAGGCGGTCAACCCCCAGGGGGAATTCTACGGGACCAAGAGGTTCATCGACCACTTCCTGAAAGACGCCCGGCTCTCGGCCCGGGAAGAATGCTCCGCCATCCTTAAGGACGTGATGGAATTCCAGGAAGGCAGCCAGCACGACGACATCACCGTCACCATCTTCGAGCGCCTGGAATAAACCCGCCCCTATGCCCTAGGCGCTATGCGCTCTGCGCTCTGCTCACCGCTCACTGCTTACTGCTTACTGCTCACTGCCCACTGCTCACTGCTTACTGCTTACTGCTTACCGCTCTACCGCTTGCTATTGCCGAGCGTAGAATCGTGAAGTTTTTTTTCTTGTAGTAGTCCCGGTCCCGCTCTTCCAGGATTGATCCCAGCTTGATCGCGTAATCCCGGGCGGTTAAGGCGTCAAGTTCCTGGCCCAGTTTGCCCAGATCTTCCGGGGATGCCTCCAATTCAATGCCTTTCTTGAGGAGGAACTCGATGTCGAACGCGTCCCGGATCTCCTTCCGTTCGAGGAAGGCCGCGATCTTCGACCGCATCATATCCGGCAAAGGCACGACATCGACGTAAACCTGGCGGTCGGCCGAGGGGCTGTAAGCTATCGCCGGTTCAGTTGCCCCGTCCGGTGTCTTTTTCCTGATCTCGATCTTCAGCCGGCGGGGATACTTCGCCGACTTGATCTCGACCAGGATGGTATTGAATTTATCCGCGCTGTCCGTGACCGTGTAATCGGCGCCCAGGAATTCCGTGATCTCCCGCCGGAGCTGTTCGGCATCTTCCTTATTTTTCAGCTGGAAATCCAGGTCGACCGAGTAGCGGTTGAGCCCGAAGCAGAGCCGGAGCATCGTCCCGCCGCAGAAGACCAGCCGTTCCAGGATGCGTCCGCTTTTGAGCTTGTCCAGCACTTCCAGTTCGAATCTTTCCTGTTCGATCAGATCGCGCATATCTTCTCCACCGTTGTTCTTACCTTGGGGGGGTAAGTTGCCATCATCTCCCCGATCTTCTCCCGGTCGATCTTCCCCGCGTCCAGGGCGCCGGTGTCCAGCGGGTATCTGCCGCGGGAATCGAGATAAAGGGAGTCGAGCAGGGCCTTCTCCGGCGTCGCGATAAAGAAACCGTCCCGCTTGGCGAAGCCGAAGTAGTATTCGCGCTTGAGCTTCCGGAAGGCGAAGACCGTCCCCCCGGCCGCGAATTCCCGGGAGCGTTTCACCGAGGCGCTCTCGAAATAATCTCTCGGCACCTGGGTGCTGATCCCGTGGTAGGAGAGGGCGGTCAGGAAGGAGATGTAGGATGGAACCTGGAGGAAATTGGCGATCCGGAAGAGATCTTCCCGCCCGTACCTCGACCACGCGGCCTCGGTCACGTAAAAGTTGTTCTTGAGCCGGATGAAGATACCCCGCTTCCGGTAGCGAAAGCAGAGTACTCGGGCGGACTCCCGGTTCAGCGAGAATAGGCGGGCAACGTCTTCCACCGTGAAGAAGAGCCTCTCACTCAGTTGTTGAATCTTCTCGTAATCCATCGTACCTTTCCGCCGGCGACATTAAAAACACATAATTAACAATTATGTATATTATCTATTCTTGGTAATGGCCTGTCAAGAGAGAAATCGTCGGGATCCTGCCTACCGATCGCCGTTGTTTTCCCACCTTCTGTGGAAGATATCCCCGCTGGCAATCGAAGCAAGGAAGAGAACCTTCCGGAAAAAATGACAACATTCAATGACTGACCCCTTTTCTTTACCGTTTGAATCCATTCCCGGTGGAAGTTCTATATACTTTTTCGCTTGTTCTACTATAATAAATATATGATCCAGAAGGTGATAACCAAGCGCCCTCTCTCACATTCCCCGGCCGGAAGTGATCTTGAGTTTTGGCTCTCCCGTCCCCCCTCGGAACGGATCGCCGCAGTGGAGTATTTGCGCCGCCAGCATTATGGAAGTACAGTCCGACTTCAGAGAACTGCTCGCGTTATTAAACGAGCACGGGGTTGAATACCTGGTCGTGGGGGGATACGCTCTGGCCTTTCACGGCGCTCCCCGGTTTACGGGAGATATTGATCTCCTGGTCTGCCGTTCTCCGGAAAACGCCCGCCGTCTTCTTGCCGCCCTGGCTGCCTTCGGTTTCAGCTTTCCGAACCTGACGGCGAAAGATTTTCAAAAACCCGACTGGATCGTTCAGCTGGGAGTCCCACCCGTCCGTGTCGATTTGCTGACCTCGATCGCCGGCGTAACCTGGGAAGAGGCCGAGGCGACCAAGGCGCCGGGGACCTTCGGCGATGTCAACGTCAATTACATCGGCCGTGAGCAGTTCATCGCCAGCAAGCGGGCGGCCGCCCGCAAAAAAGACCTGGCGGACATCGAAGCTCTCGGCGAGGACTGAGCGTCCGAACCCCCGGCCGGCCGCCGCCCTGAAGGGATCAGTCTTTGCACCATCATTTCCGGAATATTTTCAAGAGAGATTTCAAGCTCTCCCGGAGTTCGGGACTGAACTCTTCCAGCTCCTCCTCCTTCAGCATCCCGGATAAGAGCATCTGGAGCATATTTTCGCTCATATGGGAGCGGGAGTGAGGGTCGAGACACCGGCGGAGGACCTTCGCTTCCTTCTTCATCTCCTCCAGCGTATCCCAGAACCGGTCGGTCGCGGTCTTCCCGTCCCCGGTCAGGGCGCCGGCGAATTTCCGGTTTTTCTCCTCGAGGTACCGCTCGCGCAGAGCCTTGGTCATCGAGCTGTACTTCTTCCAGTCCGATTCCCCCGCTTGTTCTCTCATAACTTCCTCCCGGTGATTTTCCCTGGGCGATACCTGTAAGAAAAAATACCTGTTTTTTCTTACAGGCGCAGCCGGAATTTTCTTCATCCTTGAGGCCGAGGCCGTCGGGATATTGAGATCGCGTAACGCATCCGTGATTGATTCGCGGAACCGGTTGCAATTTGCGACCGGTTCCCAGTGACACAGGGGCCACCGCGAGAAATACCCAGGCCCCTGAGGGGGTCCCACATCATAGCCCGGGGCAACGCCCCGGGTAACATGACCCCACGCACAAGGTATCCTCGGACCCCAAAGGGGTCCCAC
>CAZPMN010000058.1:0-8045 GCA_964587835.1 uncultured bacterium
GGCATACGAGATTAGCGCGTGACTGGAGTTCAGACGTGTGCTCTTCCGATCTCCGGGCGGTGCAGGCCGGGCGGGCGGCCGGCGGTGAGGTCATTTTGGCCGGGGCCAGGGGTGAAGCGGCTGAACTGCTGGAACTGCTGCGGCCCAACTTCGAGCCGCTCCCGCCCCCGCCCCCCCGTCCCGGTTTCCTCGAACGCCTGGGTGAAAGGGGTCTCGCCTTTGGAGAGGAGATCCGGCAGGCCCTGGCCCTGATCATCGACGCTCTCTACTGGTCGTTCATCGCCCCCGTGGAGGGCAAGGGAGTGCGCTGGAAGGGGCTGTTCGAGGAGATCCAGGCGATGGGATCGTCGGCGATCGGGATCGTCTGCCTGATCAACTTCCTCCTCGGGTTGGTGATCGCGATGCTCTCGGCCGCCCAGCTGAAACTCTTCGGGATGGAGATCCTGGTCGCCAGCGGGGTGGTGATCGGTTTCGCCCGGGAGCTGGCCGCGGTGATGACCGGGATCGTGGTCTCCGCCCGGACCGGCGCCGCCGTGACCGCCGAACTGGCGACGATGAAGGTCTCCGAGGAGATCGACGCCCTCAAGGGAATGGGTCTTCCGGTTGGTCGTTTCCTGGTCGCCCCCAAGATCCTGGCCATCCTGATCTCGATGCCGATCCTGACCATTTTCGGTTTTCTCTCCGGGGTGGCCGGAGGGTTCTTTCTCGGGATCTTCTCCCTCGGTTACACCTTCGATCGCTGGTGGTGGCAGACCGTTCAGGCGCTCAAACTGGGCGACCTGAGCCAGGGGTTAGTCAAATCCGTCTTCTTCGCCCTGATTATCGTCCTGGTCGGATGCCACAACGGTCTGAGAGTACGGGGCGGCGCCAGCGAGGTGGGCAAGGCCACCACCCGGGCGGTGGTGATGGATGTCTTCCTGATCATCGTGGCCGATATGATGTTCGCCACCATTTTCTACTACACGACCTGAGGCCGGGTTATGGCAGATCCGATTATCGAGGTTCGGAACCTGACGGCTGGTTACGATGACCGGGTGGTTTTGGAAAAAATTTCCTTCGATATCTTCCCGGGTGAGATCCTGACGGTGATCGGCGGTTCGGGCTGCGGAAAGTCGACCCTGCTGAAACACTTGGTCGGGCTCCAGCAACCGCTGGGGGGGACAATCTCTTACTGGGGTCGGGACATCACCAAACTGGAGGAGGACGAGTTGGGCCGCCTCCTGAAGCGGGTCGGCCTCTCCTTCCAGGGCGGGGCCCTCTTTAATTCGATGACCGTGGGCGAGAACGTGGCCCTGCCCCTGGAGGAGTCCGGGATGACCGACCGGGAGCAGTTGAAAGTCCTGGCCCGGATGAAGCTGAGCCTGGTCGGTCTGGGCGACCAAGGTTGGCGCTACCCGGAGGAACTCTCCGGGGGGATGAAGAAACGGGTCGGCTTCGCCCGGGCGATCGCCGCCGAACCCGAGGTGGTCTTTTTCGACGAACCCTCAGCCGGGCTCGACCCGATCATCGGTGCCGGTCTCGACCGGATCATCCTTGACCTGCGCCGATTGATGAACCTGACGATGGTGGTGGTCACCCACGAACTGGACTCGATCAAGACCGTGGCCGACCGCGTTCTGATGCTCGACGGGGGCAAGGTCGTCTTTGCCGGCACCCTCGAAGAGGCGGAGGCTTCCGCTCACCCCCGAGTCCGCCAGTTCTTCAACCGCCAGCCTGATCGGGAGATAGGGAATAGGGCATAGTAATCAGTAAGCGGTAAGCAGTAAGCGGTGAGCGGTACCGGGTCATTGCGAGGAGGTCCGAAGTTTTTCGGGCCGACGAAGCAATCTCACCAGGCAGAAAGGGCAAGATTGCGGTATCGCCCTTCGGGCTGGTAGTATCGGAATGCCTGCGGCATTCCTGGTAGGAATTGTAGTATCGCCTTGCTTGAGTTAGCGAAGATTCGCGAGATTAGCGGTTGAAATAGGCAATGGACAGTAGGGAGTGGGCAGTGGGAACTAATCTGAGTAATCGGTGTAATCTGTGGACTGGAAAGGGGCCGAGGCAGAGGACTATTTAAATATTCGTGTTAATTAGTGTAATTAGTGGATAAGAAGGGGTCGAGGTTGGGGGAAAACCAAATCGATCAGAGTAAATTAGTGGATTAATACGGGAGTGAGATCATGGCCACCAGAGCTCAGAAGATCAAGGTCGGGATATTCGTCCTGGTCGGGACCGCGCTGACGGTGCTGGTCTTCATCGCGATCGCCCTCGAGGGGCGACAACCCCGGGATACCTATTACATTACCTTTGCCGAGGGTGTGGGCGGCCTGCAGCGCGATGCCGCCGTCCTCTACCAGGGGGTCCCGGTGGGCAAGGTCGAGAATATCCGGGTGACGGAAGAGAACGAGGTCGTGGTCCAGGTCGGGATCGAGACCAATACCGTGACTCTGCACCGGGGGGTAAAGGCCAAGCTGGGCCTGGGCAACCTGATGGGATCGCTGGTGGTGGAACTCTCCGGCGGTGACTTGAAGGCTCCCGAGCTTAAGCCGGGCGCCCGGATACTTTCAGAGTCCTCGCTCCTGGAAAACCTGGCCAAGGATATCCCCGCCATCCTCGACGACATCAAGGAGTTGCTGGCCAGCCTCAATCAGACCCTGGGCGGAGATACTCCGGCGCAACTCAACTCTCTGGTCAAAAACGCCGATGGCGCGCTGGTCGAGGCCCGGGAACTGATCGCCAACCTCAACCGGGGCCTGGGCGGGGAAACCCCGGATCGGATCAGATCCATGGTTGGTAACGCCGACACCACGATGGGCAGCTTAAAGGAGTCCGCCGCCGCACTGGACGGGCTGATCAGCCAGGTCAAGCGGGATATCTACGACTATAGCTACCTGTTGAAGGAATCTATCGAGAGTTTCAATCGCAGTATGCTGGAGTCGTCCGAGACAATGCAGTATTTCCGCAACCACCCCTCCTCCCTGATGTGGGGGAAGGAAAAACCTCAAGATCCCTATGTCCGGTAACCTTTTATTCTTCAGGAGATCGATGATGAAAATCCTGACTTGTTGTTTATTCGTTCTGTCCCTGATTACTTTCCTCAACGCCTGCAGTTCCTACCTGCCGACCGAGTATTACCTGATCCAGGTCGAACCGGCCCCGCTGCCGGCACTCGAACCGCTCAATCTGACGGTCAATGTGGGCGAAGTTCGGGCCCCGCTCCGTTACCAGAACCCGATTATCTCCCGACCGGGAAGATACGAGGTTACAAAGCATGAATACAGCCGCTGGGCGGCCCTGCCCGCGAAGATGGTCCGCCGGGCCCTGATCGATTCTCTGGGCGCTTCGGGGCTCTTCCGTCGGGTGGAGTTGATCGAAGAGAGTCCGCGGTCCGACCTCTACCTGCTGGCCGAGATTGAGAGTTTTGACCAGCTGGCCGAGGGAGATAACCTCTCCGCCGAGTTCTCCCTGATCATCGAGGCGATCCGGCCCGGTATCGCGGCCACGGTCTGGAGTCAGCGGGTTTCCGCCGTGGTCCCCCACCAGGCAGGGAAAGGTGAGCTGGCGGCGGCGATGAGCGCGGCGGTCAGCCAGGCCCTGGGTCAAGCGATCGAGGAGATGGGAAGCTCGCCGCAACTGCGCGCCCTGGCCGAAGGAGAACCTCCGGCGGAGTGATATCAGCCG
Organism: uncultured bacterium; assembly: GCA_964587835.1. GTDB lineage: Bacteria > Auribacterota > Erginobacteria > Erginobacterales > Erginobacteraceae > Erginobacter. The sequence goes on from CAZPMN010000058.1 coordinate 3,664, forward strand.
ACCTCCGTTATCATTGCCGTCTTTGCCTTCACCGTGCCGATGAGCAATTCTCTTCCCCAGTCTGACCTGACCGTCGGGCGGATTCTTCACGGTTTCCGGATCAGCCGGGTTCTCCCCCTGCCGGAGATGCGGTCCGTCGCCTACGGGGCTGAACACCTCCTAAGCGGGGCGCAACTTCTCCACCTCCACACCTTCGACCCCGAGAACCTCTTCGCCATCGGGTTCCGCACCCCGCCCCCGGACGACAGCGGCCTGCCCCATATCCTCGAGCATACCGTACTCTGCGGCTCGCGGCGATACCCGGTCAAGGATCCCTTCGTCGAGCTGCTCCGGACCAGCCTGGCCACCTTCCTCAACGCGATGACCTATCCCGACCGGACCATCTACCCCTGCGCCAGTATGAACGAGAAGGATTTCTTCAACCTGGCCGGGGTCTACTGTGACGCCGTCTTCCACCCCCGGATCAGTCCCGATCACTTTCTCCAGGAGGGCCGGCACCTGGCCTTCACCGACCCGCCCGACCCCTCGGGAAGACTCACGGTCCGGGGGATAGTTTACAACGAGATGAAGGGGGTCTACTCCGACCTTGACGGGATCATCGACCGGGAACTGATGAAACGGCTCTTCCCGGCCAACGCCTACGGCCGGGATTACGGCGGCGACCCGGCGGCGATCCGCGACCTGACCTACGAGCGGTTCCGGGAGTATTACCGGACCCGTTATCACCCCTCCAATTCCCTGATCTTCCTTTACGGTTCGATTCCCACGGCCCGGCATCTGGCTTTTCTCGACCGGGAATACCTGGCCGGTTTTCGGGCCGCGGCGATCGACACCGCCATTGCCCCCCAGCCATCCTGGCGGAAACCCCGCCAGGTCCGCCGGCCCTACCCGATCGGACCCGACGAGGACCCCCGGGCGAAGACGGCGGTGGTGGCAGCCTTCCGGACCGGGAAAAACATCCGGCCGGTGGAGACCCTCTCCCTCCACCTCCTCTCCCACTACCTGGTCGGACACGCCGCCTCGCCCCTGCGCAAGGCCCTGATCGACTCGAAACTGGGCGAGGAACTGACCGATTCCGGTTACTCCTCCGGCCAGCGGGATACCTGTTTCTCCGTGGGGCTGAAGGGGAGCGAGCCCGAGCGGGCGGAGAGGATCCTCGGGCTGATCCTCGCCACCTGCGAGCGGGAGGCCGCCCGGGGTCTGGACCGGGAGAAGATGGAGTCCGTCTTTCACGGCTTCGAGCTCTCCTCCCGGGAGATCAAGAGCCATTACCCGCTGCGGCTGATGGACCGGGCTTTCGAGTCCTGGTCGGCTTCCGGCGATCCCCTGGTCTGGATGCGGCTCAACCGCCACTTGCGCGAGGTGAGGCGGCGTTGGGAGGATGAGCCGGGATATCTGGAGGAGCGCCTCCGGCGCTCCATCGTGGAGAACCCCAGCCGGGTCCTGATGATTTTCCCCCCCGATCCCGGCCTGAGCGGTCGGAGCGACCGGGCCGAGCGACGGAGGATGCGAAAGCTGAAAGAAACCTTCTCTCCGGCGGAACTGAAACAAATCGCCCGCCGGGCCCGGGAACTGGAGGCCGCCCAGGCCGCCCCCAACCCCCCCGAGGCCCTGGCCACGCTGCCTCGGCTCTCCCCGGCGGATGTCCCCGAAAAGCCCTACGAGCTTCCCACCGCCCTCGAGGCCGTCTCCGGCCGCCCTTTCCTGGCCACCGATCTCTTCAGCAACGGGCTTACCTACCTCGCCCTGGCCTTCGATCTCAGAGGGATGGATCTCCGGGACTATCCCTACCTCTCCCTCTTCACCGACGCCCTGGTCGATATGGGGGCGGCCGGCTACGACTTCGCGGCGATGGCCGACCGGGAGGCGGCCTGCTCCGGCGGGGTCGACTCCGACCTCTCCATCTCCGGGACCGCCTCCGACCCCCGCGCCGTGCATCCCTATCTCACCGTCTTCTGCCGGGCTCTCGACCGGAAGCTCCCCGAGATGCTCTCGCTGCTCTTCGACCGCCTGACCGCCGCCGATTTTACCGATCGGGACCGTTTGCGCGACGTGATTCTCCAGGGTAGAGTGGCCCGGAAGAGCCGGGTGATCCCGGCCGGGAACAGTTATGCCGCCACCCGGGCCGCCCGGGGGTTGAGTGCCAATTGCGCCCTCCAGGAGTTGCTCAAGGGCCTGGATGGGGTCCGTTTTTTTGAGCGGTTGCCGGCGGAATTCTCCAGCGCGCCGGAGAGAGTCGTCGAGCGTCTCGAAGCGATCCGGGAGTTCCTCCAGTCCCGGGATCGGATCTCCCTTTCGGTGGTCGGGGCGGAGAAGTCACGGGCTGTGGTTCGAAAGTGGTACGGATCCCTCCTGGACGGTCTGCGCTCCGGGCCGATATCCCCCGGAAAGAAACCCGTGCCGGTCCCGGTCCCCGCCTTAGAGGGGATCGCCGTCCCGGCCGGGGTCTCCTTTGTCGCCCGCTCTCTGCCGGCGGTCTCCTACACCGACCCGAGGGCGCCGTCCCTGCTTCTCCTCTCCCAGAATTTGAGCTACGGCTACCTCTGGGAGAGGGTTCGGGTGCTGGGGGGGGCCTACGGCTGCGCCGCCGCCTATAACGGGACGCAGGGAATCTTTTCTTTCTCCAGTTACCGTGACCCCAATATCGTCGAGACCTTGCGGGCGTTTGACGGCGTGGGGGATTATATCGAAAAGGAGATGGACCTGACGAAGGACGGGGTCGAGCAGGCGATCATCGGGGCGGTCAAGACCCTCGATCGCCCGATTCGGCCGGGGCAGGCGGTGGAGTTGGCCCTGCTCCGGCACCTCCGCCAGATCACCCCCGCCCGGCTCCGGAAGTTCCGTCGCCGGCTGCTGGCCCTGACCGGGGAGGAGATCCGCCGGGCGGCCGCCGAGATCATCCGTCCGAACCTCCCCTACGCCCCGTCCTGCGTGCTCGCCGACCGGGGAAAGCTGGAAAGTGCCGCCCGTAAGCTGCCCGGCGAATTCCCCATCTCAGATCTGTAAGAGTTGAAAATGCGCCTTTGCAAATGGCTACCGGTTACCCTCGTGGCGGTATTTCTTTTCGCCTGCGCCTCCTATCGGGAGTCCCTGCAGCCCAGCGAGCGGGTGGTGCTTGGCTTGCTGCTGGAGAGCACTGACGGAACCTACTGGGGACAAGTGGGGTCCGCCCTGGTCGAGCAGGCCCGGACGGCCGGGTTCGAGGTTCTGGTCCGGCCGGCCGGTGGCCGGGAACCGGGGGATCTCCAGCGTCCGGTCCGCGAGATGGTCAGAGCCGGGGCCAGCCTTCTGGTTTATATGCCCGGCGCCGGCAGTTACTCCGACCCGGTGTTGGTCCGGGGGGATCTCTCGCCGGTACCGGTGATCGCCGGCGGAGGACTGATCCCCGGATGGCAACCCTCTCTCTACGTTGGATCGGACCCGGAAGCGGCGGGCTACCTCCAGGTTCGGACGGTCCGGGGACGGATCCCCGGAGGAGGGATGGTCCTGCTCGGGGGCCCGGAAGGCGATTCTGTCGCCGCCGGTTTGAGAGAAGGTCAGCTGACTGCCCTGGCCGAGTGGGAGGAGAGCCGGGACGATTCGGCCGGGTTCCTGGTCGACCTCCGCCTCGATCTCCCGTCGGCCGCTGAGGCCGCCCGGGTTCTGAGAGAACTGCTCGCCGATCCCGCCAGGGAGCCGGGGCAGGTGGCCGCGGTACTTGCCTTTGACGATGAGGTGGCGGCAGGCGTGATCGACGTCCTGCAGGAGAAGGGAATCGCCGGAAAGGCGGCGGTGGCGGGGCGGGGGGCCTCGCTGGCCGCCTGCCGGCGGATCATCTCCGGCGACCAGCTGCTGACCGTCTACCTCTCTCCGGAGGATCTGGCCTCGGCCACCGTCCGTTCGGCGATCCGGCTCGCCCGGGGGATGGTTCCGGGGGAGGTGGCTCAGTCACTGGGACGGGAACCCCGGCAGATGGAGAGCGGCACCGGTCCGGTGCCGGCCGTCCTGATCGATCCGGTCCCGGTCACCCGCTCGACGATGATCGAGACCGTCATCATCGACGGACTTTACCCGATCGAGGCGGTTTACGGCACCCTTGAGCCGGAAAAAACAGTCCACTAATTACACTAATTACCACGAATTAATTTTAAGAGTCCTCTGCCTCGGCCCCTTCTGCTTGGTGGGCGGAGCTGATTTCAAGCAAAGCGATACTACACCTCCTGCCAGGAATGCCGCAGGCATTCCGTTCCAACAAGCCCGAAGGGCGATACCGCAATCTTATCCTTTCTGCCTGGTGAGATTGCTTCGTCGGCCCGAAAAACTTCGGGCCTCCTCGCAATGACCGGGGCGGGGGTGAGATTGCTTCGTCGGCCCGAAAAACTTCGGGCCTCCTCGCAATGACC
>CAZPMN010000059.1:0-7809 GCA_964587835.1 uncultured bacterium
TCCCGCTCCCCGGGGACTACTCCGGCGACGGGACCGCCGAGATCGGCTGCTACCGACCGTCCACCGGCTACTGGTTCATCAAAGACCTGACCAAGGTCTTCTGGGGCAAGTCCGGGGATATCCCCGTCCCCGGATGTTATGATGCCGAAGGGGAGGGGAAGTGGGCCCCCGCGGTCTACCGTCCCTCCTCGGGGTTGTGGGCGATCAGGGATGTAACCAGGGCATACTGGGGAAGGAGCGGGGATATCCCGGTTCCAGGCGACTATGGGGGATTGTCCCGGGACGCGATCGGCTGCTACCGCCCCTCCACCGGCTACTGGTTCATCAAGGACCTGACCAAGGTATACTGGGGCAAGCCCGGAGATGTGCCGGTGACCAGGTAGACTGGCTCACTTTTCAGAGAGGAAAAGGGCGGCTCCCAATCCGAAGGCGAGGCGATTGTACGCAGGGTTCAGGTTGGAACTCCGCGGCGGACGGCCCCGGCGGAACAAGCAAGCTGATTGCTGGCAACTGGCGGAAATGGTGCTATTAGCCCGGATTATTCATCATCAGTTCAATTCGGCATAAATTGTCGAGATTGCTTCGTCGGCGCGGAAGCCTTGGCGGAACTTGACAGCTCCGAACCAGGGCTTCAAGGGAAAGATTGAAGGCACGGACAACCGGGTAGGAGTTCCGGCCCTCCAGGCAGGCCACCAGCTCCGTCTCTGACGACGGAACCCCATCAGTCCGTACGGAGAATCCGGACGATGGCCTCGGCGGCGCGGCCGTCGCCGTAGGGGTTGCTCTTCTCCGACATCGCCCGGTAGGCCGCCCCGTCAAAGAGCAGTTCCTCCAGGGAGGAGATGATCTTCTCCCCCCGGGAGCCGACCAGCCGGCAGGTGCCGGCGGCGACGGCTTCCGGGCGTTCGGTCTTCTCCCGCAAAACCAGGACCGGCTTGCCGAGCGAGGGGGCCTCTTCCTGGACGCCTCCGGAGTCGGAGAGGAGGAGCTCACAGCCTTTCATCGCGTGGACGAAGTGGAGGTAGTCCAGGGGTTCGGTCAAAAGGACGTTCTCCACCCTGCCCAGGATCTCTTCGGCCGGGCCGCGGACGTGGGGGTTGGGGTGGACCGGGTACCAGACCGTGATCTCCGGGTGGGCGAGGGCGAACTCCCGGACGGCGGTGAAGATCTCCCGGACCGGCTCCCCGAAATTCTCCCTCCGGTGGCAGGTCATCAGGACATACCTCCTCCCGGCCGGAACCGGCCGGGCCGGAGACTCCGTGGTCTCCAGGATGCGAAAGAGGGCGTCAATCACGGTGTTCCCGGTCACGTGGACCCGCCCGGGCTCGACCCCCTCGCGGAGCAGGTTTTCCGCCGCCCATTGGGTGGGGGCGAAGTGCCAGTAGGCGGTCAGGTCGGCCACCCTCCGGTTGAACTCCTCGGGGAAGGGCGCCCGGAGATCGTCGGTCCGCAGGCCGGCTTCGACGTGGCCGAAGGGAACCCCGGCGTAGAAACAGGCCGTGGCCGCCGCCATCACGGTGGTGGTATCCCCCTGGGCGAGGACGGCGCCGGGGCGCTTTTCCCGGAAGTACGCCTCCAGTTCCTCGAGGACCCGGCAGGTGGTCCGGGTCACGGTCTGGTCGGGCACCATAATGTCGAGGTCGAGGTCGGGGACGATCCCGAAGAGGTCGAGGACCTGGTCGAGCATCTGCCGGTGCTGGGCGGTGGCCATCACGGTCAGCTTGAACCGATCCGGCTCTCCCTTCAGGGCGTTGATGACCGGGGCCATCTTAACCGCCTCCGGCCGGGTCCCCACGATAGCCAGGATTGACTTTTTCATCAGGTTAATCCCCGGATTGATCCGGCCGGCCGGCGGAGCCGGGCGCGGCCCGGGGGCGATACCTGAGCAGGATATCATAGACCGCCGCCGCCCGTTCACCTTTCTCCGGATCGGCGTAGGCGGCGAAGGAGAAGAGGTAGATGGCGGGAAAGTATTCGGCGGCGGCCCGGAGCCGCCTTTCCACGGCCCCGGGTGGGGCGGGCCGGGCGGCAAAATCTCCGCCCGGGGCGGTGGTCTCCTCGAAGATCTCCACCACCGCCGCCAGCCGGGGTCGTTCCGATCCCGGCCTTTCCTCGATCAGGGATCGGTAATAGAGGGGCAGGACGCCGGGGGACGGGTCGCCGCCGCCCTGGCCGTCCTGGAGGAGGAGAAGGTCGAGTGAGTCCCCGGTGATCCCGAAGAGGTTCCGGGCGGCCAGGGAAGGCTCAGTCCGGGAGCGGAAGAAGGCGCTGGCCGAGATCTCCCGGCCGGGGTCGGCCTCCCGGATCCGGGCGGTCAGGATCCGGAGGTAATCGGCGACGAGTCTCCTCCGCTCCGGCTCCCGCCAGGAGAGGTCGTCAATCTCGTCGGGGATGTAGTAGCCGGTCCATAAGGGGCGTTCGCCGTAGAGCTCGAGGAGACGCTGCTGGAGCCGGAGGTTTCGCGACGCGCGGAGGAGAAAATAGTCGCGGAGGACCTTCTCCGGGGCGGTGATCTCGACCCAGTAGTCGGGGTCGTGCTCCAACCCCAGGACCAGCCCGACCCCGTTTCTCTCGGCGGCGGCAAAGATATGATCGAGGGCCGGAGTGTAATCCACCCCTTCCTCGCCGAGCCCCTCGGCCAGGTACTGGATGATCACCTCACCCAGCCCGGCGGCGGAGAGCCGGGAGAAGAGACCGTCCCACCAGGCCCCGTCATTTTCCGCCAGTTCCCGGTTGAGCTGGATAAATGAACCCCGCAGGGGGACGGCACTCTCCCCGGCCCGGGCCGGTGAAGAGACGGTCACCAGGAAGACGGCGAGACAGATTACCCGGAAGATATCTTTCATATTTTTCGGATTTGGCAAAATAAGGATTTCATTTGACGAAGCTGAGGCCGAAGATCCAGCCCTGGAAGTCCCTGTCCTCGAGTCCGGCGGGGTGGGTGTCGAAGCGGCCCCAGGTGTAGTGGGCGTATCCATCCAGGTGCCAGCGGCCGACGGTATGGCTCCCCTCCAGCTCGAGCAGCCGGAGGTTGGCCCCCAGGCCGGCCAGGTAATAAGTCCCCCGGCCGTCCGGGTCGTCCGACTGGAATCGGGCCACTCCCAGCGCCTGGGGTATGGTCAGGGTAAGCGATCGGCTCAGGGAGAAGGAAGGTCCGACCCGCCCGTCGAGGTAATAGATCCAGCGACGGGGGGACTCCAGGTAATAGGAGACCTCTCCATAGAGCCTCCCCCAGAGCCAGGCCGGGGTCTTCTTTTCGGGTCTCTCCCCGGTCTCGAAAGAGAGCATATTCCGCCAGAGCCAGTTGTTCTCGGAGTTCTCCCCGATCTTGAAGAGCCGCTCGAAGGAGAGGTTGTAGTTGAACTTCTTCAGCGGCTTGACCAGAACCCCCACCCCCCCCTGATAGGAGTCGGGGTCGAGGCGATAGGAGCGGCGCCGGAAGTTGGCCAGGCCCCTCAGGAAGATATCGACGGTCTTCTCGTCGCAAAACCCGATCACCGGCGGGCGGTAGCCGATCAGGGCCCCAGCCTGGGAAGCCAGGGCACCGTCAATGGTGTCGGCGAACGGCTCGGTGACGGTGTCGTCCAGCTCGGTCCGGGAAGCGTAAAGCTGGAGCGACCAGGTCTTGTCCACCTTGGTGTATTCCTCCTTCATCAGCAGCTGTTGATTCCGATACTCGCCGGCCGGCCCGTCCGGGAGCAGGGGGATCACCTCTTCCTGGAGATCGATCGCCGACCGGAAGCCCCGGCGGGCGGCCCGGTTGTCGTTCCCCTTCATCCCCTGGTAGCCGAACTCCATCAAGGTGTCGACGTCGTAGCGGTAGTAGGCGAGCGAACGCTCCAGCTCTTCCAGCCCCCGGTCGTACTCCCCGAGCTTCCCGTAAACGGTCCCCAGGTTTCCCCAGAGGGCGGCCGGGGGGGCGGACGAGGTCTCGAGGAGGCGCCGGAAGTCGGCCTCCGCTTCCTCCTCCTCTTCCAGCTTCAGATAGGTCACCCCCCGGCCGAAGAGGGTTGTGGGACGGTCGGGGACCTCCTCCAGGGAGCGGGAGTAAGCCTCTTCAGCCTCCCGGTAATCCTCCCGGGCGAAATGGGAGATCCCGGCCGCCTCGGCCAGATCGGCCCGGAAGAGACGGTCTTCCGGGGCGTCACCATCCGGAACGGGGATCGCCGCCAGCTCCTCGAGGGCTTCCCGGTGCCGGCCGAGACGGGCCAGCGCCCGGACCCGGACCAGCCGGAGGGGGGGCGAGTCCTTCCCGGCCAGGGCCCGGTCGATCTCGGCCAGGGTCTCCAGGTAGAGTCCCTGGTCGAAATAGAGGTAGGCGAGGGTTCCGTGCAGCTCCCGGCGGGCTACGGGATCGGGGAGTTCGGCGGCCTCGATCCGCTTAAGGAAGTACAGGGCCAGTCCCGGACGCCCGGTCCGGTAATAGGCGTTGCCGAGCAGCCAGAGCAGGTTTGCCGGGAGTTCCGGACGCGCCGAGAGCCGGGCGATCACGGAACCGTATTCCCCCATCCGATATTCCAGCCCGGCCAGCATCTCGTCGCTCCGGCCCGCCGGGAGCCCGGCGGCGGCCCGCTCGAGCCAGGCGGCGGCCGAGGAAAGTTTTCCCAGCCGGTCGGCCGCCTCGGCCGCCTCGAGCATAAATCGCCCTTCCCCGGTCTCTTCGGCCAGTTCCACCGCGGTCCGGTAGTAATCCCGGTCGCGGCCAAGGTTCTTGAGCGCGTAGAGGAGACCGGAACGGAGGGGCAGGGTGTCGTCCCCGTCCCCGGCGGCCTCCAGTCCGGAGTCGAAGGCCTGCCGCGCTGCTTCCCATTCTCCCCGCCGGGCCCAACATTCCCCGACCCCCAGCCAGCCCGCGGGGTCCGGATCCGGGGCGGCTTGGAGAAGCTCCCGGGCCCCGGAGCAATCCCCGGTCCCGATCAGGAGCCCGACCAGGTGCCGGTAAGCCTGATCCGTCCTCTCCCGGTCGTCCCCCAGCAGGGGCAGGACCGCCCGCCATTGGGCAGCCGCCTCCTCTTCCCGACCGAGTCTCTCCAAAATAATCGCCCGGGTGATCCGCGGAAGGGGATAGTCCGGAAAGAGTTCGGCCAGGCGGGCGGCTTCCGCGGCCGCTTCCGCCAGCCGGCCCGCGGCTTCGTAGGCCCGGATCAGGAAGATCGAGGAGGGAGCGTGGTAGGGGTCGGCCCGGACCGCTTCCTCGAGGTCGGGGATGGCCGCCTCGTAATCGCCGGCCGCGATCGCCCCCTCGGCCCGGTGGAGGAGAGTCTCGACCCGGAACCGGGCCCGCTGCCGCTCCACCGGGCCCCGGCGAGCGGCTTCCGGATGGATAGGGTAATCGCTCTCCTCCCCGGCAGCCGGCAAGACCGCGAAGCCACCGGCAAGCAAGAGGAACCAGACACCCGCCGCGAACTTTCTCACCCGGCGCCCCCCCCGGAATTCTCCTTCTCCTGCTCCTCGAGCGCCCGGCGGAGTTCCTCGGGCTTGAGGTTTCCCGACCCGACCAGGACCTCTCCCAGCCTTTGCCCGGTCTTTTTCTGCTCCCCCAGCGCCGCCTCCAGCTGATCGGTCCGGATCAGCCGCATCTCGAGGAGAATATCGCCCAGCCGCTTGTGGTACCGGCGCAGCTGCTCCTCGGTGGGGAAGGCGTGGGCCGTCTTCCCCCACTCCGGAACGGTCCCCATCCTCCGGGCGCGGAGGAAGCGTTTGACCGCCAGCCAGGTGGCGCAGAAGTTGATGATGTTTCCCCAGACCAACCGGGGGACGGCCAGGATCCCGTGGAGGGGGCCGTAGATCTGCCCGGAGGCGATTACCCGGTTGGCGATCCGCCAGAGGAAGATGAAGAGAACCACGTAGACCAGCCAGGAGTAGATCTCGCCCCGCTCGATCAGGGGCGGAAGGTAGAGGCTGGTGAAGCGGTTGATCATGAGACCGGCCAGCCAGAAGAGGACCAGGATATAGCCGAGGGCCACCGCCAGGTTGCTGATCACAGCCTTGCGGTCGCGGAAGAGGAAGTAGTTGGCCCCCAGCTTGCCCATACAGCTGGTACCGCAGCCCTGCAGCGATATCCCCATAATCCAGCGGGACTTCTGGCGGACGGAGGCCCGGAAAGTCCGGGGGAAGTACTCGCGGGTGGCCAGGGGAGCCCTGGTCTTCAGGTTCGGGTCCACCCGGACCTCCTGCTGGAGGAAGATCTTCTTCCCGGGGAAGTCCTGCAGCCGGATCCCCATCAGGTAATCCTCGGTGACCGAGGAGATGTCGAAGACCTGGTTATCGCTCCGGGCGGCGATGTGCTCCAGGCAGCGGCGGCTCAACGCGGTCCCCACCCCGGCGGAGGGGAGCGCCCCGGCCACGATCTCCCGGATCCGCATCAGCCTGGTGTGGCTCTCGGCGAACTCGTCCATATAGACGCCGTTGGTGAAGTGGTACCACCGGGTCGGGAAGGGAAAGACCGGGACCTGGATGAAATCGAACCGGGGCATCAGGTAGTTGTAGTAGAGGAGCGAGAGGGGATGGATCACGTCCTCGGCGTCGTGCATCAGAAAGATATCGAAATCCCTCCCCTGCTCCTTCTCGTCCAGCCGGATCTTCTGGAGGACCCAGTTCAGACAGTCGGCCTTGTTGGTCGGCCCCGGGGCGGGGGTGATCACGAACTCCACCCGGGGATCCTCCTCCCGGACCTTCTGGACCTCCCGCCGGGTGGCCTCGTCGTTGGGGTAGGTGCCGACGAAGATCCGGTAGTTGCGGTAGATCACCGACTTCAGGGTGTGGCGGAGCATCTTCCCGATCACTGCCGATTCGTCCCAGGCCGGGACCAGGATGGCGATCGGCTTCTCGGGGACCGACCTCAACTGCTCGAAGGTAACCGGGCGGATCCGCTTCCGGCGGAAAAGCCAGCGGTAGGCCGCGCGGACGTAATAGGCGAGATCAATCCAGAGATCGTCAAGCCCGAAGACGATGAAGATCAGCAGGAGGACGATGAAGAGAACCCGAAAGAACAACCAGATTATGAAGAGGATGTCGTTCATATTTTCCCGGGGTGGGTTTCTGTGCCGATCGATCCGCGAGTCCGGAGGAAAGCCTCCACCACCCGGGGATCGAACTGGCTCCCGGAGCGCTGGCGGATCTCCCGGATGGCGGCTTCCTCGGTCCGCGCCTCCCGGTAAGGCCGGGTCGAGGTGACGGCATCGAAGGTGTCGGCCACGGCGATGATCCTCGATTCGAGGGGAATCTCTTCCCCGGCCAGGCCGTCCGGATATCCGCTCCCGTCGAAGTTCTCGTGGTGATGGCGGACCAGCAGGGCAATATCCTTCAAGGCGGCGAACGGCTCCAGGGTCGAGGCCCCGATCGCGGAATGGCGCCGGATCTCCTCGGTCTCGTCGAGAGTCAGCGGGTCCTGCTTGTTGAGTATCTGTTCACTGATCCCCATCTTCCCGATGTCGTGGAGGTCCGCGGCCAGCCGGATCTTCTCGACCCGGGGCGCCGGCAGGCCCATCTCCCCGGCGATGCGGGCGGAGAGTTCCGCTACCCGGAGAGAGTGTTCCCTGGTTCCCGGATCCCGGGAGGCAAGGGCGCGGTTGAGCGCTTCAGCCGCCTCCCCCGGAGGGATCTGGTCATCTGGATTCATCGCGTTTGGATTCTCCTGGATTCCCTCACTGGCAAAGCCGGGCTGGCCTATGTATATCACGGACTCCCGGATTGCGCCGGGGAATTCTTTCAACCCGACTTTCGCAACCAGGTCGGTTTAAATGAGATTGCTTCGGCCCCTCCGCTTCGCTCCGGGACCTCGCAATGACCAAAAGTTGGCAAAATTGG
>CAZPMN010000060.1:0-7117 GCA_964587835.1 uncultured bacterium
CTTCAGGGCGGCTGCGGCGGGACCAGGGGGTAAACGATGTACCAGTGTGTTCCCTGGACGAGGGAAAAATTGACTTGACCCCGGATATCCGGGAGGATATTATTCTCGCCATCCCTGCCAAACCGCTCTGTCGGGCGGATTGCCGGGGAATTTGCCCTTTATGCGGCAAAGATTTAAACCGGGGGGATTGCGGCTGTGCCGCTCCGGAGTTTGATTCTCCCTTCTCCCGGCTGGACCAGATCAAGGTTAAGCAACCGAAAGGATAGAGACAGTTATGCCAGTTCCGAAGAGAAAGACCTCGAAGAGTCGGAAGAGGAAACGGCGGGCCGGTAACTCCTACCGGATCTCCCGCCCCGTGCCCTGTCCCCACTGCCACCAGCCCCGGCCACCGCATCGGGTATGTCCTCACTGCGGCTATTACAACGGGCAGGCGGTGACGGCGGGAGAGGAAATCTAAACGCAAGTACACTTCCCGGTCCGGGGCGAAAGCCCGGTCGGATCGAAATAGACAAGGGAGAGGCAGTATGACTAACGACAGCATCGGAATTACGGGCACCGGATATTACCTTCCGGAAAAGGTTCTCACCAACGCCGAACTGGAGAAGATGGTCGACACCTCCGATCAGTGGATTCTGGAGCGAACCGGGATCCGGGAGAGGAGGATCATCGCCCCCGGGGAGACTGTTTCCTCGATGGCCGAGACGGCCTCCCGGCAGGCGCTCGACGCCGCCGGAGTCGATCCAGAGGAGCTTGATCTGATCATCCTGGGTACCTTTACACCTGACAACCCCCTGCCTGCCGCCGCCTGCCTGCTTCAGGCCCGCCTGGGCAACCATACCGCCGCCAGCTTTGATGTCTCCGCCGCCTGCTGCGGCTTTCTCTACAGCCTGGAGCTGGGCGAAAAGCTCCTCCGGGGGGGGCGCTACCGGAACGCCCTGATCGTTGCCGCCGAGGCCATTTCGGTGGTGACCGACTGGAAGGATCGCAATACCTGCGTTCTCTTCGGGGATGGGGCCGGCGCCGCCGTTATTAGCAAGGGGCGGGGGGGGCATAAGCTGCTTGACTCTTATATGGGGGCGGACGGTGAGCACTCCTCGCTCCTGATCATCGAAGCCGGCGGTTCGGCCTGCCCGGTCACTCCCGAGGTTCTCGAGCAGCGGCGTCAGTACGTCCAGATGGAGGGGAACAAGGTCTTCAAACTGGCGGTCTCCTCGATGGTGCGGGCCTGCAAGGAAGTCCTCCGCCGGGCCGATCTGACCATCGACGACGTAACCTGGTTGCTGCCCCACCAGGCTAACTTAAGGATTATGAAGGCTGTGGCCAGGGGTTTGAAACTCCCCGAGGAACAGGTCTACATCAATGTCGACCGCTATGGAAATATGTCCGGGGCCACGGTCCCGATCGGCCTGGCGGAAATGGACCATAACGGGGTCCTCAAGCCGGGTGATCTCGTTATGATGGTTGCCTTCGGGGGTGGTCTGACCTGGGCCGCCTCCTTGGTCAGGTGGTAATGACCGGGTTAGGGTTACGGTTACGAGGCCCGTTACGGTTACGGTTAGGGTTAGGTGACCGGCGCGGCAGCCGTAACCGTTACCCTGGCCGATACGGGCTTCGTAACCCTAACCTTAACCCAAGGATAACATTATGTTCCTAAAAGACAAAAAAGCCGTGGTAACCGGTGGCGGGCGCGGTATCGGCCGGGCGATCTGTCTTGCTTTAGCCTCCCGGGGTTCCGCCGTGGCGATCTTTGATCGCGACGAGGAAGGAGCCAAGGAGACCGCCGCCCTGATCGAGCAGAACGGCGGCTCCGCCTTCGCTCTGGCGGGCGACGTCGCTTGTTATTCCGAGGTGGAGGAACTGGTCAACAAAATTCTTGACCTCTGGGGGGGGCTGGATATAGTGGTCAACAATGCCGGGATCACCAGGGACGCCCTGCTGATCCGGATGAGCGAGGAAGATTGGGATCAGGTCCTCGCGGTTAATCTCAAGGGAGCTTTCAATCTGAGCCGGGCCGCCGCGCGCAGTATGATGAAACAGCGGTCCGGCTGTATCATTAATATCGCCTCGATCGTTGGCCTGATGGGGAATGCCGGCCAGATCAATTACGCCGCCTCCAAGGGAGGCCTGATCGCCCTCACCAAGTCTCTGGCCAAGGAGACCGCCGCCCGCGGGATCAGAGCCAACGCCGTTGCGCCCGGATTCATCGCCACCGAGATGACCGATAAAATTCCGGAAAAGATCCGGGAGGAGATGATCAAGTCGATCCCGCTGGGGAGGATGGGTACACCCGAAGATGTCGCCTCGGCGGTGGTCTTCCTCGCCTCCCCCGCCGGGTCCTACATCACCGGCCAGGTGCTGGTGGTCGACGGGGGAATGAGGATATGAGTAAGCGGTCCGGCGGGTGCCGGATCGGACGTTGTTGAAAATCGCAGGACCGCCGGTTTTCCGTGTGGCGCCGGCGGCGGGCTGAACCAACCCAACGGACGCGAGTCCAAGGAGGAATTGAGATGTCTGATGTGGCCCAGAAAGTAAAGGATATTATCGTCGAACAGCTGGGAGTCAACGCCGACGAGGTTACCGAAGAAGCTTCTTTCATCGATGACCTGGGCGCGGATTCCCTGGACACCGTCGAACTGGTGATGGCCCTGGAAGAGGCTTTCGACATTCAGGTCCCCGATGAAGACGCGGAAAAGTTGACTTCGGTCGGCGCCGCCATCAAGTACATCGAGGAACACCAGAAGTAACCGGTTTTTCCGGTGCTGCGATCCCGGGCCGCGGTTGCCCTGCCGGGAGGTGGAGCAAGCGCGGCCCGGGATACGATTATTTTTGGCTGGCCGTGGAATCTGATACGGCCCGGGAATCGACCTGCCGGCTTCGGATTGAGAATTGCCCTCATCCCCCGGCGGTTATCGGGCGTTCCCGATCACATACTGGCAATCTGGTTCACTCCCCGGTCGGGAAGAACAGGAATCCGCCAGAAGTTTTTTCGCCTCCGCTCCTGTCTCCCGCCCCGGCTTTTGATCGATAATCAATCATAAGGTACCCTGAATTAACATAGGCCGGGCTGGCTCCGGCTTGACGAGAATCCCGGGCCCCGGTCCGGAAATCTCAAAAGGAGAAGGAAAATGTCCTCAAAAAGAGTAGTGGTTACCGGGATTGGAGTTCTCTCCCCGATTGGAAATAATCCCAGCGAGTTCTGGGAAGCGCTGGCGGCCGGCCGCAATGGGATCGGCCGGATAACCGCTTTTGACGCTTCCGGGTTTTCCAGCCAGGTCGCCGGCGAGCTGAAAGACTTTGACGCTTCCCAGTATCTGGACCGGAAACAACTGAAGAGGATGGACACCTTCTGTCAATACGGTCTGGTGGCCGCCCAGCAGGCCCTGGAGGATTCCGATCTCGACCTGGAAAATGAGAACTGCGAGCGGATCGGGGTCTACGCCGGTTCCGGGATTGGAGGTTTGTCCACCATCGAGACCCAGCACCAGATCATGCTGGAGAAGGGTCCGGACCGGGTCTCCCCCCTGACGGTCCCGATGATGATCATCAATCTCCTTCCCGGACAGATCGCGATGAGATTCGGTTTAAAGGGGCCCAACATCTCCGTGGTCACCGCCTGCGCCACCTCCACCCACTCGATCGGCGAAGCGCTGCTCGCCATCCGGGGCGGGATGGCCGACATCATCGTGGCCGGCGGCTCGGAATCCTCGACCACCCCCTTCGGTCTGGCCGGTTTCTGCTCGATGAAGGCTCTCTCCACGCGCAACGACGCCCCGGAGAAGGCCTGCCGTCCCTTTGACCGGGAGCGCGATGGGTTCATTATGGCCGAGGGATCGGGAATGCTGGTCTTGGAGGAACTGGAACACGCCCGGGCCCGTTCGGCGAAGATCTACGGCGAACTGATAGGTTACGGCGCTACCTCCGACGCTTACCATCTGACCGCGCCCGCCCCCGAGGGGGCCGGGGCAGCCCGGGCGATGCAGATGGCCCTCGATCTGGCGGGGGTCAACCCCTCCGAGGTCGATTACATCAACGCCCACGGCACCTCGACCCCGCTCAACGACAAGTTCGAGACGATGGCGATCAAGACCGTCTTCGGGGAAGGGGCCAAGAAGGTCCCGGTCAGCTCCACCAAGTCGATGCACGGCCACCTGCTCGGCGCCGCCGGGGCGGTGGAAGCGATTGCCTGCCTGCAGGCGATGGAGCACAACCTGATCCCGGCGACCATCAACTACGAGTTCCCGGATCCCGAGCTCGACCTGGACTACGTCCCCAACCAGGCCCGGGAGGGCAAAATCGATATCGCCCTGACCAATTCGTTCGGGTTCGGCGGTCACAACGGGACGCTGATCCTGAAACGGTTTGTCGGGTAGTTCGCCAGTGTTTTCGCATCTTGTGGGCGGCGGTTTCCGGCATTTAATTTGCCACCCTGCGCGGTTTAACGTCCGGCCGGGGTTAAACCGCCAACAATAATTTTTCGGAGAAAAATTATTATGAATTATTTCTTATCCGAGGAACAGGAGATGATCCGCGATCTTGCCCGCCGGATCGCCCAGGAAAAGTTCAAGCCGATCCGGGCCGAGATGGACGAGAAGGCCGAGTTTCCCTGGGAGATGGTCAAGGTCTTAAGGGAGTCGGATATGTTCGGGATCTACCTCCCGGAAGAGTACGGCGGGTTGGGCGGAGGGGTGATGGAGCTCTGTCTGGCGGTGGAGGAGTTGAGCCGGGTTTGCGGCGGGATGTCCCTCTCCCTGGCCGCCACCGCCCTGGCCACCTTCCCCATTCTGCTCTTCGGCAGCGAGGAGCAGAAGAAAAAGTACCTTCCCCGCCTGGCGACCGGTGAGATCCTGGCCGCCTTCGCCCTGACCGAGCCGGAGGCCGGCAGCGACGCCGGGGCGACCAAGACGGTCGCCCGCAAGGACGGCGATCATTACGTCCTCAACGGCACCAAGTGCTTCATCACCAATGGTTCGGTGGCCGATATCGCCACCGTGATCGCGATGACCGACAAGGCCAAGGGCAGTCGGGGGGCGAGCGCCTTCATCGTCGAGAAGGGAACCGAGGGATTCTCAGTCGGCAAGGAGGAGCACAAGATGGGAATCCGCGCCTCCTCGACCTCGGAGCTGATCTTCGAGGACTGCCGGGTTCCGGCTGAGAACCTGATCGCCCGGGAGGGGATGGGTTTCATCGTGGCGATGAAGACCCTCGACCAGTCCCGGCCCGGGGTAGCGTCCCAGGCTTTGGGGATCGCCCAGGGCGCGCTCGACGCCGCCGTTGAGTACGCCCGGCAGCGCAAGCAGTTCGACCGCCCGATTATCTCTTTCCAGGGGTTGCAGTGGATGCTCGCCGATATGGCTGCCCGGGTGGAGGCGGTCCGGGCCCTGGTCTATTCCGTGGCCCGGGCGATCGACGCCGGCGAGAAGCGGATCGCCAAGGAGGCGGCGATCTGCAAGCTCTTCGCCTCCGATACCGCGATGTCGGTGACCACCGACGCCGTCCAAATTCTCGGCGGTTACGGCTATATGAAGGAGTACCCGGTCGAGAAGATGATGCGCGATGCCAAAATCACCCAGATCTACGAGGGGACCAACCAGATCCAGCGGGATGTCATCGGCACCCAGCTGATCCGGGAGAGCGCGAGCAAGTAGCGGCAGAGCGCAAAGCGCAGAGCGCATAGCGCATAGCGCCGGGAGCGAAGCGTCCCGGCCGGTTACCCGGTGTCCTTTAAGTCCTTTTCGTCCTTTAGGTCCTTTCCAGGAAGATGAACATCATCGTCTGCATCAAGCAGGTCCCCGATACCACCGACGTTCGGATCAACCCGGAGACCAACACCCTGATCCGGGAGGGGGTGGCCTCGATCATCAACCCCTTCGACCTCTACGCCATCGAGGAGGCGGTCCGGCTCAAAGAGCAGCACGGCGGCGAGGTGACCGTGATCAGTATGGGGCCGCCCCAGGTTGAGGCGGCCCTGCGGGAAGCCATCTCCCTGGGGGCCGATCGGGCGATTCACCTCTGCGACCGGGCCTTTGCCGGGGCCGATACCTGGGCCACCTCCTATGCCCTGGCCCGGGGGATCCGGAAGATCGGGGACTGGGACCTGGTCATCTGCGGCAAGCAGGCAATCGACGGCGACACCGCCCAGGTTGGCCCGGGGATCGCGGTCGGATTGGATATTCCCCAGCTTACCTATGTCAAGAAGATCGAGGAAATCGCGCAAGGGAAGATCCGGGTTCAGCGAATGATCGAGGAAGGCTACCAGGTGCTGGAAGGCGAACTGCCTTGCCTGCTCACGGTGGTCAAGGAGATCAATGAACCTCGCCTCCCCTCCCTGAAGGGGAAGATGAAGGCGAAGAAGGCCGAAATTGCCGTATGGACGGCCGCCGAGATTGAAGCCGAATCCGAACTGATTGGCCTCGACGGATCCCCCACCCAGGTGGTGAAGATTTTCTCTCCCCCCCCGCCTTCCGGCGGCGAGATCCTCCACGGGGAACCCGAGGAGATGGTCGGAAAACTGATCGCCGCCCTGGAGAAAGACAAGATTATTTAGGGAATGGGGAGTGGGGAGGAGATAGTAAGCAGTAAGCAGTAAGCAGTATGCGGGGTCTCGTCCTGATATAGGTTGTCATATTGTAGAGGACATCCCCCCGGGGTTTCCGTCTTCGCAATGCTTCGCCGGACAGGTATCCCCGGGGAATGAAAGTTCATAAGCTAACCAAGAAGGGAAAATCCGCCAACGGCCCCTGCCACCCCCGATATACATCGGGATGCTAGCACTTGTGTGGCAGGGGAGAAAGTTCACAGCTATCCTATTGATATGAACTTATTCACCCGCGGCGCAAGGCCGCGGGGGCCTATTGCCTATATAGCGCTACTGTAACTTATGAATTGATTCACCTGCCGCATAAAGCGGCAGGGATCTGGAAAAGTGACAACTTTAGATCAGGACGGGACAACCTGGTCATTGCGAGGAGGCCCGAAGGCATTCGGGCTGACGAAGCAATCTCACCAGGCAGAAAGGTGAGCGGTAAGCGGTGAGCGGTAAGCAGTATCGCCCTTCGGGCTTGCGGAGGTATTGTCAAATGTTGTGGATGAGAGCCTGTAAGGCGCTTCCTTCCTAATA
>CAZPMN010000061.1:0-6315 GCA_964587835.1 uncultured bacterium
CTCAGGATATTCACGCTCAGCGGCATCTCCCCCCCGGTCATCATACTCGACATCGGGTCCTGGAGGTCGATCCGGAAGGTCTCGATATCGCGGACGCTGGCCATCTCCGCGATCCGCTTCCGGATCCGGTCGGCGATCTCGGTGACGTGGTAACCGCGGTCGTCCTGCGGGACGAGCTTGAAGCCGAATTCCGCGATATGGCTCCCCTCGTTGCCGCCGAAGCCGCTATCGGTGACTCCGGCGCGGACAAAGGAGGAGAGCATATCTTCCTTCGGAATCTCCTCGGTGATGGTCTCCACCACCTCGCCCGCCACCTCGGCCGTCCGTTCCACCCGGGTGCCGATCGGCAGCTCGAGCGTACCGCTGACCATCGCCCGGTCCTGTTTGGGCATAAACTCCGACCCGATCCGCGGGATCCAGAGGAGGCTGAGCAGGGAGAAGAGGGCCACGCCGATCAGCACCAACTTGCGGTGGTGGAGGCACCAGCCCAGGAGCCGGGAGTAGGCCGAGGCGAGACCGTCAAACCACTTTTCCGTCGTCCGGAAGAACTTTCCGCCGCCCTGGCCGGTCCCGTAGCCTTTGGCCAGGAGGCGCGAGGAGAGCATCGGGGTCATCGTCAGCGCCGTGAAGAGGGAGGCGAGCATAATCGCGGCCGCCACCACGGCAAAGGGGGTGAAGAGGATCCGGGCGATCCCCTGGATGAAGAAGAGGGGGAAGAAGATGCAGAGGGTGGTCAGGGTCGAGGCGATCACCGCCATCCCCACCTCGGCGGCCCCGAAGACCGCCCCCTGGAAGGGGCCCTCACCGTCCTCGCGGTGGCGGGCGATGTTCTCCAGAACGACTACCGCGTTGTCGACCACCATCCCGATGGCCACGATCAGGGCGAAGAGGGTGATCATATTGATCGAGTAATCAAGAAAGTACATCACGATCCCGGCCGCGATCAGGGAAAAGGGGATGGCCAGACCAATTACCAGCGTCCCCCGCCACTGTCGCAGGAAGACCAGGACCACCAGCATCGCCAGGGCCCCGCCGATGATCAGGGTTTGGAAGAGGTCGCGGACCATCCGCTCGATGTCCTCGGAGGAGTCCATCACGTTGATCAGGCTGACATCCTCGGGGAGCCTCTCCTTGAGCCGGGGGAGGGCCGCCCGGACCTCCCGGGCTACCTGGACCGTGTTGGCGTCGGACTGCTTCTGGACGAGAATGATCCCCCCCGGCTGCCCCTTGATCTTGACATCGAGACTGATATCCTTGAAGCCGTCGGTGGCCTTTCCCAGGTCCTTGAGGCGGACGATCGTCCCCTCGCGGGTCCGGACCACGATATCGTTCATCGGCTCCACGGTCCGGAATTGGGCCGGGATCCGCGGGAGGTAGTCGGTCTCGCCCATCTTGATGCTCCCGGCGGAGACCTCCTGGTTCTCGCCGACCACCGCCCGGGCCACGTCCTGGGGGGTGAGGTTGTAGGCGGCCGTCCGTTCCCGATCGAGATCGATGTTCACCTGCCGCTGGAGGGGGACGATCACCCGGACCGACCCCACCCCCGGGATGCTCTCCAGCCCGTCGGCCACCTCGTCTTCCAGCGTCTCCTCAAGTTGCTCGTAGGACTCTTGGGCCAGCACGCCGAAGACCATAATCGGGAACTGGTTGACGTCGAGCTTGAAGATCCGGGAACGGTCGGCCTCGTCGGGTATATCTCGTTGGGCCATATCAATCGCGTCCCGGACATCGTTGGCCCGGCTCTCCAGTTCGGTCTCCCAGTCAAACATCAGCCGGATGGTGGAGAGCCCCTCCCGGGACGTGGAGTAGATGTGTTTCAGGTCCTCCACCGTGGCCAGCCGCTCCTCCAGTACCTGAGTGACCTTCTCCTCGATCTCCTCCGGTCCGGCCCCCTCGTAAGCGGTGATCACCGTGATGGCGGGGATGTCCATCTCCGGGTAGAGGTCGATCGGCATCTGCCAGATGCAGAACAGGCCCACCATAATCACCCCGAGGAAGACCATCAACGTGGTGACGGGATTGTTGACGGAGGTCTTGGGCAGTCTCATTGCTTCCCCGCCTCCTCGACCGTCACGGCCAGCCCTTCCCGCAACCGCCGGTGGCCCCGGACGACCACCTGTTCGCCGGCTTCGATTCCCTCCCGCACCTCGTTGAGGTTTCCTTCCTCCAGCCCGAGCCGGATCTTCCTGGCTCGGGCGATCCCTTCCTCGACCACGAATACTCGGGTCTCCCCGGCGGTGGTGAGGATGGCCTCGTCGGCGATTATCGGCACGCCATTTTTCTCCCTTAGGACCAGCCGGATCCGGGCGTACATCCCCGGTTTCAGTCTCCGGTCGGGGTTATCCACCTCGATGGTGATGGCGACGGTCCGGGTCACCCGGTCCAGCTCCGGCCGCACCCGGCTGATCTTTCCGGTGAAGACCTCCCCGGGGTAGGCGTCGACCTCGATCTCCGCCCGGGGCCGGCCGGCTTCCAACAGTGAGAGGTACTTGTCGGCCACGCCGCCGGTGATCTCGACCCGGCTGATCTCGGCCAGCCGGAAGAGAGGCGTGGTCGGCCCGACGAAGGCGCCCACGTCCACGTGTTTGATGCTGACCACCCCGGAGAAGGGTGCCCTGATCACGGTCTCGGCCAGATCCACCCGGGCTTGGGCGAGGGCGGCCTCCGCCTGGACGATCCTCGCCTCGGCTGCCTTCAGTTCCGCCCGGGCCCGTTCCAGGTCAGTCACGGCCCGGTCGAGTTGCTGCTCCGATCCCGATCCCCCCTGGCGCAGCTTGTCCCAGCGTCCCTTCTCCCGGATGGCCTCGGCGAGGTTGACCTCGGCCAGTCCCCGCCCGGCCCGGGCGACCGCCAGCGCCGCCTCGGCGGAACGGGCCGCCGCCTGGTACTGGTCGTCCTCAATCAAGGCCACGGACTGGCCCTCCTCCACTTCGACCCCCTCCTCGATCGGAGTGCCGTCCGGCAGGCGCATCTGCTGCAGCCTCCCGCTGATCTTCGGAGTGACGCCGACCTCTTGGAGCGCGTTTACCTCCCCGGTCACCCAGACGCTCTCGCTGATCGAACCGTTTTGAACCGTTGCCGCTATAACCTTGAGCGGTCCGGCGGTCTCCGCCGGTCCCGTCTGATCTTTTCTGCCTGATCCGCGGAGCAGGACAAATATGCCGAGGATGATCAGAATCCCCAGGCCGATGAGATATTTCTTCTTCCTTTTCATTGCTTTTCTCCTTCAGCTGACCCGGCGGGGTCCGGCGTGGTTCCCACGAACTCTTCGATCACCCCCGCTCGAGCGGGAGGCGGGGTGGGGGAGTCGGCAGGACCGGCCCGCGGGCCGAGTACGCCCAGAGCCCGCTGCAGCTCCAGCCGGGCCACGGTATGGTAGTAGACGGCTTCGTAATAGAGACCCTCAGCCCGGGTCAGGGCGGACCTTGACTCCGTCACCGTCACCGCGTCCTGGATCCCCTCGCGATACTCGATCTCGGCCAGTCTCAGCGCCTCTCTCGCCCGTTCCAGGTTGAGTGACTGCGACTCGACGAACTCCGCGGCGTCGCGGAGGCTGAGAATGACCTGTTTTACTTCGAGCAGGGCCTGTTCCTCGGCCGAGGCCAGCTGGAGTTCCCGCTGGCGGATCCGGGCCTTCTCCCGGGCCACCCGGCCCTCGCGCCCGAGCCCGTCAAAGAGGGGCCACTGGGCGGCCAGTCCGGCCGTCCAGGCGTCACCCCATTCGACCCTGGTTGATGAGTGGGGATCAGGGTTGGCCCAGACCTGCTCGAAGAAGGCGCTGATATCCGGCCAGTATCCGCTCCGGGCGGCCCGCCAGGATTCCTCCTGAAGTTTCAGGTTCAGTTCAGCCTGATGGAGATCGGGTCGGTTGAGGTAGGCGATCCGGACCGCTTTTTCGATCTCCGGTTCCAGGGGGATGAACTCAAGACGGTCGCTGAGCGTGATCTTGCTCTCCTGGGAGGCGCCCATCGCCAGCAGGAGCTTGGTCTTGGAGATGTTGACCTGGTTCTGCTGCTGGATCATCTGGGCCTCGAAGAGCGAGACGTCGACCTCGGCCCGGAGGATGTCGAACTTGGAGGCGATCCCCTGGTCGTACTTGATCCGGACGTCGCTTAAGTAATCCCGGGCCGAAGCCACCGCCGCCCGGTTCACCGCGAAGAGATGCTGGGCCAGGAGGGTGTCGTAGTAGGCCACGGCCGTCTGGTGGATGGTGTCCTGGACTGCCTCGCGGATCCGGTCATCCGCCAGCAGCGCTTGCCAGCGGGCCGCCCGCCAGTTGGCCGCGCTCTCCCCGCCGCGGAAGAGCGGCTGGGTTACCTGGAGGCCGGCCGAGTAGTTGTTCTCATCGCCCATCGAGATCACCTGCCCCCCGACGTCGAAGGCCGACGCCTCGTCGAGGCGGACGTACTCCGCCTCCCCGGAGACGGTGGGAAGCACGCCTGAGTAGGCCTCGATCACCCCGCCCCGGGCGATCTCCCGTTCCCGGCCGACCGCCTGGAGCGACTTGTTGTAGGTGAGGGCCAGTTTCAGGGCGTCGGCGAGAGAGAGATCCCCCTCGGCGCGCGGCCGGGTGGCCTCCTCTCCCCGGTGCGCTTCCAGCCAGGCGTCGTAGGCCCGGGACCGGTTCTCCTCGATCCCCCGGTACATCGACTCCTTGGTGGCGCAGGCGGTGAGCAGCCCCGCTCCCAGCAGCAGGAGGATGGCCGGTTTCAGCTTCAGTCGCCTCGTGACTACCACCGGCGCCCCCCGGCCCGTGAACCCGTTCGCCGGGTCAGAATGATTGCTCATCGTTTTTTACTCCTTGAACCGATATTCCCCTGAGAAATATTTCGATTATCTCTTCCGGCGTGGCCAGCGGCATCCATCCGGAGCTTTTGAGGATCACCATCATCTGGCCGTGGAGAACGCCGAGCAGGAAGAGACTGAGTTTCAACGGGTCCCTCCGGAGGAACTCTCCGGAGTCGATCCCCGCCCGGAAGACCCCGGCGATGATCCCGATACTGTCCCGGGCCAGGCTGACGATGTCCACCTCGGGGGCGAAAGTGTCGCCCCGGTAAAAGGCCATCAGGGCCAGCTTGACCTCTTCCGGATACCGGCGGCAGTGTTTGAGATAGTGATCCGCAATCCGCAGCAGCTTCTCCCGGACGGTAACCTTATCACCGGCGATCACGGCCAGAGCCCGATTAAAGCGGGAGAAATTTTCCTCGATCAGCACCCGGTAGAGGTTCTCCTTGGAGGAGAAGTGGTAGTAGAGGACGGGCTTGCTCACCCCGGCCCGCTCAACGATCTCCCGGGTGGAGGCTCCGGCAAACCCCTTCTCGGTGAATAGATCCAGGGCCGCTGCCAGGAGTCTTGCTTTGGTGTCGGAGTCCTTCATTTTTATATACCTACCGGTAGGTATACCACGTGCCTGACGTCCGGTCAAACTATTTTTAACGATTTCAGGAATCCCAGGAAGTGGGACTAATCGCTCCCGGGTAGGGAAGGTAATTGCGAGCGTAGCTCAGTCGATCCGGCAGTTCGCCTGACGGAGAAGCAATCCGATGCGAAGCATCGTCCTGAGTAAAACGAAGGATCTCTCCTGAATAGGCATAGATCCTTCACTACGTTCAGGATGACCCTTCGGGTCAGATTGCTTCGTCGGCCCGAAAGCCTTCGGGCCTCCTCGCAATGACAAGCGGCCTAACCGGTGCCGGGCTTTTTCTCCGGGCTGCGGGAGGCGTAGAGGGAGACCAGCCGGGCGACCAGAATCGCCAGGTAGAGCTGACCGGCGACCGACTCCAGATTGGCAAAGACCATCGCCAGATGGGCTCTGGGCACGATATCGCCGTAGCCGACCGTACAGAGGGTGACGAAGCTGAAATAGGTCGCCTCGGCGTAACTGGTGATGGGGAGGCCGCCTCCGTGAACAATGGTCCCGGGATCAATAAGCTCGAAAGCGGAGTAGATGAAAGCCCAGAAGATGCCGAGCAGCAGGTAGGCCACGATCGCCCCGAAGATCTTGTTGATCTGGACCCGGGTTCCGGAGAAGAGATCCCGGATGATCATAATGATCAAAAAGAGGGTCAGGAAAGCGTATCCGGCCACGGTGATCAGGTTGAGAAGCTGGAGCCAGAAAGACCAGCTCGAGAGATGGAAAAGCGGCTGTAGGTCGAAGGTGATACCTTTCCTCTCGCCCAGCAGGGTGTAGATTATCGACTGGGAGATATCCGCGGAGAACGCGATCAGGATGGTCCCCTTGATCGCCATCTTGTAAATGGATTGATAACGTTCAAATGTTGATGCCTGAGGGTACAGTGACGCTCTGAACCCAGA
>CAZPMN010000062.1:0-6114 GCA_964587835.1 uncultured bacterium
CACGACGCGCGGCCGAGCAGTGATGATGGCGGCCTGGGCGCCGCCGGCCGGGCTGCCCATCGGGTCGGAGTATTTATCGGTTCCGGCCCAGGTAATGGGCCTCCACGGCGGCCCGTCCGTCTTTTTCGGTCAGGAGGAGGTAAATATCGGAGCTGTCGGTTTGCCAGATGGCAACCGGTTCGGCGCCCCCGGCCTGGACCAGAGAGAGGAGGGCAGCGTGGTCGGCCGGATCGAGCTCAGCAGCCACTACCTTCTTCCGCAGGTTCATCTCCTCCTTGGCCGGCTCGCCGTGAATCCCGGTCAGGAAATGTCGCAGGGAATAGTAATCGCCAATGATCTCATCCTGGTTGGTTCCGCTGAGCGCACAGACTCCCCGGACCAGTCCCCCCTCGTCGAAGAGATAGATAATTCGGGCTTCCGCCCCCGCCACCTCATCCTGGAAGAGGAGGCTAGCTTCGGTTTCTCCCCGGAGGATGGCTTTCGTCTCGGAAGCTCGAACTTCCTCCGGGGTCATCCCCCAGAGGGTTCGGCGGAAGTCAAATTCTTCCGTCTGGCCCGCCGGAGCGGTGAGCAGGACGAATAATACGGCTGCGGTGAGTAGAGCGATTATTTTCATTGGCATCTCCTTATCCCGGGCCGATAAATTTTTCCCTTAATCGTCAATAATATAGTATACCATAAACCGCCCCGGCGGTTAATAGCTTAATGCCGCCCCCGCCGGGAGAAGGAAAAAGCGATGACCAAAGCCGAAGCGGAATACACTTATGTCAGGGAGGCCGGCGAGCTGCGCCGCCTGTCCGATCGGTTGGCGTCGGCCCGCCGGGTGGCTGTCGACACCGAGGCCGACAGCCTCCACCATTACTTTGAGAAGGTCTGCTTGATCCAGCTGACAGCGGCGGGGAAGCACTATGTCATCGATCCTCTGGCCGGTCTTGACCTCTCCGGCTTCCTGGACCGGCTGGCCGGGCGGGACCTGATTTTTCACGGTGGCGATTACGATCTGCGCCTGCTCCGGGCGGATTTCGGTTTCACCCCCCGCCGGGAGGTCTTCGATACCTCGATTGCCGCCAAACTGCTTGGTTTCCAACGGTTGGGCCTGGCCGCCCTGGCCGAGGATCTGCTCGGGGTGCACCTGAGCAAGGGGAGCCAGAAGTATGATTGGTCCCGTCGCCCTCTGCCGGAGGATAAGATCGCTTACGCGGTCAACGACACCCGCTTCCTCGAACCGCTGTCCGACCGGCTCCGGGAAAGGCTGATCGATCTGGGCCGGGAGGAGTGGGTGCGGGAAAGCTGCCGGATCCTGGTGAGGGAGACGGCCCGGCTGCGTTCGGTTAAGGACCCCGACCGGGTCTGGCGGATCAAGGGACTGAAGGATCTCGGCCGCGGCGAGCTGGCCCTGGTCCGTTCGCTCTGGCACTGGCGGGAGGGGGAAGCCCGGAAAGCTGATCTCCCGCCCTTCAAGGTTCTGGGTAACCAGCCCCTGATAGCCCTCGCCCGCTGGCTGTTCCGCCATCCCGGATTGCCGCCGACCCGTGGTCCGAAGCTTCCCCGGACCTGCCGGGGCGAGCGGCTGGCCGGACTGGTCTTGGCGGTGGCGGAGGCTAGGAAACTCCCCCTCGGGGAGCTGCCGGAGCATCCCCGGCGCCGACCGCCCCCGTCCCGGGTGCCGGGAGAGAGTGAACGATATGAGGAACTGCGGGCTCGAGTCGCCGAGAAAGCCCGGGAGCTGGCGCTTTCCCCCTCGGTCCTGGCCCCCCAGGCGGCTTTGAGGGCGGTGGCCCGCCAGGAACCCCGGACCATCGAGGAAATTATGGCGGCGGGCGGCCTGGCCGCCTGGCAGGCCCGGATTCTGGCGGAAGCGGGTGGAGAGGTTTTCCGTTGCCGCGCTGTTTGATGTTGGCTATATTGGAACTCCCCCAGTCCCCCGCGGATGGAGCGAGATGAAACTCTTCTACCTGCTATTGATTGCCTTTATCGGATACAGCGCCCTCTTTTTCTTCAGCGACGAGGCGATCTCTCCGGATGACCAGGTCTTTGATTTTTTCTCCAGCAACCTGGCTGAGACCGGCCGGCTGGGCTACCTTCCGCCTGCCGATCGGATCTTCGGAGTAAAGGGGTTCGTCCCCCGCTATTTCGTCTACGGGCCCGACGGCCTGACCTATCCCCGGAAGTTTCCCGGTTTTATCTTCTTCTGGGGGGGGCTCAAAACCCTCCTCCCCCCCCCGGCCGCTCGGCTGGTCAACCCGCTTTGCGCGGTCCTGGCCCTGGCGCTGCTCTACCTGCTCGGCCGGGAGATCTTCCCGGGGGGGAGGACTGCGCTTCGGGCGGCGGTCTTCCTGGCGGTCACGCCGGTCTTCATCCGCCGGGCTTATGTCTATAATCCGACCCTCTTCAACCTGGCGGTCTTCCTGGCCGCGCTCTTCTTTCTCCTTCGCGCTCTTCGCCGGGGATGGTGGTGGGAATACCTCCTCTTCGGTCTCTTCGCCGGCGCGCTGCTCTGGATCAGGCCGACCAACTTTGTCTACCTGGCCAGTTTCCTGATCCTCTTCTTCCTGGAGCGCCGACGGCTCGACGGACGCTACCTGGCCGCCGCCCTGGTCGTGATCGGTCTGGGGGGTTTGGGGCTGCTGGCATTCAACCGGTCGGTTTACGGGGGCATCTTCAACCTCGGCTACACGGCCACCCACCTCCAGGCGGCCCGGGCGGTGGGAGAATCCGCTCCCTCCGGGATCCGGGGCATCTTCGACTACCTGAATTTCCACCCACGAATCTGGATGCTCCATCTCAAGAACCTGGCCGTGATCCTGGCCCTGGGCTTCCCGCTGCTGGTTATCGCCCTGCTCGGTTTCATCCTTCCCCGCTCGCGTCCGGTGATCCCGGCAGCGGAGGCAGGGACCGGATCGGAACCTTCGCCCCGAATCCGTTTCAATCTCTATTATTTCTGCCTTCTGGCCATCGCCGTGCTCTTCTTCGCCAATTTCGGCACTTACGGACACGAAAGCAACGAGTTAACGATCCATTCTTCTTTTCTCCGCTATCTGATGCCGGCGGTCTGCCTCCTCCCGCTCTATGCCGCCCGGGCGCTTGAGAAGGTGAAATATCCTGCCGGAAAGTTGATGTCCGCCCTGGTCGGCTTCAGCCTCCTGATCGCCCTGCTCGGTCCGGCCGGGCTAATCGAGACGGCCCTGCAGAGCCGCTATTACCGGGAAGCGGGAAAATTTCTCCTCTCCGCCACCGATCGCCACACCGTCTTCTTCACTCATTACTGGGACAAGGTTGTCTTTCCCGAGCGGACCGTCTATACCCTGGGTACCCATTTCCCCCCGGAGACGGTGGGAGAGGTGATCCGTCAGGTGGCAGGTTCGGGCTATCAAGTCGCCTACCCTGTCCATCCGGCCGACGGCTTGATCGGTGAATTCATCCGAAATAATTACGAGGTGGAGGAGATCGAGGGGCCGGTGGACCTCTCTCTGCCCGGCAGCCTGGCCTCCCGCTTTGTTCCCGCCGAACTCTACCCGGTCCGGATTATGCTGGTCCGGGAGCCAAAATCCGCTGCGGACGGTACCCGCCGGGCGCCGTAACCCTGAGGCTGCCTCCGCCATTTTCCGGTTATGCTCCTCTATATTACCCGCAAGAATGCCCCCTCGATCGGGGGGATGCAGCGCTTCAACCAGAAATTGATCCAGCATCTGGCCGATTACCGTCCTTTCCGGTTGATCTCCTGGGGCCGCTCCCAGGCTTTCCTTCCCTTTTTCTTGGTTTGGGCCTTTTTCCGGGCGGGGTTTCTTCGTCTGGGCGGAAAGATCGACCTGATCTACCTCTCCGACGGTCTCCTCGCCCCCCTCGGCCTGATCCTGAAGAAGCTGCTCCGGGTGCCGGTGGCGGTCAATATCCACGGACGGGATATCGCTTTCGCCTTTCCCCTCTATCTGACCGTAGTCCCGTCGGCCCTGAGAAGGCTTGATCTGGTGATCTGTGTCAGCGCTCGGCTGAGGGAGATCTGTCTCGGCTACGGGGTGCCGGAGTCGGTTCTCCGGGTTATCCCCAACGGGATCGATCCCGAGGACTTTTCCTGGGAAGAATCGGTCTCCCCGGCGGAGAAACTGGGGCTTGATCTGACCGGCCGAATCGTTTTGGTCACGGTCGGCCGGCTGGTCCCCAAGAAGGGGGTGGATCGCTTCGTCTCCGAGGTCCTGCCCGCCCTGGTCCGGGAGGTGCCGGAGGTTCTCTACCTGGTGGCCGGGGACGGCCCCCTCCGTCCCCGGATCGAGGCCCTGGTCCGGGAAAAGGGGCTGGGCGAACACGTCCGGCTCCTCGGGGATCTCCCGATGGATGACGGCCGGCTCCGCGCGGTATATTCCGCGGCCGACATTTTCGTGATGCCTAACGTCGAGGTGGCCGGGGATATTGAGGGTTTCGGCATCGTCGCCATCGAGGCCGCGGCCGCCGGCCTGCCCGTGGTGGCCTCCCGGCTCCAAGGGATCCGGGAGGCGGTGCGGGAAGGGGAGAACGGGATCCTGCTGGAGTGGGATGACGAAGCTGCCTTCACGGCGACCTTGCTCGATCTGATCCGCCGCCCGTCCTACCGACGGGAACTGGGTGCCCGGGCCCGCCGGTTTACCGCCGAGCATTACTCCTGGGAGAGGATCGCCGGACTATACTCCGATCTCTTCTCCCGACTGGAATCGTCCTGACCGGTCCCCCGGAGATATTGGTCACTGATTACCGATTACAGATTACTGACTACCGGCTCACCGGCACGTCCCCGGACTTTCCCCAGAAGACCTTGGTCACGTCTTTGATGAACCAGTAACCGGTTGAAGGACGGTAGGCTCCGATCTGATCGCGGCCGTATCCCCCGTAATCGCCGGGAACGGGGATATCGCCGTTCCTCCCCCAGTAAGCCCGAGAAACACCTCTCGCCGCCCACATCCCCGAGGACTGCCGGAAGATCGCGGGTATCCACTTCCTATCCATCCCATAATCCCCGGGTGCCGGCAGGTCGTCGTTGGGCTTGCCCCAGTAGATCCGAGTCAGTCCCTTGATGAACCAATACCCGGTAGATGGACGGTAGCACCCGATATTGGTGGTTCCGTCCCCGGAGTAGTCGCCGGGGAGGGGATCGTCATTGCCTCCCGCCTGGCCCCAATAGGCTCGGGTCACCCCCCGGATCGCCCAGAGCCCCGAGGAGGGACGGTAGATCCCGATCTGGACCTGGAGAGCCGCCGAGGGGTTGGAGTAGAGAAAGGGAACCGGGATATCGCCGGGCTTTCCCCAGAAAACCCTGGTCACATCTTTGATGAACCAGTATCCGGTGGTTGGACGGTAAGCCGCGATGTCGGTGGTCCCATCCCCGTCATAGTCGCCGGGGACCGGCTCGTCCCCGGACCTGCCCCAGTAAGCTCGGGTGACCAGCCGGATCGCCCACAGTCCCGAGGAGGGGCGGAAGACCCCGATGTCGGAGATGCCGTCGCCGTTGAAGTCGTGAATCCAGGGCGCCGCAAGCGGGGTGGTGGTGGGGATCGCCGTCGGGGTCGGGGACGGGCTGGGGGCCGGCGTCGCGGTTGCGATCGGAGTGGCGGTCGGGCTGGGCGTCTTGTACCCGAGTGGGGTCGGGGACGGGGTCAAGAAGGCGGTGGGTGAGGGAGAAGGGCCGGGGGGGACGGCCCAGATCTCGATGTCGTCGATATTCCAGCCGGAGAGTTCTACGTCCCCATCTGTCGGCCCCATCACCCAGCGGACATAGACCGAGGTCTGATGATCGGCGATGGAGGAGATGTTGTATTCCTGCCTCTGCCAGGTGGAGTCACGGACCCAGTCTCCGGGGGGGTTCTCCCAGATGGTCTGCCAGTTCCAGCCGTCGTGGGAAGCCGCAATTGCCGCTTTATCTCTTTCCCAGCGTTCTATATTCATCCACCGGTAGAAGACCAGGTAGGTCTTGACCAGTTCCGAGCAGTCGATCGCGGTGGTGGTCAGAGAGTAGGGGGGCATTGATGCTCCGTAGCAGCCTGAGAGGTTGAAACCGTAGATGTACTCCCCGGTATGCGCCTCGGTCGGGTTGGGATAGAAAGGAGGGATATCGCATCCCCCATCGGGCGGGCCGAAGGCCCAGGC
>CAZPMN010000063.1:0-5712 GCA_964587835.1 uncultured bacterium
CTCGACCGGGGCAGTATTGAGGTCGAGCTTCGCTTCTCCCCGGGCCAGGGCTAACTCCAACTCCCGCAACTCGGCTGTTCGCTCCTCAGAGTTGATCTCGGCCCCGCTATAGGGAAGAGAAGAAACCTCCGCCCACCAGCTCAACATTATCGGACCCACCCCTTTGACTCTTTCCCCCAGATCATCCAGGGACTTAAAAGCTCCATCGGCCTCCCGCTCTTCGATAATCCTCTGTGCCAATATCGGACCAACGCGATAAAGCTGCTGCAGTTCCGCCGACGAGGCCCGGTTGATGTCGATGTATCCCTGGGCCCGGACTGCGCCGGGGAAACAGGTAAACCCGAGAAGCAGGACCAGGACAGGGACCAGCAAATTTAGGGTTTTCATAAGACGCTACCTCCCGCATAGGTGCGAAGATTGACGGACAATAAAAAACCCGGATGGGGATGTCCCATCCGGGCGGGTATGACTTGATATGGAATGGCTATTCGAGAGAGAGAGAGAGAGAGAGAATTTTTTTAATTGACATATCCTCCTCCGTTTAAATACAGGGCCACTATAGCCCTTCCTCCCCTGGGCAGCAAGCATTATTTTAATATTTTCATTTAGTCTAGGCTGACATCTCAGGCCCGGGAACTGGTGGTGCGGGAAGGGATATAGAAAACCCCATATTATCGGTAGGCATCTTGCCGGTCGTCAAGCGAGAGCAGGGACACGACCCGATCTTTTCGCGAGACAATATAGAATACCCGGAAGCGACCGATCCGATAACGCCAGGCATCCAGGGTAGGGGCACGGCATGCCGTGCCCCTACCTGTTTTAGCCCTCTCATTTTTTTCCTTATTGCACAAAAGTGGTATGACTTGAATTGTGCAATTAGAGGAGGCCGGGGGTCCAGGGGAGGTTGGGGTCGGCGTCGGCGTCAAGGCCGGTGGTGATCTCCCCTCCCCTCTCCAGGAGGCGGCCGGCCAGGCCGGCGATGCCGGCGGCGTTGTCGGAACAGAGTTCGGGGGGCGGGATGAGGACCCGGGCCGGGCCGAGAACTCCCTCGGCCAGAACCCGGCGGCGGAGCTCGCGGTTTCGGGCCACTCCCCCGCCGATGACGATCGTCTTCGGGGAGACTGAGGCCGCGGCAGCGGCGAGTTTGGCGACCAGGACATCGACCACCGCGGTCTGGAAGGCGGCGGCGATATCGGCGGCGGGGATTTCTTCGCCGGCGGCCTGGAGCCGCTCGACCAGGTAGCGGACGGCGGTCTTGACCCCGGAGAAACTGAAGTCGAAATCGCCGCTGTGAAGCATCCCCCGGGGAAGATTAAACCGGTGGGGATCGCCCTCCCGGGCGGCCCGGTCGACGGCCGGACCGCCCGGAAATCCAAGATTGAGGAGCGCCGCCACCTTGTCGAAGGCCTCGCCGGCGGCGTCGTCGCGGGTCCCGCCGATGATTTCCGCCTCGTCCCAGGAACGGGCCGAGACCAGGAGAGTGTGCCCGCCGGAGACGATCATCCCGACCAGGGGAAATTCGAACTCCTCCCCGGCGAGGATGGGGGCGTAGAGGTGGGCCTTGAGATGGTTGACCCCGACCGCCGGGACCGACCAGGCGTAGGCGAGGGCCTTGGCCAGGGAGACCCCGACCAGAAGCGAGCCGATCAGGCCGGGCCCGATGGTATAGGCAACCGCGGTTACCGTCTCCCGCTCCACCCCGCCCTCCCGAAGCGCCTCGTCGAGCATCGGCGCCAGTACCCGCAGATGGGCCCGGCTGGCCACTTCCGGGACCACCCCGCCAAAGTCGCGGTGGAGGTCATCCTGGCTGGCGACCAGGCTGACGAGGATTTTCTTGCCGTCCTCGACCAGGGCGACCGCGGTTTCGTCGCAGGATGTCTCGATTCCCAGAACCAGCATATCTATCGATCCCTCTGTAGGGGCACGGCATGCCGTGCCCCTACACGCAATGGAATTTTTCGGAAATGCAATCTAGAACCTATTCCGTGTTATTCTTTACCGTCTCAAACGGTCGCGGTATACTATACTTTGATCCGCGAATTTTTCTATCCTTTCCCCGAGAAACCGGGGAAAAACCGTTCCGGGGGAAAAATTATGAAGATCATCTCGGCCATTCTGTTGATCCTGCTGCCGGTAACGGCGCCGGCGGCGCCACCGGAGGCGGAACTCCCGCTGACGCGGGTCGCCGCCTTCAGTTCCGGAGTCGGTTACTTCGAACACCGGGGCACCATAACCGGCGACGGTGAGGTTCAACTGAGGTTCTCGCCCGACCAGATGAACGATATCCTGAAGTCCCTGGTCGTCCTCGACGCCGGCGGGTGGGAAGCCGCCACCGCCGACTATCCCTCCCGGGAACCACTGGAACGGGCGCTGGAGAAAGTCGGGGTCGATCTCTCGGACGACCCCACCCCGGGCGAGTTGCTCGGGAGGCTGCGGGGACACGGGATCAGGATCGAAACCCCGGAAAAACTGGAGGGGAAGATCCTGACCGTGGAGACCCGGACTGAACAGATCGTGGAAACCGGAACGGTGATTGAGAGGGAGTACCTCTCGCTTTTGACCACCGAGGGGGTCAGGACCATCCCCCTCGATTCGATCACCAGCTTCTCCCTGACCGACCAGAGAATGAACGCAGAGCTGAACCGGGCCCTGGGACTGCTGGCGGAGAACCTGGACAGCGGGCGGAAACCATTTTCGGTTCTCTTCCGCGGGGAGGGGACACGGACCGTCCGGATCGGCTACATCACCGAGATGCCGGTCTGGAAGGCATCTTACCGGCTGGTCCTGGAGGACGGGGACAGTGAGAAAGCCCTCCTCCAGGGCTGGGCGATCGTCGAGAATACCGGCGACTACGACTGGGAAGCGGTCGAACTGACCCTGGTCTCGGGACGGCCGGTATCCTTCATCCAAGACCTCTACACCCCGCTCTACCTCTCCCGGCCGGTGGTGGAGCCCGAACTCTACTCCTCGCTCGCTCCCCGGCGCTATGAGGAGGGACTCTCGGTTAAGATGGCGGCGGAGCCGGCGGTTCCACCGCGGATGAGATTATCCCAGGGCGATCTGATGTTGACAGAAGGTCCGAATATCTCCCGGGAATCGGTCGCGGATTTGAAAATGCGCGAGGTAATGGAAGATCTCCGGACCGGGACCTCGACCGGGGAAGCCGGCGAACTCTTCTCCTACCGGGTCGGGCGCCCGGTCAGCCTCCCCCGGGGAGAGTCGGCCCTGCTGCCGATCATCAACAGGCAGATCGCCGCCGAGAAGGTCTCAATCTACAACGCCGACGTCCTCCCCCGCCACCCCCTCAACGGGATCTACCTGACCAACAATACCGAGGCCACCCTCCCGGCGGGTCCGGTCACCGTCTACGACGGGGACTCCTACGGCGGGGACGGGCAAATCGGGAACCTGACCCCGGGGACGCGGCGTCTTTTGAGCTACGCGATCGACCTCAAGCTGACCGTGGATTCATCCCGGGATGAGTCCAGGGAGATCGCCGCCGCCCGGATCAGCCGGGGCAACCTGGAGATCACCCGGAAGAATCTTCGGAGCCGGACTTACCGGATCGGAAACTCCGAAGCCCGCAACCGGGCCGTGATCATCGAACACCCCCGGCGGAAGAACCTGGAACTGGTTGAGCCGGATCAGCCGCTGGAGGAGACGGAGGATCTTTACCATTTCCGGCTGGAAGCCAAGGGCGACGGGGAGACCACCCTGACGGTTCGGGAAGAGGCGATCACCCGGCAGACAGTCGCCGTTCTCCCCTGCGATCCGGGCGAACTCGTCCGCTACTCGGAAAACGGGGAAGTCCCGGTCAAGGTGCGCGCCGCCCTGGCCGAGACGGCCCGAAGGAAGAATCTCTTAAGCGAGGCGGAGCGGGCCCTGAAGGAGCGGGAGCACCAGAGAGAGACCTGGCGGGGGGAACAGGATCACGTCCGGAAGAATATGGAAGCGGTGGCCGGGAACTCGCCGGCCTACAGCCGCTTCGAGAAGAAACTGCTCGAGCAGGAAGCCCGGATCGAAGACCTCCAGAAAGAGATCACCCAGGGACGCGAACTGGTCGAACAGCGGCGGCGAGAGCTGGCCGAATACGTAGCCGCGCTCGAGGTCGACTGATGCCGGGCCGGGCGGTTATCTTCGACCTCGACGGGACCCTCCTCGACACCCTGGAGGATATCGCCGACTCGATGAACCGGGTCTTCGCCGACCGGGGGCTCCCCACCCACCCGGTGGAGGACTACCGCTATTTTGTCGGGAGCGGCGCGGAGGAACTGGCCTGGAGGGCTCTCCCCGAAGAGCAGCGAAACCGGGAGATGATCGCGGAACTGGTGAACGGCTTCCAGACATCCTACCGCTCAACCTGGAACGTCAAGACCCGGCCTTATCCGGGGATCGAGAGGATGCTGGAACGTCTGCGGGAAGAGAAGATCCCCACGGCGGTCTTCTCCAACAAGCCCCAGGAATTCACCGTTTTGGGGGTAAAGGAGTATTTCCCCGGACATCCCTTTGCCGCCGTTCTCGGCCAGCGGGAGGGGGTGCCGCTGAAGCCCGATCCGGCGGGGGCGGCGAAGATCGGGAAGACGCTCGGTCTGGACCCCCGGGATATTCTCTTCCTCGGCGATACCGGGGTGGATATGGAGACGGCCCGGGGGGCCGGGAACTTTCCGGTGGGGGTTAGCTGGGGTTTCCGTCCGGTCGCGGAACTGCGCGAACACGGGGCCGAGGTGATCATTGACCGCCCGGAAGAGATCTTCGACCTCTTAGATCTTCCCCGGGGCTGAGAACCCGGGCTATGACGTAGCACCCCGTTGGGGTGCAGGGAAACCCTAACCGATCTTAGGGAACTTAGGGTGTTGGGGGACAATATTCACCCCGAAGGGGTGATAGATCAGAACCCGGCGCCCTGGCCGGCTTCTCTATCAGGTCGAAGATCCGGTCGAAGATCCGGTCGAAGATCCGGCTTTAGACGGACTTTAGACGGAAGACGGAAAATCGCCGGGATTACATGGAAGCGGCTCAAGACCAGGGAGGGGATGGTTATGGGAAAAAAGATACTGTTTATTTCCGGAAGCCCGCGGAAGGGGTCGAATACCAGGATCATAATGCGGCAGGCGCTGGAGGCCGCCCGGGCCGCCGGGGCGGAAACGGCGGAGATTGACGCCGTGAAACTGCGACACCGGGTCCCGGGGTGCTCGGGATGCCTGGAATGCAAGAAGTCGGGAGAGTTCCGCTGCGTAATCGGAGACGAGGTGGCAGAGACGGTCGCCAAGTTGCCCGATTACGACGTGATCGTCTTCGCCACTCCCCTCTACTGGCTGAGCTGGCCGGCGCAGATGAAGATCCTGATCGACCGGATGTACTCCCTGATCCAGTTCAACCGGGAGGGGATCAGCAGCCCCCTGCAGGGCAAAACCCTGGCCCTGATCGCCACCGGCGGCGGGACCAGCGCCGGAAACCTGGAGTTGCTGGAGGAACAGTTCCTCTGCATAACCAAGATCATCGGCGGACGCTTCAAGTCCCTCTGCTTCTCCCGAACCCCGATCAAGGAGGGGGCGACCGCTGAAGACCGGGAAACCCTGACCCGGGCCGAAAAGTTCGGCCGGGAACTGGCAGAAGACTGAACCTGGCAGGAGATCAGCCAGGGCCTCCTCTTATTGATGTAATCCCAAAATGATAATGTCCGCTTTCGCCAAAATAGAAATGTCCGGTTTT
>CAZPMN010000064.1:0-4202 GCA_964587835.1 uncultured bacterium
ACGTAGAGACCGAGGTAGTAGTTGAACCCGGTCATCGCGACGCCCTTGCCCTTGATCGCGGCATCCCAGGCATCCCGAGTCGCCTGGTCCTCGGCCTGGTCGGCCGGCGCCTCCGCGCCGCACAACACAAAAATCCGCGCGACGTAGCTTTTCATATTTAGTTATTTAACTCTATAGACATAATAAGTAAAATGCGCCTTTTGCCACGCGCGGTGCTTTGATCGGAGTGACGTATTTCTATGAATTTCTGGGAAGAATCCCCCTTCCGCCCCCGTCCGGTTTCAGACCAGCCCCCCAACCTCGGCCCCCGCTGGCCGGACTAAGACCTTGCCCCCTTCCCCGCGCTACGCCTCGGTCCAGCTTCGCCGGCCCGAGACGCCCCCCGAAAAAACGCCGCAGCGAATTCCAGACGCATCCGAATTTTGCGTTCTGTCATTCAATGAGTGAGGTTATTCAAGGATCGCTTGGCATAATGCCGGGAAAGTGTTACATTGAATCGGAATTAAAAACGAGGTGATCCATTATGCCGACCACCGCCGAAATCATAAAAGAGGCCGAGTCCCTCCCCGTCGAGGAGCGTACGGTTGTTGTCGACTCCCTGTTGCGTTCGCTCAATCCCCCCGATCCGGAGGTCGACCGGAAATGGTCAGCCGTTGCCAAACGGCGGCTTGAGGATCTTCGCTCGGGGCGTGTCAAGCCGATCCCCGGGGAAGAGGTCTTCGCCAGGATCCGCCAGCGATTCAGCGTATGACCTTTCACTTCCATCCCGAAGCGGATGAGGAGTTTTTCGAGGCGGCAGCATACTACGAGGACTGTGGCCCGGGTCTTGGCATCGACTTCTCCCGCGAAGTCTATGCCGCCATTCAGAACGCTTTCGACTACCCGGCGATGTGGCCGGAGATCGCCGAGCAGGTCCGTCGTTGCCTGGTCCATCGGTTCCCCTACGGCGTGCTCTACAGTGTAGAGCCGGATGGCATCTTCATCCTCGCCGTTATGCATCTTCATCGGGATCCCGATTATTGGAAACACCGATCGGCGGCAGCCAGAACAAAGTCCTGAGCCGCAACACCAGGGCTATGCGGCCGCGTCCATCCCGGCGCGGCCGATGCCCAGCAGGCGTTGTGGGACCCTATGCGACGATCTCCCCCGTCACGCCTCAGGCTTAAACCTCAAGTCTGATCCGCCGCTCCTGCTGAAAATGGTCATTGCCCGACCAGGGTGAAGCGCAGCCGAAAGGCCTTTTAAAGCGGAGTGAAAGCGGAGAGGGTACGGAGAGGATCCCCTCCTTGGCGGATACAAAAACCCCCGCACCGCCAAGAGGTGATGCAGGGGCATCTTCCGGAGTCACCGGCGCCGCTCAATCTTAGCTGGGCGGCAGGAAAGGCGCCGTGGGCGGCGTGCCGGTGTTCTCGATCAGGTACTTTACGTAGAGACCGAGGTAGTAGTTGAACCCGGTCATCGCGACGCCCTTGCCCTTGATCGCGGCATCCCAGGCGTCCCTCGTCGCCTGGTCCTCGGCCTGGTAGGCCGTTATGGCCAGAGCAAAGTAAGCCCTGATCGTCTTTCCAAGCTGTCCCCCGGCATTTGCGTATTTCGGAGCAAAGTAGGCACACATTCCGCTCTATGGTAGTCACCCATTCCGGTTTAGGGTAGCCGCTTTTTGGGGTTACTCCGGAATAGGCGGCGACCAGGTTAGATAGAGGTCCCACCCCGGAGAACTTTTGCCGAACAGGAATATTTTTTGGCAAAAAAATCCCTCGCACCACGTTACTTGGATGCGAGGGTTGAATGGTCCGTTGTTTGGTTGCGCTTTATCTATCCGTAATAACCTCTCACCCTCCTGAATACCTCGGAGGTTTTACATTTGCGACAGGTATATTTCCGGAAATGCTCCCCGTCCTTGACGTATTTCGTAACCACCAGCCGCCCACCGCATTTTTTGCAAGTCCGCTTTATAGGATGATGCTTCATTTGATGGTCTCCGGCTCTCGTATCTTACCCATTTCTTCCATTTCCGTCAACAGGTATCACCGGTTAACGCCAAAAGGGGTCAGTCACTATTTATTGACATTTTTCCCGGGGCGGTTTGGAGGAGGGATGCAAGGCAGAGATAGTGGTTGGGGAGGGGGGGGGTGGGTGTTGTTATCCCGGGGCGTTGCCCCGGGCTATGACGTGGGACCCCGTTGGGGTCCGGGCTAACTTCTGCGGGGATCCGGGTTGCTTAATCCGGATGGCTGAGGGGAATTTCCTGGCGATTGGTAATCAGTGATCGGTAATTGGCGAACGCGGAGTGCCAGCAGGAGGAAAGGGGATAGGAGAATATTTGCCCCGGAAAAAATTTCTTGCCGGGGTAGGGGAAATCAGTATAGTGGGCTCAGATTGCGCCTCCGTAGCTCAATTTGGCAGAGCAGCGGACTCTTAATCCGTTTGTTGAAGGTTCGAGTCCTTCCGGAGGTATTTTATTTCCCCTGCGGGGAAATAAAATATTGAAAAATTTTTGCCCGGCAAAAATTTTTGGCCCCTTCGTCTAGTGGCCTAGGATGCCAGATTCTCAGTCTGGAGACAGGGGTTCGATTCCCCTAGGGGCTATTAAAAAGCGGGCCGTCCCGTTCGGGACGGCCCGCTTTTTAATATTGTGGGTATACTTGAGCCGAGGTTAAGGAATATTCCGTTAGTGGAAGGGGATGATGCGGTGGTTATGGGTATTCCACAGGTGGCCGGGGTGGCGGCTTGCTCATTGCTTCCCGGGGCAATTCTTCCTTCCTTGCCCGGGATTCTCAATTGTGGGAGAATACGCGGCGATGAATAAACCGCGGCCAGGGGGAGTCGAAGAATTAATCTGGGAGGAGATTGCCCGGGATCTGGCCCGGGAAGAGGGGATCGAGAAGTGTCTCTGTTACCCCGAGAGTTTCCGGGGTTATCTCCACTCCCGTGGCCTGCCTTTCGGCCTGGAGGGTTATCCCGGTCCGGGAGGAGCCCCAGAGACGGTAGATCTCTTTCTCGGCTGGCCGGTCCTGAAGGAGGGAAGCGCGCTGCTCTCCCCGGAAGAGATCTGGGGTGTCCTCAAGCCGGGGGGGGAGGCGCGGATCTTCGGGTTTTATTCCGCGCCTCGTCCCGACGACCTCAGGGAGTGGGAGGCCTCGGCCGGCGAGGCGGGTTCAAGCGACCTGCCCCCGGCGGGGGCGGTCTCGCTGGGCGAAGCGGCCGGCTGGCTGAAGACCGGACCCTTTGAACGATACACTATCCGCAAACGGGGAATTTACTATGACTGCCGACTGGTCAAAGATTCTTAGCGCCGTTCTTCTCGCCGCCGTCCTGGCCGGGTCCCCGGCCGCCGGGCGGGGCGAGGCGGTCCGGCCGGTTGAGCGGGAACCGGATCTCGACCGGATCATCCACGAGATGGAAGAGGTCCGCCGATCGATCACCGATTTAATCGCGGTGATCGACTACGACTCTTCCGCCCCCGGCGAAGAGAGTTCCCCCCGTCGGATCACCCTGTCCTATAAGAGCCCGGACAAGCTGAAGACGGAGGTCGCCGGGGGACGCGAGGTCCTGATCAACGGCGACCAAATGTGGATCTACTCTCCGGAGCTGGGCGTGGTGGAGGCCTACCATCTGCGGGACGAGGAGCAGCGCCGGGCCACCCTCTACGAGATGAGCTGGGGCCTGACCTCGCCGATCCGGGTGCTCCTGAGAGGGACCGAGCGCTCTTTCACCCGTCTGGAGGATGGAAGCTTCCTGGTCACGGTGATCCCCGACGGCAGCGAGACGGAGATCAGCCGGATCCGGGCCCGGGTCGACCCCCGGACCTGGCTGATCAGGGAGATGACGATCTCTTCGAAGTCCGCTCCCCCGGTGAGGCTGAAGATCGGCCAGTGGCGGATCAACACCGGGATGGACGCCGGTCGCTTTGATTTTCAGCTTCCGGAAGGTGCGGAGCTCTTCCCTCCCTTGGAGACGGGGGGGGAGGTAGTTCAGTAATCAGTAAGCAGTAAGCAGTGAGCGGTAAGCAGTGAGCAGTAAGCAGTAAGCAGTGAGCAGTAAGCAGTAAGTAGTGAGCAGTGAGCAGTGAGCGGTAAGCGGTAGTATCGCCCTTCGGGCTTGCGGGATCGGAATGCCTGCGGCATTCCTTGTGGTAGGTGAAGGATCGCTTCGCTCAGGGTCCTCGCAATGACGGGCGAACTATTCAATATCCAATATCC
>CAZPMN010000065.1:0-4080 GCA_964587835.1 uncultured bacterium
CGGGGGTAAACCCCGGGGGGATGTCCTCTACAATATGACAACCTATATCAGGACGGGACCCCGCTCACCGCTCACTGCTCATCGCTTACTGCTCACTGCTCACTGCTCACCGCTTTCCCCTTCACCATACCCGATTTCGTGACGATGTCAAATTGCAGTTCGTCCCGTCCTGATTCCTTTGACCTCACCCCTCCTCCGGCGCTAATATGGACCGAGCTTTGGTTTTTTAGCGAAATTATATGAACAGCACCCTGAGATCCCTGATCCTCCTTCTCGTCCTCCTCAACCCCTTTCTGGTCATCGTCTACCTGGTGGACGTGGTCGAGAAACTCGACGCCCGGCAGTTCGCCCGGGTCCTGACCCGGGCCGGCCTGATCGCCGGGGCGGTCTTCTGCGGCTTCGCCGTCCTCGGCGATGCCTTCTTCTCCGATGTCGTCCAGGCCGACTTCGCCTCATTCCAGATCTTCGGGGGGGTGATCTTCCTCCTGATCGGGATCCAGTTCGTCTTCCGCGGCCCCAAAGCGATTGAGATTCTCCGGGGCGAGTCCGAGCACCTGGCCGGGGCCATCGCGATGCCCCTTTTGATCGGTCCGGGGACCATCTCCGCCTCGGTGATCGTCGGCCAGCAGCACAACGTGCTCCGTTCCTGTTTCATCGTCCTCCTCTCGGTGGCCGTCACCGTACTGGTTATGCTCGCCCTCAAATGGCTCCACGACTATGTCCGCCCCCGCCGGGAGCCCCTGATCCAGCGCTACATCGAGATCGCCGGCCGGGTTACCGCCCTCTTCGTCGGAACCATCTCGGTGGAGATGATTATGCGCGGCGTCCAGGCCTGGTCCGCCAAGTTCTGATAAGGTCAACGCTATGCCCCGGATCGGCGAGAAGGCGCCCGCCTTCAAGGCTGTCACCACCCAGAGCGAGATCAATTTCTCCACTGATTATCGCAGCGAATCCCGATAAAATCGGGATCCCGAACTGCTTCTTCGGGACTGCCCACTGCTCACTGCTCACTGATTACTGCTCACTACTCACTGATTACTGATTACCTATTCCCCCCCCACCCCCCACCCCCTCCCGACCCCTCCGCTCCACCCCCCCCTCTCCCCTTTGGGGAGAGGGGCCGGGGGTGAGGGGTTTTTCTGGTATCCGGTATTGCGGCCCGGGCGCCACTTCTCTCTATTGGCGGGAAAAATGCGTTGCATAATAGCGCAATAGCGCAGTATAGTAGCGCAAAATGAATTTGTTATCAAAAATACTTTCTTCCCGGGCGCGTTCCGAGATCTTCGGGATTTTATTTGGCAAACGGGGGGTTGAACTGCACAATCGTGAGATTGAAAGAAGATCCGGGTTGAGTGAGAGCAGCGTGCGGAGAGAACTGCGCAACCTGAAGGATCTCGACCTGATCCACCGCCGCCGGGACAGTAACCGGGTCTACTATCGGGCCAATGAAGATCACCCCATCTATGGGGAGATCCATAATCTGGTTTTAAAGACATCGGGTCTGGCGGGTCTTCTTAGAGAAACCCTCGCCGATGATCGGATCCATCTGGCTTTCATCTTCGGCTCTATCGCTGCCGGCGAGGAGCAGGCCGTCAGCGACGTGGACCTGATGGTTATCGG
This sequence comes from uncultured bacterium, assembly GCA_964587835.1. Lineage (GTDB taxonomy): Bacteria > Auribacterota > Erginobacteria > Erginobacterales > Erginobacteraceae > Erginobacter. Next base: position 1,621 of record CAZPMN010000065.1, read on the forward strand.
CGACGTGGGATTACGGGATCTTGCCGGTATGCTATCAGGCGTTACGAATAAGGTAGGCCGGGAGATCAATCCTCACGTCTTCCCGGAGGCGGAACTACGGGCCCGGATCGCTGCGGGGGATCGTTTCATTGCCGAAATTATTGATTCGCCGAAGATCTTCCTAATCGGGAGTGATGATGAGCTTAAAGCAATGGGCGGTTAACCACTGGCTCCGTCCGCATCGGACAAACCGGGAAGAGATCAGGAATCTGCTGGCTGTCGCGGATCGTAGTCTGGGCGAGATGAGAACCTCCTCACCGGCGGGAAGAGGGTGAAACCGTCCAAGGTAAACTATGAATCTCCAATCGAGAATAAACTGCGGTACCCTGACTGAATCTGACGCCGGGAAAGAGGTCCTCCTCGCCGGTTGGGTCGACGCTCTGCGCGACCACGGCAACATCCTCTTCGTCCACCTCCGCGACGGGTCGGGGATCGTCCAGGTCGTCTTCCACCCCGACCGGGTCCCCGGATTGCGGGAAGCGGCCGCCCGCCTCAAGGAAGAGTTCTGCGTTGCGGTCAGCGGCCGCGTGGTCAGCCGGGAGCCGGGGACGGAGAACCCCGCCCTCCCCACCGGATCCATCGAGGTCCAGGCCGAGGAGCTGGAGGTCTTGAGCCCCTCCCCGGTTCTCCCCTTCCCGATCTCGGAGAAGGCGATGGTGGCCGGGGGAACGGTTGACGCCGCCGCCGTCGGGGAGGATCTCCGCCTCCAGTACCGCTACCTCGACTTGCGCCGCCCCTCGATGCGGGATAACCTGACCCGCCGCTACCGGATCATCAAGACCGCCCGCGACTTCCTCGACACCCGCGGCTTCGTCGAGATCGAGACCCCGGTCCTGACCAAATCCACCCCCGAGGGCGCCCGCGACTACCTCGTCCCCAGCCGGGTCCATCCCGGCTGCTTCTACGCGCTGCCCCAGTCGCCCCAGCTCTTCAAGCAGCTTCTGATGTGTTCCGGCTTCGAGCGCTACTTCCAGGTGGTCCGCTGCTACCGCGATGAGGATCTCCGTCCCAACCGCCAGCCCGAGTTCACCCAGCTCGACCTCGAGGCCGCCTTCATCGACGAGGAGTTCATCTACGAGCTGATCGAGGAGTTGACCGTGAGGGCCTTCGCCGCCGGGGGGATCGACCTCCCCCGCCCCTTCCCCCGCCTCTCCTTCTCCGAGGCGCTGGCCGCCTACGGGACCGACCGGCCCGACCTCCGCTTCGATCTCAAGTTCGTCGCCGCCGCCGACATCTTCGCCGAAACCGGCTACGCCATCTTTAAAAAGATCATCGAGGAGGGCGGTTCGATCAAGGGGATCAATGTCCGGGGCCAGTCGGCCGAACTCTCCAAGAACGTCCTCCAGAACGAGTACGCCAAGAAGATCGTCCCCTCTTTCGGGGCCAAGGGGATGACCTGGATGCGGGTGACGAAAGGCAAGCTCGACTCCAACATCGTCCGTTTCTTCTCCCCCGCCGAGCAGGCCAAGATCATCGAACGCTTTGCCGCCGAAGACGGTGACGTGATCTTGATGATCGCCGATCCCGATCCCGCCCTGGTCGCCGACGCCCTCGGCCGGCTCCGCCTCCACCTGGCCGAACGGCTCAATCTGTTTCCGGCAGGGGAGTATAAGCCCGTCTGGATCACCGGTTTTCCCCTCTTCGAGAAGACCGAGGAGGGGATCACCTCCATCCACCACCCCTTCACCGCCCCCGACCGGGAGGACTTCGACCCCGGGGATAAAAAGGAGCTCCTTACGCTCCGTTCCCGGGCCTACGACCTGGTCGTCAACGGCGAGGAACTCGGCGGCGGTTCGATCCGGATCAACGACCCCCGGCTCCAGGCGAAGATCTTCCAGGCCCTGGGGATGAAGGAGGAGACGGCCCGGGAGCGCTTCGGCTTCTTCCTCGAGGCGCTCCAATACGGCGCCCCGCCCCACGGGGGGATCGCCCTCGGCCTCGACCGGATGGTGGCGATGATCCTCAAAACCCCCTCGATCCGTGAGGTGATCGCCTTCCCCAAGAACCGGGCCGCTTACTGCCCCCTGACCGCCGCCCCCGCCGCCGTCGACCGCCTCCAGCTCAAGGAACTCCATCTCGACTCCGCCGCCGCGCCCCCCGCTCCCGCTTCCGGGCAGGGAGATCTCCTCTCTACCCTCTCCTGGGTTTCCCGGATCGGCGTCCGCGAGGAGGAGAAACCCGCCCTGGCGGCCGCCGTCGGGGAGGCGAAGTCCCTCGCCGACACCGCCCGCGAGCGGGGCGGGAGAGAGGAACCACTCTACACCCCGGTCCAGCCCGATCCTCCCTTGAGGACAGGCAAAGATCCAAAAATTCACCCCCTGGCCCAGGACGGCTCATTGCTGAAAAACGCCCCCGACCGAAAAGACAACTACTACCGCACCCCCCCCGTCCTGGAATAACCCCCCACTGTCATTGCGAGGA
>CAZPMN010000066.1:0-3008 GCA_964587835.1 uncultured bacterium
CTCGACCGGGGCAGTATTGAGGTCGAGCTTCGCTTCTCCCCGGGCCAGGGCTAACCCCAACTCCCGCAACTCTGCTGTTCGCTCCTCAGAGTTGATCTCGGCCCCGCTATAGGGAAGAGAGGAGACCTCCGCCCACCGGCTCAGCATCACCGGCCCCACCCCTTTGACCCGCTCCCCCAGTTCATCCAGGGTCTGAAAAGCTCCGTTGCTCTCCCGCTCCTCGATTATCCGCTGGGCCAATATCGGGCCGACGCGGTAGAGCTGCTGCAGTTCCGCCGACGAGGCCCGATTGACGTCGATGTATCCCTGGGCCCGGACTGCGCCGGGGAAACAGGTAAACCCGAGAAGCAGGACCAGGACAGGGACCAGCAAATTTAGGGTTTTCATAAGACGCTACCTCCCGCATAGGTGCGAAGATTGACGGACAATAAAAAACCCGGATGGGGATGTCCCATCCGGGCGGGTATGACTTGATATGGAATGGCTATTCGAGAGAGAGAGAGAGAATTTTATTAATTGACATATTCTCCTCCGTTTAAATACAGGGTCACTATAGCCCTTCCTCCCCCCAAGCGGCAAGCATTATTTTTACTTTTTTTACTTTTTTCATTTGAGTCTATGCCGACAATCTCAGGCCTAAAAATTGGGGGCGGGGGGAGGGAGGCGTAAGAGCCCGAAATTACCGGTAGGCGTCTTTCCGGTCATCGAGCGAGAGCAGGACCGCGGGGAACGGATTTAAAAGCCGTCAAGTCGGTTCCCTCCGTCGATATAGATGAGGAATACTGTCCGGCCGGGTTAGCTTATGAACTCCCGCTCCGTCCGGACAAGCCGGCCGAGGGCGCTGATATTACACCCTTCTGGAGAGCGACCTCCAGCGAGCGATAGAAGAAGGCAAAGACGGCTTCTGGGGCGGAGCCGCCCTCGGTTTCGCCTACTGATCCCCCGCCTTATTTTACAGAAGAGGTATTACCTGTTTTGTAAAATAAGAAGCGGCGGTAGAAGGCGGACTCCGACTCCAGGGCGTTCCTGACCGTCTCCGCCGAACGGAATCCGTGGCCCTCGCCGGGGAAACGGATCACCTCGGCCGGGACCCCTTTCTCCCCCAGGGCCGCGGCCATCCGCTCGGTCTGGTTCGGGGGGACCACCCGGTCATCCTCCCCCTGGAAGAAGATAACCGGGGCGGAGATCTGCCCGGCGAGATTAACCGGCGAGCGTTCCCGGTAGAGATCGCGGCGTTGGGGGTAAGGACCGACCAGCCGGGAGAGGGAACCCGACTCGAACTTGTGGTCTTCGGCCGCCAGCAGTTCCAGGTCGCTGACGCCGTAGTAAACCGCCCCGGCCCGAAAGAGATCGGAACGAGCCAGGGCGAGCAGGGCGGTGAAGCCGCCGGCGCTCGATCCCCGGATCGCCATTCGGCCGGGGTCGACCATCCCCTTTTCGGCCAGCCACCGGGCCCCCTGGAGGCAGTCCTCGACCTCGGCTTCTCCCCAGCGGCCGTCCAGCGCCCGCCGGTAACCCCGGCCGTAACCGGTGCTCCCCCGGTAGTTGACCAGGAGAACTGCGAAACCCCGGCTGGTCCAGAACTGGGTTTTGAGACTGAGCGCGGAAGAAGCGGCCCCGGTCGGGCCGCCATGGGGGACAACCAGGAGGGGCGGCAATGCTCCCTCCGGCAGTCGAAAGCCTGGGTGGCGGGGAGGATAAAAGAGACCATGGGCGGTCTCCCCTTTCCCGGTGGGAAACTCGATCGGTTGCGGGAGGGAGAGAAAAGCGGGGTCGATCGCTCTCCTCTCCTCGCCCCCATTCCGGATCACCTCAAACCGGTCAGAATCGGGGAGATATTCGATCACCGAGAAAAGTTTCTGGAAAGACGCGGCGACAAAAATCACTGACCCTTCCCGACCCCGCAGGCCGCTGAGATCGGTGTAGGGGCAGTCCAGCTCCCGAACCCCGCCAACGGCGGGGCTGATAATCCCGAGCCGCCATAACCCCTTCCGGCAGAAGGCGGCCACAATCCGACCGTCGCCGGTGAAGGCGTAGGTGGAACCACCCAGCACCCAGAGGGGTAGACCGAACTCCGCCTCCAGCGGGCAGACGGGGACGATCTTCCCATCCGACATCCGGTAGATATTCCACCAGCCGCTCCGGTCGGAGACGAAATAAAGCTCCCCGGCGGGGGACCACTCGGGCTGGAAGATCGACTCCTCCCTGCCCCCGGCCACCCGGCGCGCGTTCTTAGGCCGACCGGCATCGTCCAGGTCGGCGGTCCAGAGTTCGGTTCCCTCCCAGGGCATATCGGGAAGGTCCCAGGCCAGGAAGGCGATCTGCGAGCCGTCGGGACTGAGGCGGGGGTAAGCGTAAAAATCCCGCCCGGAGAAAAGAGTCTCAACCGGGCGGTGGCCGGATCGGTCAACCAAGACCAGGGTGTTGATCGGGAACCCCGCGCCGCAGTGGTCTTCGCGGACCGCCAGGATTCGTTCACGGCGGGGGTCAACGACCAGGTCGGCGTAACGGAAGTCCCCAGCCGGGGTAATCGGCCGGGGGCTTCGCCCGGGGTCAAGGCGGTAAAGACGGCCGTCAACAGCGTGGGAGAAGTACACTACCCCGCCAGCCACGGCATAAGCGCCGCCGCCGTACTCGTGGACCCGGGACCGGGCGCTGAAAGGCGGGGGGAGAACTTCCGAAATTTCCCCGGCAAGCACTCTCCTGACAATAACCAACCGGCCACCTTCGGAGGGGCGGCTCTCCAGCCAATAGACATCCTCACCGTCAAGCCGGATCTCGGACGGGCAGGCGGAACGGGCGGCGGCGAGGGCGGCGCTGATCGGGGAATCCCAGAGACCGGCCGGGCAAATCTTCACCTGTTTCATCTCCCCCTCACCCTACCCGCTCCCCTCCGGGGAGAGGGTTCCTGATGGCAAGGCGGTGCAGCTCACTGCTTACTGCTCACTGCTTATGTCACGTCCTGATTTTAAGTTGTCACTTTTTCCTGGTTAAAACTCTCTTTCTTT
>CAZPMN010000067.1:0-2650 GCA_964587835.1 uncultured bacterium
GGGCCCCCGTCAATTCCTTTGAGTTTTAGCCTTGCGGCCGTACTCCCCAGGCGGTGCACTTAACACGTTAGCTCCGGCACACCCCTTAAAAAGGAATACACCAAGTGCACATCGTTTACAGCGTGGACTACTGGGGTATCTAATCCCATTCGCTCCCCACGCTTTCGCATTTGAGCGTCAGTTTCAGAATAGAGAGCCGCCTTCGCCGCTGGTGTTCTTCTCGATATCTACGCATTTCACCGCTACACCGAGAATTCCACTCTCTTCTCCTGAACTCAAGCCTGATAGTTCTCCGACTCTGTTCCGCGTTAAGCGCGGAAATTTCACCCGGAGCTTATCAAGCCGCCTACATGCCCTTTACGCCCAGTAAATCCGAACAACGCTCGCCCTCTCCGTATTACCGCGGCTGCTGGCACGGAGTTAGCCAGGGCTTCTTCTCCCGGTACCGTCAGGTCACCCCGTTATTCACGAGATGATTTTTCTTCCCGGGTGAAAGGAGTTTACAACCCGAAGGCCTTCATCCTCCACGCGGCGTCGCACCGTCAGGCTTTCGCCCATTGCGGATGATTCTCGACTGCAGCCTCCCGTAGGAGTCTGGGCAGTGTCTCAGTCCCAGTGTGGCTGACCATCCTCTCAGACCAGCTACCCATCAAAGCCTTGGTAGGCCGTTACCCTACCAACAAGCTAATAGGACGCAAGCTCATCCCTGACCGACATATCCCTAAAAGGAACACATCTTTAATCCCAACACGATGTCGCATCGGGATCACATGCGGTATTAGCGTCTCTTTCGAAACGTTATTCCCCAGTCAAGGGTAGATTGCTTACGCGTTACTCACCCGTTCGCCACTGTCCTCCCGATCCCTTCGGCCGAAGCTTCCGTTCACGAGATTCTCGTTCGACTTGCATGCCTAATCCACGCCGCCAGCGTTCGTTCTGAGCCAGGATCAAACTCTCAATCAATGATTAAGACTTGATCCGGCTTTCGTACTGGAGCCCATCTTACCATTCAATTTTCAAAGAACAAAAAAAGCGCATCCGCAGATGCACTTTAACCTGCAGAAGATTAGGTTGTCGCTTGGTTGTTAAGGACCACCTGATCTCATCATGGCCAATATACGACCACGGTCAGAGTATGTCAAGAGGAAATATAAATTATTTTTTCGGGTCCCCGGCCAGCCGGGTTCGACGGAATTTTCGCTTCCCCAGTTTGAGGACTCCGTTATCTTTGACCCGCACCAAGGCCCCGTGTTCATTGACCTTTTCGCCATCGTAGCTGACCGCACCCTCGGCGATCTTCCGCCGGGCCTCGGAGTTGCTGGGAACCAGGCCCGACAATCTCAGCAGTTCGATGACCGGGACGGTTCCGTTGGAAAGGTCTTTTTCTTCGAGAACGACCTCCGGCATATCTTCGGGGACTTCCTTCTTCTGGTGGACCTCCTCGAAGTAATCCCGGGCGGTGAGGGCCTCCTGCTCACCGGCAAAGCGGGCGGCCAGCTCCAGAGCCAGCTTTTTCTTCCAGGCGATCGGGTTGGTTCCGGTCCGGCACTCCTCGCGGGCGGCGGCGATCTCGGCGGGCGAACGGCGGGAAAGCAGATCAAAGTAACGCCACATCAGTTCGTCGGAAATGGACATCACCTTGCCGAAGATTTCCCGGGCCGGTTCGCTGATCCCGATATAGTTCCCCAGCGACTTGGACATCTTCTGGACACCGTCGGTGCCTTCCAGCAACGGCAGGGTGAGAATAGCCTGGGGGGGCTGGCCGTACTCCCGCTGGATCTCCCGGGCCAGGAGCAAATTGAAGGTCTGGTCCGTCCCCCCCAATTCGAGATCGGCGCGGACCACCACCGAGTCATAACCCTGCATCAGGGGGTAGAGGAACTCGAGGACTGAAATCGGTTTCCCGGCCCGGTAGCGCTGGGAGAAATCGTCCCGTTCCAGCATCCGGGCCACAGTGGCCCGGGCGGCCAGTTCCACGACCTCGGGGAAACGAAGCTCAGAGAGCCAGGAGCTGTTGTAGACCACCTCGGTCCGGTCCCGGTCGAGGATCTTGAAGACCTGCTCCTGGTAGGTGAGGGCGTTGGTCTTGACCTCCTCGGGAGAGAGGCGGCGGCGGGTCTTGGAGCGTCCGGAGGGGTCACCGACCAGGGCGGTGAAATCCCCGATAATAAAGACCACCAGGTGCCCGAGGTCCTGGAACTGTCTCAACTTCCCCAGGGGCACGGTATGGCCGAGATGAATATCGGGGGCCGAGGGATCGGCCCCGTACTTCACCCGCAGGGGACGGGATTCGGCTTGGGCGGACCGAAGCTTATCCTCCAGTTCGCTCTCGGGGATGATCTCGACCACGCCCCGCCGGATGACCTCCATCTGTTTGGCGACGGGATCGGGAACCATCTTAGGGAACCGGGAGCCGGTCAGGCCTGTTTCTCTTCTCCCTCCTCGGAGGGGGAATCGCTGAGGGCCTCTTCCAGTTTCTCCAGGCCGTCCTTGAGGCGGGTATCGACGTCCACCGGCGGCGGCGCAGTTTCGCCGGACTCCGGCGGAAGGTCTTCCGGACCCTTGCCAAGAATGACGTTCTTGATGCTGAGCCCGATCCGGCGCTCCGCCTGATCGACCTTGAGCACCTGAGCCTGAACGGTATCGCCCT
>CAZPMN010000068.1:0-2424 GCA_964587835.1 uncultured bacterium
CTTCAGGGCGGCTGCGGCGGGACCAGGGGGTAAACGATGTACCAGTGTGTTCCCTCAGCATCGCATTTTGCGCTTGACCTCCCTTTAGATATGTTGTATTTTTATTACAAAATGGAGGTCAAAGGGAGGTGCTTTATGGACAATATCGGGATTTACAGCCATTTCGGCTCGTATTTCAGAGCTCTCCGGAAGGAGAAGAAGATTACTCTCCGGCAGTTCTGCAAAACTGCCGCGGCCGACCCGGGCAATATCAGCAAGATGGAGCGCAGCGTCTGGCCGCCCCCCCAGGACAAAGCGATTCTCGAGCGCTATGCCGAGACGCTGGGGATCGCCAGGGGGACCGATGAATGGTATCAGTTCTTCGACCTGGCCGCCGCCGACTGCGGGATCGTTCCCCACGATCTGATGTCGGATGAGAAGGTGGTCGAGATGCTGCCGGTCTTTTTCCGGACGTTGCGGGGTCAGAAACCGACCGAAGCCGAGATGAGAGAAGTGGCGGAAAAGATTAGAAGGAGCTAAGGGGTCTTCTGATGGATCTATCCGGCTTCAAAGCTCCTTTTATCCCCCGGGACAAGATCTGGCGGGCGGCCGACGACTTCCGGGTAAAGCACTGGCCCTCCGGAGAACTCCCCGTAGATGTCGAGGCGATAGCCGAATTTGAACTGGACCTTGAAATCCGACCGATCACAGGGCTGTATAGTGCCTGTAACGTGGATGCCCTTCTCCTGGGCAATCTTGAAACCATAATCGTTGATACCGACTATTACCGGGATGAACGGATGGTGAACCGAATCAGGTTCTCAATGGCCCACGAGCTCGGCCACCTAATTCTACATTCCGACATTTACTCCCGGATTGCCCATTCCTCGATCGACGAGTGGGTGGAATTCTTCCAGGCCATTCCGGAGGATCAATATACCTGGATCGAACAGCACGCCTACGAGTTTGCCGGCAGGTTGCTGGTCCCTCGCGAGAGGCTGACTGGGGAATTTGAAAAGGCCCGCACCTTGGCCGAGGCAAGCGGTTTCACCGAGTGGGATTCATCCGGGGAGATGGCCAGGGATTACATCGCTCACGGGATAGCCCGGGTCTTCGCGGTCTCGGAAAAGGTTGTCTCGAAGAGGCTGCTCCGGGAAAACTTGCTCCCTCCGCGCAACTAACTGCCCACCCCCGCTGCAAGCTTTCCCCTCTTCAGAATGAGAGCTTCTCCGCCGCCTGGCGGAGGTGGTCGGGGGCGAGATGGGCGTAGCGCATCGTGGTGTGGATGTCGGCGTGGCCGAGGAGGGTCTTGACGGTGGGGAGATCGACCCCGGCCATCACCAGGTGGGAGGCGTAGGTGTGGCGGAGCATATGGACGGTGACGTTCTTCCGGATCCCGGCCTTCTTCGCCGCCCGCTTGAGGTTGGTGATCAGGTTGTTCTTCCGCAGGGTCTCCCGTCCGGTGACGAAGACGTAGCTGCGCTTGGTCCGCTTGATCGATCTCAGCAGCTCCGCGAGCTTCTTATCCATCGGGATGTAGCGGGGCTTATAGGACTTGGTCGGGTGGGCCTTCTTGTTCACCACCCGGATCAGCATCTTGTCGAAGTCGATGTCCTCCCACTCCAGGTAAACCAGTTCATTTTTCCGCAGCCCGGTCTTGAGGAAGGTGTAGATGACCGGGTAGTAGGTAGGGGAGAGGGTGGGGAGGAGGACATCGATCTCGTCCCGGGTCAGGAACTCCAGGGTCTTCGACTCCGGGCCCCGGATCTTCTTCACGGCCTTGATCGGGTTCTCCGGGATCGCCCCCAGCTCGACCATCTTGTTGAGCATCGCCTTGAGCATCGTGATCTCAAGGTTCACCGTCCGCTTGCTCATCGTCTCCAGGCGGGTCTGCTTGTATTTTTCGATGGACCGCGGAGTCAGGTCGGAGAGCTTCTTGTGCCCGGTCACGGAGATGAAGTTCCGGAGGGCGACCTCGTCACGGGAGTAACTGGCCGGGGCCTTGTTGGTCCTGGAGAAGGCGAGATATTCCTTGATAAGGTCGGAGAGGTCCGGGTTGATCCTGGAGATTCCGATCTCCCCTTTGAGCATCTTCAACTTGAGGTCGTTCTCATACTGCTGGGCGACCTCCCGGTTGGTGACGCCGCCGGGGACTTTCCTGACAATTCGCTTGCCGTGGGCGTAGAAATCCGTATAGTAATGACGAGCGTATCGCTTGCGAACGGTCATCGCCGACTCTCGAGGATCTCGATTGAAGATGAAAAGCAACCGGAACCATACTATAGCACGGGGTGGCCGGGGTCAAGAAAATATGGTTACTATATGGTTACTGCGGGCGTTTTTCGGGGAAAGCGCTTTGGAGGCCAAAGTCGCAAGTCATTTAATATCAAGGGAATAATGAGTTAGGGCCCGTAGCTCAGCTGGTTAGAGCACCGGACTCATAAT
>CAZPMN010000069.1:0-2240 GCA_964587835.1 uncultured bacterium
AAAAGAGGACATTTCTATTTTGGTAAAAAGCGGACATTTCTAATTTGGTTGCACAAACGGGCAATAAGTTATTGGCAAAGATCCCGCCCAGGAGTAAAATATAATTGAATAGTTTTGCTCAACTTCTGCAGGCAAGATCCATGCAGCTGGATGGGGCAAATATCGGAGAAGATATGACCCGGCTCGGATGGTTTCATCCGGCCGGGTTGTATTTTTTCCCCGGTGAAGGACCGAAGAGGGAGGCAAGGTTATGAAGATCTTCGCGTTGGCCGGTGCCCTCCTGCTCGCCCTGGTCTGGGTTCCCCGGGTACCGGGCTTGATCACGGTTTCCTATGACGGCAGGGTAATTTCGAGCAGTGGCACCCTTTTCGGGTTGACTTTCTCCGCCGGCGATCCGGTCTCCGTGATCCTCAAGTACGACGAGACGGTTGCGGACACGGATCCCCTGCCTTCCTGGGGTTCTTTTCCCCAGACCGTGGTGAACGGGATGGACGTGACCATCGACGGTCACACCTTCACCAGCTCGGATTTCCGTATCCTACAAGGAACCAGCGGCGATCCGAACGACTTCACTGCCGTGGTGAATATGGATCTTTCCACAGGGTCGATGACGGTCGACGGCGCGCCGGTGACGCGCGGGTTCTTCGCCATCGACTTTAGCGATTATTCCCCCTATACCCAGATCCCCAGCGCGAACACACCGCTTGCCCCGTTCCCGTCAACGGACTCCTGGGACAGCGTGGGGGGGAGAATCCAGGATAACACTCAACTTTCCGCTCGTCTCAGCTGGGGGGTGATCACCCCCACTCCCTCCGCCACGCCGAGTCCAACCTTGACCCCGACCCCGAGCCCCACCCCCTCACCTTCGACCACGCCGACCCTGACCCTGACCCCTTCTCCGGAGCCGGCCCCGATCGCGGTCTGGGGGGAGTCTTCCGGAAAATGGATGATCCATTACGGCCCGGGCCGGACCCCGGATGAATTCCACTTCGGGGGGCCGGGCGATATCCCTTCCCTGGGTGCCTACGGCGGGGACGGTATCAGCAACCCGGCGATCTTTCGTTCCTCCACAGGTTTTTGGGCGGTGAAGGATGTAACTTGTTTTTATTATGGGAAGACGGGCGACCTTCCGGTTCCGGCGGACTACGACGGGGACGGGGTGGCCGATCCCGGGATCTTCCGTCCCTCCACGGGCCTGTGGGCGGTTGCGGGGGTTGACCCGGGCTTACTTCGGCCGTTCCGACGACATCCCCCTCCCCGGGGACTACGGCGGTGACGGGACTTCGCATCCGGGGGTTTATCGGCCGGCCACGGGCCTGTGGGCGGTGAAGGATCTCACCCGGCTCTTTTACGGGAAGCCGGGCGACCTTCCGGTTCCGGCGGATTACGACGGGGACGGGGCAATCGATCCCGGGGTTTTCCGTCCCGCGACGGGATTGTGGGCGGTGCGGGGGTTGTCTCGATTCTATTATGGCCGGGAGAGTGACCACCCCCAGCCCGGGGACTACGCGGGGTCCGGTAGCGCCGGCGCAGCTATCTACCGTCAGAGCGAGGGGCTCTGGTTTCTCCGCGGCCTGACCCGAATATACTGGGGCGGCGAGGAGTACGTGCCGGTTGCCTGGTAGTCGGTAATCAGTAAGCGGTAAGCAGTAAGCAGTGAGCGGTGCGTGGTAATCAGTGAACAGTAATCGGTAATCAGTATTTCTGGGGAGTCATTGCGAGGAGGGCCGAATACTTTCGGGCCGACGAAGCAATCTCACCAGCCCGAGGCTTTGGCCTGCCGCCCCATCCCGCAAAGCGCATAGCGCATAAGGTGAAGACACAAAGCGCATAGGGCATAGCGCATAGAGCCCGGGAAGGCGCAGGGCGCATAGCGCAAAGAGCCCGGGAAGGCGCAGGGCGCATAGAGCATAGCGGGGCCGGGGCGTCTTTGCCTTGATGATCCCGGAAGTAAATGTTAATATGCAGTTATTGGGTTATGCCTTGAATTGTCCGGCAACTCTCCGGCCCCGGCCCTCGGATGCCCGGTCGGAAAACCAGAAGGAGGAGGTCACCTCGATGAGACGACTGACAGCCGCGGCCGGATTTATCTTTCTGATGGGTTTCATAATCTCCACCGCCTCCGGGGCGGAGTGGACCGTCTCCACCGATTTCGGCGTCGGCAGCGGCGTCGAGGTGACCGGGGTCAGCGCCGCCGACAACAGCAACGTCTGGGCGGTGGTAAACTATGATCCTCCTCC